>JAQBZO010000006.1 GCA_027622195.1 Planctomycetota bacterium
CCGTAGGAGTCCGAACAGTGTCTCAGTTTCGATGTGGCAGGCCGTGCTCTCACACCTGCTACCCGTCTACGGCTTGGTGAGCCATTACCTCACCAACTACCTGATAGGACATTCCCCGCTCCCAAGGCGGTAAACCTTTGATCCTTTCGGACCACATCGAGTATTACCCACAGTTTCCCATGGCTATCCTCGACCTCGGGGTACGTAGAAATGTATTCCTCACCCTTTCGCCGCTAAGTCAGTATTGCTACTGCTTCGCTCGACTTGCATGTTTTAGCTATGCCGCCAGCGTTCAATCTGAGCCAGGATCAAACTCTTCAATTAAATTTTACAGGCCGAAGCCCGTTGTCTTCTAAAGAAGCTTTGCCTGGCGATCCACCGTAAAACGATGGATCGGTCGACTATTTCCACCATATCGAATGGTGCGAGCCGAAGCTCGTTTTGCAAACATTCTCGCCAATCACCCTTTTACAGATGACTGAACGATTTCGAATTGACCGTCACTTGGCGTCGCTCGAGAATGTCCGCACCGGATGCTGTCATCCGGGGGATGTCCACTTCATGGTCGGAGCGATCCGGATCCATAAAGCGGTCACATTCTCGTAGCGCTTATCCAACGGCTCGGTTGTCAGAGATCGTCCCGCGGCTGACCAAGGTCAGGCAACAAGACGCCCGCCAAAAATATGGCGAGATCGAGCAGTCTACAGAAATCAGCGCGAATGTCAAGGGGGCGCAAAGATCTCGAGGGGAGAGTCGTTTCGGGTGGCCCAAGGTTCCTTCCACCCGGATCCAGGAAGCGCGTGCACAATCCTTGCATTTACAGAGCGTTACGTCTCATCTTGAAGGTGTTTTTGGCGTGACGAACTCGAAACGGATCTCGTTGGATGCCTGTCACTTGCGTGGACCGATTGGTTCGCTGACCTGTTGTCAACACATCATCCACCACGAAAAACCCGTTGCGAGAGCGCGCAAAGCGGTCTGGGGGGGGTCAACTGCCCTTGCGCGCCAGAATGATCATCGATTTCCAGAGCCACGGCAACCGACCACCGCCCCTGAAATGGGTCACGGTCAAACCCTCTTCTCGCAGGAGCGCTGTGATCGACGCACGACTCCAAAACTTGATGTGTCCGCCGGCGCGTTCAGGGTGCCAGTGACGATCCATTTTGCCCGACACGGCGAGGACGACATTCTTCAACCAGCCGTGGTACGGCGTGCTCAAAACGAGCGTTCCACCAGGCCGCAGCGATGCGGCGATGTTGGCAGCGAATGCCTTTGCATCGTAGAGGTGCTCGATGACTTCGAGTGTCACGATGGCATCGAAGCCATCCGATTTCACATCTCGAAAACTGTCGTACAGAGACTTCTGGAAAAACAGCGCTTTCGAGTTCCGTGCTTTCGCCAAAGCGATTCCCGAATCAGAGAGATCGACTCCAGTGACTTTGTATGTGCCTGTCGCGAGGTGCGCGCAAAACGCTCCGTTTCCGCATCCTGCATCGAGAATGGATGCGCCCTCTGGCAAACAATGAAGCAGCTCAACGACAACTGGCCAAACATATGCGGCGGTAATCGCTGGTGCTTCAGTCCACTCGCGAAACTGATATCCCTCTGACGCAGTCGAAGGGGCAACTGTGGGGAAATCGTTCACGAAAGAATCGTAATCAAGATCGAAGAAGCCGCGCCTGTTCTGTCGCGGCAATCGCATGGATTCCACCCGGACAAGGTCGCATTCCATCGATCTGCATGGCCGCAGACCGCAGCGTCGCGCCCGTGGTCAGGACATCATCGACCAGAAGCACACTGGTCATGTGGACCGGCACCGCGATACCACGCGTTGCAAACCGATTCTCAACATCATTGAGACGATCGACACGCCCCCTTCCGAGTTGCCCCTGGCTGGAAATCGGCGTCAGAATCGGAAGGTACACCGATCCAGTTTCGCGAGCGATGTGCCGTGCCCAGTATTGGGTGTGCGATCCACCGCGAGAAAGTGTGCGAAGAATGCGTGACGGGATCGGCACAATGCCGCAGTTCGATCCGAGTGGGATCGTTGGATGGACCAAGAGCA
Source organism: Planctomycetota bacterium (assembly GCA_027622195.1). Lineage (GTDB taxonomy): Bacteria > Planctomycetota > Phycisphaerae > Phycisphaerales > SM1A02 > SXOD01. Next base: position 2,066 of record JAQBZO010000006.1, read on the forward strand.
TTGCAACCATTTGATCGAGAAACCAGTTGATCGCTTCGGAATCTTGCCGATGCTTTGCTTCAAGAAGGAGACGCCTCGCATCTCCCTCATGGGAAGCGGCGCACAGGACCGTTGCAATCGGACTCAGTGATCTTTGGCAGACATGTCCCGGAGCAAGACTCGCTTCGCAGAGCGTTCCGCAGCGAGTGCATCGTTGTTTCGGTTCGACGATGGGCTCGTTGCGCCGAGTGTTTCGTTCAATGCCCGTCACACCAAAAATCGAGTCGATGAGCGCGCGCCCAGTATGGCGGACGCCCGACAAAATCGCTCGCTTGCTCAACTGATCCACTCACCCGCATTATCGCTTCGTGCGATCTCCCATCGAAAACACAAGCGAAAAGGCGCGCGAATCAGCGCCCGCTGGCCATGCGTCGCAGCACCGTTTGCAGGATGCCGCCGTTTCGCATGTAGTTGATCTCGACGGGGGTATCGATGCGGCAGAGTGCTTGGAAGACCGTTGCGGACTGGTCCGTTCGATGCGCCGTCACCGTGAGCATCTGGCGAGGCTTGAGATCCGCGGGAACTTCGATGTCAAAGGATTCATCTCCGCGAAGTCCAAGTGATTGACGAGATTGTCCGACTTGGAAAGTCAACGGCAAGACACCCATGCCAACGAGATTCGAGCGGTGAATGCGTTCAAAACTCTCTGCGATGACGGCTTTGACTCCGAGCAGGAGTGTTCCCTTGGCAGCCCAATCGCGACTCGATCCCATGCCGTAATCCTTCCCTGCGATGACAATGAGAGGAATGGACTGCGCCTGATAGCGAACACTTGCGTCGTAGATTGGTTTCACAACGCCATCGGTGAAGTCGGTGGTCACTCCGCCGGTCGTTCCTGGAGCGAGTTCATTCTTGATTCGGATATTGGCGAATGTGCCGCGCGTCATCACACGGTCATTGCCACGTCTTGAACCATACGAATTGAAGAGCGAAACAGGAACACCATGCTCTTGCAAGTAACTCCCCGCAGGAGAATTGGTCTTGATATTGCCAGCGGGCGAGATGTGATCCGTCGTGACCGAATCGCCCAGCATGGCGAGAACGCGTGCCGCTCGAATGGATGCGATCTCGGTCGGCGCGTCCACTGTCATCATCTTGAAAAACGGAGGCTCTTGAATGTAGGTACTGGATGCATTCCACGAATACATCTCGCCTCCGTGGACCACGATATCGCGCCACTCCTTGCTGCCTTCGAGGACATTGGAGTACTCACGCTCGAACTGCGAACGCAGCACGCTCTTGGTGACCACTGCCTGCACTTCGCTCTGGCTTGGCCAAATATCCCGCAAAAAGACGGGGTTTCCAGCGCGGTCTGTTCCGAGCGGCTCTTGGGTCATATCGATGTCGACTGTTCCTGCGATCGCATACGCCACAACAAGCGCGGGGCTCGCGAGGAAATTCGCTCTGACATCCTGATGAATACGCGCCTCGAAATTTCGGTTGCCAGAGAGCACACTCGCGACCGAGAGTTCTCCTTGCGCAATGGCGGCACCGATGTAATCTGGAAGCGGTCCAGAATTGCCGATGCAGGTCGTGCAGCCGTAACCAACAACATAGAAGCCGAGTGCTTCGAGCGCGGGCATGCAACCAGCATCGGTGAGATATTCGGTGACCACCTTTGATCCTGGGGCGAGTGAACTCTTGACCCAAGGCTTCCGTGTGAGTCCGCGCTCAACTGCCTTGCGCGCGAGGAGTCCTGCGCCCAGCATCACTTCTGGATTGCTTGTGTTCGTGCAGCTCGTGATGGCAGCGATGACGACCGATCCATCTTTGAGTTCGGACTGTTGTCCATCGTGATGAATGGACACGCTCTTCGCATTCGGATACGCCTTCGTCCACGCTGACTTCATCGACTTCAATGCGACTCGATCCTGTGGGCGGCTTGGTCCTGCAAGAGATGGCTCAATCGTGGCGAGGTCGAGATCAATCGTTGCTGAGAACTCAATCTCATGGCTGTCATCACGCCACAAACCTTGAGCGCGGCAATACTGTTCCACCGTCTTCACGAGTCCTTCGCTCCGCCCAGTGAGTCGCATATACGCGAGAGTCTGTTCATCGACAGGGAAGAAACCAATCGTGGCTCCGTATTCGGGAGCCATGTTCGCGATGGTCGCACGATTCGCAAGACTGAGTGCGGCAAGTCCAGGCCCGTAAAACTCGACGAACTTGTTGACGACGCCGTACGCGCGCAACACTTGTGTCACACGCAAAACAAGATCCGTTGCCGTTGTCCCCTCTGGAAGTACACCGGTGAGTCGCATGCCGACGACTTCCGGAAGAAGCATCGAGATCGGTTGTCCGAGCATGACTGCTTCGGCTTCGATTCCGCCAACGCCCCATCCAACAATGCCAAGTCCGTTCACCATCGTCGTGTGACTGTCGGTTCCAACGAGACTATCTGGATAGAGGACTCCATCCTTTTCCCACACCACTTTGGCAAGGTGTTCAAGGTTGACTTGGTGCACGATTCCGGTGGCCGGAGGCACCACGCTGAAATTGCGGAAGGCGCCCTGCCCCCACTTCAAGAACTCATACCGCTCGGAGTTCCGCTCGAATTCGTGCCGGCTATTGATCGTGAGTGCGGCGGCGGATCCGAACGCATCGACCTGGACTGAATGGTCAATGACGAGATCGCATGGGACGAGCGGATTGACACGGTTTGGATCTCCGCCAAGTCGGCTCATCGCCGTTCGCATCGCTGCGAGATCGACGACACATGGAACTCCGGTGAAGTCTTGCAAGACAACGCGCCCAGGCATGAATGGGATTTCAACCTCGCCGACATTCTTCGCGTCGTACTCGCAGATCGCTCGGACATGCGCTTCTGTGACGAGGTGTCCATCGCAGTGGCGAAGACACGCTTCGAGAAGAACTTTGATGGAATACGGCAACCGATCGAGGTTCGTGAACTCGCGCAGCGACTCCAGACTCGCGTATTTCTTCGAGCCGAGTGGCGTGGCGAGTGTGGCGATTGAATCGAACGGGCACGAGATGGACGTAGACATAATGCGGCTCCTCAGGAGCCACGGAGTCTATCGAAAACAGTGCGCTTCCGAACCGTTCACTCGCCACTCACGCTTGTCCAGCGAGGCGACGCACCGTGAACATGAACTGCTTTCGAAGAGCGAGATGCATCGACCATGTCACTCCGATGTATGCCGCCACCGCGACAGTGGTCCCGATCGCGAGTGACCATCTCGCACTCTGGATGTGGGATTGATCAGTCGCTGTTTGGAGGAGGAATTGCTCGGGGCGTACCGATGCCAAGAGCAGTGTGACCGGAGTGAACGGCGCGGCGAATCCTCCGACGAGTGATGAAAGGCTGGACATTCCGCTTCCGCACAAACCAAGAAGTGATCCGAGTCCGACCACGATGAATCCTGCGAAAAGTACTGAGGCAATGGTTCCGCGACTGCGCACGCTCATCGTGAGTCCCGTCATCACCGTCACCGAAAGGAATGCAAGAAGCACGAGTGGGAATTCAATCATCGATTCAGGAAGAATGGCTGGCACCACGAGCACGCCTTGCGCTGTGGTCGCCATCGTGACAGACACCGCACCCGATCCCTCACCGAGTCCGTCGACGAGCACATAGAGCGCAGAGATGGCGAGCGTGAGAGTTGGCACGAGCGCGAGGGGAATCAGATAGCGGATGAGCCCGACGAGTTTGCCGCCGAGATACGCGCCCGGCTGAATGGGTGTGGTGAGAAGGATGTCCAGTGATCCATCTTCTCGTTCGCTCGTCACCGCTGTTCCTGCAGTATTCAGCGCAATCAGCACGACAATGACCGTCTCGGCTCCAACGATCGCTGCGACCGCCAACTGCAATGTGGCCGCGTCGATGGATCCACGAAGATGCAAGATGGGCGGAATGAGTGCGACGATGCATCCAATCGAGACAAACGTCCATCGAGCGATGACGACGCCGAGCTGCTGTCCGCGCAAGTGCAACTCTCTCCATGCGATGGGGTTGGTGCCGACATGTCGCGCGGCTCGAATCTGTGCGGAGCGCGTGCGTCCGAGCGAACCAAGTTGCGACTGTCCCGCTGTACGAACCCACACGAGTGAGCAACCGATGAGTGTGACACTCGCAAGAACGCAGAGCAATCCGTACATCATGGCGGGAGACTCAAGCCATGCGCGCACGATCCACACGGACTCGACGGCTTCGCGCGGCGAATACGACGACGATTGCAACACACTTTCGAGGGCGAGGAGTGGATTGAGTGGTGTCAGGATTGTGGTTGCCGAAGCGCTCGATCCAACGCCAAGTGGAGTGCGAAGGACGAGGTCGGCCGCGTAGGTCAACACGAGCGATCCCACGACCGATGCGTAGAAGACGAGGACTGCTTTGCGTCCTGCGAATCGAGTCAAGCTCAGGGCGATCGCGATCGAACCAAGAAGAAGTGCCGTCGCGAGCGCGATGCCATCGCATGCAATGATCGCGGACGGAGGAACGCCTCCGAGTGATTGCAGAACAGCGAAGAGTCCAAACGCGCTGATGACCAGTGCTGCAACGAAGAAAAGTCGCCCGAATAAATTGCCCAACACGATTTGCGTGCCGCTCAGCGGGGTCGAGAGCAAGATCTCCCATGTCTTGGGTTCGGCCTCTTGCGCGATGGCCCCCGCCATAAAAATCGGCGTGAGGAGGCAGATGAAAAGCACTTGCCCGTAGGCGACCACCGTGAATGCGTTCGCGCCGTTTTGTGCGATTTCACGAATGGATCCAGTGGGTCCCACCATGCCAAAAAGCAGCACCACGATCAATCCGCCCAGAAAACCGCCGCGAATAAGGACATGCCGTTGGCGACGAGATCCCCCCTGCACGATTCGAAGAACGATGGGATTCGTCGGAAGTAGTCTAAGAATGGCCGTCAGGACGGGCGGCATGGTGCAAGAATAGAAGAGGAAGGACTAGTATGGGTGTGTTCGACCGAAAGGAAGAACTCAACCACTTATCGGACGCCCTGCGTCCTTCAACAAGTTTGTGCTGGGACTGACTCCAGCCCTCATCGAGGACTTCTCGGTATGGACTCTCTCGCCAATTCAACGGATTCGTGGACGACTGGATCGGTAGTCGGAATCGTCTTACTCGTCATTGGGGTCGCCGTCGCGATCGCATCGGGCATCATGGCTGCTCGAGCAGCGCAGCGAACGCGCAACGAAAGTGAGCGATCGATTGCCGAGGCGACTGCGCGGGCAGACGCTCTCTCGAAGGATGCGCTCCTCCGAGCTGAGGCTGCGGCGAAGGACATCCAACTCAAGGCGGAGCGCGCGGCCACCGAGCGCCGTGCCAAGACGGATAGTGATGTTGCTGAGGCGATGTCCACCTTCAAAGAGGTTCAGGCTCGCTCGCAACAACTTCAGACCACGCTTGATCAGAGACTCGAGCGGATTTCGCAGAGAGAGACACGGCTCGACGAGCGCGAACAAACACTCGAGACGGCGAAGACGGCGACCGAGGCGGCTCGCGCCGAGGTGCGAAAGGCAGTCGAAGATGCAAAGAATGACGCACTGGCAGCGGCAGAACGAGCGCGTCTCCGTCTTGAACAAATCAGCGGACTGACGAGAGAGGCGGCGCGAGAGCAGCACCTCGCCGAAGTGCGCATCGCTTACGAACATGATGGACAAGAACTCGCTCGATCAATCATCGAAACCGCCAGCGCGCGCGCAGGCGACGAAGCACGGGAGATCACACTCGCCGCGATTCAACGATATTCGGGCGAGATCGTGGCGGAAAACACAGTTCGCGCCGTCAAGATTCAAAGTGAAGATCTCAAGGGGCGACTCATTGGGCGAGAAGGCCGCAACATCCGAGCCCTTGAGAAGGCGACAGGAGTGGATGTCCTCATCGATGACACGCCTGGCCTTATTACAGTGAGTTCATTCGACAAGGTGCGTCAGACCATCGCCGCCGAGGCGCTCCAAACGCTGCTCGCTGATGGTCGCATTCATCCAGGGCGCATCGAAGAAGTCGTCGAGTCCACGAAGCGCGATATGGGCGCGCGCATCCTTCGAGCCGGAAACGAAGCGGCGATCGAGGCCGATGTGCGAGGACTCAACCAGCGCGTCATCGAAGCGCTCGGTCGACTCTCGTTTCGCACGAGCTATGGGCAAAATGTTTTGCGTCACTCCATCGAAGTCGCGTTCTTCTGCCAAATCATCGCTGATCAATTGGGACTCGATGGTGACCTTGCGCGTCGTTGCGGACTGCTCCACGATATCGGCAAGGCGATGGACCATGAAGTCACGGGGACGCATCCAGCGATCGGGGCGGAGTTCCTTCAGAACAACGGTGAACGTTCCGAGGCGGTTCTCAATGCTGTGGCAGGACACCACGCCGACATTCCATCCACCACTCCCTATACGCCAATCGTCATGGCCGCCGATGCACTCTCGGGTGCGCGACCAGGGGCGCGCAGAGACAGCATGGAGCAGTATGTCAAACGACTCAAGCAACTCGAGAGCATTGCTCTTGAGCAACCGCATGTGACCGAAGCGTTCGCCATCCAAGCGGGACGCGAAATCCGAGTCATTATCGACGCTGCACAAAGTGACGATGCGCTCGCCTTTGCCACGGCAACGCGCATCGCCAAACGTGTCGGAGAGGAATTGACATTCCCCGGAGAAATCAAGGTCACTGTCCTTCGAGAAGTACGCGCCGAGGCGACTGCTCGGTAAAGTGACTACACCAAGATGAGATTCCAATGGACATGGCACCAAGCAACAACATCGACCCAATCGACCCAAGGCGCGCTGAGGCATCTGGCAAGAAAATTGCAGCCGGTGTTCTTGGAATCATTCTTGGATTCCTCGGCATTCACAAGTTCATTCTTGGATACACGGGCGCTGGACTCACCATGATCCTCGTCTCGCTTCTTGCATGGATTCCAACCTGCGGACTCTCTGCAGGCGTGATGGCCATCATCGGACTCATCGAAGGCATCTTCTATCTGACGAAGACCGACGATCAGTTTTATGAAATGTACATGGTGCGCAAGCGCCCTTGGTTCTGATCGCATCGCCCGTGCAATCGCTCACTGAGATCAAAGCACTCCTTGCTGAGCGAGGACTCCGTCCGCGGCATCGATTCGGGCAGAACTTTTTGCACGACCACAATCTGCTGAATCGACTCATTGATCGAAGCGGTGTTCAACGCGGAGACCTTGTCCTCGAGATCGGACCAGGCACAGGTGCGCTGACCGAACCGCTTGTGGAACGCGGATGTCGAGTCATCGCCTGCGAGATCGACCGAGACATGTGTGCCATTGTCCGCCAACGACTCGGGGATCGTGTGACACTCATCGAGGGCGATTGCCTCGATGGAAAGCATGCGATGTCACCGGCCATTGTTGCGGCAATCGGTGACGAACCAGTCACACTCGTCGCGAATCTTCCCTATCAAGTGGCGACTTCGGTCATGGCGAACTTGCTCTGCGACTATCCCTCGTGCAGGGGTCAGTATGTCACGATTCAACGCGAAGTCGGTGACCGCCTCGCTGCGCTCCCGGGAGGCGATGCGTGGGGACCAATCTCTGTCACGATGTCGATTCTGGCGCGTGTCGAAATGGTCGCGTCATTGCCGCCCAGTTGCTTTTGGCCTGCGCCTGAAGTGCGAAGTGCGATGGTCGCGATCGAACCCATTCAACCACGCCCAGAGGTGGACATGGCTGCGCTCTCGCCCTTTCTTCACACACTCTTTTGTAAGCGAAGAAAACAAATTGGATCCATCCTCGGAAGAAGTTTCCCATTTCCGAGTGGCATCGATCCCATGTTGCGACCTGAAGTCCTCACGCCCGCACAGATTCTTCAGTTGCTCGCCGCGGCGGGGACCATGGAATGAACCGCTCGCTTCCGAGTGCGCTGCGGTGCATCTCCTGCGGATATCCACGCACAGGCATTGATCCATCTGCACCGTGCCCAGAGTGCGGACAGAGTCACAGACGATCGATCAAGGAATCACATTTTGCCCAACCATCTGAAATGCCACCCATGCAGTGTGGTGGTTGTCTGTGCGGTTGTGGATCGGATTCGTCTCCGCCTCTGCGGCCATAGTGTGCGTCGCCATAACACTCTCGATCGACACTTCACTTGCTGCAATGATCTTTTTTGTGGCGGCGGCACTGTGCGTGGGCTCCATGCACTGGTTTCTTGGAGAGTGCATTCCTGCGGCGGCGAGTGAAGAGCCTCGGTTGTCTTCTTCGAATGCAATCCGACGCTTCGCGCGCCTGGGTGGTTTCGTGTGGATTGCTGTCGTGCCCGTGTTGTTGCTCTCGAAAACACTTCCACCCAATACATCCACGCCGTGGGCCGTCATCGAGATCGTGGTCAGCGTGGTGGGCGCGGTGTTGCTCATGGTCGCGATGCTCTCGATGGCTGCTCTCTCGCTCGTTCTCGCCTCGTATGCAAGGTGGCTGCAATTCGATGCGCTTGGACAATCACTTCGCTGTGCGGCGTTGTGTGGCATCGGAGCGACCGCATTGGCCTTCCTGCAATGTTTCTTCGCCCTCGTCAATCGCCAACCAGTCGGCATCGATGGAGTCACATGCTCTGCACTTCTCGCGTTGGCGACTTTCGCGACGATTGTCATTACCGCGGGATTCCTCGCTTGGAACTCGGGAACCATCGTGCTCATCCACTACCAGATTCTGGATCGGCAGAAGCGGCTCGAGGATGAAGTCCGTCACAGAAACTGACTCGCGGGAGTCAGTTTCCAACACACGCACCGCGAACATGATTCAGTGCGGCTTGGAACATGCGTCGACCGAGTGGTTCTCGAGCACTTCGCACTCTTGGGTCCACGCGAGTCCACCAAGGATGTTGCATCCAGTGCAATGAACGTTCAGGGTGTGGCATCAATCCGAAGATCAATCCCGTTGAATCGCAAATCCCCGCCACAGCGCCCATCGACCCGTTGAAATTGTCGTCACTGCTATAGCGCAGTGCGATCTGTCCATTCGCATCGAGTCGATCGAGTACCGCTTGGCTCGTGACGAATCGTCCTTCGCCGTGCGCCGACGGCAAGAGTGCATCATCACCAGAGCAATCGAGTCCAGCGGTCCACACGCAACGAGTATTGGATGGAACCTCAATGCGCGTCCACCCATCGAAAAAACGCGCCTTCTCGTTTTGGGCGAGCGCGATGGTTGAATCAGCGGGCTGGACTGGCCATCCTTCGCCCTGATGGGGACCCGGAAGAAGTCCTGCTTGCACAGCAATCTGGAAACCATTGCAAGGACAGATCATCGGAACGCCGCGTGCGATGGCTTCACGAAGAGCGGGATACACCTCACGGCGCATGAGTGCTGCCATGATTCGCCCCGCGGCGATGTCGTCTCCATACGAGAATCCGCCTGGAAGTCCAATCAACTGATACTGATCAATGCGGGATGGTTCGCGCCGCAGTGTTTCAAGTAAGACGCTGTCGGTGCGCGCTCCCACACCCTCGAACGCTTCGGCGAGTTCGCGGTCGCAGTTGATCCCTGGTGCGGTGATCACGAGAGCGCGCATCATGACCACGCCTCTGACTGGCTATCCCATGCCCGCTGAAGTGTTACGATCGAAACCACCGAGCCTTGACACTCAAACGCTGGTTCTGCGGTCAGTGTGCCGATGACAGCGTGAGCGACGGACTTGAGCGCGTCACGCACTTCCGCGAGGTCACTCTCACGCACTTCGAGCAGGTATCGAGATGGAGACTCTCCAAAGGCGCATGCTTCGACGGATGCTCCCGATTCGTGCGGAATGAGGGAAAGGTCGATGCATGCTCCAAGTCCTCCAGAGAAGGCCATCTCTGCCGCGGCCACGAGCACTCCTCCCTCACTGCAGTCATGGGCGCTTCGGACGAGTCCACGCGCAATGAGTGATGCAACCGCCTGAGCATTCGCAGGACCATGCACGAGATCGCACACGGGCAACTGTTCATCCAGAGCACTTCCGCCAACCAGTGTGGCGCGGATGCTTCCGCCCATTCCCGCTTGAGTCATACCCACGAGGATGAGTTTCGATCCCGCCTCCTTCGCATCCATCGTGCAGGCGTGTTCGATGTCGTGAACAATTCCAAAACCAGAAATCAGCAATGTCGGCGGGATCTGAATCAATTCACCAGACTCGGTTCGGAATTGATTCTTGAGACTGTCCTTGCCGCTGATGAATGGTGTGCGGTACGCGATGGCTCCATCGAAACATGCTTCTGCCGCGCGCACAAGTCCTCCGAGATTTCTTGGGTCATCACAACTCGCCCAACAGAAATTATCGAGTATGGCAATGCGCGATGGATCAGTGCCCACACAGACGAGGTTGCGCACACATTCATCGATCGCTGCAAGAGTCATGATGTACGGATCCGCAGCGAGTCCAGTGGCGAGTCCGTTGCCGATCGCTAGTCCGCGCGTTGAAGATGGAACCGGACGCACCACCGCCGCATCGCCAGGCCCAGCTTGCGGTCCATGGAGTGGCTTGATCATCGTGCCACCCTGCACTTCATGGTCGTATTGACGAATGATCCACCCCTTGCTTGCCACATTGGGATGGGCGAGCAGTGTGCGAAGTGTTCCGAGAATTCCTGGTCCTGCCTCTTGATGCGAACCTGCCTGCGCGAACTGGGCGTTGTAGACGGGATCCCACACTGCCTTGCGCGATGGGTCGGGTACTCCGTCATGCAAGAAGGCGATGTCGAGCGCACCGACCTCGGTACCGTGCCAGAGCAATCGGATTGATCCGTTGTCGGATCCAAAGGTGCCCAGGTTAGACATCTCACAGCCATGTGATTCGCAAATCGTGCGCAGAGCCGACAGTGACGACGTGCTCACCGAGAGCACCATGCGCTCTTGCGCCTCGCTGATCCACACTTCGGTGGGAGAGAGCCCCGCGTACTTCAATGGTGCTCGATCAAGATGAACAGTCGCGCCGAGTGTCTTTCCCATTTCGCCAACCGCGCTTGAGAATCCACCCGCACCGCAATCGGTAATCGCGTTGTAGAGAGGACCACTCGGTTGATCGCGCGCCTCAAGGATCGCATCAAGCATGCGTTTTTCCGTGATGGCATTGCCAATCTGCACCGCATGCGAAAACTCACTCGCATGACCATGCTCAACCTCTGCGCTCGAGAATGTGGCGCCGTGAATGCCGTCGCGACCAGTACGACCACCGAGTGCCACAATCGAATCGCCCGCGCGCGGGTCTCCATGAACGAGATGCCGTGGAAGGACACCCACGACGCCGCAGTAGACGAGTGGATTTCCAACATGTCTTTCATCGAATGAAACGCCACCGTTCACCGTGGGAATACCCATGCGGTTTCCATAGTCGCGCACCCCCGCCACAATTTGCGACAACACACGCTTGGGATGAAGACATCCGCGAGGCACAGCGTGTTCGGGCATATCGGAAGGCGCGACGCAGAACACATCGGTCGATGCAATGGGCTTTGCGGCCATGCCGGTTCCCATGACATCACGAATGCATCCACCAATCCCTGTCGCCGCTCCGCCGTAGGGCTCAATCGCGCTTGGACGATTGTGCGTTTCAACCTTGAAGCAGACGGCATTGTCGTCATCAAAGGCAATGACTCCTGCATTGTCAACGAACACGCTCAAGCACCAATCGATGGGAGGATTCTCGCGCGTCCACCCTGCACTACGCGGAGGATCAATTCGTCCAATGAGCGAATTCGTCGCCGCAGCAATCGTCGACTTCAACAAGTTGTCGATGTGGAGTTCGTTCCCTCGCATCGAATGACCGACTCGCCCCTTGGTATTCGTGAGCAGGGACGGCCCCTGACCTGCGCCGCTCGGTTCGGAATAAGCGATTTGCGCCTTCAGTGTCTTGTGGACACAGTGCTCGCTCCACGTTTGTGCAAGCGTCTCGAGTTCGATCTCGCGGGGCTCCCGACCAAGCCGCCGATACTCATCTTGGATCGCCTTCATCTCATCGAGCGACAGGAAGAGATGCGCTTCGCGAGAGAGTCGCTCAAGGGAAGCGCTGTCCAAGTCACGAAGTGGTACTTCCAGAATCTGAAGCGCGTATGAATGACCGTGCGGAAACGAAGTGGGGCAGAATGGTCCTTCGTGCACTGCCTGAATCACTGTATTCGCCACAAAGCGTTCGACGAATCGCTTCGCCGTGGATAGATCGACTCCGGCAAAATCAAGTCGGACACCCGTGCGCACCGAGACGCGCTTGCCGATCAAGACGGCGATCGCTTCTTGCACACTCTCAGCCGCTGGATCGGTCACGCCCGAGAGTGGATGCACTTCCAACACCACACCAGGCGTGCTTCGTGCCGTACTCGGATTCCAAATCACGGCGCATTGGCTCACCGAGTCAGCAAGGAGGTTCTTCGCAGCACGCGAAAGTTCTGCATCATCCAGTTCGCCTTCGATCAAGTAGACCGCGGCGGTGGTGATGGATCCCGCCGTTCCTGTGGAATTCAATTGACGAGTGAGTGCCCTGCCGCGCGGGTCGGGCAATCCTTCCAAGACGCGCACCTCCACGCGATGCACCGCCATGTTCAACGAGTCGACGCATACGGCACCCGACCCCTCTGCAACGCGAGGAGACCGGAACATCGAGCCGCATGGATGCCTCATAGAAACGGCGCATCCTAGCGTTTTTCCGCTGATTTAGAACAACATCTGCACTGCAGCGCGAATCACGACCTGCGTTTCGTCACTGCTGTCTGGAACCCAGTCGGTGCTGACGGTCGAGTCGCCGTACACGCCATTCGTGAAGAGGATTGCGCCATTCGACCAGCCTCCATCGACCTGAAACTTCAAGTTGTTCTTGTCGAGGTAGTAGTTCACGCCGAGTGTGGCGATCCAGAACTCTTGGTCTGCAAAGGTGGTCTCACTCGACGAACCGTTCGAATCAACGTTGACGAACTGCCAGTTGGCAACGGCTTCGACATCATCACAGACGAAGTATCCGCCCTGAACAAGGATGCCCGTGGCTGCTGGTGTCACCCCTGCGCCAAAGTCAGCTTGACTCAAGTAGAACGCGCCAAGAACACTCGCGCCTCCGAAACGAAGATTGAGGTCGGCAGTAAAGAGGAAGTTGTTCGCCGTACCATTCACTCCTGCGGTGGATAGCTTGTAGGTGCGATTCCACTCGTAGTGAGCTGCCGCACCAACGGCCGCCGTAAACTCACTGCCGCGGAAACTCATCAATGAGTTGAGGTCATTCCAGGAACCCGCGAGCTTCCAGTCCGCTCGTCCGCTGAATGCGCCATCCGAAGGAGTCGTCGACGAAGTGGCTGGACTCGTACCGTTGCTATTTCCACCGTTGTTGAACGATGCGTAGCCTCGGAATGAATCTCCCGTGTATCCGGTCGCCAGTCCGAGGACTCGCTTCGTATCAAAGTAATGCGTCACCACCGAACGGCTAACAAACTGCTGCTTGGTATCCGAGGTGAACTCTTCAAAGACAACGCGATCCTTCCACTGGCCCGCGGTCACGGTGAGTCCATTGCCGAGATCCTTGCGCACATACGCTGTCTCGAGCTTCAAATTGGCAGATGACTGCGAAAAGGCCTGCGAAAGTTCGTACTGCCAAGTGGGATCAAACATATGTCCCCTTTGGTAGAACTTGGCATATCCAACTTGGAATCCGCTCTCCGTCCCGAGTCCCGGGTTGTTGCCCGTGTATCCAGGAACATCTCGATAGGCGTATCGATACTGGAATTTGCCGCTGAGCTTGAGCATGAAGTTGCCGTCAGCACTCGCGATGAAGAAACCATTCTTCGAGTCATACCCCGAGGTTGCCTCAGCTCCTTGAAAACTGCGCCGCGTGTCGCTGTCGGCGAGCACATCGTGCACAACGCCGCGAATCTCTGCGGCGCGTTCTTCGCTGAGCCACTGCGCACCGAGTTGATCGCGGAGCCCAGCGACTTCGGCATCATGATCCAACTTCTCTTGCGCCATTGCACCGCGCATCGCCTGCACTTCATCAGCGAGTGAACGAAACTCAGCTGCAGTGGGCGGTATGTTCGACGCTTGACCCAAACTCGAAGCGAGAACGAGAGTGTGAGTGACGATCAGAGACGATGCGACTTGTGCGAGATTCATGAACCGAGTCCTTTCTAGTGAGGAGCGAAACTGAACGGGGGGCATCCTCATCGACCCATGTTTACATTGTGTTCAGAATCCATGAAGTTGCGGAGAGGATTGGAACGGTCCGTGCTTTGGACTCAAGAACGGCTACAAACCTCGTGGATTTCCGGCAGGAAGTTGCAGAAAGAAGGTTGAACCTTTCCCGACGGTGCTCTCGACTCCGGCATCACCACCATCGACGCGAGCGATGTGCTTCACGATGGCGAGGCCGAGTCCAGTGCCTCCGCCATCGCGCCTATACATCACTCTCACCACTCGCGTTAGAACATCAATTGGAACTTGGTTCGGAAGACGAACTCGTTCATTCCAGAGGCTCTCCATCCCGCTGGATAAGTCTGCCAAACGGGATCAACGTTAGTCAGAGCGTAACCAAGATCGGTCGTGATCTTTGCATCCTGACCATCGATGTACCAGTTCGCCCCAACCGTAACAATGCCGAGCCAATTGCTCGGAGTCAAAACCTGACCCCATTGCGCGGGCGCCGATGGCACTTGCCCAACGGTGTAATTCCCCCACTCAAAGCGTGCAAATCCCTCAACATCGGTGTCGAAATAATATGCACCTTGCACCACCGCTCCGTACATTCCAACAGTGCCGAGGTCCGCAGTTGGATCACTGCTCAATCCGATTGAGTTATTCAGAATCGCAGTCTCCGAATCAATGCTGTTGTAGTAGAACGAACCAAAGAGCGATGCGCCGCCCATCATGTAGGTTGCATCAACCGTAACAGCCATCCAGGTGTTGTAGTTCAATCCATCAGTCGGCGGATCGACATTTGGATAGAGGTACGGCTGCGCCTGTTGCCAATGCGCACCCACTCCAAGCAACAGTCCACTCTCATCGCCGATTGGACTTGTGAACGACTTGAATTGATCCCACCCTCCCCACGGCTTCACTTCATAACGCGCCGCAAATGAGAGAGCACCGCCGTCGTAGTTCCATGGTTTACCGAGCGGATCAAGTCCACCTGCAAAACTAACGAGTCCGCCGCCTGTAAAGTCTTGTGCGCCATCGTTGATTGAGCAGCGAAAACGCGACTCTGCGTCGGCGTACTCAAGTTCAACTCCCTGCGTGAAACCCATGCCGAGGTGGTAATCGATCACACTGCGATCGACCGCGGTGTAGTACTGCTCTTGCACGAGAAATTCTCTGCTGTAGGCCATTCGAAACTGCCCTGCTCGAATGCTCCACGCATCATCGAGAGCAAGTCGCACCCACGCTTCTAAGACTTGCAGCGCGCCGCTCGAACTGCCGCCTGAGACATTGGCGTTCTGATCGAGCAGATAGACCGAGTTTGTATTGGCGACTTGAATGCGAGAACCGAATGTCACATCGGGACTGAAGACATGACCGCTGAACCACAACTCAGATTGCCCGAGATCAAAACCGCTGACATTCTTGTCGCTATCCAAGAACAAGTTGGTTCCGCTCCTCCCATCATTGGGGATGTAGCTATAAATGAATCGAGTCTGAAGCATGCCGCCGAGCTTCAGCAAGAATCGTCCATCTGGACTCGCGAGGAAAAACCCATCGTTCCATCCTGCAGTCATCGCATCGGATTGCAAACTCATGCGCGAGTCGGCATCCGCGACGACATCAGCGACGATGGTTCGTATCTCACTCGCGCGTTCTTCGGTAAGCCATCGCTCGCCTGATTCCGATTGCAGATCGCTGACTTGTTGTTCGAGTTGGATATTGCGGCGCTCAAGCGAATCGAGTCGCTTGACCAATTCATCCACAGCAGAAGTCGACCGCGCAGAATCTTGTGGTGTCTGTCCCAGAGCGGCGAGAAGGCAGATCGCAAGCATGGCGAAAGTTTAGTCCTCTTCGCCAAGCGGTGCAGGACAAAAGAAAAGGGGCGGCTCCTTGAGAGAGCCGCCCCATCGAGTCATTGTGGATGTGCCATCAAACGCAGTGGCAGAGCATCAGATCAGAATCAGATCACTTAGAACGAGATCTGGAGCTGGGTGGAGAACACGAAATCCGTGTCGTCGCTTTCAACTGGCATCGCAACCTGGTTGGTCCAACGAGTTGCGGTCTTGTTGAAGTACCAGTTGGTACCGAATTCAAGGTCGTTATCCTCGGTCACGAGAACGTCGCTGCCGAAGTCATCCCAGTTGATGTAGAGGTCCATGTCTTCGGAGATCATGTAGTCGCCGAAGACTGAGAGACCCGTAACGTCGGTGTCGTTGTACACGTACGCGCCGCCGACGGAGAATCCGCCGAACATTGCAGTGACATCGACGGTCCAGTTGCTGGTGTCGTCGTCAGTGTTGTAGCTGTACGCGCCGCCGACCAAGAGACCGAAGCTCTCGCCACGGAAGCTGACATCCTTATCAAACTGAGCCCAGTCGCCAGCGGCGAGGAATTCACCGCGCGCGAAGACGTCGCCGGGGTTGGTTCCGGTGTCTGAATTCGCGAAGGCAACATTGACTGAGAACTTGTCAGCCTGGTAACCAAGATTCGCGCCCATCACGTAGCCCTTCGAGAATTCGTCATCGACTACGCTGTAGCCGACGCCAAGTTGGTTGGCATCGCCGAGCAACGAACTGCGCAGGAACGGAGCGCGGAAGTTTCCGCCCGTGACTGAGAAGCCGCTTCCAAAATCCTTGCTCATAGTGAGCTGACGGAAGCCCGTTGAAGCACCGTCAAGTGGGGCGTAGTTGGTGTTTTCATCGCGAGCAATTTCAGCAACATAGCTCCACGTCTGATCGACGACGTTGCCCGAGAAGGTCACGACGAAGTCAGGTGTAGAGAAATCCGAATCCGCGGGGTCGTCGCCATTGTCCGAGATCTCCCAGTTGAACTGGCCGAGGAAACCGATGTTGAGGCGGAAGTTGCCATCAGCGCTGCTGATGAAGAAACCATTGTCGTAGCCCGAGGTCGCGTTTGCGCCTTGGAAGCTGCTGCGGGTGTCCGCATCAGCAAGGACATCTTGAACAACGCCACGAATTTCGTTGGCGCGCTCTTCGGTCAGCCACTGGTCGTTATTGCTCGCCTTGAGGGTTGCAATTTCAGCCCGCAGCTCAGCGATCTGTGCGAGGGCATCGTTGGTGCTCGCTTGAGCGACGCCCGTGAGAGCAGCGCTTCCTGCGAGGAGGCCAACAAACTTGGTCAGATTCATGATCATGTGCTCCTATTGTGAAACGAACCAAAACAAAATGGTCCGGGTCTGGATCATCCACCCGACCGGGAAAGCCCTCGCCACCTTGACGCGGGACCGGTACTTCGGGAGGTATCGGTCCACTCAAGACCGAAACTTGAAGGCGGAACTCTACAACCAGGTCGACGATCTGTCCAGTTCTGCATTCTTTACGCCCAAAGCCTGTTGATAGTTAGTTATAGGACTATGAACAATTTTCACTTGCTAGGCGAAAGTCCGAGCCAACTGCTCTGCGATGCACTCGAGGGCTCTTTGTCCATCGGGTGCTTTCCCTGTCTTCATGTCTCGATCAAGGCGGATGCAGCTTCGCAAGGATTGGCGAAGGCGCGGTTGCGAAAGATGCCTTGCGGCGCGCAGAAAACTCGGCGCACTCGGCCCCCAGAGCCGCAGAACCGAAGCAATCTCGCGGTCGGATTGCCCTGATCCAGCGAGGGCGCTGGCTTCGACGAGTTTTCTCGACAGTTCGGTCATGCTCCACATCACCATGACCTCGGGTACGCGTGCGATTTGGATCAATTCGCCCACCATCCGAACCGCGACGGCTGGTTGTCCAGCCAAAACAGGCTCTTGAATCGCCCAAGCTTGCTCTTCGCGGCTGAGTCCAATGAGTTGAACCACAAGCGATCGTGTGATCGCGCCGCCCTCTTGTGTTCCTGCGAGTGTGTTCGCAGCAATGCCAAGTTTGGCGAGTTCGCTATCGAGTCTTCCAAGGTCGGGTCCAACGCGGTCCACGAGCAGTGCGGCGGCATCTGCTTCAAGTACGGCGGCGTGTCTCTTTGAAGTACGGGCAATCGCCCAGCGCGTGGCATCGGCGGTACTCGTTATTTCGCAGGGAAAAACAAGCCCAATCTCGCTGACGAACTTGTCGAAGTTGCCTGGACGCCACGAATCGGATCGAAGAATGAGCGTGGCACTGTCGACCGGCGCTTGGGCATAACGCTCCATCGATCGTCGGCGCTCTTCTCCTTGCATGAACTGATCCGCGTCGTCCACGATGATCACCTTGTGCTGGCAAATGAGTCCAAAACTGCGCACTTCATCGAGGACATCCGCGATCGATGCCGTAGGCGCAAAACGAACCTCATCGATCGCACCGTGTCGCTCGCGCAGCGCAGCAACGATCCGCCGAGTCCACTCAGTGCGAAGAAAAAGCTCTTTCCCATGCAGCACAATGATCTTGTGGTCGGCGCTCGGAGTCGCTGATTTCGTCGATTGTTGACCTTTTTGACTGGCAGCCACTATGGGGGCATAGTGACGACTTGGCGCGTTTTGGGCAAACTGTGCGTTATGGCGTCTTTGTCGATCATCCACGGACCTGACCTCGGCAAGCGCATTGTGCTTCCACTGGGTGATGGACAATTGCTTGGTCGCAGTTCGGAAGCGCTTCCGAGCAGCGACCGGATGATGAGTCGCCGTCACGCTGAACTCACTCCGGAGCGCGACGGCGGATGGGCGATTCGCGATCTCGCGAGTCGGCACGGCACACGCGTGAATGGAGAACGCATCGAGAGTCCGCGACGACTTCGCGATGGAGATCAAGTGCGATGCGGTGAGACGCTCTTCCTCTATGAAGATGGAACCGCGACTGATGGATCCCGCAACCATCCGCCGACTGCGGCTCCCGAAGCCACAGAGGCGATGGCTCTGCTCGCGCACAGCATCAAGAACATGCTGCAGGGACTCCGAGGCGGCGCGGATGCCATCGAACTCGCCCTCGCTCGCAGCGACCTCGAACTCGCACGCAAGGGATGGCCGCTCGTTGCACGAAACCTCGATCGCATCTTCGCCCTCTCGCTCAACATGCTCGCGGTCGCGCGTCCTCGTCCCATCGATCGAGAGGAGCACGCCATCGGCGAAGTGGTCCGAGATGCCGCCGAGATGGTGCGCCCATTCGCCAATCGACGAGCCGTCACGCTCAGCGTCGATGTGGTGTCTACGCCCGGACCTGTGTGGCTCGACGGCGCCGCGTTGCACCACGCCTTGCTCAATCTCTTCATGAATGCGGTCGAAGCTGCCGCCCCAAAGTCGGGAAGAGTCGTGGCGCGCGTGCACGCTGAGGTCGATTCCACCGGATCACCGTGGGTAGTCATCGAAGTCGAGGACAACGGACCCGGCATTGATTCGGCCATTACATCTCGACTCTTCGAGCCGTTCGTCTCGTCCAAGGGGCAGCGTGGATCTGGTCTCGGACTCATCGTCAGCCGCAATCTCATCCGCGCCCATCAAGGAGATGTCGTGTGGGATCAATCATTCTCGGAAGGATGTCGGATGACCGTCCGCATTCCCGCTGGACCCATGCACGACGACCCCGACGAAACGAGAGGTCCAGAGCCGACCGATCCCGCTCCGATCGCCGCGCGTTTCGACTGACGCACACGGGGCGCCGCTTCGCGCTACGCTCCTGCCCCTCATGAGCATGAGCTTGTCGAATCCACACGGTTTAGGAGGCATCGGAATGATGCCTGCAACTTCTGACAACTTGATCGCTGCGGGACTGCCACGCCCGATCCTCAATTCGGTGGCGTACCAACGCACACGCGAGATGACGATCGACGAGTTGCTCCTTGAAAACAGGGTGATCTTCTTGATTGGAGAGATTCATCCTGGAAGTGCATCGCGCGTGATGATGCAGATGCTGTACCTCGAAAATCAAAAGCGAGGACAAGAGATCAACCTCTACATCAACTCGCCGGGCGGCACGGTGGATGACACGCTCGCTGTCTATGACACGATGCAGTTCATCTCGAGCGAAGTCTCGACCTATTGCATTGGACGCGCGTACTCAGGCGGCGCAGTCCTCATGTGCGCTGGCCAAAAAGGCAAGCGCATCATCCTTCCCCATGCGAAGATCATGATTCACCAGCCGCTCGGAGGAGTGACTGGACAGACCACTGACATCCAGATTCAGGCGGATCAGATCATCAAGGCGAAGCGTCTTCTCAACGAGATCCTCGCGCGTCACACGGGGCAACCTGTCGATCAAGTTGCTCTGGACGGCGAGCGTGACAAATTTTTCAACGCCGAAGAGGCAAAGGCATACGGACTGGTCGACGAAATCGCCCAGTTTCCAGACAAGGCCAAGCGTTAACGCGCCGCGGCTTTGTTCCACACGAGGTACCCCATGGCATCGACAGGCACCGTGCCGACGGACCATGATGATGAAGATGATGACGAGGATGGCATGACTCTCATTCCGATTGTGATTGAAAAGACGGGTCGAGGCGAGCGTGCTTTCGACATCTACAGTCGCCTTTTGGCGGACCGCATCATCTTCGTCACAGGCGGAGTGTCCGACCGCATGGCGAGCGTGGTCGTCGCGCAGTTGCTCTTCCTTGCGAATGAAGATGCGAAGGCTTCGATCAGCATCTATGTGAACTCCCCTGGCGGAAGCGTCACGGCTGGACTCGCCATCGTCGACACGATGAACTTCGTCCCGTGCACCGTCTCCACGCACATCATTGGACAAGCAGCATCGATGGGCAGCGTGATCGCGTGCAGCGGCACGAAGGGCCATCGCTTTGCGCTGCCGCATTCCGAGAACCTGATGCACCAACCACTTCTTGGTGGAGTGCTTGAAGGACAGGCCACAGACCTTGAGATCGAGGCGAGGCACATCCTTCGCATGAGAGAGCAGCTCTACAACATCTATGCGAGGCAGACTGGCAAGTCATTCGATGCCATCTCGAAAACGTGTGAGCGCAATACATGGCTCACCGCGGAAGAGATGCTTGGATACGGTCTCATCGACAAAGTGGTCGATCGGCTGCCCCTGCGCGTCGGCTGATTCCGTGCTCACCGGCGGCGGCGAGCGGTGAATCCTGCGGCAAAGAATGCAACGAGCACGCTCGGTGTTGGTACCGATTGCGGCATCGCGGGGATTCCGAAGACCCAACCGTCTCTGGATCCATCGAGCGCAATGCGATCCGATGCGCCGATCCACGAACTCGCCCATCCTGCTCCATCATCGGTCCAGTAGTGCCAGTAATTTTCGACCACTGGCCATTGATCGCCCGTGCCGTACTCGTAGTCGGTTCCAACGCCGAGTCCAGAGACGAATGCACCCCAACCGAAGTCGTCTGTGGTGACGGCGAATCCATTCACTGAGAGAAGGATGGATTCGAGCAAGGCTACGCCCGTGGTGGTGCCGCTCCATGCGACATCGAATACATATCCATTGCCATTCGAGAAGTCGATCTGAACGGTTGAACTGAAATCACCCGTTCCCACCGAATAGGTACCCAGGATGCCGCCGAACGAGGACGATGTGACAACGACAGACAACGCCGATGCAGAAGCAAAGCGAGAGACGCACATGAATTGTTCCAATCGAAAAGACCTATACGCGAAGCCAAAGTGACCTTCTTCGGACGGTCGACCCGACTCGCTGCCAGAGCAGCTCACGGTGACGCGTTCGTCGTGGATTCTCACCACGTTCCTCCGAACCGAGGAAGGGTCGGCGCACGCCGACAGGAGGGACAATAGCACAATGTCAGTTCGTCGCAAATCGAACTACGCTATGAACCATGTCCACTCAAAGTGCTGAAATGCTCGCCGCGCAGTTTCCACGCGACTTTGAAAAAGTGCGCACGGAAATTGCGAAAGCCGTCGTCGGACATAAGGACACTGTCGATGGCGTCCTCATCTGCCTCTTCGCCAACGGGCACGCATTACTGGAAGGTGTGCCTGGACTTGGAAAGACCTTGCTGATTCGTTCATTGAGTCAGGCTCTTTCGCTGCAATTCAGTCGTATTCAATTCACACCCGACCTCATGCCCGCGGATGTCACCGGCACCACCATCGTCGTCGAAGGAGATCACGGACGCGAGTTTCAGTTTCGACGAGGACCCATCTTTAGCCAGATGGTTCTTGCCGATGAAATCAATCGTGCGACGCCGAAGACTCAATCGGCCCTCCTTGAGGCGATGCAAGAGCGAACTGTGACGGTCGGCGGAACGACGCACACTCTCGATAAACCATTCTTCGTGATGGCGACGCAGAATCCAATCGAGCAAGAAGGGACCTATCCACTTCCTGAGGCACAGCTCGATCGATTCTTTTTCAAACTTGAGGTTGGATATTCAACGCGCGAAGAATTGCAAGAGATCTTGACTCGCACCACGACGGGTTACACTCCTGCGATTGAGTGTGTGATGGATGGTCCAACGATCATGACCTATCAGCGTCTTGTGCGCGCCGTACGTATCGATGCGGCAACACAGGATTATGCAGTGCGCATGGTGCTCGCCACCCATCCGCGCGGACCCTTTGCAACACCGCAAGTGAATCGGTTTCTCCGCTTCGGGGCGAGTCCACGCGCTGCACAGGCCATCGTGCTCGCGGGCAAAGTGAAAGCGCTGCTCGCAGGACGTACACAAGTGGTTCCAGAAGATCTCAAGAGCTCAGCGCTTCCAGCCCTTCGCCATCGTTGCTTGCTCAATTTTGAGGGCGAGGCGGAAGGCATCTCGACCGACGCCATCGTGACGAATATCCTCGAAACATTGCCTCCGACCGCGTAGTCGATATTCGCTGGGAATCCTGCCATTTTTTTTGCACTGTCGCCGTCCCAATTGGACTGTGGTGATGTCTTTGAGCAGGAGGCCGCTTTTGCGAGATCCAAACCCACACCGACCAATCCCATCGTCCTTCATTCGGAACCACGCAGGCGTCGTACTGTCCACGGTGCCCGATTCGATCAATCGCGTTGTCCGTTTGATCGAACGAGAGCCGCAGACGGCGTGCTCGTTCCGAGTCGAACTTGATCACAGTGTTGGATCGCTACCAGGCGCACGCCTCGAGGCTCCGCTCATGCTGGCGATTCATGAATTGGTGGATGAGATGCAGGAGTATTGGACCGATTCGACTCCTCGCAGCGATCGGTCGATCGTGGTGTGTGCTCGGATGGATCACGGCACGCTGCACCTGCATGTGCTCGGCGATGCGCCAGGATGTGACACCGAGCAGTCGTTCGATGGACCACCTACGACTGCGGGACTCGAGTCTTGCCGATCCATGGTGCAGTCGCTCGGTGGGCGATGTTCAGTCAGAAATGTGCCCTTTGGGCGGGGATTGATGGTTTCCATGCTCATTCCAGAAGGACACTTGGCGTGGCAAAGCGATGCCGTTCATGATTCTTGATGAATTGCCGCACGAGTGCGGCTACGCTTGAGTAGAGCCACTGATGCCAAGACGCAACACGATGATTTCAGATGTTCTCATTGGAAGTTCCGCGCTCCTTTGCGCGGTTTCTGTTTTTGCACAATCTGCACCCGACGACGGCGTAGTGGGGTGGCAAGTGCCAGAGGTCACGATCAGCGCGACTCCTTCCACGACTGGTGATGGATTCGGTCGATCACTCGCGATGAGTTCGGATGGTTCGACGCTCGTCATCGGTGCGCCTGACACGCGCGTGAATAGCACGAACGGTGTTGGTGCGATTCATGTGTATCAACGCGATGGATCCGGTTGGACTCACGAACAAATGATCGAGTGCCCTCCGACGGTCATCTTGCCCGATGGGACGCCGATCACCGCAAGTTTCGCCCAGTTTGGCGCGTGCGTTGCGGTTGAGAACGACACGATCGTCGTCGGAGCATGGGGATACGCGGGACCGGTTGATCCGATTTTTTCTGGCCGTGCCTTTGTCTACACACGCGACGCCTTGGCGGAGAATCCTTGGGGAGTGACCGATGACACGACTGGCATCGTTCTTTCCAATGCCGAACTTCGCTCTGAAACACTCGAGTCGATTGATTTGCTCGGTCAATCGGTCGCGATTGATTTTTCATCAGGATCTGGCGTGATCGCCGTTGGACGACCGCTCGCTGGAAGTTCAAACATCGGCGCCATTCATATCTTCGAAGGCGAAGGCAGCACATGGACCGAGGTCGCACAACTCACCGCGGGCGACAATGGATCGCCGAACGATCAACTCGGAACGCAAGTCGCCATCGATAGTGGAGTCCTCATTGCGGGGGTGCAGTCCGCCGACAATGCGAATGGATCGAATGCAGGCGAGGTGTACACCTTTGTGAAGTCGAAGGCTGGATGGCCAACGATTCCTTCGCAGGTACTGCGTGCCACCTCGGGCGCATCGAATGATGGTTACGGATCAAGTGTCTCGATCTTGGGCGATGCGTTGATCATCGGTTCGTCGGGATTCGACCAAGATGCCGCCGATGTCACCACTCCCGGATGCGGCACGGCATATACCTATCGCAAGTCGGCTGGAAACTTCACTCTCGAAAACCAACTGCACGGACGCGAAAGCTTTCAGAATGATGCATTCGGATTCGATGTGTGGCTCGCCTCCGAGAGTACGGCCCTCGTCGGCGCCCCAGGATTCGACGGCGGCGAAATCGGAAGCGGCGCTGGGTTCTGGTTCATTCGCTCTTCGGGCGGCGTGTGGGAATTGAGCCGCGCCGATCTCTGGAGCCAACGTTCTGGCGTGAACGAAGCACTCGGTAGACAAGTCGCGGCATCCATTCCAGTTGCGCTCGGCACTCCCCTTGGAGTTCTCTCAAGTGAGTTTCCTGCGGTGACGGGGGCTGCCGCAATCTCTTTTGGATTTGCTTATTCATCTGCTGCGACCCCTGCAGAAGGTGGGCCTGATCTGCAAATTGGTGCTCCTGCGACTCCCGATGCGCCAGGCGCAAATGGCGCTGAGTTCGAAGGATCTGAAACAGGCGGCGCGCCCACAGGTGGCGGCGTGCCAACAGGTGGCATCGGGAGTGGCGGTGTTCCGAGCTTCACGATTCCGTTGACTCCCATCGTGGAAGATTGGGGCCTGATTCGTGGCACGCTGATCATTACTTCGGGTGGTTCGATCTACGGTATCCAAACAGATGGACTGCACTATCGACACGATCCCGCGCCGCAGTTCATCACAACGATCCCAACGAACTACCAGTTCCTTGGTGCGGCTGACCTCAACGGAGATCAGTCCGGCGACCTTCTCTTTCTCGATACCGTGACTCGCCGTCTCAAGGCGATGGCTCGCGACGGATTCGTCATCGTTGAGACTGTCAATATGGAAGATTTGCCCGCGGACTCTTCTGTTTGCGCCACCGGAGATTTCAACGGCAATGGCACCGATGACATCATCTTGAAGAATGGTCGCGCGCTGAGCGTCTGGTTCATCAGCGCATTCGGACGAGATGGAGAAGCTACAGCGTTGCTGCCAGAACAGGCGGCGGACCTCGCCGCGGAACACTGGTCATTCGCACCTGTGAACTTTGAAATGTCGTTCACTGATTCTGATGAGGGCGACACCGACGACAACGACGGAAGCGATGCGGGACTCGAACTCATCGCACACAATTCCGCGAGTGGCGTCACGGTGCGCGTCGACTTTGGTGACTCAGACGGTAACGACGCGGTGCATTCACTGAATCGTGGTCCTGGCATTTTCCGCGGCGCGGGAGACTGGGACAACGACGGGACGACCGACCTCCTGTGGCAAGAAGGTGATCACCTCGTGTTCAACTTCCACAATGCGGGTGGCACGATTCGGCAATCCCGCTCATGGGCATTCGATATGTCGGGGTTCAGATTGGCAGCGATCGCCGACATCGACTCGAATGGTGCTCCTGATCTCTTCCTTCAGAGCGGTGACGATGTCTACGTGATGCGGTTGGCGACGAGTGCCATTGCATCAGACCGCGAATCTGGAGATGGCCGAGTCAAGATCGATGTGGCAGGACGTCGAAAACTCGGTTCGAGTGCTGGCGGTTCTGTTCAAGCTTTCACAGAACGGTAATCAGCGCGCGCCAACGGCAGCAGGACGCTTCGATTCAACGAAGGCGATGATTTCGCTTGCGACATGTTCAACCTGCGCTGCGGTCAGTTCTGGGAAAATCGGCAGCGCGATTGTTTCATGCGTCGCTCGCTCTGTTTCAGGAAGTGATCCGACTCCCTGTTGGCAGTATGCGAAGCAGGTCTGCAAGTGCAGCGGGACTGGGTAATAGATTTCAGATCCAATCCCCTGCGCCGCAAGATGGGCGCGTGTCTCGTCGCGAAGTCCTTCTCCAACACGAATCACATACTGGTTGTACACGTGGCGGGCAGGCGATGGTGGACACCATGGATAGCGCACGGCGAGCCCTCCGGTGGACCATGAAACATCGGTCGAGTGGGCACCTGCAGCGGCAAAGGCTGCGTCGTAGATCGAAGCATTGCGCGCGCGCGCGGCGTGCCAACTCTCGAGGTGAGGAAGTTTGACGCGCAGAACGGCTGCCTGCATCGCATCGAGACGTGCGTTGACTCCGACGAACTCGTGGTAGTAGCGCACCTTGCTTCCGTGAACGCGTGCCATCTTGAGGTAGTCGTCGATGGTGGGCGAATTCGTCGTCAAGATTCCGCCGTCTCCCATGCATCCGAGATTCTTCGTGGGGAAGAAGCTGAACGTACCGATGTCGCATCGGCTCCCCACTGGATGACCCGATGCGTCCCTTGCGCCGATGGCTTGAGCGCAGTCATCGATGATCGGAATGCCGTGCTTTTTGCCAATGGCGACGAAGGCATCGACATCGCAGGCGAGTCCATACAAGTGGACTGGAATGATCGCCTTCACGCGCTTGTGCTGCGCGAGCGCCTTCTCGGTGGCGATGGGGCACATGTTGTAGGTGGCTGGTTCGATGTCGACGAAGATGGGCTGGATGCCGAGGCGGGCGATCGCGCCGGCGGTGGCAAAGAAAGTGAAGCTTGGGCAGAGGACCTCGTCTCCTGCCTTCAGTCCCAGCGCCATCAAGGCGAGCATCAACGCGTCGGATCCACTCGTGCATCCCACCGAGAACTTCGCCTGGCAGTATGCCGCGATTTCCTTCTCGAGTTCGTCCACCTCTGGGCCAAGGATGAACCGCTGACTTTCGGCGACCCGAAGGAGCACCGGTTCAATCTCTTTGCGGATGGATTCGTATTGCTGACGAAGATCAAGGAATGGAACGGGCATCTTTGGCATAGGGGTCCTCTCGAGCCGCCTGAGTGTACGAGATACACTCCTCCGCGCTTATGGCAGAGATCTGCTTCTATTTTCAGGTGCACCAACCATTCCGATTGCGGCGGTATTCCGTTTTTGATTCGGATCCGTTCTATTTTGACAATCAGGCGAATGAAGCGATTCTGAAAAAGGTCGCCGACAAGTGCTATCGACCAACAACACGCATGTTGTTGGAATTGGTGGAACGCCACCAAGGTCGTTTCAAGTGCGCGTTCAGCATCACAGGCACGGTGCTCGATCAATTGGCGCAGTGGGCTCCTGATGTGTTGGATCTGTTTCGCGAATTATCAAAACACGATTGTGTTGAGTTTCTTGGAGAGACCACCCATCATTCATTAGCGTTTCTTTTTTCGCGTGACGAGTTTGATGCGCAGGTCAGCGCCCATGCGGCGCGCATGCAATCGCTGTTCGGGCGCAGTCCAACGACCTTTCGCAACACCGAATTGATTTATCTCAACGAGCTCGCGGGTCACATGGCGTGGCGCGGGAATCACTCGGCAATTCTGTGCGAGGGAGTCGATCGACTACTCGCTGGACGAAGTCCGAACTTTGTGTGGTCACCTCCACCGCGCGCGATACCTGCGGGGGCGAGGGCGATCAAACTCTTGCTCAAGAATCATCGACTGAGCGATGACATCGCCTTTCGATTCGGCAATCGATCGTGGTCAGACTGGCCGCTCGATGCAGACAAGTTCGCTCGGTGGGTGGACCAGATCAACGGGAATGGGTTCCTTTGCAACCTCTTCATGGATTACGAGACATTCGGCGAGCATCAGTGGTCCGAAACTGGGATCTTCGAGTTCTTGCGCGCCCTCCCCGACGCGGTCTTTCGAAATAATCCTGGAAAGAATGGATTCATTCTTCCACGCGAGGCGGCGGCTCGTTAC
This sequence comes from Planctomycetota bacterium, assembly GCA_027622195.1. Classification (GTDB taxonomy): domain Bacteria; phylum Planctomycetota; class Phycisphaerae; order Phycisphaerales; family SM1A02; genus SXOD01. Next base: position 30,257 of record JAQBZO010000006.1, read on the forward strand.
GAACCGATGGGTGAGTACGACATTGAGAAGCCGATTTCATGGGCGGACAGCGAACGGGATCTCAGTGCGTGGCTCGGCAATCCTCTGCAAGACAATGCTGTGCAAGAGTTGTACGCGCTCGAGGCACCCGTCAAGGAACGCGCCGCTGCGGGAGATCAGTTCGTCCTCGAGGATTGGCGCAAGTTGACGACGAGCGATCACATTTATTACATGTGCACGAAGCACTGGGCAGACGGTGATGTCCACAAGTACTTCTCGCCGTACGACAGTCCTTACGACGCGTACATCAACTTCATGAATGTGCTCGACAACCTGCGTCAACGCGCTGGTGTGTGAGTCAGGGCAACACGCCGAGATCGCGGACAGTAAAGAGGGCGTCGAAGGCGATGCCAGCGGCCTCGATGTTTTCGCGCGCTCCTTCCATCCGATCGATCGTGCAAATGATCGTGGTCACGATCGCACCTTGTGCTTGCAAAACGGACACCGCTTCGAGTGCTTGCCCTCCCGTCGTGGCGACATCTTCGACGAAGACGACGCGGTCGCCCTTCTCGATTTTCCCTTCGAGTTGTTTTGCCGTGCCATAATCCTTTTTCTGATTACGTACGAAGAGGCATGGAAGTCCTGTCGCGATGCTCGCTGCGCTCACGAGTGGAATGCCGCCGAGTTCTGCTCCTGCGAGGCGGACTGTGTCGGATCCAATGCGCTCGGCGAAGAGTCGACCAAGTCCCTCAAGAACATCAGGCTGCGTGCTAAAGAGATACTTGTCGAGGTAATAGTTGCTTTGGCGACCGCTCCGAAGTGTGAATGTGCCTCGAAGCAGAGAAACCTCGGCGATGCGTTTGGCGATTTCGTCTCGTGTTAGTGGAGTAGTCATAGTCATTTCATTCACGTGGAAAGAGTAGACGGGGTTGGATGGTTCCGTGCCGTTGCTGATGCGAGATGATGAGTGAGGCGTCGAGAGGCGGCGAGGGCGCACATCGAACCAACGGGGATGATGATGATGAGATCAACCGCACGGTTGAGTAGATCGGCAGCGAGTCCGATGTCTTGTGTCCAACCTGCGATCGGTCCGAGGAGTCCAATCGCCCACTCACGAACTCCGATGCCGTTTCCGCCGACGGGGAAGAGTCCTGCAACCATCGCAACCGCGGCGGCCATCGCGGCACTGCGGGCGTCGATGGTGACGCCGAGAAGAGCGAAGACAAGGATGTAACGAATGACCCACACCGACAGATCGAGTTGTCGAATGGCAATCGATTGAATGAATGCGGTGTGGGAGGGACGCAGTCGAAGAAGGATTGGTCCTGTCCAGAAAAAGACACATCCGACCATGAGCCAAGTCGCGATGGCATGTCGTGATCCGAAGAAGTAGATCGCCACGATCAATCCACTTGAACAGACGAGGGTGCCGAGGACACTGAGCACAATGAGGCGCACACTCGTGCCGATCGGAACACCGTGGACTGCGCGGTGGTAAAGGGCTCGACCTGCAAGCCCTGCCTTGGCGGGAAGGTAGTTCAGCAGACTTGAGCCGCTGACGAGCATCTGCATCTCGCCAAAACCAATCGATGCGATGGGGCGATACAGTCGATGGAAGAGCCATCCACTCAGCACGAGGTTGGCTCCGACACACAAGGCGAGCAACGAGAGTTTTGTCGGATCACGCAGCGCGTTCGTGAGTCGATCGATTGCAGTTCCGTCGCGAAGAACAGTCCAGATCGCGGTGGAAATGAGGAGTAATCCGACGAAGAATCCGATGCGGCGAATCGACGGTCGCCAAAGTCGCGCAAGGAGAAGCGCGCTCACCTTGGCGAATCCTCGTCGGTGGTTGTGGCACCCTTCTGAATCGCAACACGAATGAGGAGCGAGAGTTGCCCTTGCGCCACACTTCGCAAAAGAGGATCCTCAGATTCGACGGATTCCTGGAGGAATGGATCTTGCGGATCGTCGATGCGGCGAAGAACGTAGGCGGTGCGCACAATCGGGCTTGGATCCTGTGTCGAACGGGCGTACACCTCTTCCAGCATCGGTGAGCGGCCCGACGACACCAACATCAAGTAGGCACGACCCATCGGCGTCATCCTCGCCCAAGCGGTGGCGAATGCTTCAGTGAGAACTCGCGCCACGGCAGAGTCTGCAATGGATGGCGCAACCTTGGCAGTCAAGCCAGGATCGAGTGAACCGATGTACGCCCCGAGCATCGCTGTGCGAGCGAGATCATTCGGCGCATCGGGATACCGAATTGCGGTGAGACACTCTTCGATCCATGCGGGAGTGACTGCGAAGGCTCCACATTGAAGCGCGTGGCTTTCCCCCTCGGCGCCAGTCGGTCCAGGAGGAAGGCTCAATCGAGAAAATGTTCCGTCCGCTCGACGAGTGGGTGGAGCAAGGGCGGGATTCATGACGGCGCGAAGTCGAAGTGTCATTCCATTCAATGCAGCTGCATTCGTGGCGAACAGAAGCGGCACGGTCAGGCGTCCATCGACCTGAACAATGATCGAACCATACGGAGGAAGGACGAGTGCTGAGGAAACGGGCACAACGAGCGGCGCATCGCTTGTCACTCGGGTGCTGCCGAAAGGGACTCCAAGCCACGTGACGGCGACGAAACGCTCGAGTGGACCATCGTCGCTGAACGCCAATTCGATCGGAGTTCGATTGGTGATTTTGAGTGTGAGATCTGGAAGTTGAAATGGAGCGAAGACAGCACTCACTGGAGTCAGCACGAGATCAATCGGCGCCTCACCTTGCACCGTGATCTTCTCGACCCATGGAGACATCTGCGCCATCACCGCATCCAAGTCGTTCGCCGTCTTGCTTTGCGGGAGTGGTTGCTGGGCGAGTTCTCGCAGTTGATGGAGGGCAATTGCGCCGAGAAGAGTTCCCCGACCTACTTCACTTGCGGCATGCAGTGCCCGACCTGCCTCAGGTCGTCGTGAAAGTTTTTGGAGGACCATCGCGCGAGCAATGTTGGTGGCAGGAGCAGCTCCTGCCTTCTCGAATGAAGTGAGTGCCTCATCCCAGCGCTCGTCGGACATGGCGTAATAGCCAGCGAAGAACGCAGTCGATTCGTCGGACACAAGACCAATGATGGGCGTGAGGACCTTTTCGATCGTGGCGCGGGGCGCGCCGAGTCCAGCGAGTGCTTGCGCTGTTTCAAGATGCGCAATATGGCGGAGCGCATCGGTGAATGACTCGTTCGCGTCGATCCCCTTCAATGCTGCGATGAGCCCTGCGATCGCTGCGTCTTGCGCAAGTGTGGCGTCTGGGAATCCGCCCGCCCTTGCGAGAAGTCCATCCATCGTTCCGAGCAGTTCGGCGGTTGGCGCCTTGGCGCTGCGCACTCGATCATGAGACTCTCCTCGTTCATGAACGAGATAATCTTGATAAATATTGTCAAGCCGACGCTGGAAAACTCGCATGACCTCGCGCGCGCCCGAAAGATTGCCTGTGCCTGCCATCGCCACCGCCGTGTCGGCGACGATGACTTGCATGTCGTCTCCGACAGATGGACTTCTTCTATCGAGTGCCACGAGCATAGAGAGCACGCGTGTCGCCGAGGTGTATGCGCCTTCGCGAAGCAAGAGTGCGGCGAGATGTTTGAGGATCGCCCGATCACCAGGATTCGAGTCGATGGCGGCCACCATCCACTCTGCTTGCTCGACTGGATTGGCGAGTCGCTCGAGTGCCATCCCAGCTGCAGCAGCGGATGCTGGTGCAAAACTTGGATCCAAATTGAGTGCGTCTCCAAGCGCGGCATCGGCTCCCTTGGCGTCTCCTCTTTGACGAAGGAGGAGTGAAAGGTCCCACGCGAGATGGGCTGCAACAGGCTTGCCGATTTGATCCACGACGGCAGGAACGAGGAGTCCGCGGGTGCGCGTGATTCGCTCTTCTGCAGTCGAGGCACTTTCGATCCACATGGTCAACCGCGCGAGCCGATACACATCGCTTGTCGGGTCAAGTCGAGCGAGTGCGGTGATGATCTCGGCAACCCATTCATCGGTGGCGCGGTTCGCGGGATCTTGAGTCGCAGCCACTAGGCTCGCAATACTCCAGAGCCCGATGTCGTTTGGCTTGAGAGTCAACGCAAGCCTGACGAGCATCCCCGACGATTCGAGTTGAACCGGCGCGGCGATCGGATCGCGCGCGTACAGAATCGCAAGTGCCGAGATGATGTCGGCGACTTCCTCACGCGCGTGTCGGTCGAACTCTTCTTGCCCCGGTGCAATGGATGGATTCAGAGGAATCGTGAGCGGTGTCGGCGTTTCCTGCAAAAAACCCGCCGCGGCGAGTGGCCCATTCCACCCCGCCAAGAGTCCCAACGAAAGTGACCAGCTTCGCACCATTGGGGGGATTCTAGGGGCGGCTCCCGCAGTCGATCGGACCGTCATACAATGTTTCACCCTATGTTTCCACGGACACTTTTGACGACTTTGGTGGCGAGCGCGATATTGACCACGGTGACCACCGCGCAGTCGATCGCTCTCTCGTCAGACATCATCAAATCAAAGTCAGACCTCTCGACGGCTCAGCAGGAGACACTTCGCAGTGCCTTGCAAGGTCCCCTTTCGCGCCTCAATGATTCCGATGCGGCGACCGTGATGGCGGCTCGCCGAGACCTCGTGAAACTCGCTCGTACACGGGACGCTTCCGTCGTGTTTCGGATGCAACTCGCCCGTGAGGCACTTCCAAGCATCGAGAAGACCACCGCATCGGGGACTCCTTTTCAATCGGTGAATGCGATTGCTGTGGCGGGAGCCATTCGAACTTCAGACGCCGCCGAGGCGATTTCAAAGTTACTCAGCCCGGCCGCGCAGTCGTGTGCGGCAGTGCGCCTTGCCGCTGCGGGTGAGCTTGCAGCAAATATGACGGCGATGGAACTGACCGATGCCCAAGCCGCTTCGGTGAGCCGAGCGATCGCCAAGGCGGCAAGTGACGAGGTTGAGCCACTCATTCTGGCGGACGAGTTGAGCGCGCTCAGCACCCTGCTCGACCTCAAGGGTGAACAAACGCGACGAAATGAGTCGGTCCTTGCCGCAACGAGCCAAGTGCTGACCGCCGTGTCGGAACGGATGAGCAAGGATGTCGACAAGGCAAAGGTCGCTGATGGGTTGCTCGTGGGACTCCAGCAGTTGCGACGGAAGACTTCTCGAGCGCCGAGCGGATTTCTGCGCTCCTGTGGACAGGCACTTGGAGCCAGTTTGCAGAAGGTTGAGTCCGCTGCGAACATCCCTCCAGCCGATGGCTCGAGTGAACTCAAAGAGACTTTTGCGCAACTCTCAAAGTTGACGCAGAGCATGCGCACGCTCCTCTTCAATCCAGGCGCTGCGGCTCCGAAGAAGACCACGCCAGCTCGTCCGACAACCTAACGGCGCGCGAATCGATCCGCGATCGCTACGCTTCATGGTGTGAACACATGGCGATGGATCGCTGTTGCTCTGCTTCCGCTCGTTGCGTCGATTGCGCTCGCGCTTCGAGGAGGCATGACGAATCGTCCAGAGATCGTCATTGCTGCGGCAGATCCATTTACGCTTGATCCACAAAAGATGAGTTGGCAGCAAGAACTGCGACTCGCCCGCGCCCTCTTTGAACCGCTCGTCCGCCCTGACCCTGATACCGCAGAGTTGGTGGCGGGTGTCGCAGATCGATGGGAACACAGCGAAGACGGAAAGAGTTGGAGATTCCATCTGCGCAGTGATGCTCGGTGGAGCGATGGATCGTCTGTCACCGCTGAAGATTTTCGCGTTGCCTGGATGCGCCTCCTGTTGCCCGACATGGCAGCGGACTATTCAGGATTCGCGCTCGAGATCGAAGGGGCTCAGTCGTTCTTTGATTGGAGAACCAAGGCGCTTGCGGAGTATGCGTCGCGTGCTGAACGATCCTCTGCATCAGCGCGCGCACTCTGGGACGAGACGCTTCGACAGTTCGATGCTCAGGTCGCGCTTCATGCGATTGATGATGCCACCCTTGAAATCGTGCTCGCTCGACCTGTGGCCTATTGGCTTGATCTGGTTGGATTTCCAACGATGAGTCCTGTGCACCGCGCGAGCCTTGATCGAGCGCTGTCGATTGACCCCGATTCGGCACAAGTCGAAGTCGATCCAAAGTGGACGAAGCCCGGCGTGTTGATCTCGAATGGTCCGATGCAATTGACAGCGTGGGAGTACCAGCGACGCGTGCGGCTCGAACCCAATCCTTATTACTGGAATCCATCGCGTGTGGGATGCAAGTCCATCGAAACGCGTTCGTATGAGGACAACAACACCGCCGTGCTCGCCTTTGAGGCAGGAGCGATTGATTGGATCGCGGATGTCACTGTGGATTACCGCGCGGACATGGTGGCGCAGGTTCAACGAGGCGAACGACGCGACCTGCGCGTTTTGCCCGCCTTTGGAACGGACTATTTTCAATTCAACTGTCGCGAGGTCCTTCCTGACGGTCGCCATAATCCATTCTTCGATGCGCGAGTGCGACGCGCGTTTGCGATGTCGGTCGACAAGCATGCGATTGTGGATTCGATCACACGCATGCACGAAGTGGTGGCGGATTCGCTCGTGCCCGAGGGATCGATTCCTGGATACGACCCTCCGCAAGGGCTTCCTTACAACGTGGACGCTGCTCGCGCACTTCTTGCAGAAGCTGGGTGGCGAGATCGCGACGGTGACGCGCGCATTGAGAACGAAGCGGGAGAGCCATTTCCAGTCGTCGACATTTTGTTTTCCAACTCAAGCACCAGATACGGAGCCATGGGGTTGGCGATGCGCGAAATGTGGCGCGATGCACTGGGCGTAGAGGTGGAAGTGCTCGGGAAGGACACGAAGTTTTTTCGAGATGACTTGAAGCGGGGACAATTCCTCGTGGCGCGTGGCGGATGGTTCGGCGACTTCGGTGACCCCGCGACGTTCCTCGACCTGCTTCGGTCGGGTGATGGGAACAACGATCGCAAATACAGCAGCGCACGGTTCGATGGACTGCTCGCTGAAGCGGCTGCAGAGACTGACCCAACAAAGCGATTGGCAATCTTGAATGAAGCAGAGCGACTCGTTGTGCAAGAAGATCTTCCCCTCTTGCCGATCTGCCGATTCGTGAATGTCTTCATGTACGACGATGCGAAACTCAAGGGCATCTCGACCCATCCTCGCAATGACCAAGACATCGCTCGGTTGACGCTTCAACGCGAGGTGGCTCCGTGACGCGTCTCATCTTCTTTCGGCTCTTGCAAGCACCTCTGATCGTCTTTGCCATCATGACGATCGCGTTCACTTTGTCTTGGGTTGTGCCTGGCAATCCATTGGAGGATGAAGGTCGTGCGCCCCCTCCTGAAGTGCAAGCAGCGATGCTGAAACAGTATGACCTTGACGATCCATTGGTCTTCTACGGCCAGTATCTCGCTCGTGCGAGTGGCGTGGCTTGGATCGCTGGACGATCTCCTGCTCCCTTCGATCTTGGTCCGAGCCTTCGTCACCCAGACTGGACTGTGAACGAGATCATCGCATCTGGGTTTCCAATCAGCGCATCGCTCGGACTCCTTGCGATTGAGATCGCGCTTGTGATTGGAGTCGTCGTTGGTGTCGCAGGAGCACTCAAGCCGCGCGGCATCCTCGACCTTCTTGGACAACTCGTCACCATCGTTGGCATCAGCGTGCCGAGTTTTGTCACTGGCGCACTGCTTCTCGTTCTCTTCGCGGCGAAGTGGCATCTCTTCCCAATGGGTGGATGGGGATCGTGGAAGGACATCGTGCTCCCCGCCTTCGCGTTGAGCCTTCCCTTTGCCGCCTACATCGCACGACTCGTCCGATTCGGACTCATCGAACAGATGGCGAGCGATCACATTCGCACGGCTCGGGCCAAGGGGCTTTCGCGAAATCAATCCGCCTATCGGCATGCACTCAAGAACGCGTTCCTCCCCGTCTTGAGTTACCTCGGTCCAGCCATCGCCGCTGCGATGACAGGAAGTTTTGTGGTTGAAAAAGTCTTTGCTGTCCCTGGAATGGGCCGCCACTTTGTCAACGCAGTGCTTTCGAAGGACATCACCCTGATTCTTGGCATCGTTCTGGTCTACAGCTCGATCCTGGTGTTGATGAATCTCATCGTCGACATCTTGTATGCCGCCATCGACCCGCGTATTCAATTGGAGGGGTGAATCCTCCCCGCCCCTCTCTTGCATGGCTATGCTGCAACGCCGTGGAGACCGCATTGACCATGAGTGGATTTCGCGCATTGCTCGTCCTCGCGGGTGCTGTAGTCGCCAGCGGCTGCACGTCGCGTCAGCTTTCGACTCAAACGATTTCAGCGCCTTCTTTCCATCTCGCGTGGACCTCGGCACTCGAACAACTGCACGAGGATGGGTATCGCATCGCGATGGCCGACGAGGGGCAAGGGTTGATCGAGACGACTCCGAAGCGCGAGGGAAGTTGGCTCGACCCATGGGCTATTGATGAGCATCAAACTCTTGGAGATGTTTCAGAGGCAACCGCCGCGCGTGAGCGGAGGGTGATCCGAGTACGTTTCACGAGTGTGGGGAAAGCAACGACGCAGTTATCGGACTCTACTGCACCACTCACAGGTTCCGCGCTTCCTGGCAGTTTGGGTGATATTCCTCCACTGACGGCGGATCCGAGCCAGCCCGTTGATATTTCGATCGTCGCCGTGATCGAACGGATGTCGCGGCCGTTCTCAAATCCGAGCGCTTGGAGCGGATCGCTGGAGTCCAGTTACCGAGTCGGGCCGTCGGAAGTGCCTGTCGAAGGAGTTCGTCCTCCACCAGCGGATTATGACAGGTGGATTCCCGTCCGATCGGATGCGAAGGAGGCGACTCGGCTTTCGACGGCGCTTGGAGTTCGTTGCGGATCCGCCACAATTCGTGGCTCTTAGACAGGTTTCTGATCGGTTCTGCTTGACTTTCTTTTCGGATCCGCCACTCTTGTATTGAATCGGCATGCGTTTTGAGCCGACTTGGTTATCCCCACGATCTCATGAAAACTCTCATCCCAGCATCCACGCGCGCTCGTGTCCTTTCGACCGTGGCGTTCACGTCGCTCATTGCTGGCGTGACGCTGTCTGCCCTTGGAGGCGGCGGAGGCGGACAGATCAAGTTGCCAACCACCGCCGCTGATTTTTATATGCCCGGCAGTCAGCCTGAGCCAGACCAAGCAATTTTCTTGCCTGTGTTTGAGTCGGCACAGTGCACTGGATGTCACGCCTACTACGACGCTCAAGATGCTCCATTCGATACGTGGGTTGGAAGCATGATGGCGCAATCGGCACGAAACCCTGTGTGGCACGCGTCGCTCGCCATTGCGAACCAAGACGCCAACACTGCTGGACAGTTTTGCATCCGATGTCATGCTCCAAGCGCATGGCTCGGCAATCGACACACGACCGGCACGCTCGCAGAGTTTGAGATCCCAAACGATTTCGATGGAGTGAACTGCGCGTTTTGTCATCGACTGACCGACCCCGTGGTTGGTCCAGCAAGTGCTATTGGGTATCCAGACAATCCTTCGCAGGATTCCGATCCAGATCCTGAAGTCGTTGATCCACTCATCGCGGCTGGACATTGGCCCAGCGCAAGCCAGCGCAGCAACGGCGCGTATGTCGTTGATCCACACGATGTACGCCGCGGACCCTTCGATGATGTCCCCGTGAACTTTCACGGCGTTGACATGCACTATTCACCATTTCATACCTCGAGCAGTTTGTGCGGCACGTGCCATGACGTGAGCAACATCAATACAACCTTGCTCGCCGATGGCACCTACGGACCCGATCAACTTGGTGCTGCACATGGCACCGGCGCGACGAATGACATGTTCGCTGAACAGCGCACCTACAGCGAGTGGCTGAATAGTCAATTCGCTGTCTCGGGCGTCTCGTACCCAGACAATCGCTTCGGCGGGAACCATGCCACGGGTGTGATGAGTTCGTGCCAAGACTGTCATATGCCTCGGCAAGAGGGAGGCGGCTGCGTCTTCTTTACAGAGCCTCCGTACTCACGTCCCGATGTGCCGCAGCACTCATTCGCGGGATCGAACTCGTGGGCGGTCCGTGCCGTCAGGCAGGAACTCGGCATTGAAGCGGACGACTTCGGACTCACTCAGGCTAATGTCGATGCAGCCATTGCGCGCAATGTGCAGATGCTGCGCGACGCGAGCGATGTTGAACTCACGCAGACTGGTTCGACACTCACCGTGCGCGTCATCAACCAGAGCGGACACAAGTTGCCCACTGGTATCGCCGAAGGTCGTCGGATGTGGATCAATGTTCGATTCCTGAATGGAGCGGGCGCGACCATCCAAGAGAGCGGCGCGTACAACTTCGCGACGGGAACTCTGATTGACCACACTGCGAAGGAATACGGCGCGCACATGGTGACCGCTGGATCGGTGGCCGCTGCGGCGAACCTGCCCAATCCAACCGACTTCCACATTGCACTGCTGAATAAGACTTCGAAGGACAACCGCATTCCACCGCGCGGCTTCACGAATGCTGCATACGCCGCATTTGGAGGCGCTCCTGTTGGCGCGGTCTATGTCGATGGTCAATACTGGGACGACACCGCCTACGCCATTCCTGCCGGAGCAACAGACACAGTCGTCACCGTCTATCACCAGACCAGCACGCGTGAATACATGGAATTCCTGCGCGACGCGAATACCACAGATGGAACTGGACTCACCGCGTACAACCTTTGGGTCACGCTTGGAATGAGTGCGCCCGTCGACATGGACAGCGTTCAGCTCGCTCTTACACCTGGTTGTGTGCCAACGGATCTCAACTGCGACGGAAGCGTGAACGGGCAAGATCTCGCTCTCCTTCTGAGTGGTTGGGGTACTGCTGCGGGCGACGTGAACAACGATGGAATCACGAACGGCGCGGATCTCACGCTGCTCTTGAGTTCATGGGGTTGATTGACGGCGCGATGAATGATCACCCGCACAACCCTCTCCAGGGAGTCACGCTGGAAGCAATTCTCACCGCGCTCGTCGACCGCTACGGTTGGGAGACGCTCGCGGCGCGCATTCGCATTCGTTGCTTCACTCAGGATCCAAGCATCAAGTCAAGCCTGACATTTTTGCGCAAGAACCAATGGGCCCGCACGAAGGTGGAGGGGTGGTACATCGACGATTTGCGGCGCGAGAAGCAGTGACGGTGAGTGGAATCGTCAGCGAAAGCACTCAAGGGGCATTGAGTACGCGAATCACTTTCCCAACCACACGGACCTCTTGCCCCACGCGGATTTTTGCAGCCTTGCGAAGTTCGAGTTGACCGTCCACCTTCACTTTCCCCGACGAAACCATTTCCTTCCCCTGCCCACCGCTCTCGGCGATTCCGGTTGCTTTCAGAAGGTCGCAGACGGCGATGTATTCGCTCTTGAGTTCGAAGTTGATGTTGGGATTGGTCATTGGTGCGGGATCCGTCCCATGAGGTCTTGGACTGCAGCATCGAGCTGAGCGTCGGTCCGAGTCGATTCATCTTGCGGGGTCTGAGGTATGCGAAGATTCGGCATGGCGCCATTGTTTTCCATGTCGCGTCCATCATTGAGGAACCAGCCTCGTCCTGGAAGTCGCACCGAGGCACCGTCCGATGTCGTGGCTGCACCGGTCGAGATCACACCGCCATACGTCTGTTCTCCGACCAGTGTGCCCCGCCCAAGTGTCTTGAATGCATGAGCGATGATTTCTGCATTGGAGAAACTCTTTTCGTTGCACAACATGTTTATCGGAAGCATGTACCGCTGGATGAAGAGCCGATCCTGCGGATAACCCGTTGCGTCCTGTGCCGATTGCCCGCGCGAACGAGTCGTTGCATGAGGCTTCACCATGATCGAAGCGAGAAGGTAATCCGCAGTGTGACCTCCACCGTTGTTGCGAACATCGACCACAATCCCATCTTTACCCTCTGCCGCGGCGTACAAGTCTCTCTCAAAGTCCTCGAGCGCGGGCATTCCCATACTGGGAACGTGCAAGTATCCGATGCGTCCACTGGAGAGTTCCGCGACGCGCGCGCGCATGGTGTCCACCGCTGCGGCATAGGCGAGATCGCGCATGAACTCGGAGGACGATGGAATCACAAGCGACTGGAATGCGATGACCCGCCCGTCGGCGAGAGTGCGATCGACATCGAGAATGATCTCTTTTCCTGTTGTTCCGGCGAGCATCTCATCGAGCGACACGGTTGGCGAAACTGTTTCTCCATCCACCTTGCGAATGCGATCTTCTGTTTGCAGCGGCGGAGTCGCTGCGAGAGCGGGCGCATCTTCGACGAGCGCGCTGATGCAGAGCGCGCCATCATGGAACCATGCGGTCACTCCGAGTTGCCCCGCTGGACGCGTCGTGTTGCTGCGCCCTTGTGGAGAACGCACTCCCGTGTGACTCGCGTTGAGTTCTCCTAGAAGTCGATTCGCTTGGATGTCGAACTCGTCTGCAGTGCGAGCCCGTGCAGCGAGATCTCCATACGCGGCGGCGAGTGCGTCCCAGTCCACTCCCTTCATCGTTGGGTCATAGAACCACTCAGTGAACATGCTTATGAACTCATCCCAGCGTGTGGTGTTGATCGCCCTGCGACTCTGCTCAATCGTGACGGGGAGTTCAATCGTCTTTGTGTCCCCACCGAGGCTGACCGTGACGGCCTTATTGCCGAGTCTGCCGACGAGAAGTTCTCCATTAGCCGACAACCCTTCGACACTGAATGTTGCGGCAAATTTTTTCGCCTCACTGCCATTCCACTTCGATTTCGCCATGCCGCCGAGAGAGGGAGACTGAAAGACCAACGAGTCTCCTGCGGGAAGCAGTTCGAGCGACGACTCGTTATCCTTCGTCCTTGTGGCGCGATGTGTTCTCTCAAACGCATCGTCGAGCGACCACCCCTTCGACATCACCGCTGCATCAGCCTTTGGAAGTAGATCGATCTTTCGATTCTTCAAGGATTCTGCCGTTTCCTTGAAGTAGGCGTCGAGTTCGTGGCTCGCCAGTTTCTCAAGCGACTTGTCGAGGAAGACTGTGTAGACATCGGCCTGTTCATTCGATCGTTCTGAGAGGAAAGCGAATACTTTTCCGTCTGCGCTCAGTCGCGGAGAACTTTCGTTGTCGGGTGTGCGCGTGAGGTTCACCGCCGACGCCGATCCATCTGCTGGTGCGAGCCAGATGTCTGCATTGTTATTGCGATCCTCGGTGACGTAGAGAAGGAATGAACCATCTGCACTCCACCGCCACTCGAGCGATCGAGACCATCCATCCACGATGGTGAGATCAGCACCTGTTTCAAGTGTTCGAACGACGAGCGCGCCCGCGCCGAGTTGATAGGCCAATCGTGTTCCATCGGGAGAAGGTGACGCTCCGCGCACATGCAAGTCTCGCTGCACCATTGGCGTGAGTGTGAAGGAGATCGACTTTTGCCATCGATCGCCTGGCTTTGGTTTTTCATCCTTCTTCGCCTTGGGCTTCTCGTCCTTCGCCTCACTTTTCTCTGTTGTGACTTCTTCGACGGCAGGATCGACAACCACTGGAGGCTCAACGACCGCTGGAGGTTCAACGACAGCTGGAGGTTCAACGACCGCTGGAGGTTCAACGACCGCCGCTGGCTCACTGACCACGGCTGGTTCCACCGCCACGACCACTGGCTTTGATGCCTCGTCCAAACTCTTCTTGACTTCATCGCGCGTGGTCGCGACCTCAGCTTTCCAGATCTCTTCTCTCTTGTTCACAACGGTCGTAAAGTAGAGCGATGTTCCATCCGGAGACCACGCGATGTCGTGCTCCGCGACGGGCGACTCGGTCACTCTGCGAGGTGGAAGCGATTGGTCCACGGGGCGAACAAACAACTCTCCCTTCGCCACGATCGCCATTGTTTTTCCATCGGGACTGAGTGCGGCGTCACTCGCGCCAGAGGCAACACTTGTCAGCACGGTGTCGTTGGTGTCGTCGTCGGCCGCGAAGAACTCACTCGCCACAGGTTTCGCCGAAGCGTCTGTCAAATCGAGTGTGTAAATCGTGTCCCAGTGGGTGAACGCTGCCGTTTTTCCATCGGCACTGACAGCAAGGTCTCGGATATCGCGTCCGTTGAACTGCGTCAGTGGTCGAGGCGCAGCGAGATCGCCCGATGACGTGACGCGAGCGCGCCACAGATTGACCGTGTTGTTCTCTCGATCGGACAAGAACACGATCTCCTCTCCTACCCACTGTGCATGACCATCATTGCCAGCCCAATTCGTGAGCCGGGTGAACGCGCCCGTTGTGCGGTTGTAGAGATAGAGGTCGCGTTGGTCGGGACCGCGATAGTGGCGTCGCCCCCATGAATTACTGCCCCGTTCAAAGACGACCAAGTTTCCATTCGCATTCGAGCGCGGCGAGCTTCCGAATGCGTCGTGGAGACGCTTTGGTTGTCCCCCTTCGAGGGGAACGCTGTACGGACGATCCTCGCGGTAGAAATCTCCTTCCGTCGAAGCATCAAACTCGACCGTCGACTTGCCATCTGGTGTGGTGCAAAAACCGCCGAGCGAAGTAGAAGCGTCGATGAAAATCAGTCGGCGCACATTCGTGGCTGAAAGATCGGCGACATAGATCGACCGCGGACCATCACGGTCACTCTCAAAGGCGATCGTCTTGCCATCACGGCTGAAGGCTGAGCGGGATTCATCCGCGTCGTTCGATGTCAAACGGGATGCGCTGCCTCCAGAGGACGGGGCGCTCCAGAGATCTCCATGCCACGAAAACATGATGGTCTTTCCATCGGGACTCAATGAAGGCAGTCGAGGCAGATCGACGCGGGCGCCAGCAGGGTCTGTTCTCAATACGAGCGATGCGGTTGAGGATGCGCCAGGCACTGAACATGCAGCGCAGAGAGCGCCAAGCACGATGGCAGAATGGAGGTTCATATCTGGTTCAGCATAGCCCTGCTTGCGCAGACGAATGGCGGGAGAGTGGCGTACTATTCGACGCTCTATGCGCCCTGAAAGTCTGTCATTTCTTCGAACGCTCCTCGATACGCCCACCCCTTCAGGGTTCGAGCAGGATGGACAGCGACTTTGGCTGTCGTATTTGAAACCGTTTGCAGAGTCCTGCTGGAGCGATTCGTACGGAAACTGCATGGCGGCGATCGGGCCTAAGGACGCGAAAGTCACGCTCGCCATTTTCGGCCACTGCGATGAGATTGGACTCGCGGTCAATCACATCGATTCTGCTGGATTCCTGTACTGCCGATCACTGGGCGGCATCGACGCGGGGAGCATCGTCGGAAAACGAGTGCGCTTCCGCAGTTCAGTGGCTGGTGTGGGCGAGGTCATCGGACTGATTGGCGCCACCGCCATTCACTTGCAAGACAAGATGAGTGACGCCAAGGTTCGCAAACTGCACGAACTCTTCATCGATATTGGATGCAAGGACCAATCGTCCGCCCTCACGACGATCAACATCGGAGATACAGGCGTGTTCCTCGATTCATCGATGATGATGAGTGACGATTACCTTGTCGCGCGAGCACTTGATAATCGTGCGGGGATCTTTGCTGCCGCTGAAACACTTCGGATGCTCGCTCCGAATGCCGCGCAACTGCGCGTGCGAGTCGTTGCCGTAAGCACGGTGCAGGAAGAGATTGGACTCCACGGAGCGGCGATGGTGGCGTCCAGTTTGAAACCCACCGTTGCCTTCGTCACCGATGTTGGCCACGCCACCGATAGTCCTGGCATCAATCATCCTCAGCACGGACTCTTCAAGCTCGGCGCTGGTCCCAAGATCGCCATCGGTCCCCCAACGCATCCGACCGTGACTGGAATGCTTGCTGCGGCGGCGACGGCGAAGGGCATCGCGCTTCAGCGATCCGCAACGGGCGGGCGAAGCGGCACGGACACCGATGCGATTTTCAGAGCAGGCGGTGGCATTCCGTGTGGATTGCTCAGCATCCCGCTGCGGTACATGCATACGACCGTCGAGATGGCGTCGATGCGCGACCTGACGCAGGTAAGTGAAGTGTTTGCGTCGGCGGCATCACACATGCGCGGAGATGAGTGTTTCGATCTCGTCCGAGGTCACGCCTAGGAGAATGACTCGGTGCTTCGATTTGTTCGACACGCCCTTCGAGATTTTCAGCGCACCGGTGCGATCGCACCGAGTTCTACCGCGCTCGCATCAAAGATGGTCGCTCCACTCGCTGACAAAGTTGGTGTCCGTTCGATTCTCGAAGTGGGAGCAGGCACTGGTGCGGTGACCCGTTGCATTGTGCCGCAATTGCGCGCAGGTGATCAACTTGATCTTTGTGAATTCAATGATGAGTTCTGTGATGTGCTCGAAAGAGACATCCTTGCCGAACATCGCCGCACTGGATCCGCAGGAACGATCCGATTGCTTCGCGGCGATGTCCGCGCCGCTCCGCTCGCGGGACCGTACGACGTGATCGTGTGCGGGTTGCCATTCACCAATTTCCCGACGCCGCTCGTTCACGAGATCTTCGATCTCCTCATGCGTTCGCTTCGACCAGGGGGAGACCTCACTTTCTTTCGATACCTTGCACTTCGGCGTGTGCAAGCTCCGTTCGTCGGATCCACGGGGCGCAGGCGATTGCGTGCGCTTCAAGCGATCGAACGCGAACTCTCGCGCCACCACACTCTCCGAACCGATGTAGTGCTTCCCAATATCCCACCCGCCGTCGCGGTTCGCGTCACTCGCTCACTCCTTGACTCTTCACATGGCACGGATCAATCACCACTTCCTCAAACTCGCATCGGGTTACCTCTTTCCTGAGATCGCTCGCCGCGTGCGCGCATTCGAGCAGGACAATCCAACCCTCGCGCCGCGCGTGATTCGGTGCGGCATTGGCGATGTCACCGAACCGCTTCCAGATGCCGCCATCAAGGCACTGCATGCGGGAGTGGATGACCTTGCGAAGCGCGAGACTTTCAAGGGATACGGTCCTCCTACGGGATACGCGTTCGTGCGAGAAGCGATCGCCCAAGGTGATTTCGCGACGCGTGGTGTGACGATTGATCCCGACGAAATCTTTCTCTCCGATGGATCGAAGCCCGATGCCAATGGATTCTTATCGATGCTGGGTGAGGGCAATGTGATCGCCGTGTCCGATCCTGTGTATCCCGTCTATGTCGATACGAATGTGATGGCGGGCAACACCGGTGAAGCTGGTCATGGACTGAACTCTGTCCGCTATGACGATCTCGTCTATCTCGAAACAGGTCCGTCGAATGGATTCGTTGCTGCGCCTCCTCATCATCGTGTGGATGTGGCTTATCTCTGTTTCCCAAACAACCCAACGGGTGCCGTTGCCACACGCGCGCAACTCGAAGCGTGGGTTCGATACGCGCATGACAACGACACGTTGCTCCTCTTCGATGCGGCCTACGAAGCATTCATTCAGGATCCATCGATTCCACATTCAATCTACGAAATCGACGGCGCGAAGGACGTTGCCGTGGAGTTCCGCTCATTCAGCAAGGTCGGTGGATTCACCGGCGTTCGCGCGGGTTACACCGTTGTCCCGACCACGGTCACCGGACTCACACCCGAGGGATTGCGTCAACCATTTCATCCTCTCTGGCACCGACGATGGGCAACCTGCTCGAACGGAGTGTCGTGGCCGGTCCAACGTGCTGTGGCAGCGCTCTATTCAGATGAGGGACGCGCACAAACGGGCGAACTCGTTCGCTTCTACATTGAAAACGCGCGACTTCTCCGCGCCGCAGTGAAGTCCATCGGTCTTAATGTGTTTGGGGGAGAGAATGCTCCGTATGTGTGGGCGCAGTGTCCACAAGGGCTCTCATCATGGGATGCATTCGACCTCTTGCTTCGCGAAGCACAAGTCGTCATCACCCCCGGCGCAGGATTCGGTCGATGCGGCGAGGGATACTTTCGCATCAGCGCGTTCAATAGCCGCGCGAATGTGGTGGAGGTCGGTCATCGACTCTCCGCGCTCACGGCGATGCGGTCAGTGTGATTCTGTACCCCAGCCACGCTTGATCACTGGTTTTTCTTCGCGCGGAGGTTCTGCATCACCGCCCTTGTATCCCTTGCACACGAGAAACATCTCAACACTTTCTGCACGGGATGATCGAGGCTTGAACCCCTTCGCCTCATCGAAGAGCACCTGAGCGCGACGCAACAGGGCTGGATAATCAACACCCTCGAATACTTTCATCGTGCAGTGTCCACCACGACGCAACCAATGGGGGAATCGGTCGAGCAATTCCTGACAAAGAAGGCACGACCGAACGCTGTCGCCGAACGGATCACCTGTCGTGTCAGGAGCCATGTCGCTGATGACGACATTGAATCGAAGTCCACCGAAGGCGGTTGCGTCCAGATCGCGCAGATCAGCCCGTAGCAGCGTGACTTGCTTTGGAAGTCCTTGCGGATCGATGGGCTTCAAGTCGACGCTGAACACAATGCCCTTCTCGCCCACCCGTTCGGCAGCGACTTGTGTCCATGATCCTGGAGCGGCTCCCACATCGAGTACGCGATCGCCGCGTCGAATGAGTTTGCTTCGCTCTTCAATCTCAATGAGCTTGTACGCGCTTCGAGCGCGGTAGCCATCGGCTTTCGCCTTCCGAAACCAACTGTCCTGAACTTCCTTCATCGAATCATGGCTCGTTCTTGAGACTTGCTCGAAAGTGATCTCGAATCTTCGGACCCAACACGGCGAGTGTCACAGACACGACCTGCGACGGCGCAATGGCTTGAAGGTACACACAACCACCGCGTCCCGACGGAGGCGCATGGCCGCGCTCGGCTTGGAGTGCGCAGCGTCGATTGAACCAATCGAACAATTCTCTCGCGTTGTTCGATGCTCCACGCTCATCGCGTTCTGGAAGGACGGCCCACGAGCGCGAGAACCCCTCTGCGCCAGTATTCCATCGCTCGTCGAGAATATGTTCGAGATCCCACCGCGCCCACCCGGCTGCTGAACGTGCCGAGATCCGTCCACTTGCATCAATGATGGGATCGGGCCGTCTCGTGGCGGAATCGAAGGGCGAGAGCATCGCGCTCCACATGTCGAGCCATCGCCCTGAGCGCCCCGTGGGAGAAATCAACGCCCCCATTTTGAATTCATCTTCGATCGAACAATGCACTCGGAATGAATGTGATCCAATCCATTGTCCAAACGCGGAACGAGTGACTCCATCGGTGGTCGTGAATGGATCCGACTCGGGTTGGAGAGGAAGTTCGCCAAGCGAGCGATGTGATGGGAACACCGGCGCGGTGACGAACGCTGCAGAGACAAGGTCTGGTCGCTGCGCGACAAGTCGAAGTGCTGCGAATCCACCCACACCAAGACCAACCACAACACGATCTTCTGCGCGAGTCGATGCTCCGTACTGCGCATGAAGCAATGGAAGAAGGTCGGCTTCGAGCACTCGCTCCCACGCGCCTGCAAGGGGCGAGTTCATCCAGCCGTGATTTCCCCAGTCGCCACGCGAATCGAGGACAACCCAGACCGCTTGAGGAAGGAAACCGACATCCGTTGCTGCTTCAATGACAGGAGCGAGATCTTGTGCCATGAGCCAACTGCCATCACCATCTGGGACCACGAGAATGATTGGCCATCGCAGCGGGGCTGAGTCGTCTCGAGGATGGTGCGCCGGCAAGATCACCGCTGCGCGAAGATGCCCTGCACTCGAAAGTCCAATCTCGACGTGGCGATCAATGAGTTCAATGTTGTCGCCTTTCGGAACTGCATCGTCCACGACACGCTTCACGAGTGGCAACGAAATGCGGTCGGCTTCTTGTCCCCGAAGCGAAATAAGGATGGGCTCACTCATCGGAGCGCCCGCGTCTGGGATTCCTGCGGGTGATCCAACAGGATCGAGGATCGCTTGCACGACATACTCGCCTTCGAGCGCTCCCGGAGCAACGGGCCACCACGCTGCATCCTCATCCAATGCGATCTCGAGGTCACCAACATTCGCATTGATGGCTCCAAGGATCGGCGGATCGAAGTGGAACGCATTCCAATCGATTTCTCCTGTCGATGTCGCGAGGTGCGCGGGCTGAATGGCGACGATGACCCGCCCCGCTTCCATTGCCGCGCCGAGGATCGGATCCCATGCAACGAGAACCTCATCGTTCACAATCGCCTCGGCGAAACTCGCCGTTGGACGCGGTGACACGAACCGCGCAGGCGGCGGGTTTTCGCTGAGCGGAAGGCCATCCGCGGTCGTCCGTGGTGCGGCGGCTGGTTCAACAGGCGCTCGCGGAACGCTCTGTCGCGCGAGCACTATGGCCGCGATAGCGATGGCGTTCGAAACGAACATCCATGCATCGTAGGGCGTTTCGATCCATCAGCGCATACACTCGCCATTCGATGCCATTGCGATTCGATTCATCTGCACTTCGATTGTGTCTCGCGCTCGCGATGGGAGCATGCTGCGCCGTTGGATGCAGCACTCTCGATCATCCAGGTCCTGGCATGGTCAAGGACGCGATGTCACCAATCCAGAGTGCATTCTTGCACCATCGAAGCGCGGAAGAGCGGCAGACGATTGACATTTTTGAGCCGATTGATGTCGATATTCGGAACTTCGCCGGCGATGTGGTCATCACAGGTCACCACGGCGAACAGGGAGCACGGCAAGGATCACTCACACTCGTCCGCCGCGCGGTTCACGGCATTGGACGCGCTGACGATTCAGAGGCATCCCTCAGCGACATCGCGCTGCGCACTGACTTGACCGAAATCGAGCCTGGTCATTTCTTGCTCACCGTTGAATCCACGACGAGCCATTCAGAACCCTGGTTTCAACGACTCGATATCGAAATCGATATTGCCCAACTTGGAGCGGTGCGCGTCCATACGGCACGAGGACACGTCGTCGTGCGCGGGGCGGACCGAGGCTGCGATATTGAAACGACGGATGGCGACTGTCGATTCATCACAAGGCGCGTCATCCATGATCCGATGACCATCGCGACGAGTGCAGGAGATATCGAAGTGCGATTGCCCACGGGCTCGACAGGATCATTCGATGCAGAGACTGTTGGTGGACAAGTCTTCAGTTCGATCAAGACTGGCCGCTGGCTCTTGCGCGATCAACGCAATGATGGCAACAGTATGGTCGCGACGCTCAATGCGGGCACCAACAGGATCCTCCTTCGGACGACCGATGAGAGCATCTATATCAGTGTGTCGGACCGCCCCGACACGTCGTTCAGCATTATCAGCGATCTCTAACTCTCACTCGTTGTGATCACAATAGAATGGACGAGTGGTTCGATCCATCCTATTGTTGCCATGCTTCATTGCGATCGCAGTCAGTTCTGCGCCGCCGATCCCTGAATCGGCTTCGGTCAATGGTGTTTTTGACGCGTATCTCCTGCGCGAGCGCGCCAATGCGTTTTCATTGATCTCGCGCGATGGTCCGATTGAATCTCTGACGCCGAATCATCCTCCAGACCGCGTCGTCATCTGGACGATGACGAGCCAGATCGTGGGCGGCACTCCATGGACACACGATCTCGTACTCGTTGCCCCGCAGGGTGATGTCAACGCGGCGATTCCACAAAGTCTTGCGCTGTTGTGGCTCGTCGGAGAAGTGCCCTCTACAGATCTCATCAAGCCACTGCAAGAAGCGGCGACGACGCTTGGCATTCCTTGCGCCGCGGTGACCAACACGATGGGCAGAGCCGCTGCGGAGAAGGGAATGCTCGAGGAAGATCGGCTTGCTGCGTCGATGCGCGGATTTCTCGACAGTGGAGATCCTGATCAGCCGCTCCTCCTTGCGATGGTGCGTACCGTGACTGCCTCGATGGACATTCTCGAGTCGTGGTCCACAGAGCAGTCCACCCAGTGGAACGCTGCCACTCTCTCTCGTTTCGTCGTCGTTGGTGCACAACACCGGGGATGGGCAGCATGGCTTTCAGCCGCGATGGACAGCCGCGTCGGCGCAATCGGATCGCTTGCGTTCGATTACGCAGCCATTCCCATTCAGATCGCAAGGCAGCGCGAAGAGTTTGGCGGACCGAGTGCATCACTGGCGTCATTCGCATCGCGTGGTGTGTTTGACGCATTGGATACTCCGCGCGGACGACAACTCGTAGCCCTCATTGATCCTGCTGCGTACATCTCGCGCGTGCGCGTGCCCATCTGGTTCGTCATCGGGTCCAACGATGAGTGTTTCCCTCTCTCTGCTCTCGAACAATTCGCGTGGGATCTCAAGAATCCATTTCGAGTGTCGTACCGAATGAACAAGACGAGCGATGTTGGAAGTGCGCTACCGCTCGATGAATTGAGACTCCTTCGAGACTGGGCGGACGATCCATCACTCATTCTTCCTGGAGCATCACTCACCGTCAGCAATGCTTCGGTGGGACTCATCCCTGAACTCGACAATGAGTCGATCTACCGCGTGCGACTGTGGAGCGCGAGTGGAGCGACAGGAGACTTGCGATCGGCAGTATGGAAGTCAGAGCCGATGGCTCGGGATGCAGGCCGTTGGATTTCTGCTCGTCCTGAATTACCCGAAGGACACAAGGTGCAGGCTTTGATGGGCGAACTCGAACTTCGTGACTCGCTCGGTCGTCGGTCATCCGTATCGACCCTTCCCATCATTATGGACAGCGCGGACACACCCAAAGTGCCAAAACCAAGGCTGTTTTTGCCACCTCCACAGAGATCGCCGTCCCACGACCACTAGACTGTCACGCAGGGTCTGTGGGTCGCTCGTCTCTCGCTCATCTCTAGGAACCATCACATGAGCAATCAATTCAGAATTCTTGGGTGTGCTGTTGTGTTCGCCGCTGCTCTCTTCATTGGCCGAATCGCACATGGACAACACATCAAACTGCTCGGCAGTCACGCGCTAGACGCCAGACTCGTCGCCGCGGGATTCGACGAAGCACAGCGTGGCCTGGTGCTCGACGAGTTTGCTCAGTCCATCGAGTCCTTCAAGACGGCTGCGAATGGTCCGATCGCGATGTGGTTTATCCAATGTGAGGTACGACACCCCACGAAGGAGCTTGCCCTCGAGGCAGTCAAGTCTGGACGCGTCGCGGCGCAGGCTTGGGGTGATGCAGAATCAGGTCTCAGCACATTGATCATTGCGACAGCGCGGGCGGATCAGAAGTCTGCTGCGGATGCCGTGGTGAAGTGGATGCAGGTTCGCCGTGATCTCGCCATTCTCCCAACGAGCGGGTTCCATTTCTATCGGGAGGGGCATTTCGATGCCCGAGATGCGGCGACCGATTTGTCACTCGATGCCGCAACGACCGCGGCGATCGCCCCCGCTCTCGAGGCGTACTCGATTGAACACGCGAGCCTTGCCCGTTCGTATCGCGATGCGGTCATCGAACGTCCACTGCGCGTTTTCGAGGCAGGTGAATTGTTTCCAGAACCGATTCTTGGGGAAGAGGAGGACAATGATGGCGAGGTCGATCCATCCGCTGCAGACGGCGGGGATGACGATTTTTTTAGTCGGCGGGTCCGGAGTGCAAAACAGCGCCGCGCTCACTCCAATAGCGAACGAACCGAAGCACGGTTGCGATTGATTGTCCTCGATATTCGAACTCTTGAATCACTCTTCCCCTCGCTGACAAGTCACCAGAAGGCATTGATCGCGTCGGACTGGTGGGAACAACTCCGCCTTGGCGATATCACTCGGCAACAGTTCACGATGGGACAGAGATGGAAGTCCACGGGCAACAAGAGCTCCTCTGACACCGCGGAGATCAATGACTTGTGCGAGGCATGGCTCACCGAATTCTGGCCACTCGCGAAGAGACTGGCGAGTGACCGCAAGGAAATCGACGCCGATCGCTTCGGTCAAATGCCACAGTTCGAAGAAACCAGCACTGCGAATTCATCCGAGTCTGTATGGGCACAACTTGCCGAAGCGAATCAGAGTACGAGCGATGGTCTTCGAGAGCAGTCCCCAGAAACGCGCGGGATCGCCTCGAAACTGCTGCAGTCTTTGACGTCAGTGTTTGCTACTGAGGAACCAGTCTCGATTTCCATCGTGGTGGGGCCTGACGGATTCGTCGGCGACGAGAACATGGTGTTCGAGAGTTCTGAAATGATCATCGTCAGCGATGACGGTCAAGTCACCATGACGAGGGACCTAGGAAGTCCTGGAATACTTCCCAAATCCATCACGATGAATGATCTCCGCACGACGCTGGAATCATCTGAGGTTCCCGAATCGCTGATGGTGGTCGCCGAGACCGTGCTCGACGATCTGCACACTGCTTCGAAAGAGATCACCGATGCTGCGGCTTTGCATGACGAGCAACCCCTTGCGCTCATGCATGCCATGTCGATGGGCCCAGACGGACAAGTGAAGGTTCTCGATCCTTCCGAGAGAAATCAGTTGGCGGCGGATCGTCAGTCGCTTCGCGATCGCTTACTCACGCTCGAATCGCAAGCACTCCTGCAGTTGGCATCAGCCACTGTGCCAACGGACAATGAACCATCGGTCACTTGGCTTGTTCCTTGGCGAATATATGAGTCAGCACGAGCGTCCTCTTCCACAGGACCAAGGACCAATTCGACTCCATCGACACTGAATGCCGTTCGTTTCATCGATGATGCCGAACTCTCGACCGACGATCTTCGCATCGTTGGGCCCAACCTTGCAACGGCCCTTGCCACCCTCACTACCTTCACCCGCTCGGCACAGACTGCCCAAGCGAGCGTGGGGCAGGCTGACCTCGCGTTCCATCAGGAATTCAGTTCAGGTCGCAACGACCAGGCGAGGATTCAGGCCGCTCAAGAATCGATCAGGTCGGCGCGGCAGAGTGTGGCCCACGCCAACGCCCGACTCGCTGACGCACTGACCTCCGTCGAGTCGGTGCTCACATCGCAACTCGGGGATGCGTCTGCGCAGCGCGTTCGTGACGCTCTCATCAATCAGAGGTATGCCGGAGTGCTCCGTGACCACACGAATCTCTCGACTCGGTTTGATGCGGCACTTCGAGGCGACCTGACAGAGTCCACTCGTGCGTCGGTCGTCGCTCTTGCGCACTCATGGAAGAGTGCATCACGCGCGATGCGTGACAAGATCGTGCAGAATGAACTCTCCGTCACGACAGGGGACGAGATGGCAGCAGAAAACACTCGTCGCCAACGGTGTGACTCGCTCCAATTCGAGCGGGACGAACTCAATCGAAGGGTCGACCGCGCTCTTCGTGCACTCATTGGGGTTGACGGATCGAAAAAGATTACACCGCTCCCCGAATGGTGATGACCTCATCCAATCGGCTGAGACGCTGTTATCCCCTCGACCACTCGTGCGGCACCGATCCGTGCGTCGCGATGATGCGCGATCGAAATCCGCCGCGACCTTTCCATTCGGTCACGATTTGTAACCAGCGAGGACTCATCGAACGAGCGAGGTCATCGCGGATGGCGTTGGTGACCGCTTCGTAGTAAATGCCTCTGTTCCTGAAGTCTTGAAAGTACATCTTCAGGCTCTTGAGTTCGACGCATACCGCTTCAGGCACATATCGCACCGTCACCGTTCCAAAATCAGGATGGCCAGTCTTCGGACACACACTCGTGAATTCATCGTGCACGTGCTCGATGACGAATGGAGCACTCGATGGCGAATCAAAGAACTCGAGCAGATCAGCGTTGGGGCGCGTGGTGGCGGTCATAGGTCGTATTGTCCCATCAACCGCATGATGCGCCGTTGGTCAGGATTGATTTCAAGGCTATGTTGGATTGCGTTCCGCGCTCGTGTGGCGGCATCAGCGTCACCCTTCTTGCTGCGAATCCACTCATTGATCGCGTTGATCGCGATGCCATTCCAACAAGGGTAATAGCGGGAGTCGAGGACGGTCCCTTCTCGGTACGCCGCTTCGGATGCGTCCCAATCGCCAGCCTTGAAGCGCACCCAGCCGAGTCGTTCCCAACTCTCTGCGCGAGGAGAGATGCGGACGAGTTCTTCGGCAGTCAACACCGCCTCGCTCGTTCGATTGTCCGCCGTCAGGGCGTTGATGAGATTGATGAGGAGTCGAGAAGAAGGTTCCGCCAATTCGAGAGCAGCGTTGTACTGCGCAACCGCTTCACTAGGACGCTGACAACGCTCGTAGGCGACTCCGAGATTTGTGCGCGCACTCGCCGACTTTGGATCAATGCGAACGGCTCTCTCTCCATACGCCACAGCCGCGCGTGGCTCGCCCATATTGAGGTACACAATCGTCATGCTGATGTTTGCATTCACATCGTTGGGACGAAGGCTGATCGCGCGGTGATATGCGCGCACGGCATCGACATACTGACCAAGCATGTGGAGCGACATGCCGTATCCGTAAAATGCATCGTAATTGTTCACATCCAACTTTGTCGCCCGTTGGTACGCAGGAGCGGACTCTTTCCACTGCTGCTGCGCAACATGCACATCGCCTACGCCAATCCACGCCGTGGGCAGGAGCGGATTCTCTCGGAGCACTTCTCGAAACTGCGCCAACGCGCGCGCATAGTCGCCGCCTGCCAAGTCTTTCGATGCGTCCTCCAACTTGATGTGCTGCGATGGGGTGGGCTGTGCCACTTCGCCTGGAGCAAGATCAGATCGATTGACCTGCATCGACTGCCCCTTTTGTTTCCACGTTCTTCTGCAGCCAGAACTCGCCGATACACCGGCGAGGAGGGCGCACACGATGACGGCGCGCACCAATCGCTGTGCCCGACTCGCGTACGAACGAAGTTGAGCTGCGTTGATCTCATCCATCGGGCGACCATCGGTAGACATCGTCTTTGGAGTTTCGAGGATCACCGGTGCGTTGACCGCTGCTGCGGCACGAACCATCACGCGGAAGCAATGTTCTCCGCACGCTCCATCGCCGATGTGCTCATGGCGATCCTTGCGGCTTCCGCGCTCGCCCACAGAATCATTCGCGTGAAGAACACGCAGCGCAGTGTCTCCACACGCCAATTGAAATGCATCGAGCACACCCTTGGCGCGCGGCGCGGTCGAAAAGTCGTATCCCGCGGCGACCATGTGACAGGTATCGAGGCACACTCCCACTCGTTCTGGATTCTTGACTGAATCCAACACAATGGCAAGATGCGCGAAGTCGTATCCAAGATTTGTTCCGCCCCCCGCCGTGGATTCAAGGCAAGTCACCACCGATGCACCCGCCGTCCTTCGATGTGTGGCATCGAGAGATTTGACAATGCGTCGCAATCCAATGAGTTCGTCCTTCGTCGGTGGTGTGCCGAGCACCTTGTCGCGCGGAGCGGCCTCGCCCAGATGAGCGCCGGGATGCATGACGCAGTAACCGATTCCCAGAGATTCGCAGCGGTCTGTTTCGTCGCATTGCCTCTCGATGCTGCGTTGTCGCGATGCCTCGTCAGGAGATGCGAAATTGACGAGGTAACTGTTGTGGCTGACGAGGCGCGATGCACTGTCCTTCCAACCAGTGCGACCGAGCGCGACCTTCCACGCATCGATCGCCTCACTCGTGAGAGGTGGCGCAGTCCATTGCCGTTGGTTCCGCGTGAACACTTGCAATGCGTCGAATCCAAGGGTGATTGCCTCGTCCACAGCATTGAACATCCCACCTGCGACCGAAAGATGTGACCCGATGCGGAGTGTCATGGCACCCCAGCGCATCGTTGGTGTTGTGCGAGACTCTGCATGGTTAGATTTTTCGCGCTCCGGCGGCGCGAGCAGCGGCCACAATGCGCTCGGCGGTTCGCACGCTTGCGAAACCAGTTTCGGCATCGACCTCTGGAGCGCGACCCATTCGCACGGCGCTGAGGAAGTCTTCGAGTTGAAGTTTCAGAGGTTCTCCATCCTTGACATCAAGCGGTTCGACGGCCACGAGGGACATGTAGTCGACTCCTGACAGATCAGCACCACTCGCCAGTTGCGCTCTGACCTCATCGAGCTGGGCGCGGTTTGCGGTCTTGCGCACCACCGAACCGGAACGCGCCACGAAGTCGGCACTGATGTACCCATCTTCGCTAATGATGCGTAGTTTTCGCTCGGTCTTGAGCGCGAGACGGCTCGCGGTCACATTGGCGACGGGACGGATGCCGTCCGCAGCCGCAGGGAATATGAGTCGTGCGTTGCACACATCTTCCGCATCACCAAGAACGCAGACTGCGTTGGCATGGATCTCTTCCGGTTCGCTCCCCATCAACATCATGAGCAAGTCCAGATCGTGAATCATCATGTCAAGCACAACGCCAACATCGACACTGCGAAAAGTCATCGGCGAAATGCGGTCCATCTCGATAAAGCGCGGGCGCACCCCCTGCACGGCGCGAACGGCGCGCATGACAGGGTCGTATCGAACCACGTGTCCAACTTGGAGGACGCAGCCACTCTTCTTCGCCGCATCCGCGATGGCGCGCGCCTCAACAACATCCCCAGCGAGTGGCTTCTCGACAAGGCAGTGCACTCCACGCGCGAGGGCGGGCTCGCAGATGGCGAGGTGCGTCACCGTTGGAGTGGCGACGGTGAGGCAGTCGATCCCTGCATCCAAGAGTGATTCGATCGTTGCGAATGGTTTGCCACCCTGCTGTTCACATATGGACTGCGCGCGTGATGAATCGGGATCACACACGCCGACGAACTCGACTCCGTCTGACTGGGCGTAGAGGCGAGAGTGGTGCTTTCCCATTCGACCAGCTCCAGCGACGGCACATCGAAGCACACGATCAGTCATTGAGTCTTTCTCCGCTTCACCATTTCGACACGGTTCCCGAGGTCATTGAACGACACTTCATCCATATAGGCGCGCATCAACACGATGCCTCGACCCGAGGGGACATCCAGGTTTTCGGCCATCGTCGGATCTGGGACACACTCGGGCTCGAATCCACCGCCCTCATCTTCAATCACAAGCCGAATGTCAGCCGTATCGATTGTCCATTCGATGCGAATCGAACTCGCATGATTGCGTTGGTTCCCATGGACGAACGAGTTCACAAGTGCTTCTTCCACGACAAGGCGCAGTGCGAATTGAGCCTCGGCGTCCCAACCAAACTGCGTCATCGCCGCAACAATCGACGCCTGTACCGCATCTATCTCAGTCCGATGTCCATGGATGACTCCACTTCCTCGCACCGGCTCGGCTGGAGTGCCGCTGGACATGTCAGGGTTTCACTTCTTGAGCGCGTCGATCGCCTCAGCGATGGTCGCGTCCAGATGGAGGTGCTTGTCCAACTTGGTGATCTTGAACACCGTCATGATGGACTGGTTGATGCAAGCGAGACGAATGGCACCGCCCTTCGCGCGAGCTGCGTTGTCAACCTTGATGAGCATTCCAAGAGCAGCGGAACTGAGGTGCGACACCGCGTCGAATCCAATCACAAGCTTGGGGGATGCATTCCTCACGATCACCTGCTCGAGTTCTTGCCCGATCGCACGAATCTGAATCTCATCGATGAGATCCCGAACGCAGATCTCTGCTTTCACGATCCCGTCATGGGTCGATACAGAAAGATTCTTTTGCGGCTGTGCCATCAAAATCCACCCAACGCTGCGCCCCCCACCGAATCACCCAAGTTTGGGAAGAGGTCACGCTCTGCCTCTTGTTGGATGATGATCTCTGGGCGAATCAGCAACAGTCCATTCTTCTCTGCCTTCGAGGAGAGTCTGTTCGTGAAGAATCGATTGATGAATGGCAACTTGGACAGGACAGGCACTCCGATTTCGAGGTCAAACTCATTGACGCGACGCGTGCCTCCCAGAAGAATTGTGCCCTTGTCTGGAACTGAGACGCTGGTCCGAATCGCCACGCCCGCAATGACGGGGAGTGTGATGGTGCCTCCGAATTGTCCACCGCCACCTGGCCGACCGTCTCCACCAGCGCCACCCACAGCACCGGTGACAACCGCTTGGTTCGTCATGCTCACGATTTCATTTTGTCCGAAGACGACATTCATCGTGACATAGCGGCGATCAGACGAAATAACTGCCTCGATATCGAGAACGAATCCTTCGTACACCATGCCAATCGTCGGCTGCATCGCTCCCGAACTATCGCCCGTCACCGGAGTCAGGTTCGAAATGTAAGTCTGACCTTCCGCCACACTGATCCACGACTGTTGTCCATTGAACAGAGTCAATCGTGGAGCCGTGAGCACCGATGTTCGCTGATCTGCTTGGCTTGCCTGCACGAGAAGATCGACTTGAATGTCATCGAGGTAAGTGAATCCAGAGGTCATCACTGGGTTATTCACAAACGCCTGTCCAAAGTTTCCAACCGCGGCACCCGCGAGGGTGTTCATGAGTGGCAAACTATTGTTCGTGACGCCGACCGGAGACCATCCGTTGGAAATCTGCCCGTTGGAGTATGCGGTTCCGTTTGGTCGAACACCCACAGGGTTGTACACACCGAATGGCGTGTACGTGATGTCAGAACTTCCAGGAGTACCTGTTCCGAGTTGTGATCCAGTCGCAGTCGTATTGACCCCGTCGGTGGTCTGTCCAAATCCACCGAACACGATCGGATTCTGGAGCTGTCCCGATCCGCTCTGTGATCCTCCTGCGTTATAAGGTCGGAAAAACTGTGAGAGCGAGAAGTTTGGATCTTGCCCCACTGCATCAGCGTTCATGGCGCTGTTGGTGTTGAAGTACAAATCGAGATCAACGCCGATCTGCTCGAACCAATCGGTTTGAACGTTGATGAGTCTCGTCTCGATGTTGATCTGCAGCGACCTCACCTGTCGCAGTTGATCGAGGATGCCCACGATCTGCCGATGCGCAGCAGGTGTTTGTGTGATGATGAGGTTGCCGTTGAATTCAGAAATGCCGCTTCGTGCGCCGCTGTCTCCATCATCGCCCCAAGTACCTTCGGCTCCGTCCATTGAACCGTGATAGGTGTTCACATGGTCACGAATAATCCTGACGAGGTCGTCGATGATTTCCTGTCGATCGCGGCGTTCCACATCGCCGGTGGGATCACCGAAGATGCCGCCACCACCACCGCCGCCACCACCGCCGCCCATTCCGCCACCACCGCCACCGCCACCGCCGCCGAATCCGCCGCCACCGCCGCCACCACCCTGACCGCCGCCACCGCCACCTTGACCGCCGCCTTGTCCTTGCTGGATCGATTGATTCAGGTTGAAGTCTGGCGCATCAGTGAACATCGGGATTTCAAAAATGAGATCGCGAATGTCGTAGACCTCGGTGGCAACCACTTGCTGCAATCCTTGACGACTCGAGACGCGAACGACTCCGTCAACGACTGAGAATCGTGGAGACTCATCCCCTTCAACTTGCGAAAGCACTAGGTTCAGCGCCTTGTTCAGCGGCATATTGGCGAGGTCGATCTCGTCAGGCAACTCGGAATCCTTTTTAATCGAAAGGTCGGTCTGCAAGTGATTCCAGTCGATTGAGAATTGGACTGGAGCACCCGCGCCGCCGGCTACTCCGCGCAGAAATGTCACTGCGTCTTGCAGCGTTGTCTTTTCTGGAAGGACTGCATCGGCAGGCGTTCTCGTCGTGGTCAGCATGCTGAGAACGCGCATATTCTCTGGAGTTTCGGTGTATCCATCCGCACCAATGCGTCGTGCTGCAATTTGATCAAAGTTTTCTGGATAGGTCACCAACGCGTTGTTCGATCGAGGACCTGGGCCAACCAGATTCACGCGTGGCACAAGGAAGGCTTGTTCTGCTTCGAGATCGAGCGTCTGAAAAGCGAACTGCCTCTGTCGCAGCGTGTCGGAGAATTGGCGAAGTTGCCAAGTCTGTTGGATCGCGTCTCTCAATGCGAGCGCAGTAATACTGTTCGGATCGAGCGCGAGTGTTTCGTCGAGCACCTGGAGCGCCTTGTCATACTCCTGCTGCGCTTGAAGTTCACGCACCTTGATGATGTTGTTCTCAATCATCTCGGTGCGCCGTGAATTTTCAGCGGTCATTTGCGCGCTTGCTGCAATCTTGGCTTCGGAGTTTGCACTTGCAGCGGCGGAGATTTCAGCCTGAACCCGCGCCGCATCAATGTTGGCGCGCAACTGCGAAAGAATGGTCTGCGTCGACTTGTATTCGGCAGAGGAGAGTGATCCCCTCGCACGATCGAGCTCGACCAGGGCGCGGCTCACTGATTGATCAGCCTTGGCGAAGTTGCCCGCCTTGAACTGAGTCTGAGCCCGAACTTGCAAATCAGCAATCCGAGCGGTTGCCTGAGAAGCCGCAAGGTTCGTTGTTGTGATGACTTCTTCGATGTTGCTGCCTTGGTTGAGTGCCTTGTTACAGATGTCGCGCTGCTCGATCGCTTCGCGGTCGCCGGGCACATCGACGAGGATGGCGTTCCACTTCTCGATCGCCTTCTCCCACTGGCGCTGCGTCATCAAATTTCGAGCGTCGGATCGCAACTCGTCAATGATCATCGAACTGATTGGCTTCGAGCCACTCGCAGGAGCGACATCCGCCCCCTCAGGAGGCGCGTTCTGGGCCAAGACCGTGGGCGCGCCAAGCAGGAGGGAAGCCGCCGTCAAAGCGGGAATCATGAATGGCGACCGAACAAGGACTAAGAGATTCGACATCTGGAACTCCGTGGGGGGGGTCTGACCGAACTGGTCGAGTTCTGCGGACTGGACAATTGGATGTGCAACCGTAGCAGGTCGAGACAGACTAGTCGGGCGAGAATCAATCCGCAACAAGAAGGGACTCGGCGCGAATTTGCGGTAGAATCGACGCTCATGCGAAGCTTGGAATCGGTCCCTGCCACCCTCGTTTTGTCGGACGGAACGGTTTTGAAGGGGTCTTCATTCGGTGCGACTGGTCAGAGCGCCGTTCGAACAGGCGAAGTGGTTTTCAATACGGCGATGTGCGGGTACCAGGAGGCGCTCACCGATCCGAGTTATCGGGGGCAAATCTTGGTGCTGACTTCGACCCAGATCGGAAACTACGGCGTTGCCGAGGAAGACATTGAATCCGCGGTTCCGACGGTGGCCGGCTTCGTCGTGAAAGAAGTCTGTCGTCGATACTCAAATTATCGGGCGTTTGATTCGCTCTCTTCGTGGCTCAAGAAGCACGGAGTTGTTGCGCTGGAGGGAGTCGACACACGAGCCATCGTTCGGCAACTTCGGTTGAACGGGTCTGAAAATGGTGTCATTTGTGCCGATCCTTCTCGAACTAGTGGCGAACTTCTGAATCTTTTACAAAATGCGCCGTCGATGTCTGGACTCAATCTGGCGTCCCAAGTGAGTCCCACCGAGTGTGGGACTTCGACCGAGGATCTTGGTGAGTGGACGCCGCGGGACGGATCGACCCTTCGAGTCGCAAAGCGCCGTCTTCGCATTGTGGCCATCGACTGCGGGGCGAAGCGGAACATCTATAGAAACCTCGCCTCGCGAAACTGCGAGGTCGTGTTCGTGCCCGTCGATGCCACGGCGAAACAGATTCGTGATCTTCGACCCGATGGACTTTTTGTTTCGAACGGACCTGGAGACCCCGCTGCGGTGACATCGGCGATCGCGACGCTTCGCGAACTCGTCCACGAGTTGCCCACATTTGGCATATGCCTTGGACACCAACTCCTCGCGCTCGCGCTTGGGGCGAAGACTTGGAAGTTGAAGTTTGGTCACCGAGGCAGCAATCAACCCGTGCGCAATGTGGTCACAGGCCAAGTGGAGATCACCAGTCAGAACCACGGATTCTGTGTTGATCCTGAGTCACTGGAGGCAGTCGGTGGCGAAGTCACGCATGTGCATCTGAACGATGGCACTTGTGCTGGATTTCGTCTGATCAATCGACCTGTATTCAGTGTGCAGTATCACCCCGAGGCATCACCGGGACCGCATGACTCTGATTACCTCTTCGACTGTTTCGTCGCGATGATCGAATCTGGTGTGCCTCTCGACGATGCGACGATGATCGCGTGTCAGAGTCATCCAGCCGCGCTCGCTTCGGCAGCTGGTGCCGAACTGCGGTGAGTCTGTTCACACAGTTCAGCGCGCCTGCGATTGATTCGCGCTCGAGATTGGCACGCGTTGTTCCAGAGCAGGCGCTCGATCGGTATCCCGAGGGGCTCACGTATGTCTTGCCAGAGGGAATCAACGTCGACGTTGGCGACCGCGTGTTGTGTCCGCTCGGTCATCAACGCAAACCCATCGCGGGTTGGGTGATTCGAACAGGCGGCATTGAACTTCTCGATGGAATGGCACCCGATCGAATCAAGCCCATCGCCTCGGTCGATCCCGCAAACATTCGTCTTCCACGCCAACTCATCACGCTCGGTGAGTGGATCGCCGCCTACTACTGTTGCCCGCTCGGCATCACGATGGAGTCAATGCTTCCAGCCGCTGTGCGAAAGGGAATTGGTCGTACCAGTATTCGCATGCTCGAGTGGACCGATCGAGGTGCCGCACTTCCAAAGGATTTGCACTCGAAGCAGCGCGCGGTCATCGCGGCCATGCAGTTGCGTCCACTCGACGATGGACCGATCGCGATCGATGAACTGCGCACACTCGCCGGCGTCGCCACCGCTGCACCAATCGACGCGCTCGTTCGTCGTGGCATTCTTGCCGAATCATCTCATTCGACCGTTCAGGCGAAATGGAATGCGTCTGCACTTCCTGGAAGCAAAGTTGAAGTCACTCCCACCGCTGCACAACAGACGATTGTGAATGAGATTGGATCGACTCTGGGAAAGGGATTCTCGCAGCACTTGCTCTTTGGAGTCACAGGAAGCGGAAAAACCGAGGTGTATCTGCAACTCATTCGGCAACTGCTTGCACAAGGAAAGACCACACTTGTGCTCGTGCCCGAGATCGCGCTCACTCCACAAACATCGGGGCGACTCCTTGCCCGATTGCCCGGACACATAGTCTCCATTCTTCATTCTGGGTTGACGCAGTCTCAGCGGCATGAGCAATGGTTGATTGCTGCAACGGCGGGCCCCAAGGTTGTCATCGGAGCGAGAAGTGCTGTTTTTGCCCCTGTTCCTGACCAAGAACTCGGTCTCATCATCGTCGATGAGGAGCACGACACGAGTTACAAACAAGACCAAGCTCCCCGCTATCACGGACGCGATACTGCGATTCGACGTGCGCAGTTGGCGGGCTGTCCGATCGTGCTCGGGAGCGCGACTCCAAGTCTTGAGAGTTGGCACAACGCGACGATCCGCAAGACATCACAACTCCATCGCCTCGAACAACGCGCGCCTGGACTTTCCACTCCCACGATTCGCATCGTTGATTTTCGCGAGGAGCAAAAACAGTGGCGCGATAAGCGAATCCACTTGATTGGACCTCGCCTCGAAGTCGCGATTCGAGAAACACTCGCGCGTGGGGCGCAAGTCATCGTGCTTCTGAATCGTCGTGGATACGCCAACTGGATCGCATGCGCGAGTAATG
This sequence comes from Planctomycetota bacterium, assembly GCA_027622195.1. Lineage (GTDB taxonomy): Bacteria > Planctomycetota > Phycisphaerae > Phycisphaerales > SM1A02 > SXOD01. Next base: position 65,504 of record JAQBZO010000006.1, read on the forward strand.
CATGCACGTGGACCGCGCGGTGCGACCGATGCGATGCGGGACTCATTGTCCATCGCTCATCGCCGACATCGTCGTCGAAGTCGTTCGTCCGTTGCCACCACTGTTTACAAGAACAACGTTTGCCATCCTCGTGCCCCGATTGCAAGGGTCGTATCTCAGTCTTCGGACTGGGCACGCAGCGCGTCGAAGATGAACTCTCGCGCCTTTTCCCTTCGCTCATTTCAGGATCCACCATGCTGCGCGTGGACTCAGACACGATGGATTCGGCGAGTCACTTTCACGACGCGTTCGGACGATTCGCTGATGGATCGTGTCGAGTACTCCTCGGCACTCAAATGATCGCGAAAGGACTCGACTTTCCTGGAGTCGGACTCGTGGGCGTCATCAGCGCAGATACCGCTTTGAATCTTCCTGACTTTCGCGCATCCGAACGAACATTTCAACTGGTCAGCCAAGTGGCAGGACGGTGCGGCCGCGGTGAAAGCGGAGCACTCGCCGTCATTCAGACATTTGCCCCAGACGCCGAAGCGATTCAACTCGCCGCCGCGCAAAACTATCCCGCCTTTGCGACCTCAGAACTTGCGCTTCGAGAACGATTCCAATTGCCGCCCGCGTGGCGCATGGCTCGGATTGTGGTCCGCCATCAACGCGAAGATGAATCAAAGCGAGATGCTGACTCGCTCGCTTCGGCAATGCGTGGATTGGCGGAATCGTCATCCGCTCGAATCTTGGGGGGAAGTCCCTGTCCAATCACTCGGATCAATGAGCAATACCGCCACCAAGTCGAGATATTTGCGCCCACTCCGGTCGCACTCTCTGCGCTCATCACGGCGGCACGACGTGCAGGCCTCTTCAAACTTGGTGAACGGATGGCGGTGGATGTCGACCCCGTCGCGTTGCTCTAACGATTCGCCGACTGCCACGCGCAAAATTGCCGCATTTCTCTTAGAATCCGACCCTTGGCACGCCTTCGTGCTGGAGTCTTCTTCGTGTCGAGTCAACCATCCTCAAAATCCTCGCCCGCTGCCTCGCCCGCTGCCTCGCACCCCTCAGTGAATGGCTGGAATCCAGACCTCATCGAGTCGATGTACGCCCAGTGGAAGGCTGATCCATCGTCGGTAGAAGAGAGTTGGCGCACCTTCTTCACGGGATTCGATTTGGGCGTCGCGCGCCCCGTCTCGAAGACAGTCACCCCTGCCGCGACGACCGTTCCCGAGCCAGCGATCGCGTCGACGGTTTCTGCAGGAGCCCAGTCTCGCGTCGATGAACTCATTCGGCGATACCGAGAGTTTGGCCATCGATGCGCCGACCTTGACCCACTCGGAGTGGCTCGTCCGTTCGTCTCGGCACTCGCCCTCGATTCGGTTGGACTGGATGACTCTCATCTGTCCGAGTCCTTTGACCCTGGCACTCTTCCACTCCCCGTTCCAACCACATTGGGAACGATTCTGGACTGGCTCGAGACCACCTACTGCAGACACATTGGCGTGGAGTTCATGCACATTCGATCGATTGAGCAGCGCGAGTGGCTCATCCGTCGAATGGAATCGGTCCGCAACCGACCCGCCGTTCCCGCCGAACAGCGTCGGCGCATCTTTGAGCAGGTCGCCCGCGCAGACCGACTCGAAGCGTTTCTCGCCACCCGTTATGTCGGCAAGAAGCGATTCGGACTCGAGGGTGGCGAGAGCACCGTGCCGTCGATTGAGCGTGTCGTTGAACTTGCTTCAGCGTGCGGCACGCGAGAGATCGTCATGGCGATGGCTCATCGAGGCCGCGTCAACTTGCTCGCGAATGTGGTTGGGAAACCGTACGAGCAGGTACTCACCGAGTTCGATGAGGCGTGTCCAGTCTCATTTGAAACAGGTGGAGGTGATGTCAAGTACCACCAGGGATACAGCGCAGTACGAGAATTTGGCGATGGATCCAGTGTGCACATTCATCTGTGCCCGAATCCATCTCATCTCGAGTTCGTGAATGCGGTGGCACTCGGACGCACACGTGCTCTTCAAGACCGAGCAATCGAAGATCGGCACGATGCCGTGCTGACCGTGTTGGTGCATGGAGATGCTGCGTTCCCGGGACAGGGCTCGATCAGCGAATGTTTCAACATGATGCACTTGGCTGGATACGAGGTCGGTGGCGCGATTCATATTGTGATCAACAATCAAGTTGGATTCACAACAGATCCTGCCGAGAGTTGGGGCGGCGAGTATTGCACCGATGTGGCGCGGGGATTCGATGTGCCGGTGTTTCATGTCAACGGCGACGATCCAGAAGCATGCGTGTGGGTCACCGAACTTGCATTCGACTTCCGCCGCGAGTTTGGAGTCGACACGGTCGTTGACATTTGGTGCTTCCGCAAGAATGGGCATAACGAAACGGATGAGCCGTCCTTTACTCAACCACTCTTGTATCAGCGCGTCAAAGCGCAAACACCAGTGATGAACACCTACGCCGCGACATTGGTTCGCGAGGGGGTCCTCGAAGAAGGACAATCGCAAGCGTTCGGCGATCTCATTTTCCAAACACTCGATGCGGCGCAAGCACGCGCGAAATCAACTCCATACGAAGTCGGCAACCCTCCATTTCGTGGACAGTGGGTTGACTATTCGAGTTCGTATTCCTCGACCACGATCGAGACCGGTGTGGCCGAATCGACGCTTGCGCGCATCAGCAAGGAGACTTCAGCGATGCCAGCATCATTTACGCCGCACCGCACGGTCGGTCGCGTGGTCACTGGACGCGCAGGATTCGGTCTCAACAAGACTGTCGACTGGTCGCAAGCAGAATTGCTCGCGTACGGATCGCTCGCATTGGAAGGATTCTCGCTTCGACTCTCTGGACAAGACACAGAGCGCGGAACGTTTAGCCATCGACACGCCGTGATCGTGGATCAAACGACTGGACAGAAACACAACGTGTTCGAGACGCTCTGCGCATCTCCTGGCGCTGGAATCGTCAGCGTTTTGAACTCGCCGCTCACCGAGAATGCGTGCGTTGCCTTTGAACTTGGATACTCAACGTGCGAGCCGAAGACGCTCATCATTTGGGAGGCGCAGTTCGGCGATTTTGGTAATGGTGCTCAGGTAATAATCGACCAGTTCATCGCTCCTGGGTTTACCAAGTGGAGACGCGCGACAGGACTCGTGCTCCTCCTGCCACATGGATACGAGGGACAAGGACCCGAACATTCGTCTGCAAGGCTCGAACGATTCCTCCAGCTCTATGCGGACCACAATCTCGTCGTGTGTCACCCGACGACGACATCGCAAATGTTTCACCTCTTGCGGCGACAGATGATGGCTCAGTGGAGGCGTCCACTGATTTGCTTGACTCCCAAGAGCATGCTGCGATTGCAAGCGGCGCAAAGTCTCGGATCCGCCTTCGTCTCAGGTCACTTCGAGACTGTGCTGGATGATCCATCGGTCGTCGACCCGACATCGATCACCCGTCTGCACCTGTGCTCTGGAAAGTTTTATCACGAACTCGTCGAGACGCGCCAATCCCGCGGCGCGAAAGATCATGCATTCGTGCGGATGGAGCAGATCGCGCCATTTCCTGCGGAAGAACTTCAAGCCATTCTGGCACGGTATCCGTCTGCCACAGTGGACTGGGTACAGGAAGAGTCTCTCAACCTGGGCGCGGCGCAGTTTGTGCGCGACGAGGTCGAGGCTCTCACTGGACTTTCCATCCGCCGTATTGGACGCGCGCCGAGCGCGTCTTCCGCTACTGGATCAAGCACATTGCACGCGAAGCAATCCGATGAATTGTTGGACCGAGTTTTCTCGACGAGTGTTGCCTCATCGAACGACGAGGCATCCTCTCGCAAGCGGGTGGTTCAATTGAAGGGAACACGAGGACAGCCCCATGATTGATATCGTAATCCCGAGCCCTGGTGAATCGATTACCGAAGTGACACTTGGTGTGTGGAAGCGCACGGATGGAGAGTGGGTTGAGAAGGATGATGTCCTCACCGAGATTGAGTCTGACAAGGCCACGCTCGAACTCATTGCGCCTGTGGCTGGAAAACTCAAGATCGAAGTGACCAGTGGCACTGAGGCGAAGGTTGGAACGCGCGTGGCGCGAATTGATCCCGATGCCGCCCGTCCGATCGGTGATGTCATTCCCGTCGCGAATGATGCAACAACGCAGCGCGCAACTCCGACAGCGCGCCGCATGGCAGAAGACAGGGGAGTCGACCTCACTCGCGTGAAGGGAAGCGGACCTGCGGGACGAGTCATGAAGTCGGATGTTGAATCGGCCTCGGTCCCTCCGGTCGCAAAGCCTGCGGCGAAATCCACCCCTGCTCCTGCCCCCGCAGTATCAGCAACTGGACGCGGCGTGCGACGAGAGAAGATGCCCAAGATTCGCCAGCGCATTGCAGAGCGTCTTGTCCAAGCGCAGCACACAGCCGCGATGCTGACGACATTCAATGAATGCGACATGTCTGAGGTCGCGCGCCTTCGAACTGAACACAAGGTTGCCTTCGAGAAGGCGAATGGTGTTGGGCTCGGCTTCATGGGATTCTTTGTCAAGGCAGCAACGAGTGCGCTTGCCCGTTTCCCGCGCGTCAACGCCTTCATCGTGGGCGACGAAATCGAGTTTCACGACTTCTGCGACATTTCGGTCGCGGTGGGCACGCCACGAGGACTCGTCGTGCCCGTCTTGCGTGGAGCCGACAAGCTTTCGTTCGCGCAGATTGAAACGACCATCAAGGACTTGGCAGTCCGCGCGCGTGACGGACAACTCAGCGTCGACGAAATGACCGGCGGCACATTCACGATTACGAATGGTGGCGTGTTCGGATCTCTCATGAGTACGCCGATCCTGAATCCACCGCAGTCAGCGATTCTTGGAATGCATGCGATCAAGAAGCGCGCTGTCGAGGATCCCAACGCACCAGGCCAAGTCGCGATCCGCCCCATGATGTACCTCGCACTTTCCTATGACCATCGGATCATTGATGGATCAGAGGCAGTCAGTTTCCTTGTGCACATCAAGGAATGTATTGAGCGCCCTGAGAGACTTCTCTTTGGCGTGTGATTGGAACTCGCACCATGAATTACATCGCACCACTCTTCGTGTCGGCCGCGCTTCTCTGTGTTGGTTGTGGTGATGGAAAGGATCCAGCTGCGCCACAATCAGCGCCGGCCGGCGGTGCTAGCGCAAGTGGAGGCACAAGTGGAGGCACATCGCCCGCTCCTCCCGCCGCCACCGGAGACAAGGGCGCGAGCATCAAGGCAGAGAGCCTTTACCCATTGATGGAGCGAATGTCTCAGTCATGCGGCACCATCACCGAGTACTCCCTCATGATGGCATCTGGAAAATCGCTCGATGACCAAGAGAGCGCCAAGTTCAACGCTGCTCGGCGCGATCAGGCTGCCGTGTTCACGGAGATATGCGAATTCAAGCGGAAGTATCCGCGAGCGAAGCCTCGACTTCGCGAAGCATTCGATACCGTGAGTCGCGCGAATTACGAGAAGGCGATCGACGCGGCGAACAAACTCGCCAAGGCCATTTCGTCCAAGAAGGCGGGTTCGGCAGCTAAAGATCCAGAACTCGATGATCCCAAGAACCAGAAGCGTCTCGTCTTCGAAATGATGGATGCGACATCAACCTTCGGCACGATGCCCAAGTAGTCCGTCCGTCCATTCGTTCTCTTAGTCAACGATCGCGTCGCTGGGTTCGCTCGCCTTGCGCCTGTCTGACTTGTCAGCTGGAACGCCGAGGTATTGCAGCGCATCATCGAGCACATCGCGCGCCACTGGACCAGCGATGCTGCCGCCGAAGTGGCCCTTCTTCTTGTCGGGATCATCAATCACACAGAGCACCACGAGTCTCGGATGATCGAGGGGCGCTCCAGCAATGAAGCTCGAGACATATCGGTCTTCGAAGTAACCGTGCCCCTGCCCTGCTGGTTTCGGCAACTGCGCGGTTCCAGATTTTCCGAACAACTGATATCGCTCGGACTGAGCCTTGTGACCTGTTCCTTCCGTCATCACGCCCGCCATCGCCTTGCGTGTTGCCTGTGCGACATCCGCGCTGATGACTTGCCGCTGGGAGTGCTTCGCCGTTGCCGTTTCGTCTTCTCGCAGCACAAGTCTCAATGGCACGAGCTGGCCGTCATTACAAAACACGCCGAACGCTTGAACCATCTGCAGCGGAGTGACAGCAATTTCGTGACCCATCGCCACCGAGGTCTGCGTGTAATTGGTCCACGCCGCTGGAGCGGTCACGAGCCCCGCCGTTTCTCCTGGAACATCACACTCGACTCGTGTTCCAAAACCAAAAGTTTGCAACATGGACTGCATCTCAGTGTGCGGCATGCGCTCAGACACAATGGCCATGCCACTGTTGAGACTCTTGACGAGCACATTGTTCCACGACATCGGTCCGTAGTACTTCACGTCGCGAATCGAGCGCCCGAACGAAGTGCGGTACGGCCCATTCTTCGGAGTTTGAATCATCTCAGTCGGCTTGGCGTATCCGTGCTCAGTGCCCCACGCCCACACAAATGGTTTGAATGTTGATCCAGGTTCATAGGGATCGGTCGCGCAGCGATTGCGTCCGAGCGCGGCGTCCGTCTCGCGCAATTCATCACGAGTCACTTCATTCCAACCGCGGCGGGCGCGCAGGATGTCGCTCATCGCCAGAATGTCACCCGTATGAGGGTCGACCACCACGATTCGACCTCCACCCGCATTGGTCGACACGACCGTCTCGCGAAGTGCTTCTTCAGCAATCTCTTGGATGTTGAGATCAATCGTGAGTCGGATATCGCCGCCATCCACTGGAGGTTGATAGTCACCAGTATCCACCTGCACAGGCGTGCGATGCACATCACGAAGAAACTTCATCTGCCCATTGGTAGGAGCGAGCGACTTGTTGCAAAGCAATTCAATGCCGCTCAATCCCGTCTGATCGGAACCCGTCTTTCCAACAATGCGCGCCGTGGAATCGCCACTTGGACGATGACGCACCAACTTCATCTGCTTTCCCACACCAGGAATGTCGAGTTCACGAACTGCTTCGAGCTGAGACTCGTCCATCAATGGGCACAAGACAAGGAATCGGCGATCCGCATTGTCGCGCAACTTTTTCGCGATGTCGGCAGCGGGGACGCGAAGTGCGGCGGCGAGAAGTTCTGCCGCACGGCCGAGTGGATCTGCGACTGCGCTAGTCGTCGCGGAACCTGCGGGATCGTCCCACGCGCGTTCGCGAATGAGTTGTGGATCGACGAAGAGTGCCCATCCAAAGGTGCTCGCTGCGAGGATGCGTCCTGAACGGTCAAGGATCCGTCCGCGAAGACCATGCTCAATCGAAACGGAGGCGTGCGAACCGACTGTCTCCAACAGTCGCTCGCTCGGCATCAACTTGAGTTGTGCAACGCGACCCACGACGAGAACAAAGGCCGCGCACGCTCCGATGGCGATCCAGCGTGCTGAACGGACTTCGCGCATGGTGTTCGTCATCCTCCCCACACTTCTTTCGGCGCGGGGGTGCCCTCGACTGCTCTTGCACGAGTTGCTGATGGGCGCAAATCCCGAGGCATGACTGGGACAGAGACAAATTCACCAGGCATTCGCTCGACACGGTCGCGCAACTGCGACGGTGCAACGGCTTGATTGAGTCGCAACTCGAGTTGCGCCATGGATCTCTCTTGTTCTCGGATTCTCCAATGGGCGCGTGCAGCCTCACGAGAAATCTCTGCTTCTCTCTGACGAAGCGCGAGCAGCGCCATCGCGATGGCGGCAAGTCCGACGACAAGTACGACGAGTTTGCGAACCACGGCTTAGCCGATGTTGGGGATCTTGATGACCATGCCGGGCTTCAACCTGTTTGCGTCGATGCCAGGATTCGCTTCCATGAGCGCCTTCGTGTGCTTCGCTGATCCAAGTTGAGTCTGCGCGATGCGACCAGGAATATCTCCAGGTTGCACCGTGTATGAGCGCACTCCCGTCGTCGTCGTCACCGTTGTTGGTGCAGTGGGCATCATCGGCGCATTAGACGCAACCTGTTGTTCGCCGCGCAACACCGACGCGCTTGGAATGCGAATGGTCAAACCAGTACGAATACGCTTTGGATCCTTGATGATCGACTTGTTGTAGTCGAGCAACTTGTGAAGCAACTTCGAGTCGCCATATTCTCGGCGACAGATCGCTGCAATCGTCTCGCCCTGTTGAATGCTGTAGAGACGGTCCGACGACATCGGTGTTGGATTTCCAGCGGTCATTCCCGTTGGATCAATTGGGAATTGCGTCGTGATGCCCGTCGGTGTTCCATTCATGACGGTGATACCCGGAGTCACTGCACTTGGACTTCTCGGAAGCGTCGCCACTGTCGTCACCACAGCAGCAATCGGCTCGATGGTGCTTGGTTCGGTGGTTGGTCTTGTGATGCGACTTTCATTGGCATCGGCAAGATTGGCCGCATCACCGCGCTGGCGTGCGGACAAGTGGTCCGAGACAAGAATGCCCGAAAAGAGAAGCAAACCGAATCCGAGTACAAGTGCTAGTTTTGATTCGCGTGTCATGGCTCGTCCTGACCTTTCACTATCCGATACGACGTGCGATTCCATGCTCGTCGTCACACCAATCTCAACGCTCGGAACTTCGCCGAGCGTGCACGGGGATTGTGACGAACTTCCGTGTCGTCTGCAACCTCGGGCTTCCGAGTCAGCGTCTCTGCAACGCCCTGCTCCACCAACTTGACGCACCATCGCTTCACGAGTCGGTCCTCCAAACTGTGGAAGGAGACGATTCCGATCCGCGCGCCGCGCCTCAACCAACCGCTCTCCTTTGAGTGTGCGCGTTGGGCTGCCTCGTCGAGTTGATCGAGGAGACGGGTCAACGCACCCAACTCGTCGTTCACGGCGATTCGCAGCGCCATGAAGGTCCGGGTCGCGGGGTGCATTCGGCTTTGTCCTGCCCTTGGCCCGTAAGCCTCGCGCACAACAGACGCTAATTGCACCGTGGTCAGGATCGGATTTTTTTGCCTCTCTTGTGCAATCTTTCGGGCAATACGTCGAGCGAATGGATCTTCTCCGAGTTGGAAGATGAGATCGGCGAGTCGGTCCTCGGGAAGTGCCGCAACAAGATCTGCCGCGGTGGCTCCATTCACCGTCGAAAGTCTCATGTCCAGCGGGCCATCCTCTCGAAAACTGAACCCACGGGTTGGATTAAGCACCTGATTCGTGCTGAAACCGAGATCCGCCAGAAAAACATCCGCCGAAATGGCTTGCCGACCGAGCCAAATCGGGAGTTCGGTGAAGTTCCCCTGCCATGGAGTCACGGTCACTCCAGAAGAGATCGCCTCAACCCGCTTCACCGCATGGGTGAGATTCTCAGAATCAAGGTCACCGAGGATCAACCGACCATGGCCGTTCAGAGCCCGTGCGAAAAGTTCGGCGTGACCTCCTCGACCAGCAGTCGCGTCGACCACGGTGTCGCCGGACACAGGTGCAAGGAGTCGAAGAATGGGTCCGACGAGGACTGGATCATGTCCATGCGGAACTTGGTCGCTCATGGCTGTGGATCGGATGGAGCATCAGCGTGAGCATCCTTCGCCACCGCCCACTGTGCTCGCCTTGAATTCTTCACCGTCATCACGATGGCGTAGCAAAACACAATGCCAAACACGAGGTAGACGACGAGGATGCGCGTGTACCCATATAAGTAGAGGATCGCGAGTCCCGTTCCGAGCATCGTGAAGAATGCGGTCAGTCCCCACATGGCAAAGACGGCTGGTTTCACCGACCCAAATGACCGTTTGAGCATGTGGTGGATGTGATTGGCGTCGGGCGATGACATGGGAAGTCCAGCCATTTTCCGTCGCACGATCGCCGCGACGGTATCGAGGATGGGAAGTCCAAAGATGATCAACCCCGCCACAACAATGCCACCATGTCCTGCCTGCCCCGACTGGGCGAAGAGCAGGATGTTCACGACGCACATGTAACCAATGGTGAGACTTCCAGCGTCGCCCAAGAAAATGACAGCGGGATTGAAGTTCCATGGAAGAAATCCAAGCGTTGCTCCGAGGAGCGCCAACGGGACGACCACCCGAGCCATCGTCAAACTGCCATCGTCGGTGCTGCCCGAGACGGTTGAAACCATGACGAGTCCCACGGCAGCGAATCCAATCGCCATGATGGCCGCGCTTCCCGACAAGAGTCCGTCGAGTCCATCAATCAAGTTCGCTGCATTGCATCCGCCCAAGACGAGGACTGCGACCAATCCTGTTCCTGCGAAGGCGTAGAAGGTGCCGAAAGTCAGTTGTCCGGTCGCCGCATCAACATAATGGGGATACGAATCGCGAATCCATTCCCACGCCTGAATGTCGATGACCTGAGATCCGGGACCGAACACTGGTTCGAGAAAGGTTGCCCCGAGTGGTGTCCCAATGTCGGTCATCGAGAGCAGAGCCGCCGCGAACAATTGCCCTGTGATCTTGAGATGCGCCTCGAGGTTCCATACATCGTCGGCGAGTCCGGTGACAAAGATTGCAACGAGCCCGGCGACGATCGTCCACGGTAATGGATCCGGCAAGTCTGGACGAAACCAAGCGACCACATTCGCGCAGAGAAACCCTCCGATGATTCCGGCAAAGACACCGAGGCCACCAAGGTAGGCGATAGGGAAGGAGTGAAACTTTCGAACATCATCGGGGCGGTCAATCACTCCGTAGTGGATCGCGATCCGCCGTGCGATCGGCGTGGCGATGAGGGCGACCAGAAATGCACAAGCCACAACGGGTGCACACGCGTTGAGTAAATCGAATGCCGACACATCCGCAACACTCGATGCGGATTCGGTCGAACGCGTGACGGCTTCAGAGAGCTGCAGATTCATAGGTCACGCAGCCGAACTCTCTGCAGGTGCGCGCGGGGCCGAGTAATCGCTCATGAGCTTGACATTCTTCTGTTGGTATCCGCCCGCCGTCGTTCGATTCGCGAACAGAATCGCTCCGAGGAACTGATTACCAAGGTCGGCAAGTTGGCCAGCCGTCTTCATCACGAGCCCCTTCTCGACCGCATACGCTCGAGCGAGGAGGACCGTTGCGTCTGCCGATTGGGCAACAACCGCTGTTTCGCCCGCCACAATCGTGGGAGGACAATCCAACAGGACAACATCGTAACGCTCTTTGAGCGATGCAATAACCGCCACGAACTGTGCCGTGTACAGGAACTCAAACTTACGGCGATCTGGAGTTCCCGCCGACAACACATCGACGCCATCGGGAGAGGATTGAATGCACGATTCTGGAGTGATGCCTCCACCAAGTGCATCGCAAAGACCCGGCGCGTCGTTCGATACCCCGAGAGATGATGCCAACATCGGACGACGGAAATTCGTGTCGATCACGAGCACTCGACGCCCGATGGACTTCGCGAGAATCGCCATGTTCGAGACTACGGTGGTGACTCCGAATCCGGGCATCGGTGCGACAAACGCGATCACCACGTGATTCTTGTCGCCGATCATGCGAAGGCTCTGTCCAAATGCTTGACGAATACTCTCGGTCAATGCACTGCTTGGAGCGATGACTGCAGCACGAGCCAAATCCTCTGGAGCTTCTGGGTCGTGCTCTGCGTCTGGAATCACACCGAGCAATCTGCCGCCACCTGGAAGGCCGAGCAAGTCGGTTGGGAATCGAACGCGGCGATCGGTAAGTTCAATCACAAAAACTAAGCCAATGTACAACGCCACGATCAAGAAGGTAACGCCGGGAAGCACGATCTTGGCCTTGGGAAACCACAGCTCGCGCGGACGAATAGCTGATTCGACGCGTCGCACGCTCTGTGCGTCGGTTCGCGCCGTCACCAGATCAATGTCCCCGATGCGTGTTGCAAGATCCTTGCTCTCTTCTTCGAGGCGAGTTTTCTTATCGCGGAGTTCCGTCAACTGAGAATTCGCCTTCGCTGCCGCATTGAGCAGAGCGCGCTCGGCAACCTGCTTCTCAAGATTGTCGTTCTGCACCGACTGCAATCCCGCAAGTTCATTCTTGACTTGATCGCGCTCACCCTGCACATAATTACGCATGGCGCGCTCGATCTCGGCGTTGTATTCGCTGCTCGCAGCGTTGGCGGTGCGGTTCAATTGCTCCACGATGTGATGTCGATCGCCGTACTTGGCTTGGGCGGCGGCGAGTTGGGTGCGAGAATTGCTGGCGGCGACACGAAGTTCCTGAATGACAGGATCACGCTGAACGATGGATCGATCCTCCTCAGACCACCCTGCCTCAGCAGCCAACTTCGCATTGGCAATGGCCTCTCGATTCTTGAACCTCTGAATCGCTTCTGCTGTTGCATTGATGCGGAGTTCAATGTCTTCCAGGGTGCCGAGCGCTTGTTGTGCATTCTCATCGAACGATTCGAGTGATCTATCCCCAATCAACTTGACGATTTCGGCTTGCGTTTCCATCGTGGCCGTATCGGCGACATTCTTCTGTTTCACGAAAATGCCTCTGTTCCCGGTGATTTCTTCGTTTTCGTCGAGGCGCCTGTTTTCGAGATACTCATTCTCGATCGCGTGCAGCACTGCAATCACATCCTCTTCGGTATGGGCGCGCCACGCCAGATAGAAGTACTGCGTTCCTCGGATGTGACCCGAACGCAGTTCCTTCTTCAGGTCATCGGTGGCGTCTTCCCAGTTCGGAAGTCCATCATCCTCGAGATAGCCCGCGATCCACTTCGTGTTGAGCACTGAGGTTTCTCCCTCGATCGCTTTCTTCAGCAGCGGGCGGCTCACGATTCGTTTGGACTCTTCCGTCGCAATGCGCTCCACCGTTTCAGCGTCGGCGAAGTCGGCCGCTTTCACATCGCGTGCGTCTTCGAGTCGGTTTCGAATGCCAAACACCGACTGCGACTCGAACAGTGGATAGATGTAGAGCGAACCAAAAAAGAAGACCACGCTCGCGACGGCACCGACCGCCACCGAAACAATGATGCCGCTGACATTTTGCCGTAGCACCCGAATCGGATCGAGTGTGGTTCCCTGTGGAGCAGAACCCGACCGTTGCGGCTGTTGGCGACCCATTGTTTTGGGGGGAGACATCATCTGTCTTGTCCTTACTTCTTCAACGATTCAAGGAATGCCTGAATCTCAGCCTTGTCATTGACGTCTACTGCAACCGCAGCCGCCCTGTTGCCGAACTGTTCAGCCTCTGGAATGCGGTTCCGTAGTTGTTGCAACATGCCCTGGTGCAACAGAATGAGTGCGGACGGACGAATCTCAGCGGCATCATCGAGGCGCACCGCCGCTTCATCCAGTTGCCCTGCTTTCATCAATGCGTAACCCAATGTGTCGAGGATGTCCGCATTGGGCGTTCCGATCAAGTCGATCGACGCGCGCGCGTGGCGAATCGCGTCCTCGTATCTGCCGAGATGCTTTGCCTCGAGATACGCCATGTTGTTAAGGGCTGTGGCGCGGAGCGGATCAGCAGCGCTCGATTGAACGAACGCCTCAATGGCTTCGTTGTACTTCCCTTGCGTTGTAAACACTTGCCCCTTCAGATCCAATACGGCTGCACGTTCTTCAGTCGTGAGAGTTTGGTCTCCGAGGGCTTTCGAAAGCCACTTGAGTGCAGACTCGGAAGCGGCTGGATCACGCACGACGAGCATTGCGATTTGCGTGCACGCCATTCCCTTCGGCGTGCCCATCGTGTCGAGGAGGAACACCTCCATGTCGGCGAGACGCTCTGGTTGAAACACTGTTCCGACGGCTGCGTACCAAGGACCATCGTCCTGCCGCTCACTGCCTGCGGCGGCGTTCTGTCTCCAGATATCACGCAGTGCGCGAAGTGCGTCGTCACGCAATCCCGTCTGGAATCGAGCGGCGGCGAGTGCTGATTTCAAGAGCAGCACTTGCGCGACTTCGGTATCACGACCATAGAGAAGGGCAAGGACCGGCTTGCCGTCGAATGGAACAACCGCGAGTCTGCCCTGCACACTTCTGACAAGATCTTCCAGTCGGCCACCGAGTTGGAATGCTTGCTCGAAGGCTAATCCTGCTTCGCCGTAACGTCCCATCATGCCAAGGATTTCGCCCTTGGAGCGGCGATAGTCGACACGAATGGCATCGGCGGCAATCGCGTCGTCCCACACCTTGAGCGCGGCCGCTTGATCTCCAGTCGCTCGGTACACGCCCGCGAGTCGATCGCGCGCAACAGCACTCTGCGGGTCAAGAACGAGGTAGCGCTCGATCGCCTTGACTGCCTCTTCGTCTTCGCCGCGAGCGATGTGAACACGCACTCGTTCTGCAGTGACATTCCACGATCCAGGCACCATCTCTTCTGCCACCATAACCGCAGCGAGTGCTTCGTCAAGTTGAGCGCGGTCGCCCGTGCGCCTCGCCTGTTGGCGTCCCATCGAACTCCGTGTGATGAGCGGACGCGCATCACCAGGTTGAATCCGAAGTGCCGCATCAATGCGCTGATCAATATCCTTCAGAATCTGACTGAGCAACTCATTCTCACCGCGGGCAAAGGCGTTGTTGTTCTCGATTTCGAGGAGTTGAATCTCGGCTGCGATCACAAGAGCCTTGTCGGCGTTCGTGGATGTCTCGAGCGTATGGGACTTCATGTGCTCAATCGTCTTTTTCATCCGCACGGTGTCGCGAAGGCGTGCAAGCACAGTCAGCTTGTCAATGTCGTATCCCCTGAGCAGATCATGGAGACGACTCTCTTCTGGATGAGCGGCGAGCCGAGCTTCGACGATCGCAATCCCGTCGTCGAGCGAAGCGATGGCTTCGTCGAACTTCCCGCGAATGTTGTAGATCGCGGCAGCAATTCGCTCAAACTCAAAATCTTCTGGTGCTCTCAATCCCTTCGCCAGTTCGATCAACCGATTCATATCAACGACCTTGCCGAGACTGGCATTCGCTTCTGCTGCCGCCATGAGCAGTCGCGCCCCAACGGCAGGCGGAGCCTTCGCTGCATAGGTCTCTAACACTGTTGCGGCTCGAGCACCTTCGCCGCTTGCTTCGAGTCCGCTGGCGAGGGCGAGTGCTGAACTAATGTCAGTCCGGTCGCGATCGAACAACTTTCCTGCGAGCATCTCGGCCTCGCCCATCAACTCGGTTCGAATCCGCAAGAGTTCCCCATTCCGTTGCGCCATGCTGAGCGCACTCCAGGACGAAGTGGTCAATCGTGGCTGTCCTCGCGAATCGACCGCGAGTTCTGCACTCGGCGCAGCCACGCAAAGAAGTCGCACCAACTGCCTCACATTGTCAAGGTCTCCAGGGGCAGAGCGAAGTCGCTGCCTTCTCATCAAGACAGCCGTTGTGCGGTTTCCATAGAGTCCTTCTGCCACCATCCACTCGTTCGTGAGGGCTGCGTCTCGCACGTTCGCGGCGCTTGCCTTGCGCAGCACATCAAGTGCCTGATTCGTCTGTCCAAAGCGCACGAGGAGTGATGCGAATTCGCGCGCCACGACTGGGTCGGTGGGACGACGGTTATACGACTCATTCATCACTCGCAGTGCATCCTGAGCACGCCCCACTTCAACATACGACCGTGCGAGTGCATTCCAAGCAGCGAGCGGCGCGGCGGGATCCTGCACGATTGCTTCAAACTCTTTGACTGCCTCAGTGTGCTTGCCACCTTGACGAAGTGTTCCAGCCTTGAGCAAGCCCGCGAGCCACGGATCACCCGTGGTGCGCGCCAAGTCGAGGACGCGTGCCATCTCTGCTTCATCATTCTTGTCTGCTGCCGCAAACATCATGACCTCGAGTGCCGACGGAGTCTTGATCCCAGAATCACGAAGGTCTTGGAGTGCAACAAAATACTCTTCCAGAAGCGCCTTTGCGTCGTTGATGAACACCTCGCGCTTCACCGTGTCTGGCTCAGTGCGAGCGCGTTCCAACGCACCACGATTCTCGCTCTCGAGAAGAAGGACGCGGCGGACGGGTCGCACCTCTGCATCAACATCGTCCATGGTGAGAATCGCATCGATCCGCTTCACAGGATCAGACTCACGCAGACCGAGTGCAGCGACCTTCATCTCCTTATCTTGCGGATGTTCATCAGAGAACGCTTGCACCGCATCGGCGGCTTCTTCGCGGCGGTTGTGAATCACGAGCAATCTCGCGAGCGCGAGGACTGGCCGTCGATCTTCTGGTGTCTCTTCGCACACCACACGAACGAGCGCGAGAGCACCTTCAAGGTCACCGTCTACTTCCTTGGCGATCGCGCGATTGAGTGCTTGGACCACAATGTCTGTGGGCTCAGCGAGCGGCGTGACTCCACCGGCGAGTCGAGAAATCGCATGCTCTTTGAGTTCGGCGATTTGCTGGTTTCCCGGCATCAAGCGTTCGAGCCGATTCGCTTCTTCGACCACTTCATCGAATCGACCCGCCACAGCAAGTGCACGAGCGCGAGTCACAAGAATCAATCCACTGTCTGGATTCTTCCTAAGTGCTCGATCCAGAATGCGGAGTGCTTCTCCAGGTTCATTGCGAGAGAGATACGCATTCGATATCAGCGTGGCCAGTTCGGGATCTGGGTCGCCCGGACGATTGATGATGGGCAATCCCAACTGAATGACTGTTCCCACTTCGCCCTTGACCGATGCGAGCTGCACCCGTGCTAGCACTGCTGCATCAAGAATGCGTTGACTGTCTTTATCGATGGCTTCGAGCGACTTGATTGAAGTCTCGACATCAATGAGCCTCTGCACCGCTTCAGGCGTCCCCTTGACATTTTCGTATGCAGCGATACGAGCGGTGGTGAGCAACTGAGCAGCTTCAATCTTTTCGCTGTACACACGAAGTGCGGCGATTCCGACTGGAGGACTCTGTGCTGCAATGATCGCCTCAAGCGCAGTCTCAGATGCCTCGGGATCTGTCGCAACCTGAACCCGCGCGAGTTCGAGTGCAACTCGTGTCTGTGCATCGGGACCAGTCGATCGTTGCATGAGTGCGATGGCCACATCGCGTCCAGCGTTTGCTGGAATGACGGTGAGTGCGGCACGAACCACTGCCAAGTCCTCTTCGGCAACGATGGCTGTTTGAGCAGAGGCCAACAGCCTCGATCGGGCTTCGTCGAGCGGGGGGAATGATGCGAGAGTATCTGCGACTTGTTGGTCACGCAGCATCATGCTCTGCCACGCAGGAATGGTCGGGTTATTCGGCTGCAATAAGGTCATTTCCGCGAACAGCGCCTCTGCCTCTTGCCGAGCTGCGAGCGTTTTGGATGGATTTCCAGCCATGCGCACAGAATCCACCATGAACATGGTCATGCGCGAAAGCCAACGCACGGACCGCGGGTTTTGTGGTTCTGCTCGGAATACTTCGATGAGATCACGACGGGTGCGCTCTGCTTCTTCATCGGTTGAACGACCCGAAAGCGAGCGGACCGCCGCCGCCATTGCCGCTGTACGACGGGCCTCGAACTGTGCGGGAGCATCGGTCGTTGGGAAGCGCGAAGCCATCGTCTCCGAAGCTTCTTTCATCTGCTGTGTCATGTCGACGAACTGAATCGTCTGTTCCAGAAGTTCGATGTACTCGCGCCACACTGCAAGATCCTGTCCACCCTTCGAGACACGCGCCTTCTGTGCGACGATCCCGAGATACTCTTGGAAGAACTGTTCCGCGCGTGTGAGCGAATCGGGCACGATCTTGGTGATCGCCGATTGCATCTTCGCTAAATAGTCCGCATTGTTGGGACGCTTCCTGACGGCGCGACCGTAACGTTCTTTCGCTGACTGGAACTTTCCCTCGGCCATCAACGAGTCACCGAGCGCAATGTTGCGTGCGGGAGCCCGCGTGATTTGAAAATACGCAAACCCGCCGATCAGTCCTCCACCAAGCACCACCACTGATGCGATGACGGCGATGAACTGGAGGTTGATCTTTTTCTTCTTGCGGTACATGGACATGGGTGGACTCACTCGTGCGTCGGGATACTGGGACTCTTCACTGACTCGTCGGACCGCGCTTCCACTTCGCTCCAATCAGGCAAGTACAACATCAATTCGGGAAGAAGCGACTGAAGGATAGAGGCAGACAACTCGGCAAACTGTTGCTCGGCGTTCGGACCATCTGGGACGCGGGCGTTGATTTGGACCTTACAGTAGTAGGCGAAGCGCTCGCTCAGTTCGAAGGCCAGATTCCGAACGCGGTACGCCGACGATGTCAGTCGGCCGTTCGCGATGAAGAAATAACCTCCAAACAGCAGTTCCTTCGGATTCGATGAATTCTTGAAGGCCGTCACCGTCATCTCCCAACCCTCTTCAGGCACGGGCATCAAGACGCGCTGACGCCTTTTGGTGACAGGATCGGTCGTCCATGCGGTCGGATAGCCCATCCCCGTGGCGTGATTGGCGATTCCTTCCGCTGGCTTCCAATCCGACGCATCAAGTGGAATGTCAATCGTATGCGCGAGGGTTGTCATGACGAGTCCGCTTGCTCCCCAGCAGCGCTCTGGCACATGCGGCACCGTGTCAATGAGTCCTGTGTAGTAGGCGAGATGGACTTCGGCGACTCCCTTGGAAGCATCTCCATCGCGAGCGTAGTAACGCGAGAGATACTGCGGGGTCCCCAACTCTTCGATCATCGCTTCAGAAAGCGATGCATCATCTCCGAGTTTTCGCCACTTCCCGATCGACGCGGGAATGTTGGAAAGCGGTCCTCGAAGGAGGACAGCCTCTTTCTGAAGGTGAATGTCGAGCCAATAGACACCACCTCGGAAAACGGCGGCTCCAATGACGAGTACGCCGAGCACGGCGAAGTACACGCCACGAGTGGATCCTTGAAATCGGATCATGATTCCCCCTCGGGGAAAGCGCGTTGCAGAATCCACATCAAGAGCATGTACAGCGCAAACGCAGGCACCAACCAGACAAGTCCGATGAAGGTGTGAAACTCGCCCTGTGCAAATGAGACATCGTAGAGACTGCCAAGTCCCAGCGTCACGACTCGCAGCACATTGACGCCGAGTGCGACGGGAACTCCGGCGGCGATCAAGACGGCGCGCTTCCAATTGGATCGCAATCCTGTGTAGGCGATTGCTGTGCCGAGCGCGAGGAAGGCGACGAGCATTCGCATTCCTGAACATGCTTCGGCGATATTGAGTGCTTTGCGCTCCATGCCGTCATAAACCCAGAGGATATTGCCCTCGCGATCACTTTCAACGCCCATGACGTTCAGAAAGACATGGGCTCCTGCTGCGGCCCAATCCTGCAAAGTGAATGTGGCGATATTCAATAACTTCTCGGAGACCGTTTGGCTGAAGACGATCACATAGACGAGCGGGAACAACATCCAGCGCATCGCTCTCCATCCGAAGATGCCGAGCGTCACTCCGAAGAGGGCCGCACCGACTCCAACTCCTTGCAGGTTGTGGTGAAACAGAGCGGCTGGACCGAAGACACAGAGCATGTACCAACCCGTTCCGAGTGCGATTGGAATGAGTCCCCAAAGGGTTGGACGGAATGGTTCGGCGAGCAGAGCATTTCGGTCGCGCCACACAAACCAGACGCCGATCAATGGAATGACGAGCGTGTGACCCCAGTCCGATGGGAGTCCAAACGCGAACGCCACTTGCTGCCGTAAGAAGTCAAAGAACACGACGACAAAGACCAAGGCGAGAGTGAGCGATGCGATCCAGAGTGTGCGGTCGGATGGTGAAAGGAGATCGCTCTCGAGCGCTTTCGCTGAATCTGTGCGGTTCGATTGGGATGTGTTACCCAATGGATCGACCTTAGTTCACCGTCACGGTCTCGCTATTCGGTGGAGGACCAAAGACATCGTTACCGAAGTTTCGATCCAACAAGAATCCGAATCCGTAGGTCATACGCAATCCATTGCGAAACACCGCCAATGGTGTCGCCCAGAAGTCGGTGCCGATGAGGATGTGATCGTCGGGCTTGAGGATGATGTCGGGCTCTGTTCGCCGACGAATCGCCGCAAGATTCATGCGAATCGTGGCCTCGCGCCTACCTTCGATGCGGCGAGTGAGATCTACTTTTTCTGGAACAGCGATCGCACCAAATCCGCCCGCCGCGTCAATCACTCGGCTGAGCGTGAGTTCTCCAGCGGATGGCAACTGATAGACGCCGGGACGAAGCACTTCGCCGCCGATATAGACCACTCCAATAGGAGGTGGTTCAACATAGATGTAATCGCCGGGGCGAATCACAATATTTTGAATTGGGTCGCCGCGAACAAGTTTGCTGTACTCAATCTCGATGACACGCGTTGGAACACCGAATGCTTCTGCTCCTGGTGTGCGCGGCGAGTCGAGTGACACTTCGTCTCCACCCATCACCGGCTGAGGTCCCTGCGGAGGCGTCTCGGTTCGCACCCAACGCTGCGATTGTGGATCAAACACAAAACCAACGGGCGTGTTGTCGAGTTCAACACCTGGGTATCGATACGAATCGCCTTGTCCAGGATTGACGGGGAGATCTTGCGCTTGCGGAATCGAGAGTCCACTCGCCATGTCCTGCGTGGCCATCGGCGTGGTCATCGCTCCGGGCGCAGTGGGTGTTGGTTCAGCGGGAAGCGAAGGAGCATCAGGTTGAAGGGCTGGCGGCTCTGGTTCGATCGTCGCAGGAGGCTCGATCGTTGCGGAAGGAGCAGCAGGCACCGTGGCTTCAGGTGTTGCTGGAGTTGTTGCACTCTCACCACCTTCAAGTCCGCGGAGAATCGCATCAATATCAAGCGGCTTGGTCG
This sequence comes from Planctomycetota bacterium, assembly GCA_027622195.1. Taxonomy (GTDB): domain Bacteria; phylum Planctomycetota; class Phycisphaerae; order Phycisphaerales; family SM1A02; genus SXOD01. Next base: position 86,176 of record JAQBZO010000006.1, read on the forward strand.
GCGTGGGCTGCACGACTGGCTTCGGAATCGTGGTTGGTTGAACCTCAGGTAAAGGCAGCGTTGGACGAGGTTGTGCATCGGCAAGCGCATCCTCGTAACGAGTCACCGTGACTTGCTTCGTGGTCGGAGGAGCACCACCCGCCATCGCGATCGCACTTCGAAGTCGAAAGTCTGACTTCGTAATCTGATACTCGTTGGGAGTGCCAACCTGTCCATCAATGGTGAAGAGGAACCCACGTCCTTGCTCAAGCGAAACGGCCACGCGCGGCTTGCCACTAATCACGAGCCTCTCGTCAAGGATTTTCTGGACCACCGCCGACTCAAACTCTTGAAGGGTTGCACCAGCAGCATGCACATCGCCAATTTCTGGCAATCGCACGAGTCCACTTTGATCGACGTGGCGAAGTACTTCCTCTCCTCCAGGAGTCACCGCAAGATCGAAGGCAGTGATGCGAAGGATATCCCCAGGCGAGATTCTGTATTCGAGTGATTCTGGTTTCAAATCTGCCGGAACGGGAGGACCAATTTTCGCCTGAGTCACTTCTCGCTTCTCGATGACATCGAGCCGCGCGAGCACCGGCATCGTCGTGGCGGTATTGCTGAACAACCCGGTCTTACTCGGATCGAAGTAACTGTCTGAATTGCAACTGACAAGCAGCGCCGTAAGAGTCAATCCAACAACGACTTGCATCACGTGGAGTGCCGCATCGTGTCTTCGAAGGATCAGGTTGGAATGAATGACTGAATTCAAGGGGCGGTGCTTTGGAAGATCCCTAATTGGAAGAATGCGATTGGCGCTGCAGAAATGCGGATTCTAGTGAAGTATTGACTTATCGGAATTCGGTGATGAACTGCTCCAGTACGGCCATGCGTGCTGCCACACCCATGGTGACTTGGCGAAGTATGAGACTGCGGGACGAATGATCGTCGACACTATGGTCGATCTCGACTCCTCGGTTCACTGGTCCCGGATGCATCACGACCGTATGCGGAGCCAACTTCGCGAGCCGATCGCGATTCAGACCATAAACAGTCCGATAATCTGATGCAATCATCCCCGTGGCGGCTCTTTCCGATTGAATCCGCAGCATCATCACCCCATCCACCCCTTCCAGAGCCTCGTCAAGATCATGAAAGATCGACACGGCGTGGGGATGAGACTCGGTGATTCCTTTGAACGACTGCGGCACGAGTGTCGGAGGTCCGACCAGCCGCACATTCGCCCCCATCGTGGTCAGTCCGTGCAGGGCACTCCTTGCGACGCGACTGTTCGCAATGTCGCCCACGATCGCGATCGTCTTCCCCTCGAGTTCTCCGAACCGCTCGGTGAGTGCGGCCAGATCAAGAATGCACTGCGTTGGATGTTCGTGTCGGCCGTCTCCCGCATTGATGACGGGGCACGAAACCGCATCGGCAACCAACTGCGCACCGCCCGAATAAGCGCATCGAAGGACAATCCCATCGACCCCCATCGCCTCAATATTGAGCGCCGTATCGATGAGCGTTTCTCCTTTGCTCGTGCTCGATCCTGATCCACTGAGATTGATAACCGACGCACCGAGACGAATCGATGCCATCTCGAATGAGCAGCGCGTGCGGGTGGAGTCTTCGAGAAAAATGTTGGCGATCACCTTGCCTTGCAACGTGCGACGCGAATCGCCGTTCCCAGAAGCTGCCCCTCGATTGGAAAGTGTCGCGCGAACAAGTTGTTCGAGCCGTTCTTTGGGGAGTCCCCTCATGTGCAGGAAGTCCGCCACGCGAAAAGAAAGTTTACTCGACTTTCGCTTTGACGCGCGACGGCATGAATGGCGTTGATGGAGCGGCCTCGAGGAATCCAACTGCTTCGTAAATGTTCGACGCCTTCAGGAGTTCGAGTCCTTTGGGAGCTATTCCAGTCATTCCCTTGGATGGAACGATGGCGCGACGACATCCGCGTCGTGCTGCTTCGGCAAGGCGTTGCTCGATGAAGCGCACGGGTCGGATTTCGCCGCTGAGGGCAACTTCCCCAAGCACAGCGCACGATGCGGGAAGGCTGCGCCCCAGGAATGCGCTCGCGACAGCGAGACCAACGGCGAGGTCGGCGGCGGGCTCCACAATGCGAATGCCACCTCCCGCGCTGGCGAATAAATCTTGATCGCCGAGGCGAAGTCCAGCGTGTTTCTCAAGGACGGCGATCATCATGGTGAGTCGGCCAGGATCGATTCCGCTCGACTTTCGCTTGGCATTCCCGAGGAATCCTCCTGCTGCGAGCGCTTGCACTTCAGCCATGAGGCAGCGCGAACCAGCCAGCGTTGGCACGATCACCACTCCAGGACGCGATGTGGACTCAGCATCGAATCGCCCTTCTTCCACCTCGGCGAGCCCTGTGTTTGTCATTTCAAAGATGCCGATCTCGTGGGTGGATCCGAATCGATTCTTGACAGCGCGAACAACTCGGTACGCATGATGGCGATCGCCTTCGAAGCCGAGCACGCAATCGACCATGTGCTCCAACATGCGAGGACCTGCGAGGTCGCCATCCTTCGTGACATGTCCAACAAGCACCACCACGATTCCAGTTGCTTTCGCAAACTGAACGAGTTCGAGGCATGAACGACGCAACTGGGTCACCGATCCAGGGAGTGCGTCGATGTCGGCGCGGTGCACAAGCTGAATACTGTCCACCACCATCACGGTTGGCTTGATTCGCTTGGCCTGCTCGAAGATGCGTGCGAGATTGGTATCGCTCAAGAGAAACAGGTTCGCGTCACGAGAGGCACTGTCTCCAGTCAGAATGCGCTGCGCCCGAAGTTTCACTTGCTGTGCGCTCTCTTCACTGCTCGCGTAGAGCGTGCGTTGACCGCGAGCGGCAAGCGACGAGAGTGCTTGCAACAACAATGTGCTTTTCCCAATGCCGGGATCGCCTCCGATCATCACTGCGGAACCTGGCACGAATCCGCCGCCCAGTGCGCGGTCGAGTTCTGAGATCCCCGTCGTGGCGCGAGTTGTCTCGGCGGTGGAGACTTCAGAAAGAGGGAGCGCGGCAGTCGTACCTGCGGTTCCTCCGACGCTCCACGCTGGGGCACTCGATGGCGCGGCGCTCTCGTCAGCGACAAAGTCTTCGAGTGAATCCCATGCACCGCACTCTGGACACTTACCACTCCACTTCAGTTGGACTCCGCCACACTCGCGGCAGACGAATCGTCGGGATCGCTTGGCCATCCACCAATGTTACGAGTGTGCGGACGAACAATTCCGAAATGGATCCGAAAGGCGAGATCGACTACGACTTGGTCAACGCGCGCATGCGAGCCACCCAGTCTCCATATTCAATGAGTGCTCTGCGGCGCTCGTGCGCGGGGAGCGAAACGCCCTGATCCTTCCCGAAGGCAGTCTCTTTTCGCCAAGTCCAGTATCGACCACGAAGTCGCAGTTTTGTCGAAATCGCGAGGCGGGCGAGTGCGCACAGTGCGCGAATCGAACGAGCGATTCCGATGCGCCCTGCCATCAATTGCCCACATCCATGGCACTGGTGCCAGGATCGACTGGACTGAAACGACTTCCGCGCAGTCCAAGTCGCGCATTGGCATTCGACTGCCGCGGCATGATTGGCTCAATCAGGTAGATGAGCGCGATACAACCGAGAGACGCGAGCCACATCCAATCCTGTGCGCCGAAGTAGACGACCAATGCAGTGACCGTCAGGACAAGGAGCGATGCTGGAATCATTCCTTCCCAAGCGAGGCGCATGAGTTGATCGAATCGAAATCGTGGCAATGTCCATCGAATCGCCATGCCGAAGGCGACGACGAGAAACACCTTGAAGAGTGTCACACCAATTTGTGCGGCGATCAGTGGGAGTCCACCCGAGAGTGGAAGGTCGAGTCCAGGCAGCAATCCGCCCACTGGATTGAGACTGAATCCGCCGAGGAAAAGCAAGACGAAGAATGCAGCACCCGTGATCATGTGGAAGTATTCCGCGAGGAAGAACATCGCGAAACGCATGCTCGAATACTCAGTGTGGTATCCACCAACGAGTTCGCTCTCTGCTTCGGCAAGATCGAATGGAGCTCTGTTTCCTTCAGCCAGCGTGCAGGCGTAGAAGAGGATGGCTGCGACGGGTTGCTGAAGAATGTTCCACGCAGTCGCTTGTTGTTGCGTGATGATGTCGTAGGGTTGCAGCGATCCCATCAAGAGTGCAACGGCGAGCAGCGAAAGTCCCATCGGGATTTCGTACGAGATGATCTGAGCGCTCGCGCGAAGTCCACCGAGGAAGGAAAACTTGCTGTTGCTTGCCCACGATCCAAGGGCGACGCCGTACACACCGAGACTGGCTGCGGCGATGAGGTAGATGATGCCGACATTGATTGCGGCACCCGTGATCTTGACCTGCTGACCTTCGACGCCAAGGTGTGATGCGATTCCAAATGGAAGTGAGTTGAGATCCAACACTCCGCCCCAAGGAATGATGACGAACGCAATCATGGCTGGAACGATGAGCAGCATCGGACCGAGTGTGAACAGTGTTCGGTCGACTCCTGCGGGGGCATAGTCCTCTTTGAAGAAGAACTTGAGTCCGTCCGCGATTGGTTGAAGCAGTCCAAATGGACCCACTCGATTCGGACCGACGCGGTCTTGCATCCATGCGCTCAGTTTGCGCTCGAGCATGATCGCGTAGGCGCATCCCACCAGGATGACATGCAGCATCATGACGATGACAAAAGCGTTCGTGATGAGTTGTGACCATCCTCCTGTCGCAGGGACGATGGCTGGCGCAGCAGAGAGGAGGAACATGGGGCGCGAATCCTACTCAGGCAAGGGCTGTTTCGCACCGAGTGGACGCTGCGAAGGCTGGACGTGCCAAGTGCGGGAAATAGTCCTGTATGGCGCGAACATCCCAGTCTCCAGCACGAATGGCGGCGATTGCTTGGACTGCCGCGCGCGCTCCGGCAACAGTCGTAATCATCGGCACTCCAAAACGAGTGGCGTGGGCGCGCAAACTACCTTCATCGGTGCGCGCTCCCTTGCGAGTGGGCGTGTTGATGATGAGCGCAATATCGCCGTTGGTGATGCGGTCAAGGATGTTGGGGCGAATTCCCTGTGCAATTTTTGAAATCTCTTCCACTGCGATGCCGCGTTCGGCAAGGTAAGCGCGAGTACCGATCGTGGAAAGAATTCGAAAGTTCATCTTCAACAACGACCGAGCGACTTCCACCGATTGCGCTCGGTCTCCTTCGCGCACACTCAAGAAGCAAATGCCTTCGCGCGGGAGTTTGACTCCTGCCGCCATCTGCGCTTTCGCGAACGCGACGGGGAGCGACACATCGGCTCCCATCACTTCGCCAGTCGATCGCATCTCTGGACCGAGGACCACATCGACTCCAGGGAACTTCGCGAATGGGAAGACGCTCTCCTTGACGCTATAGAAACCTGTGTCGGGTACTTCCGTGACACCGAGTTGCTCGAGCGATGCACCCATCATGACTTTCGCGGCAATGCGCGCCCACGAAATACCCTTCGCCTTCGACACGAATGGCGCAGTGCGAGAGGCGCGAGGATTCACTTCGAGACAGTAGATGATGTCATCCTTCACCGCCATCTGCACATTCATGAGTCCTCGAACGCGCAGCGCCTTCGCGAGAGCGCGAGCTTGCCTTCGAATCTCATCAGCGATCGATTTTGGAAGCGAATACGGAGGAATCGTGCACGTGGAATCGCCCGAGTGAATCCCCGCTTCTTCAATATGTTCCATCACGCCGCAGACAATGGCGTGGGGAGTGCCATCGGCAACGCGCAACTGCAACGATCGGCTCGCTTCATCGGGGGTGAAGTCAGCCACGACATCCACATCCACTTCGATCGCCTCGGACAAGAACTTGTCGATGAGCACGGGGCGATCTGCGAGTTCACTGACATCCACCGCTTCAGCCATGTAGCGACGAAGAGACACTTCATCGAAGCAGGTTTCCATGCCTCGCCCACCGAGCACATACGAGGGACGAACGAGGACTGGATATCCGACGCGCGTTGCAATCGCAACCGCTTCGGCAAGGCTGCGTGCGATGCCATTCGCGGGTTGTGCGATCCCTTGCTCTTGAAGGAGTTTCTTGAACCGATCTCGATCTTCAGCCAAGTCAATCGAATCAATTCCTGTGCCGAGCAATGGAACGCCTGCGGTATGAAGCCCGTGCGCGAGATTCAGCGGAGTCTGTCCTCCGAACTGCACGATGCATCCGACGACGCCCGCAGCGCGATCAGGGATATCGATACCTCCGCCATTCAAGCGCTCGACCACATTCAGCACATCTTCAAGGGTGAGCGGCTCAAAAAACAGAAGGTCGCTGGTATCGAAATCGGTCGACACTGTTTCTGGATTCGAGTTGATCATCACACTCTCGAATCCCATCTCTTTTGCAGCAAAAGCGGCCTGACAACAACAGTAGTCAAACTCGATGCCCTGCCCGATTCGATTGGGACCTCCGCCCAGGATGACGATCTTCTGCCGATTCGTAATGCGAATCTCGTCCTCGGTCATGAGTCGACCATTGCGCTCGAACGGAGTCTCGTATGTGCTGTAGTAGTACGGCGTCACCGCTTCAAATTCAGCGGCGCACGTGTCCACCAACTTGTAGACAGGCTCGATACCAACACCCTTGCGATGCGCGCGAATGGTCAGGATGGATGCGGGAGAAAGATCGCCGAGCCAAAGGTTCGCGAGTTGGGCATCGCTGTATCCCATCTGCTTCGCACGGAACAACAACTCGCGCGGCACCGTGGCAATCGTCTCGTGGGCAACGAGTTCGTCTTCGAATTCAACGAGTTGGCTGATCTGGTCCACAAACCACGGGTCATATCCAGTCGCTTGCGCCACGGCGTCGATTGTCCACCCGAGCTTGAGCGCGTAGCGAACGAAATAGAGTCGGCCTTGGCTTGGAACTCCGAGTTTGCGTCGGATGGTTTCGTCTGGAATCGGCCATTCGAGTCTCGATCCATCCGCCATTTCAAGTCCTGCGAGCGCTGCGGCGAGGTCAGCGTCGGGTCGTCCATTTCCAAGGACGACTCCAAGGCGCAACTTCGCTGCTCGGCGAGCGGCGAGCCACTTGTCGTTGCGGTCGAGTCCGAGTCCGAACCGCTTGACCTCCATCGAACGAATCGCCTTCTGCAAACTGTCCTTGAAGGTGCGACCAATCGCCATCCCTTCGCCAACACTCTTCATCTGCGTTGTGAGGGTTTCGTCTGCTTCGGGAAACTTCTCAAAGGTCCAACGCGGCATCTTGACGACGACATAGTCGATGCTCGGCTCGAAGCATGCGCTCGTCGTGCGTGTGATGTCATTGCGCAGCTCATCCAGTGTGTATCCAACCGCCAACTTCGCGGCGATGCGAGCGATGGGGAATCCGGTCGCCTTCGAAGCGAGTGCACTCGAACGAGACACGCGCGGATTCATTTCGATGACGACCATCTCGCCTGTCTTGGGGTCGATTCCAAACTGCACATTGGATCCGCCCGTATCCACTCCGACGGCGCGCATAATCGCGATCGCTGCGTCGCGCATCTTCTGATACTCCTTATCAGAGAGGGTCATGATGGGAGCGACGGTGATCGAATCGCCAGTATGCACACCCATCGCATCGATGTTTTCGATGCCGCACACGATGACGCAGTTGTCATTCTTGTCGCGAATGACTTCGAGTTCGTATTCCTTCCATCCCAAGATGCTTTGATCGATGAGCACCTGACCGATCATGCTTGCCGAGAGTCCGCGTTGAATGATTTCGTCGAACTCTTCACGGTTGTAGGCGATTCCGCCGCCCGATCCGCCGAGGGTAAAGGCTGGACGAATGATCGCGGGAAGTCCAATGACTTCGAGGAAGGCGCGCGCGTCCGAGAGGTTCTCGACAGTCTTCGCGAGGGGCTGGCGAAGTCCGAGCCGCTCAACGATCTGACGAAACTCCTTGCGATCCTCGGCGCGCTGAATGACTTCGCGACGAGCGCCAATCATCTCGATGCCATGCTTGGCGAGAATGGATGAGTCGTAAAGCTCGCACGCACAGTTCAGTGCCGTCTGTCCTCCCAGTGTGGGAAGGAGCGCGTCGATCGGCGTCCCGAGAAGTTTTTCGCGCTCGATGATCCGCTCAACCGCTTCGGGGACAATCGGTTCGATGTAAGTCCGATCGCTGAACGCGGGATCGGTCATGATGGTCGCGGGATTCGAGTTCACCAACACAACGCGGTACCCCTCCTCCCTCAACGCCTTGCATGCCTGCGTTCCCGAGTAATCGAACTCGCAACCTTGTCCAATGACAATAGGTCCAGAACCGATGATGAGGATGGTGTGAATGTCGTCTCGACGTGGCATCGGAGGCACTCGCTGGAGTCGTTCGGCCAGTGGATTACTGCCGCACGCCCATTCCGATCGATCCTACCACACCGCGAACGGATAATGTGCACATTGTGGAGCCATGGCACTGGATTTCAATCATTCTTGCCGGAGGATTCGGAGGGTGGCTGTACTGGTTTGTTGCGCACGCCTTGCCGAGGTGGAAGCTGCTCCGCCGACCCACGATGTTGGATGGATGCATCATGGCGACGGCGCACCGATACCTTCGCGTTGTCCACCGTGTCCAAGGGATTGATGCACCCGACCTTCGCGATGCAATCGATGCGCCTGGTCCCGTGATCATCATTTCGAATCACACTTCGGCGATCGACGCCTTCCTCATTCAGTGCGCCGCGCGGCGTCCACTTCGATGGTTCATGGCCGCGGACATGATGGTGTCTTTTTTGCGTCCGTTGTGGAAATACGAAGAGATCATTCCCGTGTACTACGACGCTCGTGATGGACGAGCGGCCGTCGAGGCGATTCGACACCTTCGCGCAGGAAACGGGCTCGCCCTCTTTCCAGAAGGAGGGATCGAGCGTCCCGCGCAACGAGTCAAACCATTCCAGGGTGGATTCGCAACCTTCGCCGTCAAGACTGGCGCGCGGATCGTCGTCTGCGCCGTGGATGGAACACCGACGACAACCCACCCCTTCGCCGCCATGTTTATGCCATCACGGGCACGCATCCGACTCGTCTCAGTTCACAAGGCGCCAACCGCGACGGAGGGTGCGGCGCTGATCGAAACCATTCGGCGAGAGATTGCAGCGACACTCGGTTGGCCACTCGATGACATTCCGCTCGAACATTTGCGCTAATCCGCACAGTCGCACGAAGAACGCGCGGGTACGCTGCGCGAATGATCTCTCGCGTGTCGGGCATGATTGAGTCAGTGGATGGAGGATGCGTCTCCCTGCGCGTCGGTCCGCTCTGCCTCGCGGTCATGGTCCCAGCATGCGACATTGCACGATGGACCTTGCAAGTCGGCCACGATGCCACATTCTTCACCTCGTTCACGCTCGATGGTCAAACACACGGCACGAGTCTTGAACCGAGACTCCTCGGATTCACGAGCGAAGTGGATCGTCAACTCTTCCGCGACTTCACGAGCGTCAACGGCATCGGACCCAAGCGAGCACTGCGGGCATTCTCCCTCCCCCCAACGCGCATCGCTGAAGCGATCGCCGCGGGTGACGCTGCCACACTTCGCACCCTTCCAGAGGTAGGACGAAAACTCGCGGACTCGATCATCCTTGAACTCCGCGAGCGCATCGCGAAACGAATTGGGCCTGGAGCCGCATCGCCGCTGCGCGCCGCGACAACGAGCCGCGTGAAGGGCATCACCATCGTCGATCCTGCCCACGAAGAAGCGGCCTCTGCGGCGGTCAGCGTGTTGATGCAAATTGGAGAATCGCGTGCCGCGGCCAACGATCTCGTGGAACGAGCACTGGGGACAGCGGCAGAACCACCGACGGCTGACTCGCTCGTCACTTCCGCACTTCGGCTTCGGGGAGCATAGACAGATGGAACGCAACGCCAAAACTCAACATCGGTACGCCATGATCATGGCGGGGGGAATTGGTACGCGGTTGTGGCCGATGAGTCGTGCCTCAGTGCCGAAGCAACTTGTCCCGTTCATTGGTGGACGCAGCCTCCTTCAACTCGCTGCATCTCGGCTGGAGGGACTTGTTCCCCATGCACAGCGGCTCGTGTGCGCGAGCGAAGCGTGGCGGTTTGGAATCATGCATTCGCTGCCTGGGTTTACCGAAGCAAATTGGGTTGGAGAACCCGTTGGTCGCGACACGGTCAACGCCGTCGCATTGACCGCCGCAGTTCTTGCGAAGCGTGATCCCAACGCCATCTTTTCTGTGGTCACGGCTGACCATGTCATCGAACCCGTTTCGATTTTTCAGAAGTGCATGGAGCAAGGATTCCGTCTCGTCGAGAGTGATCCACGAAGGCTCGTTACTTTTGCGATCACTCCGACATTCGCAGCGACTCAGTTTGGGTATGTCGAGTACGGAGATCCCATCGGTGGATTCGACGGTCCTGTGCAATGCCGACGATTCGTTGAAAAACCCGACGCAACACGCGCCGCTGAGTATGTTGCGAGCGGTCGTTTCGGATGGAACAGCGGCATGTTCGTCTTCCATGCATCGACTCTGCTCGAGGCCCTCAAGCGGTTTCGTCCAACGAATGCAACTGGCATCCGCGCAATTCAAGATGCGTGGGACACGCCGACGCAGTGGGAGGTGCTCTCGCAGACGTATCCAGCACTTCCCAAAATCAGCGTCGACTACGCGATCATGGAACCTGCATCGCAGGACCCCACATTCCAAGTCGTCACTGTGCCGATGCCCGTCGAGTGGAAGGATGTGGGCAGTTGGCCGACCTTCGCATCCGTCCTCGCTGAAGATGGTTCGGGCAATCGAACGATGGGGTCGGCATTCCCCCATGAGTGCCACAACACGGTGATCGTGAATGACCAAGCTGATCATCTCGTCGCCGCTCTGGGGTGTGATGGACTGGTGATCGTTCACACCAAGGATGCAACTCTTGTTGTTCCCGCCGCGCTCGCCGAACGAGTGAAGGACCTTGTGGGTGCATTGACACCCGACCGCCGCTGATGCGATTCCTCGTCGTTGATATTGGAGATCGTCGCACCGGCTTCGCGGCTGGTGATGACATCATGCGCATCATGTCTCCACTCGAAGTGGTGCACGCGCCGACGCGTGATGAAGTATTGCGTGCCATTTTTGAGAAAGTGAAAGACCACGGTCCCGATGCGATCGTCCTTGGACTTCCCATTCATATGGATGGAAGTGAAAGCGAACGCTCCCGCGCAGCGCGCGAGTTCGCGGAGTTTCTTCGCACAAAGACGACCATTCCAGTTCACTTGCAGGACGAGAGACTCACGAGCTTTGATGCCGAAGATCGACTCAAGCAGAGTGGAAAAACGCACGGCGAGAAGAAGCAACTCCGCGATGCCCTCGCGGCCTGCGCTATCGGAGAAGATTTTCTGCGCGCGCTCCAAGGTGATGGAGCGTGATACTGTTCTCGTATGTCGCCTGATCAACCACCCATTCCTTTCGCACCTGAGTCCAGTCCAACCGCGCCGCCCCTGCGCGGAGAGGTCATCGTGCGAGAGGATGCGGATGATGTCATCGACGAACTCGCCGACGACATGCTCGCGCAGGCGAAGGCGTGCGTCAAAGAGTTTGGGACCTTTCAACTCGCGCTCTCGGGCGGCAATTCTCCGATGCCGCTCTATCGACGTCTGATTCTTGATCCCGCGTATCGGCTCTTCCCTTGGGCGAACACTCACCTCTGGATCGTCGATGAGCGCATCGTTCCATTCGATGATGACCGAAGCAACTGGGGACACATCAAAGAGCTCATCGTCGAACATTCTGGCATTCCCCATGCGTCGGCGCATCCCATGCAAGTGGATGATCCTGATGGAGCACGGTTGTATTCCGAAGCTCTGCACCGTGTTCTTGGAAATCGCCCAGAGGGACATCGACGACTCGACATGATCTTGCTTGGCATGGGCCCAGATGGACATACCGCGAGTCTCTTCCCGCACTCTCCCGCGCAAAGCGAATGTGCGTTGTGGTGCACGACCAATGCAGGACCAACTGTGGTACCGCCCGATCGCATGACGATGACCTATCCGCTGATCAATGCTGCGCGCATGGTGGCCGTCCTCGCGCTGGGAGAAGGCAAACGCGCCATGTTGCACACCATCACGCAGCCTGATGTGTCTTGGTGCGATTATCCAATTCTTGGAATCAATCCCGTGGCAGGATCGCTGCGCTGGTATCTCGATCGCGCTGCGTGTCCGACCAATGCAATCGCACAGAAGAGTGAGTAACTCAATCGGTGTTCCATGCGCGACCATCCCGAGCCATCATGGCATCGGCCGATGCTGGACCCCACGAACCAGGCGCATAGTTTGACTCGATCGACTTTCGCGCCGCGTTGGACGCTTCACTGAGATACGGCATGACTGCATCCCACGCGCCCTCGACTTCGAGTCGATGTTTGAAGAGAGTCTGATCTCCGCTCATGACATCAAGAAAGAGCGGACCATAGGCCTCAACGGCTTCGCTGCCGAACTCTTTGCGAAAGTCGACATCCATGTGAACGGGCTTGATCGACATCCTTCGACCAGGAACCTTGCTCTCAAAAGTCAGTCGTGCCCCTTCATCAGGCGCGATACGAAGGATGAGCCGATTCCCCGCAGGAACTCCCAGTGGATGCGGCACACCACGGAAGAGATCCGCTGCGGGCGGCTTGAACTGCACCACGACCTCGGTGCGCTTCTGCGCGAGTCTCTTGCCACTGCGAAGATAGAACGGGGTTCCAGCCCAGCGCCAATTGTCGATTTGCAGTCGGATTGCCGCGAATGTCTCAGTTGTTGAATCCTTCGCCACTCCAGGGAGATCGTGATATGCGACGACATCGGAACCGCCTGCGTATTGTCCAAGCGCGCAAGATGAGGCGACCGCATCGGGTGACACTGAGCGAATGGAGCGAACCACCTTGAGCTTCTCGGCGCGAATGTCATCGGCAGCCATGCGGCACGGGACTTCCATCGCGACGAATGCAAGCACCTGCATCAAGTGCGACTGAATCATGTCCCGAATCGCACCCGTCTGATCGTAGAACGCGACGCGATCGTCCACGCCAAGAGTTTCGCACGCAGAGATCTGCACATGATCGATGTAACGATGATTCCAGACTGGTTCGAACATGGTGTTCGCGAAACGGAACACATTGATCGACTGGACGACCTCTTTGCCGAGATAATGATCGATCCGATAGATCGAGGACTCATCAAACACCTGCGCGAGTTCTCGATTGAGCGCGGCGGCGCTGGCTGAATCATGGCCAAATGGTTTCTCGATCACAATGCGCTGCCAGTTCGCGCTGACTGGATCGAGCGTGCACCAACGCTTCCCTTCGACGACCATTTGCGCCGCATCAATCTGTCGGACAATGGGCGCGTAGAGATCGGGCGAAACCGAGAGGAAGAAGGCGACATTGCCACGCGTTCCCCGCTCTTCATGCATGGCATCGAGTTTTGCCGCAAGCCCCGGATAGCAGTCGGACTTCGTCGCGTCTCCCGCGTAGTACGAAATGCGCTGCGCAAACGCACGCCATTTCGCATCGTCGAACCCTACAGCGTTCGCGCGGGCATCGGATTCGAGCTCAGAACGCCATGCATCATCTTCCTTCGGACGACGCGAGACGCCAACGATCGCTGTCTCCTTTGGAAGCAGTCCGAGCGAGTCCATCTCATACAGGGATGGAATCAACTTCCGAGAGGTGAGGTCTCCTGAGGCGCCGAAGATGACGACAATGCAGGGATCTGGGGATGTCGTTGGCATGATTCTTGATTACAGCAGCAAGGCGGGCACAGCGATTTCGACAGCATCCGCAATCGCGCGGCGCCCCGTCGGATCGATGAGCCAGAGCCAATCATCGAAGAGGAATTCGCAGCGCGCCGCAAAGAGGGCGATGCGTCCCATCACAGTGAAGCCGAACGCGGCACCGAAGGTGATCATGAGGTACCACACTCCAACGCGCGCTGTCTTTCCGACGATGCCCTTGTGTTCCACACTGAAGAAGAAGTAGACGAGCCCCGCGATCACGCCGACGAACAAGAGGACTTGCTTGATCGATTCCCCGACCTCGATTCCGCCGTCCCCCACCACGGCAAGACTCTTCATCGTGCTCGCTGTTTGTGCCAGAAGATCGGACTCAATATAGGAAACGAACTTGAGACCGGACGTGGTGCCGACAATGAAGGCGAGTGGAACGATTCCGAGGTAGGCGGCGCGAGGAACAAGGCGGCAGAGCAGCATGACTCCTAAAATCACGGGAACAAGAAGCCAATAGTCTGTTTCCCTCTTGATGTTGGGCATGAAGTGCTCGGCCACAAAATTGGGAGCGAGTTTGCCAAACAACTTTGGAACGAGGGTGTCCCAGAAACTCACCACCATCCAGTAAGCCGCCGACACTCCGACAATTGTGGATTCTGCGAACTTGTAAAAGGGATTGTCGCGGTAAAGAAAGCTGAAGATAAACAGGGTGAGCAGCGCAGCGATCCACACTCCAAGAGTTCGGCTCGTGCTCAAGTGAATGACAGATTGATTTGCATCGACTGCATTCGCCGCGAAGTAGGCGCCAGGCGTGGTGCCAATTTCTTTCACCCACGAGACGGCGCTCGTCGTTCCTACAGGAGCTTCAACCCACTTCCCGTTCACCTCGATGAACGCTTTGTTGGAGTTCTCCACATAGACCTTCCCCATTCCAGGTCCAGTGAACGTGCGAATCGCCAGCAGGATTGCTGCGACAGAGAGGATGATCGTCCAAGTTCTCTTTTGGTTCATCGGATGGGTCCTCAGGCAAGTGCCAATCGTGCAGCACGCCGTCGCGCGAAAAAGATCGTGTTTCCAACGAGAATCAGTCCAACCATCAAGAGGTGACCAAACAGTTGTGGAGCCATACGCCTTTGTGCATCCATGAACTGCGCTGGAATCTTCACTCCTGGGTTACGCGCCTCCACCGCCTGGTTGACGAGGAACTCATACTCTGCGGCACCTTTGATCGCGGCGAGCATCCCCTTCAATTGGGTTGGAAAGTACGGCACGAGTTGCGGAGCAGACACACCCGTTACGCCCGCCACGAGTTTCGTTGGCTTCTCTGAAGTCAGTGTCGGCGAGACCACATACTGGACCCACTCCTTGCTTCCTGGATATCCCGCGCTCACCACGATGATGGCATCGAACGACGATGTATTCACAATATCGGCGAGCATCGGAATCTCGGCCGCTGGTGTGCCGCGATAATCATTCGGAAAGGATTGCTTGTAGTCGGTCAGGATGACCTTCATCACCCCTTCATTTCCAGATTGGTAACCCATGTTGACAAAATGCTCGCCATATATCCACTCGGGATGTTGAGCGATGACACAAGTCCGAAGCGTTTGCTCGATCAGCGGTGTCGCTGCAGCCCACAAGGTCTGGCAGTAAATCTTCGCCTTCTTGTGCGCGAGGTGGCGAACAAAAGCAGTCGCCATTGGCTGCAATTCGCCCGCGCTCGCTGGTTCGTAATCAAAACTCATCAAGACGCGAGCACCTTCAGGAAGAGCTTCGATCGTCTCGAATGTCGCGAGCGACGTAGGCGTTGGACTCTCTGGGAAACGAGTGCCCGTAATGCCAATCACAAAGATCGGGATTCCAACCGAGAGCGCCATGAGAAGAAAGATCCAACGTCGATCGATGGCATCAAGTTTTTCGATGAATGATTGAGAGGACATGCGTCAGTCTCCACTTCCCATATAGGAACGATCGATGCCGAGGATGATCTTGAGGCTTGTCGCCGCAACGCCAAGGGCAATGCCGATGATGATGGCTCGATTGCCCGCGCTCGCGAAGACCTCAAAGATAATGGTCGAGAGGTTTTCGAGTCTCAGGAAACTGAGAGAGTCAGGAATCCATCCCGTCAACACGACACCAGCGAAGGTGCGGCCGAGAAGCACGATGAACGCCGCGACAAGAAGCAGTGTTGCCTCGACATTCTTCGCGCGAAAGGCGCGGAAGGCCGCGCTCGCGACATAGAACGCCAAGAGCGAAAACATCGTCGCCGTGATGGGGGACATGACAAAGGTGTAGAGCCACCAGAATGCGCTTCCCTCTCCATCCTTCTCGCCGCTCATTGAAACCAAGGGGGCGGTTTCAAGCGGAGCCACGCCAATCTTGAGGAATCCAATCGCAAGCGTTGCGACGAAGGCGATGAGGGTGACTGCCGAAAATCCCCATCCCTCATCACGCGAACTGATCTTGCTGAGATGAATCTTGGCGAGGTTTGCGGCACCAAGCACAAAGGCGATCGAAGCGAGGACGTTGAACCACTCGGCGACGTCCTCTGCCCACGACTGCGTCGGGATAAGAAATCCCGAGAGCACCATCAGGACCCCTGAAACGAGCGTGACGAGCAGTGCAATCTGTCTATTCATGTTTCGTCAGCCTCCCGCCAAGGATTGAAAGAATGATCCAATCCCACTGAATTGCCCTGTCATCGCGGTAAGAGTGAGGGCGAGTACTCCGAGAACGAGGACGATGCCGACCATCGCTTTGGCGATGTCTTGCCCACGTAAACTTCCCATTTGGTCTGGCTCACCCGAGAGGTAAGCGCTCGCCGCAAAGAACTCTTCGCCGATCAGGGTGTAGTCGCACGCCGCAACGAAGAACGGCAACTGACTTGTCTCCGCCGTTCCCGCAATCTGAATCGCGCCAATGGAGTTTCCTGTCTCCGAGAGGATCAAACTCTCGGCGAAGAATTGTCCCATGTAGAAGCAGGCGGCGGGTTTCTTTCGCACCATGAGTCCTGAGACATACGCGGTGTAACCAAACTGCTCATCGGTCACGTAGTACACGCTGTTGGGATTGAATCCATCGGCGCGTCCTGCTGCGAGATAACTCGACGCAATCGCTTCTCGAGCCGCGGCCATCACGAGCGATCGACTCACGGGGACTTCGATGGAAGCGTCATAGTCCGCAACGGTGCGTCCGACGCGCGAGAGGACGGTGAGTCCCGCGATCGTCTGCACATTGTCCATGTCTTGAATGCCAGGCACGAAGAGAATGGGGCGACCCATCTCGGTTGCACGTCCAACAGCTTCATCAACTGCGGCGAGTCCTGCAATGCGACGCACCTTGAACACGACGCCCTTTCGAGCGACCGCGATCGATCCAAGCACCACCGCGCTCAACAACACAAGCCAAACGAGTAAGACGGCGCGCCCTGGGACGAACCATGGCGTGATCTCTGCGGTGGTGGTTTGTTCAGGCGCCGCAGCGCACGGAAACGCGATCGTCATCGTGAGTCCGACAATGCACAAGAGGATGAGCCTTTGTAGTTTCATTCGATCAGCCCTCGATGAGTTCCACATTCGCACGGGGGACAGTGACCACTTGTCCGTCAGCAAAGCGAACATCCAAGACACGCGCCTTTGATCCAGAGTCCAACACCGCGGGCTGCTCTGGCAATGCCGACACGGTACCAATGAGTCCAAAGTATGGATCCCGAATCACCCGCACCGCGACGCCGATTTCGAGATAACCCGCTTCCGCCTTTGCGCTGCCGACCGATGATCCAGCCGAGGGGTCGAGTGGAACCACGATTTCTGGTCGCATGACGCCGGCGCGGATTTGCGTGGCACCGTTCACACTGGCAGTGCGTCCTTCAAGCGACTTGAGCAATCGAAATGTCCGCTCTGCCATTGAAATGTCGCCGAACCCTTCGGTCACAATCAATGTGAGTCCTGTTTGCTCTGTGCCAGTGATGGCGACGCCGAGGTCGTATCCAAGAAAGGTGCGCAGATCAGCGTCGTCAATGCCACCCGACACGATCGCCACGGCGCCCACTTCCTTCGCCTTACTCAGTGCGGCCGCGGTCATCCGAGCACCTCCCACAACGACGCATCCCTTGCACGATGGGTCGATGTGCGAACCATCGAGAACCTCACTCGCGGCGGAACAAACCACGCGAATCGGTCCAAATGCTTCGCCGCTCACCCCGAAAATGCCCTGCACGAGTGCAGCGGTGCACTCGATGATCACGCCTTCGTTTTCGAGGACTTCGACGACCGTTCCAGTGAGGT
>JAQBZO010000039.1 GCA_027622195.1 Planctomycetota bacterium
AATAACCCGAATCTGGATTGGCTTGTTTTTGCTTGCGGGATATAGTCCTTCTGTTCTCTAAGACATGAGGAGTTTGTTCCATGACGCTCATCTCGCTTGTCATTTCATCGGTGTGTCTCGTTGCTCCAACGCCTGACGCAGGAGCTGCGGTTGAGTCTTCTTCGAGACTGAATCCAATCCCCGTGATGGTGGGTGATGTGCCCATCATGCGGATCAACCTCGGACCCGCGGTGCGAGCAGCGAGAGAAGCAGCGAAAAACGAAAAAGAGAATATGGTTCCACCCGCTGGCGATGGTGGCATCGCTGGAGTGTGCGATCCGCTGACCCTTCAACACACGAACTCGACATTTGGTTCGGGTACCTACATCATGCAAGCGGGATTCGGGCAGCTCGAATCTGCTGCGGTGAGTTTCGCAGTGTCGCCAACGCATTTCCCAATCAAGGTTGAGACATTGGAAATCCTCTTTGCGACGAGTGGCGCAACAGTGCAAACTACGACGGAGTGGTCGGTGATGATTTTTGCTGGCGAACCAACGGCCGGATCCGCGTACACATTCTCGAGCGACGGAACCATTTTGCCTCACCTTGTGATGCCCCTAGGGACAACGGGGATGATCATTCAGTTCTATGTCGAACCTTCGGATCCAGATCAGATCTACATCTCGGACAGTGGATCATCGAAGTGGTCATTCGGATTTCGGATCGATCAACACAATAACCAGATTCAGAATCCGTGCCTTGTTGGACCGCCTACTTCCAGTAACGCATTTCCAACGACCGACACGGGAGGATTGCAATTCCCCAACAATAACTGGCTCAACGGTCTCGACTGCGGCGCATTCGGATGTCCATCTGGTTGGAAGAAGTTCTCACAACTTTCACTGTGTACACCAAGTGGTGACTGGGTGATGCGCGGCAGTTACACACCGGCCGTATGTGCGCCACCTCCAAGCGGTGCTTGCTGCGTGGGAACGACATGCCTCACCATGACACAATCAGAATGCGGACTCGCTGGCGGAACTTATCGCGGTGACGGAGTCGCCTGCATTGCCTCGACCTGTGCTCCTGTTGGAAATGTTCCGTGTTGCTTTGCGGCGACGGGCGGATGCGTTGAACTGAACGCGGCCAATTGTGCTGCAGCGGGCGGCATCGCCGGGACTCCTGGACAGACCTGCGCACAAACGATTTGTTTTCCAGAGGGCGCCTGCTGTTTGCCGAATGGTTCGTGTCTCGAAGGAGTCTCTCCAACACAGTGCACCGCTGCAGGAGGCACATTCCAAGGCGACGGAACATCGTGCGCCGCGGCGAATTGTCCAGCACCTGTCGGTGCTGCGTGCTTCACGAACGGTTTCTGCCTTGTGTTGACGGAAGCGCAAGCGACCTCAGCGGGGGCAACGTGGCAAGGATGGGGTACCACATGTGCCGACGCCAATTCGAACGGCACCGCTGACGTCTGCGAAGCAATCCCCGCCGATATCAACGGAGATGGATTTGTGAACGGACAAGATCTTGCCTTGCTTCTCGCAGCTTGGGGGACGACCAACCCAGATGCCGACATTGATGGCAATGGTTCAGTCGGAGGAGAAGACTTGGCCGTACTCCTCGGTGGGTGGACAGGCTAAGAAAGACCTGCGATACTCGCTCTTCTTGGAGAGATGGCTGAGCGGTTGAAGGCGCCGGTCTCGAAAACCGGTGTGGGGCTTGTCCTCACCGTGGGTTCGAATCCCACTCTCTCCGCCATTTTTCACTTTTCGCAAAATCGCAAGAAGTTGCCTCGGTGCTGTGTGGGCGTCCTGTAGCCAAGCCGCAACCACCGTTGGATTCATGGGGAAGACCAATGGACATGATTACTCCGGTCTTACACTCGCCACGATGAGTTGTGTGTCAGGAATCCACCCCTCGCGCCCGCTCGGATCTCGAACAAGCGACCATGACGGTCGTCGATCGATGATCTCGAGAATGGTGGATGGACTCAGAGGACCGCGTCCAATCACCTGAAAGTTGAGGCCGTTTCCTTCCCGAAGTTCTGCTTCGGTTCCGACCACTACGCCCAGTATTCCTCGTTGGACTTGTGATCGATCCACTATTAAGGTTGCGCCGACGAGAACGCTGAGCATCGCTGTCGGCACAAGACACCACTTCCATGGGACGCGCGCGGTCCAGCGGAAGAAGATCGCGCCTCCCAGAATGCACCAGAAGAGAATCCACGAGGAGACCGCAATCGATTCTCGAACAATGGTGGGCCACCGTCTCCACTCGGCTGAGAATCGTTCGAGCGAATTCCAAGCGGGATTCCCAGCGCGCCCCGTTTCTGATGCGCGCAGGGTTCGGATAGCTTGAATGGTCGAGAGATCTCCCGGATCCAATTGTTGACTGGCGAGGTACGAGGCGAGCGCGCGCGCCGGTTCACCAGCCGCGGCGTATGAAGTTCCGAGATTGTTGTAGATCCCTGGATTCGCCGCCCCTTCATCGACGACGGATTGGTACAAGTTCGCTGCACGAGCAAACTCCATTCGCGCTTCATCTGGCGAGTGCTACCGAATGGACTCACCGCGCGCAAATGCCTCTTCGGCGCGCACGAGTGTTGCGAGATCTGGAGCTGAATCCGCGCCGCATGCAGACGAAGTACCGATGGCGCCGAGGAGAACAAACGTGAGCACGAGTGCCTTTGCCAATTGAGGAAGAAGCGCAGCAGTTTCAGCGAGAATAGACGGATCGATCGACTTTCCGCCGTAACGAGCGGCGGTGCACCGATCCATCACACTCCGCGCAGCACTCGCAAGGGGAGCAGTCTCTGGTGTGACAAGGATCACTCCCAGATCTTTCGTGGTGAGCGTGTTGGCTGGTCGACCGAGTCGATCCTCGATGAGGCCCGTGATCGCGCGCTCTGGATCTCCTCCAAGAAGTGCGCCGCGCGCGACCTTCAGCGCGTCGCGTTTGCGTTGTCGTTCAGGATGGCTCGCGGCATTGCGCCGTGTCGCAACGATCGTGAGGAAAGCGGCAAACACAGCGGGGGGTATCGCGATTGCGAGCGCAGTCCCCCAAGCCGACCGAGGAGATTGACGCGCCAAGAGTGAAGCGCTCGCTGGCACGAGAACTGGAGGTGAGTCACTCTTCTCACTTGCCGAGGCAATTTGTGTTGGATCATTCCCGCTGAGTCGTCGCCCCACGATCGAGTCTCGATCCATCCGCGCAGAGGGAGCCACGCTGATGGAAAGAGGAAGAGTCGATGCGGTGCAATACGTATCAGTGGTCGGATCAAACCAACTGAATGGAATCGCCGGGATCTGCCGAACATCCTCGCTTAACGGGCGCAACGTCTGCGTGAAGAGTTTGACATCATCTTTGACGAGTCCGCCAGACTTCGTGGTGGGAATGGCAAAGTCATTCTCCATGCCCACTGCAGCGGCAAGATTCGGAGGTTGCACACTCGCCAATTCGGCTCGGCCAGATGTATCTCGAACAAGGAAGTCGAGTGTGATCGGATCGCCAGCAGAGACGCTCGTCGGTTTCGCAGACGCGATGACATCGAATGTTCCAACCGCTCCTGTGAAAGAGTCAGGTCGACCCTCGATCGGAAGCGGTTTCACCTCCAACCCCGCGATAGTGGGGGTTAGCGTGATCGGTCGGCGCTGAAGCACAGCGGTGTGGGTTCCGAACATGTCACGCTGTCGTCCGACCTTCGCGGGATATCCAATTCGAATCGACACGGCGCTCAAGTCAGGAATCCCAGCGGTGTCGGCAAAATAGCGAACGGGAATTCGCCAGACATACTCAAGACCATCCGCGAGTGGAAGTTGCTCGGCTGATGGAATCCTGTTGGATTGAATCAATCGCATCATCGACTCGGTGAATGGTCCCCAGTCGCTGCCTTGCACATCGATACACCCCCACATGCTGCGTGCATCGAGGAGCGAGTCAGTGTCGACGACAGGGGCGGCGCGCATCTGGATCGTGAGGGTGAGATCGATCGCCTCCCCGAGCCAAATCGATTGGTCTGGACTTTCGACAGCGGCGCTTGCGAGATCCTCTTGCTGAACACCGCGACTGACTTGGATGGAAGTCAGTGGTGTTGAAAAGACCGACCCATCGACATCGATTGAGATAGATGGGATCTCAATAGTCCCTTCAACCAGAGGAGTGACCTCGATACGGAAAAACTCAGAGACCACGCGCGAGGTCTTTCCGTTGATGAAGGACATCGACTCGGATCGGTTGGAACCTGGCAAGACACGCATCGTGACGGACGATGTTCCTTCGGGTAACTGCACTTCCCCGATCGTGTTGGCGTTGTTCACCTGAATGGTGATGACGATTGGAATGCCCTGCTCGGTCGACTTTGCCGAGATTCCAAACTCGACGGGACCACCCGCGCCGGCTCTCTGCATCGTCGTTGGTTCGGCAACCGAGGACGTGTCCATCACGCATGGCATAACGACAAGCATGATGGCAATCAATGCTTCGGATCCTCGATGGTGTCGTTGTGTGTGACCTTCACGGTGTTTCATAGATGGAATCCTTCATCACTTGACTACCAATCTTTCCCAGATCGATTCTGCGATGGCATCTGACGCTGTTGGTCTCGTTGCGATCTCTGTTTCTCACGATCGCGCACCGCCTGAAGAATCCGATCCGCCTCGTCCTCGGTGAGTTTGCCTTCCTTGCGAGCCTTCGCAAGTTGCTCCTTCGCCGTCTGTGGTTTCTGTTCTTGCTCAGCCTTGAGTGTTCCTTTCGGCGGAGGAGAAGAATCCTTCGGCTCACTGTCCTTCGGCTCACTGTCCTTCGGCTCACTGTCCTTCGGCTCACCGTCCTTCGGTTCACCATCCTTCGGTTCACCATCCTTCGGTTCACCATCCTTCGGCTCACCGTCCT
>JAQBZO010000040.1 GCA_027622195.1 Planctomycetota bacterium
TCGTGTGCTGGGGATACAACACCTACGGCCAGTGCACTGTCCCCGCTGGACTCGCCACTGTCACGCAACTCGCCATGGGCACATACCACACCGGCGCGGTCAAGGGCGACGGAACGGTCGTGTGCTGGGGATGGAACGACTACGGCCAGTGCAATGTCCCCGCTGGACTCGCCAATGTCACGCAACTCGCCATGGGCCAATCCCACACCGGCGCGGTCAAGGGCGACGGAAGTGTCGTGTGCTGGGGAAACAACTACAACGGCCAGTGCAATGTCCCCGCTGGACTCGCCACTGTCACGCAACTCGCCATGGGCGGAGGCCACACCGGCGTCTACATTCCGACTCCACTTGAGATTTGCACGGAGACCGTCGCGGTGCTCGAAGCGGAAAACGCCGCACTCACGAAGGCGATCGCAAACCTCACCGCGCAGATCGCTGTGTTGAACTTCGGCGACCTAAATCAAGACGGAGTCGTGGACGGCGCTGATCTCACGATTCTCTTCGCCAACTGGGGGATCACGACTGGCGGTTGATCAACGCGCGCGCTCCCCCACGCATTTCACACGGTCACTTCGCGGGCGCATTGGCGCGAGTGGCCGTGTGTCGTTTTCTGCGGTGTGTTGCGTGCGCGGTCGTCGCGACAGGGGCGGCGCGCGAAGCCGTGGCCCGCGGAGCTCCCTCTGGAGTGACAATGTTCCCATGTACCGAACGAGCGGAAGAGCGAGTACCCATGTCGGAAGTTTGCCATCACCCACCCATCACGGCTGGCATGGTCCCCATTCGCTGGTCAGTATGCCGAGGTCTTGTCCGTTCACGACCCCGTCACCCGTGAGGTCGGCCGCGCATCCCGTCGCGCCACTTGGCAAAAAGCCAACGCGAAATCCGGCGAAGGCGCGGGTGTTGTCGAGGAATTGACCGTATGGATCGGTTGCACCCGTTGCGCTCATCCAGAGTTGATAGGCGGGAGCGGTTGCGATGCCGCCATGCACTTGCCGCCAAATCGGTTGGTTGAGCGGATTCGGCGCGCCCGCAACTGGTGCAACGACTGTGTCAGTCCACTCCACAAGATTGCCGCCTTGATCGAGTGTGTTCCATGGAGATGGCGAATGGCACGCGCCAACACGTGTGAGATTCGCGAGAAAACCAAATGGGTCGGGGCATGTTGTCACATCGCCATCTGGACAACTCGCCGGACACCACTCTGCAATGTTGTTGAAGTTGGCAAGCGGACCAATGCCAGCGTTGGTCACTTCGCCGCACGCGTCCACGGTCGCAGAGGTCGGCGGCTCATCGGATTGCGTTGGATAACGCCAGTAGTGCGATCCACTGGGCGTTGGCACGTGAGAGAAATACGCGGCCTTGATCCATTCATCTTGGGATGGCAACACGAATCCACTGCGAACGCCGCGCGTTGCATAGGCGCCGAACGTCGCTTGATTTCGCAGGTCATACGCGCCTGTTTCGGTGTTCTGCGAAAGCCAGCAGCGATAGCGCGCGACGCCGTTGCCATCGACGGTTCGCTCATGGTGTCCGTTGTAAAGCGCATTGATGAATCGTGCCGCGCGAAAGAAATCGATCCACGCAATGGGTCGCTGCGACCAGACCGGTGATGCGAGCTGATATCGCGCGCCCACTGGTGCGCTCAACACTTGACGTACCGATCCATACTTTGGATCAGTGTCGGGGGACATCGCAACATCCCAGAGTCCGCGCACATTGGCGCCCGATGGATCGACCGTGTTGAGAAAACTCACCCACTGATTGACGGTGACTTCGAATCGACCGATCTCGTAGTCATACGAAACTGCGCCAACGAATTCGGTTGCATTCGCCGCGGTAGGAAACGTTGGATTGAAGTTGATGATCGGCAGTGCCTCATTGCCAGGATCGCCAACACCAACGAGATCGATTTCAATCTGCGGTGGCGTTGCTTGCGAGAGCGTTGCGACGAGAAGTGTGGTGAGTAGCGGCATGTGGGCGGCCTACGTTGGTTGAAAACAGTATGAGGCGAGACAAAAGTAAAGCAAGTGGGATTTCGCGAAACTCAAGCGCTTCGCACAAACACCCGCTCTACGGTGAAACAATGCTCTCATGCGGGCACATTCTCACCGGAGAGGGGGCACTTCTTTTTTCGAGAGCGCGCATCGAAATCCAAGGTGCGACATCGCCGAATCACTCGTGACCGACATGCGCGCGGCAACGCGATAACTCGAACAGTACGACTCGTTGCAAAGGAATGATCCGCCTCGGTGCACTTGCCGCATCGATCCATCAGCGAGAGGTCCTTTCGGATTCACGATCACCTCGTCGCCACCGCCCGCTCCCGCGCGCGTTGCATATTCGTTCGCGCTGTACGAATCGCTGCACCACTCCCACACATTGCCAGCGACGCCGTACAAACCAAACCCGTTGGGTGGATACGCACGCACGGGACTGGTGCGATCGAATCCATCTTCCTTCGTATTGCGCGTCGGAAACTCTCCTTGCCAAGTATTCATGGGAACCTCTCCATTCGGATTCATCTCATTGCCCCATGGATAGCACGCGCGGGCGATTCCGCCTCGCGCCGCATACTCCCACTCTGCCTCAGTTGGAAGTCGCTTCCCAGCCCAACGCGCATACGCCTCTGCATCATCGAAGCACACATGCACCACAGGATGATCGAGCCTTGTCTCAATCGTCGATGCTGGCCCTTCTGGATGTCGCCACGATGCACCCGCAACCCACTTCCACCACTGGTCGTAGTCGATCAATCCATTCACACTCGATGGCGGAGCAAACACAAGCGAACCAGGAAGCAACATCTCATCGGAAGGTTTCGGTGTTCCAAGCGGAACTTGTTTTTGCAGTTCTTCCCAGTCCACAGGACGCTCAGCGACCGTTCGGTATCCAGTTGCATCGACGAATGCGGCGAACTCCCTGTTCGACACTTCAGTGGCGTCGATCCAAAACGAACTCACTCGGACGCGATGTGAGGGCATTTCATCAGGCCGCGCCAACGGATTTGTTTTCTCGCTCCCCATTACGAACTCTCCACCTTGAATGAGAACCATCCCAGCGGGAGTAACGGGAGCAATCGGCTCATCGTCAATGGTTGGCAACGGGAAACTTTCGGATCGCGTGTGCTGCATTGCCATGATCTCTCGTGCCCTATTGACCACATCGACGTGCGCATGAGAAACATCTTTGCTCTCGGCTGGATCACTCACGAGGTCGTACAACGCGATCTGAAGATTGCCACGCGCGAGTCCACGGCGAATCGCTTTGTAACGCCCCATGCGGACCGCTTGCTGTCCTCCCGCACTCGGAAACTCCCAGTACAAAAACTCTCTCGATGACGCACTCGAGGGTTGCACAAAAAACGGAACAAGCGATCGTCCTTCGATCCCTTGCGGCGCAATGCCCCCCGCCACTTCAATGCATGTTGGCATGAGGTCGTACAGCGCAACGGGAGCATCGCACAGTGATGCGGGAGTAATCATCCCCGGCCAATTCGCGATCAGTGGAACGCGAACTCCACCTTCATAGAGATTTCCCTTGTGTCCGCGAAGTCCCGCGTACGAATTGAAGTATGCGCAGTCCGCTCCCCCTACCTCGCCTGCTGCACCGTTATCGCTTGCAAAGACGATGAGTGTGCGTTGCTCCAATCCATGCGATCGAATGGAATCAACAATGCGACCGATGTCCCGGTCCATTCGAGTAATCATCGCCGCGTAGGTCGCTCGCGGAGTCTCGTTTGGAATGTAACCGTTCCCACCAGTGTACGGAGTCTCTTCAAACTTTCCCGCATACTCCGCTAGATCCGCCTCTTCGACTTGAAGGGCAAGGTGCGGGAGCGTGAACGCGAGGTAGAGAAAGAATGGACGCGACGTGTTCGCGTCGATGAATGCAATCGACTCCTCAGTGAATCGAGTCTGCGCGTAAGCGGTGTTCGTTTCGCGCACACCATTTCGCCAGAGACTGGAAGGAATGTGATCATGCGCTTTTCGCTGGCAGAGGAATCCATAAAAAGAGTCAAACCCTTGCCGACGCGGATCGCCAGAACTCTCGGGACCACCGAGCCCCCACTTGCCGATCGCTCCTGTGGTGTAGCCGAGCGCGTGAAGCGATGACGCGATGGTCGTCGATCCCGCATCGAGCGGAGTCTGACCTTCTGGCTGCACCTCTTGGTTGTCTCGAATCTGCGCGTGTCCTGCATCGCGACCGGTGAGCAGCATGCACCGCGTCGGAGCACAAACAGGTGCGGGCGCATAGGCAGACGAGAAACGAATCCCCGATGCGGCCAGTGCGTCGAGGAATGGTGTTCGGATTTTTGTTGAACCGTAGCACCCAAGATCCCCCACTCCCAGATCATCAGCGAGGATCACAACAATGTTCGTCGGCTGTGGCAAACGGTCGAGTTGAGCTGCCGCGTTCATGCAGACCGCGAAGGCGAAGACAAAGGCGAAAGCGAGTCTCATCTCATAGGACGATATCGCAGCACACCGCACAACCGACTTGACGGTGGGAATCAGCCCTGTTTCGGGCGCATTCCGACCGTAAGCCCCCCTTTTCGGTCACGCCGACGCGAGAACATCGCCCCCGCCACCAGCATCGCGATCGCCGCAGGCGGCGCTGGCACGAACGAATACTCAACCTCGAGCGATGGAGCGAACTGCGCGTTCGTCCCCTCACTGGAATCGAATCGCCTCGCCGATCCAGGGGTCATTTCATCGCCGCGCAAAATCCATCCGAATGCCGACTCTGGATTCGCAATCCAGTCTCTGACATCTTGCGCCAAC
>JAQBZO010000001.1 GCA_027622195.1 Planctomycetota bacterium
ATTTTCACCGCCTTCCCTCGTTGCACGAAGCAACGGGCATCGACTCACAAGCGAGCCGATCCAACCAACACAAGGGAGCATAACAGCCGTGGTTTGCCAGTCCCTTCAATGCGGGGTAGTCTCGTTGGATTCACAGGTCGCCCCGCGATTCGTCAGGAGTTCACCGTGCCCACCACTCGATTTTTTCTACCCATTTTTGTCGCTCTGACCCTCACCCTCTTTGGCAATGCGTGGGCGGTGCCGCAGGCGTCCGATGTTCCTCCAGCGGCGACCCCTGAAGCGTCCAAAAACCTTGAGATGGGGATCCACTACATCTTGGTGGCGAAGGGACAACTTGCTGCGACGAATCTCCAAGCGCTCCTCGATGCGGTGACCGATGACGCGGTGCTCGCCGAACTCGTCACCGAGCGCGGAATGGATGATCGACTCGAAGATGCGATTCGACGAGGACGGCTCTTGCCAGAAGTCGGCGAGATCATCATGTTGCTCGACGCGCGCGTCGATGCAGGCCGATTGCTTCTCGCTCGCGACGACGCGCGCATCGAAAGAAGTGTCACCAATCTCATCGGATCAGGTCGTCAGCAAGTCCTCGCGCAGGAGCGATTGATCGCTGCCGGCGAGTATGCAGTGCCTCGACTTCTCCGCGCAGCTCTTGATCAATCGAACACCCGTCTCTCGATCGCTGCTCGAGCGATGATTGTCAAGGAGTCTCGAATGGCTGTGGCTCCGCTGTGCGCGGCACTCTCTGGATCCGATGTCGATTCGAAAAAGGAAATCGCGCAACTGCTCGGAGACATCGGTTGGCCCGCCGCCGAGCCATACCTGTTGCAGGTCGCTGGCAATACCGAGTTCCCTGACGATGTTCGCGCCGCTGCTTCGCGAAGCTATTCGCTCTGTGGTGGAGGCGTCGGCTCGGTGAGTGAGCAATTCACTCAACTCGCGCGCAACTATTTCGAATCGTTGCCAAGCGTCGTGCCTTATCTCAACGATGAGTTCAACACGATGTGGTCCTACGATGCATCGTCAGGACTCGTCGCTGACTCAGTTCCAACCGATATTTTTGGATCGATGATGGCGATGCAACTGTCCGCCGAAGCGCTGCGTGTCGATCCCTCGAACCAAGCCGCCTTGGTGACCTTTGTCGCCTCAGACCTCCGACGCGAGAACCGCACTCCAGATGGATATCAAGCGGCCGAACGCGCCTACAACGCCGCATTCTTCGCTCGATTGGCCGGTGTGGACATCGCCTCTGGAGTCTTGACATTGGCGCTCAAGTCGGGCGACACTGCTTTGGCACTCGATGCGATCGAAGCACTCGGACAAGTCGGCGGAGCAGCCACGATTGTCTCAGGGGAAGGATCTCCTCTCTCGAAGGCACTGATCTCATCCGATCGGCGCGTTCAATTTGAAGCAGCATTGACACTTGCCGCGGCATCGCCACGAATGGCATTTCGCAACTCGAGCCTCGTCGTACCGCGCATTGCATCGATGCTCGAGACGTCATCGAATCCCATCGGAGCCATTGTCGCGCGCGACGAAGATGCGCAGGCGATTGCCAGCGATCTCTCTGCTGGTGGATTCGAACCCGGCGCATTCGCCCCATCGTTCTCACAGTTTGCCGCGGATCTTGGCGCTCTCGGCGCAACAGTTGACTTCGTCGTGATTCACGGAAACCGCGCATTCATCGAACGCGAACTGTCAGACATTCGTTCGTCCGCTGCATTCGGTGCCGTGCCTGTGTTACTTGTCACCGGAGCAGCCGATCTTGCCGCGGTCGATATGGCAGCGGGAGACGACTTCCGCACCTCGGTCACCGCTGCTGGCGGTGGGACTGAAACACTTCAAGTGGCGTTGAGCGCACTTCTCGCCCGTGCCGCTGGTGGAGCCATGAGTGCCGATGAAGCACGGCTTTACCGCGCTCGTGCACTGGGTGCGCTTTGGGACATCGCAACGCGTGGTGATGGTCCATTCCAACTTCTCGATGCTCGTCGCGACTTGGTTGCTGCGGTGCGCGGAGCCGATGAAGCGCTCGCCATCGAGGCGGCAGGAGTCCTTGCTATGGTGCTTGATTCATCCGCACAAACGGTCCTCTTCGATCAAGCGATCGCTCGTTCGGGAGAAGCGCGCATCGCATTCCTCTACGCGGTCGCCACGAGCGCGCGATCCATGGGGAATTTCCTCGATGCCAAGCGGGTGGCATCCCTCTTGAGCCTCGTCGAGACCAGCACCGGTGCAGAAGCGGATGCTGCGGGCGCTGCATTTGGTGCCGCCAATCTTCCGAGCACTGAAGCAGTCGAGATCATTACGAAGTGACGGCGAACGAGCGTTGCCGTACACTGATCGACTTGGGTGAATGACCCGTTTTGCGCCGCCTTAGCTCAGTTGGTAGAGCGGAGCTTTCGTAAAGCTCAGGTCACGGGTTCGAGTCCCGTAGGTGGCTTTCAGCTCTATAAAAAAAGGGGGTTGGCGGTGAGAACGCGCCCGAAACAGGGCTGATTCCGACCGTGAAGTCCGACTTTTGTGTTGTCGGGTTGATCGCTCCGATGGCTCACGCTCAGTGCGTCACCGACCTCAACGGAGACGGTTCGCGTGACGGGGTCGACTTGTCCCTCATGCTGTCGAATTGGGGAACCGCTGCGGGCGACTGCAATGGCGACGGCAATACGGATGGTGCTGACCTTGCTCTGCTTCTTGTGGGATGGAGACCCTGCCCAGGTCCCTCATGGGGAACAGTCCTCGAGCAACTGCCAGATCCAGCCGTGGTCACGGATACCGCCATTCGAGATCGAATCGTTCTGACTGGACTGCCATGGCGAGTGCGCGACAACGCCACCAACATCGAGATGCTGCTCGTTCCACCGGGAACATTCTGGATGGGAGCGAGCCCAGAAGACACCGAGGACGAGGGGAATGAGTCTCCGCAACATCTCGTTCAACTGACTGGTGCGTTTTATCTTGGACGATATGAGGTGACGCAATCGCAGTACCAAGGGGCGATAGGTACGAATCCGAGTGCCTTTGTCGGGTTTGCCAATAGTCCGAATCGACCCGTTGAGAATGTCTCATGGGACATGGCTCAGGGATTCTGCGCGGCGACAGGAATGCGACTCGCCACCGAGGCCGAGTGGGAGTATGCGTGTCGAGCTGGAACGACGACGCCCCGCTACAACGCTCTCAACAGTATCGCGTGGTATTGGGCGACATCGTATTCGTCGGGACAACACGCCACCCATGTCGTTGGTGGAATGATTCCCAACGCTCTTGGTTTGTTTGACATGATCGGCAATGTTTGGGAGTGGACCGCAGACTGGGCGGGTGATTACTCTCCAGCATTCGTGACCGATCCAACGGGACCAGCCCACTGGAACCTACCGAATCATGCGCGGTGGAGCATGGCAAAGCGACTCTGTTGTCTGCCGCGCTTCTGAACGGGTTGGGGATTTCCCGAACAACTACCTCAACATCCATGGCATGCGCGTTGCACGAACGCCGTAACTGTTTTTACCCACGAGCCGCGCATTGCGTCAGCAGAATCTCGAGTGTGTTGCACACGATGTCGACTTCTTCGATCGAGAGGTCATTCGACATCGGAAGGGTAATCATTCTGTGCGAGATGCTCTCGGCGACGGGGCAGTTCGGCGGCGATCCACCGTACAACTCGCAGACATGAGGAAGCAAATGCGCCGCTGGGTATTGATTGCCCGCGCCGATGTCATGTCTGTGGAGTCCGTTGAGAAGTGCGTCGCGGTCTTCGGCGCTGAAGTTGTCTGAGAGTCGAATCGGGAAGAGGTGCCACGCTGGGTGGGATTCATCCGTTCTCGCCGGGAGCCACAAGTCAGGATGTCCGCCAAGTCGACGGAAGTATTGCGTTGCCGCCCGTTCGCGCCGTTCGAGGAATCCGTCGAGTCGCAACATCTGCGAGGCTCCCATCGCGGCGAGTGGTTCCGCGAGCCTTGCGTCGTATCCGAATTGTCCGATTCTCATGATCATGCCAAGATCAGGAGATTGATCAGGGTAACTCTGTCGATCCGTTCGTCCTTGAAAGCGAAGAGTCCGACAGGCATGCGCGAGACGATCATCGTGGGTGACGATCGCACCTCCTTCGCCAACCGATACGCAGCGGTACGGACCAAACCCAACGATCGCCATTCGTCCAAACCGTCCTGCGCGCTCGTTTCCGAGTCGAGCGCCGAGCGATTCGGTGGAGTTCTCAATCACGGGGATCTCGAGACTTGCAGCGACTTGCGCCACCGCATCCATTCCGATGAGCGAGCCGAAAGGAGAGTAGGCGATGATCGCCTTGGTCTTCTCGGTCGCGCACCGTTTCACTTCCTTCGCATTCATGCACAGCGTGTTGGAATCGACATCGGCAAAGAGCGGACGCGCACCCACCGCGATGGTGGCATTCACATTCGCTGCGTATCCGAAGGCGGGAACGATCACCTCATCGCCTGCGCCCACGCCAAGCGCGCGCAGCGCAATCTCGAGAGCCGTTGCGCTACTCGATACGGCGACCGTCCAAGGTCGTTGGACCGCGATCGAAATGCGGTGTTCAAAGAGCTCATTTGCGGGACCGAGAGTCAGCCGTCCGCTGCGAGCAGCGCGCGACATGGCTTCGATATCCGAATCATCGATGGTGGGACGACCGAGTGGAATCAGGGATGGCATGATGGTCGCTCGCGCGAAATTACGGATTGCTCGGAGTGGGACGCACCAATGCAGCGAGCACCTCGTCAATGCGACCTTGTCGTCGCGCGACAATCCAAGCGGCTTGAACTTGCAAAACAGCATCGAGATCAGCGCCTCCTGCGGCGGCGCGTACGAGGGAGGTCATGTCGATCTCACTCATCGGAAGTTCAGCACTCGCCATCGCCATGAGTGCGAGTGCGTCGGCACGGCGCGAGAGCGATCCACGCATGGCTGCGGCCGCTTCTGCTGCATCTTTGCTGCCCGCGCGAAGCAGTGCGAAGGCGCAGGACTCTTGAAATCGATCGTCTGACCCTGCGGCCATCGCACTCACAATCGCGGGGTTCGCGCGAGCGAGCATGATCGCGGCGCTGACCGCTGCAGAGCGAAGGGCAGGGGCGACGGACGGCGCGCGTCCAGATTCAAGCATGGTGCGCCAGATGACTTCGGAGTCGGATGCAGTCATCCGATTCGCCATCACGATGGCCGCCTCGGTGGACTGAACATGACCAGTCGTCATCAACGCTGCGACAAACTGCGCGCGCTCCAATTCAGTGTCACGCTTCTCGAGCGCTTGTCCCATCGCCACGAGGAGGTCATCTTCGGCACCCAACAGCGATGACACGCCTTCTGATCCTGCGAGTGGACCCTCTGCGAGCAGGACGAGGGCATCCTTCAATCGATCTCTCCGCGCGCTATGCCGAGCGATCATCGCCTTCCATGTATCGAGTGCCTTGGGATCCTTGAGCGCAAAAAGTGCGGCGGACACAATGCGTTCGGTGGGAGGATCCACGCCGAGTGACAGCGAAAGGGGCATGAGCCGCGGCGCAATCAGCGGCAGTTTGTATGCCACGGCGGCCTGCGCTGTCTCGGCGATCAATTGCTGGCGCGCTGGTTTTTCAAGTGTTTCCAGCCGAGCCGTAAACTTCGCCCACCCCGATGCATCGCCCTGAACGAACATCAAGACTGCGGCAAGTGCATCGACTGCAGAGTTTTCATCTCCCAGTTTTCCTTTGACAAATGCGCTGTCAATGGACTTGGAATCAGCCTGCTGTGCCACCGCCATGAGCACGAGTCGATCGAGATCAGGAACACCTTCCCACTTGAGGCACTCGGCCGCCACCGCAGGAGTGACGAGTCCAAGTCCAAGGGCAGACTGAAGCGCTTGAATGCGATCATCATTCGATGGAAGCGCCGCAAGCAGGAATGGATCCACAGCAGGTGGAGTGTTTGCTTCCGCAGCACCGAGCACTCCATCGATGCGAGATGCCCAATCCGATGATTGCACGAGCGAGAGAAAGAGTGGCGTCAGTGTTGGATCGCCGAGCGCGCGAAGCGACATGAGATTCGCGTGATGGTGTCCATCCGTTGCAGGAGACAATCCAAGTCGCAACACTTCAACGACATCTTCGAACGTGGCTTGTGTCTGCGGATGAGGAGCAGCGAATCCACGCGCTGTGGTCAGCATCAAGAGAGACAAGCACAGGGTGAAAATGCGCACACGACTACTTTACCCCACCCGCGACTTCGGACGAGGGGAAACCGTCGGTCGAGTGAGCGCGATTCGCATCTGGTCAAGAACAACCCGCGCGTCGCGAAGTCCATCCGAACAGGCGACCGATCCCCGCGAGTCACACCTTGAACGCATCCGCCTTGCCGCTTGAAGGACCGTCGAGTGAGCGGTTCTCCCCATACCTCGGGCAATTTCGGGCAAGGAGAGCTGGGTGAGTTCGCGCGCAAGCATCGCCACGACTCCGCGCGTGTCGACGACATCCCGGCGACGGCTCGATCCGCGTACATCCAGCGGAGTCACCCCAAACGCATCGCATGCGGTATGGATGATCGAATCAATGTCGATGCGGACAGGGCCGAGTCGTGAGGATCCTCCGAGCGCAGCCTCGGCGGCGATGACGAGGTCAATGTGTGGGTCCAAACTGCGCATCGCCAAGAGTTGCGAGACCGCGCCGGTGATTTCACGCGCGCCTCCGAGGCATCGATCCGCGACCAAGTCGACGGCGGTGGGAGGCAGCACGAGCGCTCTCGATCCAGCGAATCGAATCGCGAGCTTCCGTCGCAGTTCAAAGTCGGCTGATCCCACTTCGACCACCACCCCCGCGATGAATCGATTCGTGAGCGGTGGAGAGAATCGATTCTGTGAGGATGGATGTGCATCCGCGGCGACGACGACCTTGGCTCCCGCATGGAGCAATGCGTCGAGGGTGAACAAGAACTCGGACTGCGTCGCTGGCTTGTTGGCGAAGAACTGCACATCGTCGATGACGAGCAAATCGTTGTGACGCACACGCGTTCGGAATCCATCCAGTCCGCCCATGCGCATGGCGGTGAGATATTCATTGGTGAATTTCTCAGCAGTCATCGAGCGCACACGCCCACCATCGCGTGCGCGGAGTCGTTCATGCACAATGGCTTGAAGCAGGTGGGACTTGCCAGTGCCGCAACCTCCGTACAAGAAAGTCATCGGTGGAGCGTTCGCATCGGACATCCCCACAGAACGCGCAGCGTGAAGGGCGAGCGCATTCGACGGTGAAACTTCAAAATCTTCCAGACGCGTCGCAGGAGGGCGGGGGGTTCGCTTTGGAGATTTTACTTCAACGCACGGATCCCGCGAATCAAGTGTGTTCGATGGATTCGTCGTTGCCGTGCCTTTCGAGAGAATCGATGCGCCGGCAAACAGCGCGGGCGATGCCACGATTTCAACTTCAATTGCACTGCCATCGACCGAGATTTCAGCGGCGCAGTCGCGAAGTTCATTCGCATAGTGGCGCGCAATCCAGTCCGCTACAAAACTGTTGCACGCATCGACTCGAAGGTGGCCCTCAGTCAGTGTGCAGCGCACTCCATCGCGAAACCACATTTCGAACTTCCGCTCTCCGATTCGCTTGATCAGACCTTGCTCAAGACCTTCGGTGGATTTCAAACGCAGAGGCAGTACGGCAATGGATGAGGACACATTATTCTCCACAAAACAGCGGGCGCGAGACATCCTGCGGGCGAACGACAGCCTTGCCGCACGATGCTCCTCCTGAACAACAATCGAAATGGAGTGGGCTCAACCCTGGCTGCGCAAGAAACGCAGGCTCATCCTTGAGCGGGGCAAACTGTATCGGATTCTTCGTCGTTGTCGAGAGCACTTGCGCGCATCGCGCTCGATCGTGTCGTAAGTCGAGTCACTAGAAACACCTGAGTTGGCACACTTTCTCTTGGTTGGATGAATGTGGTGATCTGGGGAATTCTTGTGGACAACTCACCTCTGCATCGTGTCGATCCACGCAACACGACGCTCAGTCTCGTGAAAACCGAACGAGGCGTACAACTTGCGTGCATTCGTGTTGCGCGAATCACAGGCGAGATGCAAACGCTTTGCGCCCGCAGCGCGCGTGATTCGAGCCGCCTCGACCAAGAGCGATCGTCCGATGCCAGATTTCCGAGCGCTTGGGACCACGCCGAGGTACGAGAGATCCCACTGTCCTGGCGAATCGGACTGGGACTTTTGGACGATGGCGAGCCCCACGAGTTTTCCTTCCCGCTCTGCAACGATCCAGCCGTTCGAGGGACCCGCCAAGGTGCCGAGGTGACCGCAGAGGGTGTCGATCGTGCGCCGCCGCGAGGTGAGTTCTGGGCAGTCCACCGAGTCGATGTACGTCTCGTCGAGAAGTGCCACCAGGGCATGGCGATCGTTTGGGGCGGCGTGGAGGGAGTGGTTCGATCCAATCGGTGTCGTCACATCCCAGGCTGTCGCGCGCAGGGGCGAGACCATGAAAACCATCGTGGCAAATGGAGTCATTCCTCCCGCTTCGAGCCCGCCTCTATCCTCGTTCGAGTCGGGGGAAGTCATGGCGAGGACGACGCCGGGAGATTTTTTTGCGTGAAAGAGATCGGTCGCCGCGCGGATGACCTGACCGACCAATGCCGATGAATCGGATCGACCGCGGTCTGGCTTCGAGGACAGAAGGGTGCCCGCACGACCTGGGCGGTCGAGAATCAGCGCTCCGGCGACTGCACGGTCATCCTCGATGAGCAGAGCTGTGTAATCCCAAGGATCAACACGCTCTTGGAGGGCTCGAAAAAGCCGCTCCGAATCCTTCCCCGAAGTGTGTGCCAATAATCGGCACAACGACATTTGTTGAGGGGCATCCTGCGATTCAAGAGGGACATGCATCTGAAACACAGGGACATTGTCCCTCGTTGGCACCCTCTGTGGAAGCCGATTCGGATACGATCTCAGAATCATGTTGATCCTGCTGAGCGCCGTTGTTTCAGGAGTTTTGTTGGTCGCTTCACACCAAGTGCCAGCGGTTTTGCTCGCGGTCTCATCCACGAGCGCCGTCGTCGACAAGAGTTGGACGATGGACTTCCGACCAGGCGACCTCAAGGTGTTCATTGAACCAACGACGGGCGATCCGTATTGGTATTTCACCTACGTCGTCGTGAACAACACTGGGAATGAGCGTATGTGGGCTCCTTCCATCGAGTTGTTTGATGGAGCAGGAAAGTTGATGCCAACGGGTCGTGATGTCCCCGGCACGATTCACGACGCGATTCAGGCAACATTCACCGATGGCGCCGTGGACGATCAATTCGAGGTCCTTGGGAAACTTCCCATCGGCGAAGAAAACGGCAAAGAAGGACTGTGCGTCTGGAAGGCCTCCAACCTCGACAGCACCGACCTCACCATCTTTGTGAAGGGGATTTCAAGCGAACTCAAGCGTTCTGAAGAGGTCGCTGGACAGCCCCCCGTCATGCTGCGCCGTTCCATGCGCTTGGACTTCAAGGTCAGGGCAGACGAGCGGATGATGGGCCACCGCAAGGCGGATCAGACCGCATTGACTTGGGTCTTTCGTTAACGGGTCACTTTCCCCACATTCTGCTATGCTGCGCGGCTCGACTTTCACACCCCCAAGGAGACTCCGTCATGGCACATAAGAAGGGTCAAGGATCCACAGAAAACGGACGCGACTCGAATCCGCAGTATCGCGGCATCAAGTTGTACGGTGGTGAGCTTGCCAAGTCTGGTTCGATCATCGTGCGCCAATGCGGCACGCCTTGGAAGGCCGGATTCATGACATTCCGCGGTAGCGATGATTCGATCATGGCGCGCGTTCCCGGAACAGTTCGTTTCCGTGGTCGTTTTGTGGATGTGATCCCTGCTGACCCAACCGCTGCGCGTCTCGCGCGCGATGTGGGCTAAGGCGCGGACGCGGCCGACGCACTCGTTGAAGCCGCGGACAGAACCACCATGTTTGTCGA
Organism: Planctomycetota bacterium; assembly: GCA_027622195.1. Classification (GTDB taxonomy): domain Bacteria; phylum Planctomycetota; class Phycisphaerae; order Phycisphaerales; family SM1A02; genus SXOD01. Next base: position 9,955 of record JAQBZO010000001.1, read on the forward strand.
TTCTGCCATTATCCAAGTTCGATCAGGTCGCGGTGGGAATGGTTCTGCACACTTTTATCGTGGCAAGGGTATTCCCAAGGGAGGACCCGACGGCGGTGATGGTGGACACGGCGGTGATGTCGTCCTGGTTGGAGATCCTCACCTCGACACGCTCGTCGAGTTGTCCTACAAGCCTCATTGGTGGGCGAAAGATGGAGAGGGCGGCAGCGGCGCATGTTGCCATGGCAAGGCGGGAGAATCGTGCGAAGTGCGCGTGCCCCTTGGATCACAAGTCTTCGAGGCGGAGTCAGATGACTTGCTTGTCGACATCGTTGAACCAGGACAGCGATTCGTTATTGCACAAGGTGGACGCGGTGGTCGTGGGAACGACCGATTCAAAAGCGCGACGCATCAAACTCCAACCGAGCGCGAAATGGGTGGCGAGGTCGTCGAGCGCAACATCCGCATCGATCTCAAGTTGATTGCTGACCTCGGACTCGTGGGGCTTCCCAATGCGGGCAAGAGCACGATGCTTCGCGCCACCACGCGCGCGCAGCCGAAAGTCGCCGATTATCCATTCACGACCCTTTCTCCTCAGCTGGGCATTGCCGAACTTCCTGGAGATCGACGCGTTGTCCTCGCCGACTTGCCAGGACTGATCGAAGGGGCAGCGCATGGCACTGGACTCGGCCACGACTTCTTGCGACACATCGAGCGCACAAGAGCGATCTTGCATGTGGTGGATGTAGCTCCTCTCGACAATTCTGACCCACTCGCGAATCACGCGATGATTCGATCCGAGCTCGCGACATTCAGCCACGAACTCGCTCGGAAACCTGAGATTGTCATCCTCAACAAAATTGATTTGTTGCTCGAAGAAGATCGCGCAGAGCGAGTCGCCGAGTGGAAGGCAGCACTGATCAAGCGCGGAGTGCGTGTGGTTCTTCCTGCATCGGGAGCGACTGGCATGGGCATCGATAAGGTCCTTCAAGCAGCGTGGGAACTCGCCGCTGAGACGAAGGAGTATCGATCGAGCGACTCAGTTCCCGACCGTGTTTGGGGACGCAGTAGATAGACTCGGTGGAATGGCGCCGCAGACCAAACCTTCTGCTCGAGCAAAAAAAGTAGAACGATGGTGGGTGTCCACCCTCTTGGTGCGAATGGCCTTCGCCTGCGGCATCGCATTCCTTGCATGGATTGGATTCTGTGTTTCCTTCGCGAGGCAAAAGCCAATCATTCGAATCGACCCGTTCGAGCGCATCGCTGCGCTTCTGCCCGCGGCGCCAATCGAAGAACAGGCATCGACCGAGTTTGCTGTCCACGCCGCATTCGTGGAAGCATTGTTCGATCCAAAGAATGCCGTGATCCGTTCGCAGATTCCCCTTTACCCGGAGACGAATCAACGCGACGAGATTGAGGCGATACTGACTGAACACGCCTCCGACCTCGATGCGCTCTCGATCGCAGCAGGTCGGAAGGTCTTCGGACATCGGATTCAATCGAAGGTCGATGTTGCCGATCCGACAGAGGGTGCGATTGCGTTCTTTCCAATGTGGATGGTGGTCTATCCGACCCTCACAACCTGTTCATTGAGCGCCGATCTTCTTCTCGCTGATGCGAATTGGGCTTTTGGAAAGGGTGAGGGTGCGCGCGCGATCGATCGAATCCGTGCAGTCTTTCAACTCGCTGCAGTGTTTGTTGAGGCGCCCTTGATCATTGGTGCTGCGGGGATGACTCGATTGCAGATCAAAGCTGAGCAGACTGTTATTCAGTGGATCGAGACGACTCCTGAACTCTTTTCGGACGAACAACTCATCTCCATCGATGAGATGATCCGGTCTGCGCCGTCTGTCGATCTCGAACGAGTCATCGCGGGGGAGACGGTGTGCATCGAGGATGCAATTGCGCGAGTGTTCACCGACGACGGGAATGGCGATGGATGGTTCGCTCCGAGTCCCGAAGCGTGGGAAGCGATCCGGTTGTTTAGCCCCAACGCACGAGGAGAAATATCCTCGCCCAATGGAACAGTCGCATGGATCTGGGCTCCAGCGCGCGCGCTTCGAAATCCAACGCGCGCCGAGACGATGGGGAAACTGCATCGCCTCGCTGAGGAATCGAGGAAGAACCTTCAACAAGGATTGGCGACAGAGAGTTGGTTCTACGCCGATCAACTGAAGATGTGGAGTCAGCCCAACTTCGCGCCTGTGGGAATCGACGCGATGCTGCCGATGTTCCATTCGGTTGTCCGATCCGCGCGAAAAGAGAGTGCCGAGCGCATCGTGGCTCGGACTGCGGTCACGGCAGAACGATTCCGTCGAAAGCACCACGCGTGGCCGCAGTCGGCCGCGGATCTGGAGCCATGGCTCGGGAAAGTCGCAGCACATCCGAATGATCCAACTCCGCTCAGTTTTCTTCTGCAAGATGGAGAGTGTGTGATTGGCATGCACACCGGCAAGGGTGTGTTTGGCGACTCCACGAACAAGATTGCTTCGAAGTCGTCTTGGTGGAAAAAAACCCGAGGGTGGGCTCAGGGCGTTCCAGGAGAAGATTGGATCTGGTTTCGATCGGGCGATCGAGGCGAGCGGTGGAAAGTCCTGACCCCTTAGACCTCGAGCACTGTGCCGCCGAGATCAAGCCGTCGCACCAACGCATGCGCGCGAAGGAGGTCGACCATGCGTTGCATATCGGCGGGTAATGGCGCTCGAAAAACCATTGGAGCATTGGTCATCGGGTGTGTGATGCCGAGCATTCCTGCGTGCAATGCTTGTCGTGTAATCATCGGTTCGGTCGCCGACATCCCCTCGGGAAGCGGCACCCCGAGATGACTCGCGGTGATGTGTTTTCCTCCATACATGTCATCTCCCACGATGGGATATCCAAGATGCGAGAGGTGAACGCGAATCTGGTGGGTGCGTCCTGTGCGCAGTTCGAGTGCAACGAGTGCAAAACCCTTGTATTCCTCGAGCGTTCTATACACCGTTTGGCTGGGCTTTCCCGTTTCATCATGTCGCACGGCATACTTCTCGCGAATGGTCATGTGCTTTCCAAGCGGCAAGTCGATGAGATCAGCCTCTGGCTCGGGAACGCCGTGGACGAGCGCGATGTAACGCTTCTGTGTGGTGCGCCTTTCAAATTGTTTCGCGATGCGCCAATGGGCGGTGTCCGTCTTCGCCGCGACCATCACGCCACTCGTCATCTTGTCGAGGCGATGGACAACGCCGGGGCGGGCGATCTCCTTACCAACGGATGAGAGTTGCCCAGTCGAAGCATGTCGAAAGTGCCACGCGAGTGCATTGATCAATGTGCCTGACTTGTGACTGCGCGCAGGATGCACAATGAGTCCAGCTTGCTTGTTGACAACGATCATGTCACCATCCTCGAACAGAATGTCGAGGGGAATCTCTTCAGCAGGAATCTCGCTCGATGGCGGCGGGGGAAGCGTCGCGACTACGACATCACCCTTGCGTAGTTTCGTGCTGCACTTGGGAATCCTTCCATTGACTGTGACCGATTCTTCATCGATGAGTCGTTGCAGTGCAGTGCGACTCAAGAAGGGAACGCGATCGACAAGGTAACGATCTAACCGCTTCTGGAGATCACGCATCAACTCGAAAGTGACAGTGACCGGCCGATCATCATCGAACTCTTCGCTGGATTCGTAGAGCGAGTACAGCGCATCGCGGTCGACTTTTCCACCCGAAGCAATGAGCAGCGGCGCACCCGATGGACCAATCACTCGGTCCTCGTCGCTAGAGTTGGCTGTTTCTTCCGAGTTCACGCCCCTGGCGCGGGTTCGACCACGGGAGCGGGATCCGGAGTCGGGGCCGGTGCGGGAACCGCCTCAATCCCCACGGGGGCATCAGCAGGAAATCCACTGCCGATGATGGTGCCCAGAGCGTCGGAAGGCGTTGGAAGGACGACCACCGGAGCATCGGGCACAGGGTACGGATTCTTGAGCGCATCGATGTTCGCAAGGCGCGCTTCTGCAAGCAACACGATGGAGTCGTAACGATCCTTCGCGAGGTCGCGTGCTGACTCAAGACTTCCGCGAGCACCTTCAAAATCAGAAACGGATTCTGCAATCGCGGCAAGTCCAAAATACGCGGGGAATGCGAGGGCCGAGGTGTTTGGATCCGACCGCGCAGAAGTGATCACCGAGTTGTACAAATCGTTCGCCGACTTCATCCACTCCACGCGCGTGGCATCATCGAGTTGCACGTCCGACGCAGTGGGATCTCGATCGAAGCGAAGACCACTCTGAATGCTCTGGAGGTACAAATCTGCAGCGTTGAGATTGGCCAAGAGGGCGAGTCCTGATTCATCGCCGTTCGCCTTCGCGAGCTCGACCAGATCTTGCGGCACGGTCGCCACGGCAAACTGCTCCCACACTTCGGCGCGAGCGGTATCGGCGCGGGTTTGGAACCAGTTCCATCCGAGGTAAGCGCAAATCAGCAAGAGCGCGGCGAGGAGGTAATTCGGTCCGCTGGTCTTGAGCCAGAAGAGGAAGTCGTCGTTGACTCGGCTCTCTGAGAGGTCCGAGGTTTGCACTTGGCTGAGGCGCTTGCGATCCATAAGGGGCAAGATCCTACCATGGACGGCTTCTCGCTTGACTGCACCTATGCGCTGGAAAATGATCGTCACTGATTTAGATGGAACCCTCTTTGATCGGAGCGGCGTTGTGTCGTTGAGGACCGCCATGGCACTTGATGCACTCCGTGAGAAGGGGGTCGTCGTCGTCTTCGCAACGGGACGTGCGTTTCGTGAATGCATTACTCCGCTTGGGCGTCATCTCGAGGGGCGGCATCTCATCGGCGCGGGAGGAGCGACGATTCATGATGCCACGGGGCGACTTCTGGATGTGCGTGCCGTGTGTCCCGTTGCAACGAAAGCGTGTGCCGAGTCGATCAATGCAGCGGGACAGGTTGCGCACCTCCTCCACGATGAGTCGCATGATGATCATCACTACTCGATGATTGGGACGGGAACACTGGATGCCGCCACGCAGTGGTGGATCGATTCCTTTCAGCTGCTTCATCGTCGTCACGATGTGTATCCACCCGAGTGTTCTCCGGTGATTCGCGTGAGCGCGGTCGCTCCTGAGCATGAGATCGCACCGATTGCTCAGGCGATCGCTCGATCTGTTCCTGATGCGGTCACACTTCGCCATTGGCCTGCGCTCACAGCATCAGGGATTCATTCCGATGCACCACACATGCTTGAGATTCACGCTGCTGGAGTCCACAAGTGGTCTGCCGCACAAACTCTGTGCGCAAGAATGGGAATCGATGCAGATGATGTGGTCGCGTTTGGAGATGGACCCAATGATGTGGAAATGCTCGCTGGAGCCGGTCTCGGCATCGTGATGGACAACGGATGGGAAGTCGCCAAGAGTGCAGCCGACGAATGTGCGCCACATCATGGCGACGATGGATTCGCGCTCATGGTTGAGCGCCTCTTGGCAGGCAAGTAGCCTTTCCTCGTGGACACTCGACCCGTTGCCGCCCCTCGCCGTTGGCAGCCCATCGCTGCTCGAGCGGATGGATTCGCCTTCGCAACCTTTGCAGAGGTGCTCATCAAGTCGCTGCTCGAAGCAGAGACTGAGTTCTCTGCGATGTTTCTTCCCCGAGGCGACTTCGCGCGATCTCTTTTTCAAGCGGTGGTCCATGAAGAAGCGGTGGCGGCTCTCACACTCAATCGCATGCGATTGGAAGACGGTGTGGATGGACCCCGCGCGGTCACATTGCTCACCGAAGAGTGTCTCGCCTGTCGTCACGGTGCGGTCTACCTCTCGAATGACTCCCTGAATCTCAGCTTCGCGGCGTTGAAACGGCTCGTCCTTGCCTTCTCGAGAAATGAGTCGATGGGACGTGCCGTGCTCTTGCTTGAAGACGATCCCACTGGATCTCCGAACACGTGCCCAAGGCGCGTGAGTCGTCGCCTTCGACTTCCGATGGTCGAACCGTGCGACCTTGCTTCGCTTCCGCGAACGATCTCAAGTGCCGCAAGTTTGTCGCATCTCACGCGATTGCCTTGCGTCGTGGTGCTCCACCGCACGCTGAGGCAGTCCTGCGCGACGATCGAAATGCATGCGAATCGGTTGGTGTCGACAGAAGATCAGGTGAGTTGGTTGATGGATCGTCGTCGCCCACGAGCCGCCGAGACAGGAGACGCGCTCGCCTTCATTCGACGACTGGAAATCAATCGCCATGTCTCCCTCCCAAGTCCAGGAGAGCGCGAACCGTTGGCCTTCATCTGTGTCGGAGTCTCGACCGTCGCGGTCCTCAACATGCTCTCGAATCTCGGACTCGGCGGGCGCGTTCCCGTCCTTCGCCTCGAAGCCATCAGCCCTGTAGATGAAGCGGTGGTCCAACGATTGCTGGAACGGTGCGACCATGTCATCGTGGTCGAGCCACGCCCAGGGTCGGTGGCACCGCGCATTGTCGGGATCGCCCAAGCAGCGCGCCGTCAATCACGACACGCAGGACAAGTGTGGTGGGATGAATTGCCTCCCACCGGCGACAACATTCGCCGTGGACTCTCGGGACTCGAGACGATCAGTGGATCGATGCTCGCGCGACAACTCGAGCCTCTCCTTCGCGCATGGCGTCCGACGCCTGAGCTCGATACTCGATTGCAACCTCTCTCATCCGTGCAACAGATTGCGCTTCCTCCCCGTGGCGAAGCCTTGACCGCTGCGCATGCTTGCCGAGAGGTCAGCGCGTTGCTTCGCTCCACAACAGTTGTGTCGGATGATGGAACGCGCGCGCTCACGCTTGGATTCGCAGTCGACGGAGAGGTCACTGAAGGGATCGCAGAGCCAATGATCGCGGAGGTGTGGGACGGTGAGCGATTCCTCGCTGAGGGACTTTCCGCTTGTCGACACATCGCGACGACATCGCAATCCAGAATGCTCGTGGTGGTCGACCTCCCTTCAGAACTCGGTCGTCCAATCGTTGACTTGGTCAAGACGGTGGCATCGCTCGCTCCTTCACTCCTTGTTGAATTGGAAGATCTCAATGATCGAGCGGCCCTTCGCGCTCGAGCGACGAGTGCACTGCTTCGAGAGGAATCCACCATTCTGGTGATTCGAGATGGACCTCCTTCAAGGCGCGATCCTGTCGCGATGCGCGCCGCCGCCGCGGAAATAGATCGACTTGGACACGCTCCACTCGAGCGACTCATTTGGCCAGCGTGGACAGCGTGCGAGTTGCGACCATCCGAGTTTGATCGACTCGTTGCAGAAGGGCTGGAGCGAGGAGAGCAGGGGCTCGCGCGCGAGACGACCACGATGCGATCGCCTGATGGTCCTCTTGCTTGGTTTGTGAAAGTCGAACCGATGCTCGAACAGATTGAGGTGCGACGACTCCGCGCTCCAACCGCGTATGCATGGTCTTCGGGATCGAGACTTGCTCCTCCTCGACCCATTCACGGCGCACAAGGGTCGTGGCGCGCGCACCTCGCGGGTATTCGAGGCGATGCCCCTGGAATTGCGGGGCGTTTGCTAGCCGAAGCTGGTCGCGCCATGGGATACAGCGTCGAAACGATGCACGATGAGACGCCAACAGGTCCTGGTCGATCCGCGTGGACTCAATTGCTCTGGACGCGCGCAGGATCAACCCTTGATGCGCCTGTCTCCGCGATGATTCCATTCGGTGAAGCCGACTTGATTGTCGGTCTCGAACCCGATGAGGGACTTCGCGCCCTCGGCGCTGATCCAACACTTCGAGTTCCCAATCCTGATCACACCTGCATCGTGGCGAACACGGGCTGGTTGTCGGACGCACGAGATCGCTCGGATGAGATTCCCAAGGCGCTTCGCCAAGCACTATCAGGCTGGCCCGATGCGGGTCGCATTCGTCTCGCGAATTTTGCGCAACGAGCGCGCCGCGCAATGTTGTCCGACAGAATGCTTGATGTCGTGCTGCTCGGCGTTGCCTTTCAGAATGGCTGGATTCCAGTCACTCAAGCCGCGCTCGAGGCGGCCGCACGGCGACTTGAGCAGCGTCAAGTCGCACGGTGCCTTGAGGCGTTGCATCTTGGACGCCAACTTGCTTCCGAGCGAGAAGATGATGCCTTGTCCACGACGATGTCGACGCCAGCCGAGCGCGTCGCTCGCCGAGCGATTCATGATGTACGGCGGCGTGGTCGTGTGCGTCGCCGTGATGCGCGACTCTTCGAGGTACTGCTCTCGCAAGCACTCGAGATGACGAGCGGACTCGAAGCCACTGCTGCGGGCGCCATCGCGCGAGGCGAGTTGATCGAGAGTTTGTATCGCGCGGTGCTCTTCGGTGGTGTTTCCTATGCCGAGAGGCTGATCGATCTCGTGGCTGGACTCAAGATGACCGATGATGGAAGTCGCCACTGGCCGGTGACGACTGCAGCGATCTTGCCGCTGTGCGAGATTTTTCTTCCGCACGATGTGTTTGCGGTGGCGGCGATGGCGAACTCGCCACTTCATCGTCGGCGCATCCGCGACCTTCTTGATGTGCGGATGGCTTTGGGCGACGAACTCGATCGCCGTTTCTTGATTCGAGTGGACACCGCATTCGCGCACCGTCGGTGGCGCATTGAGTTTCGTGCGAGTGACTGGCCGCTTCAACTCCTCGAGGCGATTCGTCCATTCGTGCCGCTTCGATTTCGCGCAACCGAGGCACAGGTTCAACTGCGCAAGCGCATTGTCGAAATCGTGGCGCAGGCCGCGCATGATCCAGCAGGAACAGAGCGGTGGGTCGCCTTTGCCGAAGCCCTTTCAGAACATGTCACGAATGGAACGATCCGATCACTCACGCCGAAGGACTTGGATCAATTGTTGGCACAACATTCAGCCCAGTGACGCCGCTCAGGCTGCGATGGCGCAGTTGTCCACAGGCCGCGGCGATGTCACGACCTCGACTCGCGCGGATGTGGGAATTCACCCCACGCTCTCGGAGGACCTCTTGAAAACGGTGCACATCGTCCGATGATGGACGGCCAAAGGGGAGTCCTTCGACCTCGTTGTATCGAATGAGATTGACATTGGCACGCATCCGTCGCGCGAGTACGGCGAGTTCTTCAGCGTGTTGTGGGCGATCATTGAATCCTCCAAGCAGGATGTATTCAAAGGTCAACTCGCGACCCGTTCGCTGAAACCACTCATCGCACGCATCGAGCAACTCATCAATGGTGCTGTACTGCGCCCACGGAATGATCTGCCGACGCAGTTCATCGTTGGGGGCATGCAATGAAAGAGCAAGGGTCACTGGAAGTTCAAACTCGCAGAATTGTCGAATCGCCGCGGGAAGTCCAACGGTGCTCACGGTGATGCGGCGCGCGCTGATACCAAATCCCCACGGAGCGTTGAGTGTGCGAATCGCATCGCGCACCGCCCCCAGATTCGCGAGCGGTTCTCCCATGCCCATGAAGACGACGTGAGAAATGCGTCCGACCGACGGCTCTAGACGAAGGCGATGGACTTGTTCAATGATTCTTCCCGCGGTCAGATTTCCCTCGAGTCCGCCGATACCAGAAGCGCAAAACCGACAGCCGACTGGGCAGCCGACTTGGCTCGAAACACAGGCGGTTCGTCGATCTTCGGACGGAATCATCACGCACTCCGTGCGCCGCGTTGGTGGTTCAAGGAGGGGAAGGGTGTTGGATGATTCCTTCGGCCATCCGAGCAATATCTTGCGTGTGCCATCGGTCGCGAGTTGCGACACCATCATCACGCTTTGCTCAAACTCCATTTCAGAAGCGATGCACTCTTGGTTGCGCTTCGCGATGTCCGTCATCTGGAGTGGATCCGTCACCCCGCGCTCATAGACCCATCGAATCAACTGCGAGCCCACAAACCGCGGCATGCCTCGCGCCGTGCACCAGGGCTCGAGCGTCTCGGGGGTGAAATCGAAAAAAGTATCCTTCATCGTGCCTTCGCTGATCCAATGGTGAGATCGACCGTTCGAAATGGAATCGAGCGTAAGGCGCTCCATGCGGCGACCTCGGCATCGGTATCTCCGCGACGAATGCGTCGTGCGTCTGGATCGATCCCGCGTGATCGCATGAACTCCTTGAGTGAGAGTGGAAGCCCGAACTCAATTCCCTCGTGCGAGACATCATGCTGTTCGATCGTGCCTCCAAAACGCGTCACCAGCGATTCCAGAATCGACATCACAAGGTCCTCAGGAGCGCTTGCGCCTGCGGTGAGGAGAAGGGAGTTGACTCCGGCAAACCACTCGGGTTGAAGTTCGTTCACATCATCCACAAGGCGTGCGGGAGTGCCACGGCTGTGGGCGATTTCAGTCAATCGAACAGAGTTTGAACTGTTGCGGCTTCCAACCACGATGGCGAGATCACACTCAGGAGCAAGTCGTCGCACGGCCTCCTGTCGATTCGTCGTGGCATAACAAATGTCGCTCTCCGCTGGGGCATGGATCAGGGGCAACGCTTGTTTGAGCGCGGCGATAATCGTTTGGGCATCGTCGACTGACAGAGTGGTCTGTGTGAGGTACACGACCTTGCTCGGATCATGAATGACGAGCCTTGGAATATCAGCAGTGGACTCGACAATCTGGATCGACTCAGGAGCCTCGCCGCTCGTGCCGATGATCTCTTGATGATTGCGATGTCCAACGAGAACAATCTGAAAACCCTTCTTCGCGTACCGAATGACCTCGGCATGAACCTTCATCACCAGAGGACATGAGGCATCAATGGCTGTGAGCGATCGCGCGCGTGCTTGTTTGCGAATCTCAGGACTGATTCCATGCGCTGAAAAGACCACGATCGAATGGGCGGGGACTTCATCCAATGATTCAACGAAGGTCACCCCTCGCGCTTCGAATCGCTCGACCACATGTCGATTGTGCACGATCGCGTGATAGACAAAAATGGGCTCATTCGAGCAGAGTGCGATGAGTTGATCGACCACATCCACGGCCATGTACACCCCAGCACAGAAACCGCGTGGGTTGGCGAGGATGATCCGCATGAGCACCACATCATAGTCGTGGTGGCGGACGCTCCTGTAGAGTGCGGGGAGATGATCGCCTTCACCTATCGACCATTGCTCTCGCCCATCGTGCCTTCAGAATGCCGAGGTGAACTGTCGTCCTTTGCGAAGTCGTGTCGGATGGCATCGCGAGCGGTAGAGAATGGATACGCCACCTACGCCGATGCATGCAGCGACTGTCAATCGGCCGTGAATCCCCTCGGACGATCCGTCTGTTCGATTCTTGGCGAGAGTGGTCGACCTTTCATGGACGCGGCGAGCGACGCGCTCTGTACTGGATTTCAATTGGCGACTGATCTTCAAAATGTCCGAACGGATGGTCGTGATCATGGACGAGTGATGATCCCCGCCGAGTTCTTTCAAGGCGAGCGTTTTCGAGAGCGACTCCTCGAGACCACGCGTGCGGGACGAACTCCCGACCCGAAGTTCCTCGAACAATTCGGAGCAGCCTCGCGTGCCTTCGCGCAGCGCATCGACGAAACGCTCGCCGCAGCACAACCGCTGATCGATGCATCGCGGCCCGAGAATCAACCTTTCTTTTGGATGTGCCTCGCCGATGCGCGCGCTCTCGTGCGTGAGTTTGACCTTTGGAATCACGAGTCGTGCCTCGCCCGTCCCACACTCTCGGTGTGGACCGAGTGCTCGATTCTCAGCCGAGCAGCATGGCGTTCGTTCTTCGTTCGACCGATGCCATTGCTAGCGGCACAATGACCGTCCCGTTCGCACCGATTCTCGCGCTGTGCCAAGCAGAGGGGTTTGCTGCGGCAGCAGTGTGCTCTGCCGTGAGAGTCGATCGCGAACCATTCGTCCGCGCATGGGTCGGCGCGGGGGAGCACGGTGCGATGGATTGGTTCGCGGCACAACTTGAATTACGCCTCGATCCAGCATCGCTCCTCACGGGGGTAAAGTCCGTGTTGTGTGTCGCGGATCGGTATCACGACGGAAGGCGTGATGAAGTGTCGAATGATCCTCCCGCGATGGGGAAGTCAGCGCGGTATGCACGCGGACTCGACTATCACCGACGGATGAAGCGCCGCCTGGTTCGCATTCAAAAACGAATCATGGCTCTGCACCCCGGTGAGCGATGCCGTACGTGCTGTGACATCGAACCGATCCTTGAGCGAGATCACGCAGCGCGTGCTGGCATTGGCCGCATCGGGAAAAACACGATGGTGATCGCCCCTGGACTTGGCAGTTGGATCCTGCTCGGCGAAATCCTCACCACGATTGAGATTGAACCGACGACGCCGCTCGCTGGGATGAACTCAGATCCATGTGGCGCATGTACCGCGTGCATTGATGCGTGTCCAACGGACGCGCTCACTCCATGGCATCTCGATGCACGTCGATGTCTCTCTCACCTCCACATCGAGGATCGTGGGATCACATCCTCTTCTTTCGACGGTCGCACAGAAGGGTGGATATTCGGATGTGACATCTGCCAAGAAGTGTGCCCGCACAATCAGCCCACGCGAGCAAGTCGCATCGCAGGAGTCCATCCTGACTACGACGGGCGCAACGCGTCCCTTCCACTCATCGATGTCATTCAGTGGACGGCCGACGCGCGTGCATCGGCATTCGAGCGCGGTGCACTCAAGCGCATCACACTTCCGATGGCGCGTCGCAACGCTCTCTTGGCGGCAGCGGATTGGCTGGAATCGAAATCCGACACCGCACTGGAATCAGTGGTGCGAGATTGTGTTCACGATGACGATGCATTGGTCTCAGCCACAGCGCGCCGGGTGGTCGAGAGGCTCGATCAGCGCGTTCACTGATCCGTGTTTTGATCGTCGCCAGCCGGCCCAGCGCCACCTCGCATCTGCTGCATCACTTCCTGGATCTTCTCGCCGATAGCGTTGCTCATCGCCTGCTTCGCCTCATCCGTGGATGCGAACTCTCCGGCACGAATGCGATCAGCGATTTCCGTCGCGGCTCCCTCGAAAACAGGCTGCAACATCGGACCAAACTGGGTCAGCATCTGAATGCCCTGAAGTCCCTGCGGGTCGTCTCCCAACATACTCTCGAGCGCGACGAACCATTTTCCATCCTGTGAGAAAAGGTCGAGTGTTTTCGCCGTGCCGTCAGCCTTCGTGTATTCGATCGTGGCGGTGTCGCCCCCGTCGTGCGAGAGGACTGGTGGACTGTCTGCTGAAAGCGATTCGTTGAGAAGCGCTCCGCTTGCGGCGCCCCACGCTTCGGATGCAGCGGCCGACATCGGCGCCACCCACAAAATCATTTGCCGCACGGTGCCCACAGCGGGAGCGAGTGATTCCTTGCGCGTCCCAATGGCTTCGGACCATGCTGCAGCATCGATGGAAACGCCAGAGACGAGTTCAAAGATCGCCTCAGGACTGTCGAGTCCTCCCACGAGGCGCGGTCCATCCGTCTCCATTTCAGGTTCAGCATCATCGGCGTCGACAGCAGTAGGAACAGTGTCACTCAGCGGAATCGCCACAGCGATTCCCTTCAGTCCATTCGAGAGCGTGGTCACCGATTGTGTTAGCGCTTCATCATTCAGCATCGCCACGGTCTCGATGGCAGTGGCAAGCGCTTCCAACGCAGCGGAATGTGCCGCGGCCGCTTGCTTCCGAGCAGCAGCTTCGTCAATATCCGAATCAGGAATGGATGCACATGAAGCCCGATCATTCGCCACCATTTCACGCATCAACTCAATCCGAGCCAATTCAATTTGCGCGGATGCGAGGATGTGTCGAGCGGCTTGGCTATGCGAATTCGTGCGCGCGGCACGTTGCGCTTGACTGCTCGCCAACTGGAAATCGTTCGCTGCATTTTCAAGCGCGAGTTGCAGGTCACCCGTCTCAATCAGTTGGGATGACTCGACAAAAGTCTGGGCGCGCGCACGCAGAGCGGTCACGGCGGCATCGGCTCTTTCGGCAGATGCTTCCGTGGACTCATTCATCGCAGTGATTGCGCGTTCGATCTGGTCGATGGCCGCAGACACGGAAGTGGCTTCGGTCATGCGCAACTTCGAGAGCGCGAGATCGACATCTACATCGGTGGCTGCTGAGAGGGCGGTCGCGGCGGTGGCGGAATCTTCGATCCCTTCGAGTCGGCGATCATTCGCGACTTGACTTGCTTGGACGCGCTCCAATGGTGTGCCACTGGACGCATCGGCAAGCACGGCCGCCGCGTCGGACATCGCCGTTGCCGCACTGACCGATGCAGACTCGCTTCGTCCCTTCAATTCAGCAACTTCGTCCTCGAGGGTTGAGACCTCGGCACTCACTGCTCGACGAGTGGATTCGACTTCCGCGCGAAGTGCCTCGAGCCCCGTTCCATTCGCAGTGGATTCACGGAATGCTTGCGCTGTGCCCTCCATCGAGCGAGCGATCGAGTTTACGCGCGCAGCAATGGTTCGGTGGCGCCGCGCTTGCAGAGCAAGAGCAGAGGCGCGTGAGAGTTCGGTCCGTCCTGCTTCGAGTGATGCTCCACCAGCAATGAGCGCGCCCGCAGCAAGTTGTCCATCGTTCGCGCCGGTGAGTCCGTTGATTCGCGCAGCGACTGCTCGAAGTGCAGAGGCTCGGTCGATCGACGACTCCGCATCAAGAGCCTGTGTGTACGCCCGTCCCGCCGCTTCGATCGCCTTCGTGGCGGCGGATCGCTGCGATGCGCTTTCGTCCGCGCATCCAAGAGTGAGCGCGCCGGCGCAGAAGGAACAAACAAGAGTTGCGATTGTGTGGGCGAATCGAGCCGTCATGGGGCGACGAGTGTACCTCTGAGTCGCCGTGTTGCGTCGTTACCTTCGGTTGGGATCGTCTGTTGGATCAACCACCGTTTTCGGCCGAGACGGAGCCTCAAACTCGATCATGTAGTCAGGGCGCGGTTGATACATCATGCGAATCCACGCCTCAGTATCGCCCTGCATTCTCGTGGGGGCCTGACCAAGGGCGGGAGTCCATCCCTTCACTGCAGGATGAGGCGATCGTGCAAGGTGCCTCGGGAGTCCGTACTGAATCAGCAGGCTCGCCGATGGATCTCCGAAATCAATCATCGGACGGTCTCCGATCGTTTTTCGCAGCAGAATCAACAGATTGGTGGCACGCACATTCGGATCCTTCGAGTGGCTCAGGTGCAACAGAAAGTCACCCGCGTCCGTGCCGCCGTGACAACGGCTCGTTGTGCAATTGGGAATGAGCCAACGGCTGTACACGTCACGGTGAAACGCGCGCAGCGATGCGGGATCTGATTCCACGGTGACGCGTGGATAAAACTCGCGCGCTTTCAATGCAAACATCAATCGAAGCACCTCACTCGGATCAGCCGTAATCAGGCGAGCTCGATCCGATTCATTGGCGGGAATGAGTTTGCTCGTGGAATACTGAGTCAGCAAAGCACGAACGGTGTCGGGGCTCACGCTCATTCTCGGAGGATGTGCAAAATCCACTTCAAAGACCCGCAAAAGATTCACTTCATCATCGGTGAGGAGCCTTCCCACATACGGATTATTCGGCGATGGCGAATGGTCCTTCGCTCCGTCACGACCCTGTGCCCGCACCCTCGCAGCGAGTGTGATGCGCGCAACATCCAACAATGATGTCGCCTGATGGTTCGGACCCTTGGCGAGGATGGACTCCAGTTCAGGAATCGCCAGATCAGCCCGCTGCTGTTGAACGAGCCATCTGCAAATCTCGACATGTCGCTTGACATCCTCTGGCTGAAGGGTGGCCTTGAGTTTGGTGAGTTGTTGCTCGACGGATGGAAGCAGCACGACGCGCTGCACATGGTCACGCGAAATCGTGTTGATGATCGTCGCAATCTCGTACACGACACCTGCGTTGCCATCTTCATGGACCAACGCCTTGAGCGAGGTGCCATCGCGCATCTGAATCATCGCCCAAGCGGGAGCCTCGAAGTCGAGCAATGGAACAATGTCTGCGGTCTGCGACTTATTGAGGACGAACTCTTTCCCCTCCGAAAGAACGGTGATCGTGGCATCTGTCTCATCAATGACCGAGCCAATCACTTCTCGGTGCTGGTCGATGAAAATATGCACTCGCCGATCCATCAGCGGTGCTTCGTCCGCACCGTCGGGGTGGGCAGCGGGCGTCAACTCGGGCGCCGCCGGTGGAACAGCGGGAGGGGTCGTTGCCTCTCCTTGCACCAGCATCATCAAGATCACCATCGTCCAGATCATCTCTGGATAGTACGCTTCGGGCTTATCAAGGAGGCTCCATGAAACTTGGCGTGATGTCCGCACTCTTCGCAGGTCGACCGTTGGAAGAAGTCGTCGTGGTTTGCGCCGAGGCTGGCCTCGATGCAATCGAATTGCCTGTGGGGGCCTATCCAGGGGCTCCATTCTTTGATCCCAACAAGGTGGTGGGAAGTGCAAAGGAGCAATCGCGCATCAAATCACTCCTTAAGGATCACGGTCTCGCGCTCTCTGGACTCGCGGTGCATGGCAATCCTGTCCACCCTGATCGGCGACACGCGAAGCGCGATCACAACGCATATGTCACCGCGGTTCAATTGGCGCAGAAGTTGGGCACAGACATCGTCATCACTTTTAGCGGGTGCCCCGGCGGAAGTGCCAAAGATGTCACGCCCAACTGGGTGACTTGTCCGTGGCCGCACGATTACTCTGCGATCCTCGATTACCAATGGACGCAGGTGCTCGTTCCGTATTGGAGCGATCAAGCAAAATTGTGCGCCAAACACGGCGTGCGCACAGCATGGGAAGCGCATCCGGGATTCTCTGTCTACAACACTGACACGCTTCTTCGCATGAGTGAGGCCGCCATGCGCGCGAGTGGACTTCGAGGGAAACCACTTCTGGGAGCGAATCTCGATCCATCGCATTTTTTCTGGCAGGGGATTGATCCAGTGGTCGCGGCGCAGGCACTCGGAGAAGCAGGGCTCTTGTTCTATGTCCATGCGAAAGACACCGAACTCGATCCGATCGAAGGACCTCGGACGGGCTATCTCGATGCGCGACCGTACTCAGATCTCAATCGTCGATCATGGAGTTTCCGCACATGCGGATACGGTCATGGTGCCGAGTTCTGGAAACCGTTCGTCTCGATGCTTCGTCGATACGGATACGACCATGTCCTCAGCATTGAGCATGAGGATGCACTCATGAGTGTCGAAGAGGGATTCCACAAAGCGGTCGAGTTCCTCTCAGACATCTTGATTGAGCAACCCGCTGCGAAACCTTGGTGGACTTGATTCAACCGTTCACGATCCGAGTGCGATCGTTCGAGTGCCTGCTCGTTCCAAGATTTTGGCAATGCGTCCCTTGTCGGCGAGTGTGCTCTCTCGAACGGACGTAAGCAGTGTTTCCAACAGTTCTTCTGCCTCAAGGTATCGCACCACCACGCGAGCGATTTGGTCAGGTTCAAGTGTCCCGAAGAAGTTGATCCCTTCTTGATACACGATGCGCGACGCCAAACTCTTCGCCACTATCCAATCCTGATACGCACGCGGCAAGACGGAGAACACACGCTCCTTTTCGCACTCGAAGAGGATCGCTGGAATGTGTTGCAGGATGACGCGCCGGCGCATGGGCTCAAGCTCTGGACCCGCCTTCGCAATGGCTGATGCGATGAGATCGGCCGCATCATTGACCGCACGCGAAAGTTGAACGCACAGTTCGGGAAGCGGCGTGTGAGATTGCCTGCGTGATTCCAAGAGAAGGCAACGTGCCTCGAGCAGAGCGAACTCGCGCAATTTCTCGAGCACCTGCTCGACATACACGGGCTTGATCTTCTTGAACGCTGCCTCGTTCATCAACATCGAGGATTGGGTCTCGTAGCTGCTGCAGATCACGCCGCACTTATTCGCGCTGCTGTCCTTGAAGATGAGACACCCCGCGCCACTCAGGTGAATGCGCGCTTCGGGAGTGAGAAAAAGATTGGCACCCTCCACGATGATGCCACTCGAAGGCTTGCCATCGGCTGTCAAGAACTCCTTCCAGTTTCGCTCATTGATCGTCGCCGGACGACCGCCGCTTGGAATGAAGGCATCTGCGACGAGGCGGTTATGCATCGTGTTTCGCAAAAGCGCTCCATCGGGAGCGTCCACAGGCACGAGTCGTCCCGCCGACGATAATCTCGCGCGGTTGAATGACGCAATCGGGAGACCCTCCGCAAAAAGTCGCAGTAATTCTGGGTAATCGAGCCCGTTTGGATCCTCGCCGCAGCCTGATCCATCACCGATACCGACGATGCGCGCATTGGCGCCGTAGTCGCGGTGCAGTATGCGAATCATGTTTCCAGCGACATCGCCATCCGGTCCGCCCGTGATCTTGACGGTGAATGGACGAACGGTTGGATCAATGCCGCGCGTGAGAAGTGCTTGCTTCAGAAAAACATTCACCCCCTCGCTCGTCACGCCATATTCCTTGTGATTGATGCCTGCGCTGGCCTTCGAGCTCATGAAGGCGTTGGCGAGCGGATAGCCGCGCGCGCACGCATTGGCGACGATCCAATCGATGTGCTCGGGTGTAATGTTTTCATCGGGACCGAGGTAGAGGATTTCCTCAGCGCCAAGTCGGTCACGGATCAACTTCTTCGTGTTTGGTTCGGGGGTGATGAGATCGAGGATGCAGTTGGTGAACGCCTTGATGCATCGGAACGAATCTTCAGGGAGTTCGGTGAGGATGGCACACTTGGCACCACCCTCTGGAATGTCCTTGTTTTTCTGCTGCTGCGCCGAGGCCAAACCGTACACCTCGTCGTACAGTCGCTCGGCTTCACGCTCGAACTGCGCCGTCGAAGTCGGATGAATGATGCGGAGCCCACCGCGCGCGATCTCGCGGAATCGAACATGAAACCCGTTGAATCCTCGTCCGTGCACGAAGTAAACGCCCCAAGGCTTGTCGGGTCGTGTTGGACCGACCATGAACTCTGGATCGAGGCAGCACGACAATCCGAAGCGATTCTGCACGAAGTAGTTGGTCCGGCGGACCGCGGCGATCGCATCAAGCAGTGTCTTGAAAACGGTGGATGTATTCTCGTTGTCGCTCGCGCGCTCTATCTCGTCGCGCAGCGAGTTCAATCGAGTCGCAAACGCCGTGTCCGAGAGATCCTTCACCGGATCGAAACGATCGCAGAAGAGAGCGATCGACTTCAACGTGAGTGCAAGCGATTCTTCGAAGACTTCACGGATTCGTTCACGATGAAATGCAAACGGATTGTCCGCGCATAGCTTCTGGTGGACGAGCGCGGCGAATGCAGCGAGTGCTTCGCACTGGTCGACCGTTAGTTCAGGATGCGCCTTTTGGAAGAGAAAGATGGTGTGATCGAGCCACTTCACCCGCATCAAATCGTGCGATGCGCGCGTCCACTGCGCACTCTTGGGGTCAATCGCTTCGCCCGAAGCGGATTGAACAACAAATCCGAGAAGTGTCACACTTCCGCTTGGAGGATCTTGAATCAAGTCGACGTACGCGCGAACCACGCTGATTCCAGCGTGAGAGAGGACGATCGCGGCGCGCTCCAACATGGTGCGCGTTCGCGCATTGGCGATGGTGAGGGTGATTCGACTCTGCGTTGGGTCGCTCTCGCTCTCCAGTTTCACCTCGGCGGCGTCGGTTCCAGAGACTCGCGCAAAGAGGGACATTTGTCGACAAAAACGAAGTGGAGTCACCGTGCGGACATACTCGGCAGGACACTTCGCAATGTGTGCACGAATGTGTCCTTCGGCGAAATCGCTGTGGTGTTTTGAGGCGAATGAGACGATCCCCTCAGCCTTGGCGGCGAGGACCGCGTCAGCTCCGTCGAATGGTGGTCGATCTCCGAACTCAAAAGTATCGATGACCAAAGACCGGTCGACCGAGGTGTGAATCTTTGCGGAACGCAGCGAGAGATTCATCGGCAGCGATCCCACAATCTCAGCGAGTACGCCTGTAGTACTCCCTTCGCGAATCGCAGTGATGGTGGTTCCATCCGCGCCGTGCAGTGTGAGATGAAGCGGCGTGTTGCTGATGCGCGCCGCCATGATCGCGAGCATGTGCTCAACGCGCGACCGATCTGAGGTGTCCTCAAAGTACGCGCGCGGCATTTGCCGCAAAAACCAGGGGACGATGTTCTCGGCCGAGACTTGGATACTGCTGCACAACTCCTCGATGACCGTTTGCGGATCGCGGGCGCGTTCGAGACTCTGTGTTGTGGCGGAACTGACCATTGGGTAGTAATAGGGGGGCTTCAGCTTCGGTGCAAGGACGACAGCTCAGACTCCCCCCCCATGCGATCCATCGTGATTGGCAATTTCGACGGCGTTCACCTCGGCCACCGAGCGCTCTTGGCGAGGGCGCGCCAGGTGGTCGGCGCTGGGGGGACGGTCTCGGCGGTCACTTTCGACCCGCACCCGAGGACGCTCCTGACAGGGCAGTCGCGGGATGCCATCCTTTCCCTCAACGAGCGGAAATCGTGCCTTCTTGGGGCAGGGGCGGACTCGGTCGAGGTCGTTCCGATGGATGATCGACTCCTGAACAAATCTCCCGTCGAGTTCATCGAACAGTTGTTGAGCGTTGGTTCATTCGAATCGATTGTCGAGGGAGCCGACTTTCGCTTCGGAGTCAGACAGTCTGGCGACATCTCAGAACTCATCAGAATCGGCAAAAATCGAGGATTTTCAGTCGATATCGTCGAAAATATCACCGTAATCGACGCAAATGGAAATACGCAGACCCCTCGGACATCGACGATTCTCGAGGCGATCAAGGTCGGAAACCTCGACCTCGCAGCGCTTCTCCTCGGACGCCGTCTAAGTCTGGAAGGTGTTGTAGTGCAAGGAGATGCGCGAGGTCGCACCATTGGCTTTCCCACCGCAAACATTCAAGTTCGGGGGATCGCGTTGCCTCCCGATGGCATCTACGCGGCAACGGCGAGCCGAAATGGAGGACCTCTGATGCCGGCCGCAGTTCACATTGGACCGCGTCCCGCCGTCGGCGACTATCGGCGAGCGATCGAAGCCGCGATCATCGGCGACATCGGTCCCGTGGGCGATTATGGATGGACCCTTCGCATCGAGTGGATCGAATACCTTCGACCGATTGTTCATTTCTCGGATCTCCACAAACTCTCAGCACAAATAAGCGAAGATCTCGCCCGAGCGAAAGAGGTTGTCTCCAAAGCGCTGAAGATCGAATCATGATTCCCTACCAAACGAACTCCACCATCGACGCGATCGGCGCGCGCATTCGGGCCGCATCGTCCGTTGTTGTCCTCACGCATGCGAAGCCCGATGGTGACGCGATGGGTTCGGTGCTCGCCGCCGTGCGGACGGTACGAGCTCTCGGCATTTCAGCACAAGGGTGTCTTGTTGGTCCGATCGATCCAAACCTTTTAACTCTTTCTCGCTGTGAAGAAGCGCGACTGCTCGGTGCAAATGAAATGCCGCACGAGTGCGACTTGGTTCTTCTCGTCGATACGGGAGCGTGGTCGCAAGTTGAACCACTCGGAGGATGGTTGCGCGATCGGCACTCAATCGTCCTCGGTCTTGACCATCATGCACGAGGAGACGAAATCGCATCACTGCGCGTCGTTGATTCCTCGGCCGCGAGTGCGACGGAAGTCGTCACGCGCCTTGTCGATGCACTCGGAGTCGATCTTCGTTTTGGCGGAGACTCATCCGGCCGCTACTCGGTCGCCGAAGCACTCTTTACAGGACTCGCAACTGACACGGGTTGGTTTCGGTTTTCGAGTGCGGGAGACAGAGCGTTTACCCTTGCTGCGCGGTTACTTTCCGTCGGCGTCGACAAGCAGCATTTGCTCAGGCAACTCGAAGAAAACGAGCGTGCAGAGCGCCTCGCCGCGACGGGACGAGCGCTTCAATCCCTGCGTTGGATCAAGGATGGTCGCGTGGCGATCATGCGGCTCTCGTCGGCCGACCTCAAGGAAACCCGCGCCAATCCAGAAGATCTGGGTGGAATCGTGAATGTGCCTCTCGCGGTCGGACGAGTCGCCATGAGCATCCTGTTGACCGAGTCCGAGCCGAACCTCACCAAGATGTCCCTTCGAAGTAAGCCAAAACCGTGTGGAGCGCCTTCGTTCGATGTCAACAAGATCGCTGCGCACTTCGGCGGTGGAGGACATGTGCAAGCCGCTGGTGCGCGACAGCAACTCCCGTTGGATCAAGCCGTCGAGGCGCTTGAGGCGTTTGTGAATGCATTGGAAGAGGTCTCCTGATGCGGCGCACCCATTCCTTCATTCGCTCTGCATCGCGATCGCTGTTGTGCATTGCAGCACTCGCGTTTTCTGGGTCAGGATGTGATCATCGAGATGGATCATCTCACGCAGCATCAACGCAACAGGTTGAGTATCGATATCAAGTTGATGGAATGCACTGCGCGAGTTGTTCCGCGGCGATCACCGAGGAACTCAACACGCTTCCGAATGTCAGCGATGTTTCGGTCTCTCACGAAACTCGATTGGCTGTCCTGCGCGCACCAGTCTCGATGAACCGCGAAGTGGCCGCCAAGAAAATGCGTTCGCTCGGATTCATCGTGACCGAACTTGATGCGACCGCGTCTCCAGGACCCGTCGTCACCGCGCCGAAATAACCGCCGTCGACAGAAGGCGTTGGCCTCGAACAAACACTTCAGTTGCTTTTCCGCACACTTTCCAGCCGCCAAAAGGGGTGTTTCGGCTGAGCGAGCGAGTCGCGCTCGGATCGATGGTCCAAGAGTAACTCGGGTCGATCACGGTGACATCCGCTGGACCACCGACGGTCAACGCACCGAGTCCCTGCGCGTCGAGACCGCACAGTTTTGCAGGATGGGTGGTGAGCAGCGCGATGAGTCGAGGCCACTCAATCGCGCCGCTCTCGATGAGTGCACGAATGTAGAGCGCCAATGCAGTCTCGAGTCCAATGATGCCAAAGGGAGCACTTGCAAAATCCTGCGCCTTCTCAGCAGGCGAGTGAGGAGCGTGATCGGTAGCGAGGATGTCGATGGTTCCATCCGCCACACCGGCGACCAGTGCGGCGACATCCGCAGCACTTCGCAGCGGCGGGTTCATTTTCGCATTCGTGTTGTACCCATCGCACTGCGCATCCGTCAGCAAGAGATGATGGGGAGATGCCTCGCCGCTCACAGGCTGTCCCATGGCACGCGCACTCCGCAGAATGTCGACGCTTCCGCCCGCTGACACATGTTGCACGTGGTAACGCGCGCCGATGGATCGATTGATGCGCACATCGCGGTCGACGATGATCTCTTCGGCAATGGAAGGCCATCCGCCAAGACCCATTCGTGTCGCGAGCGACCCCGCGTTCATGGCTGCCCCTTGGGTCAGCGTCTTTTCCTGCGCGTGCTGCATGAAAGCGCGTCCGACCGCTTTACAGGTTTGCAACACCTTCGACATCATCGCCGCATCGTGGATGCAATCGCCATCGTCCGAAAACGCGACGGCTCCCTCGGCAGCCATCGTGGCTATTGGCGCGAGCATTTCTCCTTTGCGGCCCAGCGTTGCTGCACCGACGGCGAAGACGCGTGCCAATCCAGCTGCCTCTCCTCGACCGCGGACAAAGGCGATCATTGCCGCACTATCCAAGGCGGGCACGGTGTTGGGCATGCAGCACACCGATGTGAATCCACCCGCGATCGCCGCTGCAGCACCGGTTGAGATCAATTCTTTGTATTCATGTCCCGGTTCGCGAAGGTGGATGTGTGGATCGATCAACCCAGGGGCGATGATGCAACCGTCGCAGTCGATCACCTCGGCATCGTTGGTTGATATCTCTCCGACCGAGAGTCCGATCGCACGAATGCGGTCACCCTCGATTCGAATGTCGCCCGTTGCATCCAATCCACTCGCAGGATCAATGATCCGCCCGTGTTGAAGAACGAACGCTTGGTGGCGGTGGACGCTCATGCGGTTGATCGTAAATGAAAACGACCCGCCTGTAGGCGAGTCGTTTTCATGCATAAAGCGTGGAATCGAAAGTTAGTTCGACTTCTTGCTGCAGCAACCGCCGCCGGTCTTCGTGGAGACCGCGCCAGGAGCTGCGGCGGCATCAGGAGCCACAACCGCTGCGCCAGTCATCATTGGGCAGGTGGCAGGCGCGGCAGCAGCACCCTTGGTGCAAGTTGTGTTACAACCAGCCGCGGACTTGTTGCAAGCCTGGCCGCTGGCCTTGCAGCAGTCAGGATTGACGGCGCCTGGGGCGGTGGTTGAGGTTGGGCAGGTACAAGCAGCGAGGCCACACAGCATCGCAATAGCGAGGAACGATTGAATCTTCATCTGGAGTGCTCCTAAATAGAAAAAGGACCGCCGCCAGAAATCGTTCTAGCGACCAACAGGAATACTCTACTCTACGAATCTCGATGAAGTTCTCCTCTTATTTGGCAATATTTTCTTGATCTTGAGGGTCGACGGAACCCAAGATGAACCCCCAATTGGACCCCGCGATGCATCCAGAAGACGAGGGGGAGGACATTATGCAGCGATTGGCTCGCCTCAACCGAGCGGCGCGGTTGCTCGATGATCTCCCCGGCGTGTACCTGATGAAGGATCGAGAGGGGCGAGTGCTGTATGTGGGCAAGGCACTTCGATTACCAGACCGAGTGTCGAGTTACTTCCTGCCTAGCACTGATCTTGGTGGACGCAAGCAACCTATGTTGGCGATCATCGACTCCTTCGAGACGATTGTGTGTGAAAGCGAGTGGGAGGCACTCCTCATTGAGAGTCGACTCATCAAGGATTTGCAGCCTCCCTTCAACGCGGCGATGTTGGATGGAAAGGCATTCCCGTACCTCGTCGTGACGATGCGCGACGCGTTTCCAGGAGTGTTCGTCACCCGGGACCCTTCGGAAACTCGTTTCAAGAACGCGCGTGTGTTCGGTCCATTCCAAAGCGCGACCGATCTGCAACATGCGGTGCAAGTGTTGCAGCGGATTTTTCGATTTCGCACCTGCGATCTCGACATTCGAGCGGATGATCCAAAAAACGGAGCGTTTCGTCCTTGCCTCTTGCATGACATCCATCAATGCACCGCACCGTGCGCGAACCGAGTGACTGTCGAGGGGTATCGCGCCGATCTCGATCGTTTCCTTCGATTCCTCGCCACCAAGCGGTCGCACTTACTGCGTGAATTGCGAAAGGAAATGGATGATGCGTCATTGACTCGCGAGTACGAGCGCGCGGCGTGGTTGCGCGATCAGGTGCGCGCGATCGAACGACTTGGAGAGGATGAGACCCGTCGAGGTGATCCTTCCAACGACTGGCAAACCGAGGTCACGCTCTTCGCCACCGATCCAGAAGGGATGATGCGGAGTCTGCAGCAAGCCTTGGGAGCGGATCGCCCCATTCGTTGCATCGAGTGCATCGACATCGCGCATCTTGCGGGCGGCGAAACAGTGGGCAGCAAAGTGTGCTTTATCGACGGGCGTCCCTTCAAACCAGGGTATCGCCGCTACCAGATTCGTTCGGTGACCAATGATGACTTCAGCGCCATTCGAGAGGTGGTGTCGCGTCGATATCGTGAGGCGGGGCAGGGCCAAGAACTCTTTCCTGACCTGGTCCTGATCGATGGAGGATCTGGACAACTCTCCGCGGCGATGAATGCCTTTGCAGCATCATCGTCGCAGCCGCCGCTTGTGGCATCACTCGCGAAGAAGGAAGAATTACTCTTTGTGCATGGACGAGAGGAGCCGATTCGCCTCGCCCGTACGCACATGGGACTCAAGTTGTGTCAGGCGATTCGCGATGAGGCGCACCGATTTGCGCAGCGGTATCACCACATCCTTCGTTCACGCAAGACCCTCGGGGAAGGACCGTGAGCAAGTTGCCATCGTGGATCACAACCAAGCGCGAACGGTTTCGCAGACAAAGACTAGGCAGGACTCACTACGACACCGGCGGGCGGTTCGTCGGACTGTTTTTTCTCGCTCGGTGGGATCTGCGGTGAGTTTTTCCCCATCTCGCGTGAGAGCAGATCGGCGACGGTGGGCTTCGCAAGTTCTTCACCACGAATGAGTCGAGTCACATCTTCGGCGTTAAGCGTTTCGTAAATCAGCAGCGCCTTCGCGATGGCATCGACTGAAGTCCAATGTTCTTGGATCAACTTGTGTGCATCGGCATACGCCTCATCAATCAGCCTGCGAATCTCATCATCAATGACCTTGGCCGTCTCGGGTGAGTAAGCACGCTCTGAAGCGAATGAATCGGGATGGTCGTCGTCCATGTAACGGACAAATCCAAGCCGTTCGCTCATGCCAAACTGAAGGACCATCGCTCGCGCGATTTCGGTGGCCCCTTGAATGTCGCCTGCCGCGCCGCTCGAAATATCGTTGGTGTGCCGTTCTTCGGCGATCCGTCCTCCGCACGCCACGCGCATGCGCGCAGCGAGATAGCGGCGGGATTGTCCTGCGCGGTCCTTCTCGGGCAGCCACATGCTCGCACCGAGCGACTGTCCACGCGGAATGATCGTGACCTTGTGAAGGGGATCAGCGTGCGGCACCACCGATTGCAAGATGGCGTGACCAGCCTCGTGGTACGCGACGAGTTCGCGCTCCTCTTGTTCCAACTTCTTACTTCGATTTGAGCGTCCCCATCGAACCTTGTCGCGTGCCTCTTCGAGGTCAGTCATTTCGACAAAATCTTTTTCGGCCATTCCTGCAATCAACGCTGCTTCATTGATCAAGGCAGCGAGGTCGGCGCCGCTAAACATCGGCGTTCCGCGCGCGAGTTTCTCAAGATCAACATCGGTGCCCGTGCGAACCTTGCGAGCGTGAACCGAGAGAATCTGCTTGCGCCCCTTGATGTCAGGCAACTGAACAACGACCTGTCGATCGAAACGACCTGGGCGAGTCAGTGCGGGGTCGAGGACATCGGCACGATTCGTTGCTGCGATGACGATCACCTGCTGATTCGCGTCGAATCCATCCATCTCGACGAGAATGGCGTTGAGTGTTTGTTCGCGTTCGTCGTGTCCACCCGTGGTGAAACCGCCTCCGCGACGACGACCGACTGCATCGATTTCATCCAAGAAGATGATGCATGGAGAGTTCTCTTTTGCTTGCTTGAAGAGGTCGCGCACTCGGCTTGCGCCGACACCGACGAACATCTCCACGAAGTCCGAACCGCTGATGGAATAGAAGGGGACGTCCGCCTCGCCTGCGATGGCCTTCGCGAGCAATGTCTTGCCGCATCCTGGAGGTCCCGAGAGCAGCACGCCGCGAGGAATGCGTCCGCCGATGCGCGTAAAACGCTTTGGATTCCGGAGGAACTCAACGATTTCCTGGACTTCGTCCTTTGCCTCGTCAATGCCCGCGACATCGGTGAAGCGAGTCTCCACATGGTCCTTGCTGCTGACTCGGTGGCGACTCTTGCCAAAGGTGCCGAGCATGCCGCCGGGACCGCCTCCCGCCGAGCGCATGGACCTTGAAATCACCCACCACAGTGCAACGATGAGCAGCACAATGGGCGCAATCGTCAAGAGCAGTTGATCAAAGAAAGTGCTCCCCGCGTCCTCGCTCCACTTCGCGTTCAAGGTAGTGAGTTGTCCGCGAATCCATCCGAGATCATCGGGGATAAGGTCGACAAAAACAGGAGTCGGATTTGATCCCGCTTGTTCGAATCCAATCGTGCCTGACTTGACTTGTCCTTCCAGTTTGGTGGGATGAAGAATGAGACTCCCATCATCCATGCGACCTTGTTGGACGTACGCAAGGAACTCTTGAACGGAGGAAAGTTTGCGTCCACCCGCGCCCGAAGTGCTGAGCACAACCCAAATGAGCACGCCCAACATGAGCAGCATCATCCATGTCATGAACTGTCGGCGTCCACGCTGCAAATCAGTCTGCGGCGCGGGGTTCTTGTCACCTTCGCTCGGACGCTCCTTCGGCGAGCCATTCGAGCCAGAGTTTTCGTGAAGGGGCGATGATGAATCGGGTCGAGGATCAGACATTGGTACTGATCTTAGTCCAAACGCGCGCAAGCGCGCGAAAATCACCACTCGCCTTGGAGCGACGCGACCATGTCGTCGGATAGGTTTTCGACGGCACCGAACCGTCCAATGTCTTCGGGTTCCTGACTCGGAAGGGAAGGGATGAACACCGCGCTCTTGATGTATCCCTTGCGCGACACGAGGATCTTCCCCGAATCCTGTTCAATCCACTCGAAATCCACGGTGACCTGATACGCCATTTCGCCCGGAAGTCCCGTCGTCCGATTCTTACTCAAAACGCGCAGTTTGACATCGGTCACCTTTGCCTGCAGCACGAGGTCGCTGCGACCTTGCCGCACAACCTTGTAGGGTGTTTGAGATTCAATCGCTTTGATGACTGCCTCGGTCAATTCAGCAGCCACTTTGCGGTCGTACGTTGCGTTGTCGATCATGGGAACCGACACCACTGAATAGCGCGCGGGAAATGTCGCAGATGGACTGGATTGAATAGAGCAACTCTGCATGGACGCGATCGAAGCCATGAAGAGTCCAATCGAGCATGAAGTGGCAAGAATCAAACGAGCGTGATGGATTTTCATCATGGCTTCAATTCTGGGGTGGATGCGGCGAGAAAAGCCAATCGCAGTGCTGAGTAATCAGGAGCTCCGACCATCGCTGCGGTTGGCAATCCTTCTAGAAGAGCGGGAGCTTGCCTCAGTCCATCGAGCATGGCCGTCGTGTCGGGGTATTGAACGACCAACGCGCGCAGATAACGCTCGGCGGAAACTCGATCTCCTCGTACTCGATACCACTCAATCTGTTGAAGCAATTTCGACGCTTCCGATTCGCGGATTCGCGCCAAGAGCGCTCGCGCACCTTCGCGACGAGCCAGATTGGCTTGGTCGATGATGAGTCGGTCGAGCACTTGCCGTGCGGCAACCAATCCAGTGGCGCTGTAGTCGGGACCCTTGAAGTTCGCGACATACGACGCAATGAGTCGGATCCGCGCGCGATCAATGCGCGGTGATCTTGGGTAGTTCAAGATGAACAAGTCGTAACTCGTTGCAGCGAGATCCATCTGCCCAGTGTTGAAGTAGAAATCGGCCAGTTCCATCCCCGCGAGTTCAGCGAGTTCGGATCCAGGCAAACGCTCTTGGACACGAATGAGCAATTCTTGTGCATCGTCTGAGGCATCGATCGTGCGAATCACGCCGAGGAAGAGTCGCTTCAATCCGTGTGCGTACTCCACGCCGATCGCATACTCGCGCTCAAGCGCCGTCACGAAGACGGGAGACCCTGGAAACCGTCGTGCAACCTCTTCGTACTCAAAGAGTGCTTCGTATTCATTGCCAGCCTTCCAAATCGCGTCGCCCTTTGCCAAAATGGCTTGAGGAAGTAGGGGATCGGTTGGATATCGCTCGATCCACTCGCTCGCCAATTCCTTGGCACGCTCATACTCGCCGCGTGCCAGAACAAGTTGAATCTCCTGAAGTCGTGCCGCAGGAGAGCCAGGGGCATTCGGTGCGGGGATGACCCATTCGTCCACGCTGTCGAGTTCCCGGACCGTCTGTGATGCAGCGGGATGGTTGATCGCCATACAGAATGCGAAGAAACTCAATGACAACCACCGAGTCGTCCTGCGACGCGGCTCTGCAGTGGACGTGGAGTGAATCGCTCGGACCATGCGTCGATGGTACGGTTGGCGAAGATGGGCGACAATGCGCGCCTCATTGCTGACTTGAGCAACGGGAACCGAATGCATCCACTCATTCTCTTCAATCCCATCGCAGGGGGCGGACGCGCGAACGAAGCGAGTCAGCATCTCGCGGAAGTGCTCAGTCGCAGGGGATTTCAAGTGGTTTGCCTTCCGACCCGAGCCGAAACGGACGACCTTTGGCTCCGAGATGCACTCCAAGGTCGTGATGCCGTCGTCGTGGTGGGAGGAGATGGGGCGGTCAGGTCTGTGGCCACGGCAGCGGCGATGCTTCGTGTCCCTCTCGCTCAATTGCCTTTCGGAACCGAAAACCTCTTCGCTCGCCACTGGGGTTTTTCGCGGGAGATCGAGCGCATGGCGCACACATTGAAAGCGCGACGCATTGCTGAAATGGATGTTGCACGCGCGAATAGTGCGCCCTTTCTCATCATGGCGGGGATCGGGTTTGACGCCGATGTCGTCCACGACCTCGCGAAGAATCGCAAGGGCACAATCTCAAAATGGTCGTATTTCAAGCCAATTCTGCGGACGATGATTCGTTGGAGAGGACAACCCTGGACCATTTCAGCCGACGGCGGCGAGCCGTTTTCGACCGCGCCGGGAACGCTTGTGGTCGCCAACATGCGTGAGTATGCAGCTCGGTTGGATCCGTGTCCCGATGCTGTTTGCGATGATCAGCGACTCGATGCGACGCTCATGCCTGCACGCACGGTGGTTGGTTCAGCGGTGTGTGCGGTGCTCGCTTGGGGACGATGGCTGCGAGTTCATCCAAACGCAACTCACTCTCGCGGATCCACTTTCGTCGTGAAGAGCGAGCGACCCTTCCAGTTGCAACTCGACGGCGATGCGATGGTGCCGAGCTTGAATGACGATCGAATCGAGTTCTCCATCCAGCCAGAACGACTTCTTGTCCTGAATCCAAAGGAATCCTGAAGGCGCTTGTGGTGGACCTCGGACGATCCTCTACCGGTGGTACTTGACTTGGGAAAGGGGGATGCCATCCTCCCCCAAACTCTTTTTGGTTGGAACGAAGATTCAAGGTACCCCTTGCGCTCTAACCGAAAGGTCTGATATGTTGTTGTCATGTCTGGTCAGGATGACCCGACAGCGTGGTTCAAGGATCGAACCGCGTTGCACACCTCACGGTGTGTTTCTTGTTCGAGGGCGCACGCGCGCCGGTTAGGTCAAGGAGTGACCAAATGCCGAAGCCGAATTCTCGTAATGCACAAGTCGAAGGTACCGGGGCGTTGAAGCGCACGCCGAAGATGTCAACGCGACCAGCACGAGATGTGCCGCCGCCAATTCCCGTGGTCGAGGACGCCGTTCTTCCGATAACGCCTGCGGGGATGACCCCTGAAATCGTTGAATTGTGGCGTAATTACCGCGCCGCGAGCGATGCGGGCGCGACCAGTTCGGATGGATTCCGCAACCGCCTCATCGAGACTTATCTTCACGTGGTGCGTTTTGCCGCGGAACGCGCGCGCGCCAAACTGCCAGCCGAGGTGGAGGTTGATGATCTCTTTCAAGCAGGACTCTTTGGCTTGATGGACTCCATCAATTCGTATGACATTGACCGAGGCATCAAGTTTGAAACTTTTGCCGATCGCCGTATTCACGGGGCGATCATGGATCAACTTCGCAGTTTGGACTGGGTGCCTCGACTCGTGCGCAACCGCACCGCACGCGTGGACCGAGCCAAGAAGGAGTACCAATCGTTGAATGGACGAGTTCCCAGCGAAGAAGAGTTGCGCGAACATCTTGGAGTCTCCGCCGAGGAGTTCGAGAAGGTGCAGCGCGACTCGAGCCCGGTCGGTGTGACGAGTCTCCATCGAAAGTGGCAGGACTCTGATTCGGGCAAGGACTCAGCGCAGGGCGATGTCATCGAAGATGTTCGTCAACGAGATCCATTCTCTGCAGTCCAGAGTTCAGACCTGCTCGCCCTCTTTACCAAGGGACTCTCTCGTGCTGAGTCGCTCATTGTGATTCTCTACTACTACGAAGAGATGACGATGAAGGAAATCGGCATGACCCTCGACCTCTCTGAGAGTCGCGTGAGCCAGATGCATACATCCATCCTCGCCAGACTCAAGGCGCAGATGGCCCATCGCATGAAAGACATCAAGTAGGAGGATCCGACCTGCTTCGCGAAGAAAGCCCTTGAAAGAGGGCTTTTTTCATGGAGATTCCACTCGCACGAAGTTTATGGCAGAGGGCGCACCATCAGATTGCACCATTCCACGGCGGAACCATGCTTCTGTAACCCGATTGCCCCCGTTGGAGAAATGCTGGGAAGATTCGCATCGGTGATGACGTGTCGGTCATTGAGCCACACGTTGAGCGTTTCGCCCACCATGGTGATGCGCATGCGATTCCACTGTCCGATGGGCGCGTCAGCGCGTTCGCTTGGAGTGCACGCCGCGCGCACGGCCTCGGGAAGCGAGCCATCCGTGCGGTATCCCCAGACTTCGCCGCTGCCGACATTCCAATTCCAGAGATTGACTTGGCTCTTGGAGTTGCCGCGAAGGAAGATGCCTGAGTCATACTCTTCGATCGGCGCGGTGCGCTCTTTGCCATCGGAGTCTTTCAATGTCGCTCCGTTCGATCCAATGAGAGGACGATCCACCGTGCCTTGGCTCGGTCCACTCCAACGCCAGTCGGCGATCATTTCAAAATCACCGAAGGATTGGGTCGTCCAAAGGTCTCCGCCTTGTCCATCGGATCTGAGGACGGAATCCTCGATGGTCCAGTGTCCCTCGCTCTCTGCAGGAACAGTCCAACCGCGGAGTGTCCCATCAAAAATCGGGCGAAACGAAGACAATTCTGGATCAGCGCGGAGAGAGGGTGCTGGCAAGAGATCCTTCGTTGAGGGGAGAATCTTGACGCGCAAGTTGCGAAACCACACCTCGCCTCCTTCACTTTCGAGGCAGAGATAACCCTCGCGAGGGGTGATGTCGAATCCTCCTGCGACCTCTTTCCCATTCACTTCGAGTCGCAAAGTCCCATCGATGGCGACGACTCGATAATGATTCCACTGGGGTGATGGTTTCATGCGATCTTCGCTGGGCAAGCAGCGCGACCAACCCTCAGGATGCGCACGATCTGGAGTCATTTTCGCGCCATGAATCGCGAAGACATCTCCTTGCGATGTGTATCGAAGTTGACCATTGTCGAGGCGACTTTCGATGCCGTCCATGACTTGCACCTCGACCGAGCGACTGAACGGAACACCCCGCGCGCAAATCGCATCACTCCAAATGAAGAGTCCAGCATTCGTCTTCGCTTCTCGGTGCGAGAACTCCATCTCGAAGACAAAGTTGCGAAGAGGCATCTCGGTGCGGAGGATTCCAGTTGGATGTCCGCTGCACCGGATAATGGGCGTGCCGTGTTCGTCGGCGCTCACCGTGAAGGTCGATGGTCCAACATTCACAGCGACCCAGTTCGACAAATCTTTGCCGTTGAAGAGTGGTTGCCACCCACCTGGTTTTGAGGCGATCGTCCGCGCTTGAGCGACTTTGGCGTCGCGATCGGACTGACCGCGCGAGAGCTCCTCGGGGGAATGCTGCGAGGTCGCCGCCATCGCCAACCAGAGCGGCAGAGCGAAAGAGATAAAACGCCAAAACGAATGTGGATTCATCATTCTCGAACCTCACCCACCACCCCGACAGACTCGGTGACATCAAATGCCGCGCTGGTGCGTGCGCGAATCTCATCCACGCTGACACCAGGCGCAACCTCGATCAGAACAAACCGATTGCGGACCGAGTCGCGCTCGAAGACGGCGAGGTCGGTGATGAGCATGTCGATGCAGTGTCGTCCCGTAAGTGGAAGGGTGCACTGCGGGATGAACTTGCTCTCGCCCTTCTTGTTGCAGTGCTCCATGACCACGATGCGACGCTTGACTCCCGCGACGAGATCCATCGCTCCGCCCATTCCCTTGACGAGTTTTCCTGGAATCATCCAGTTGGCGAGGTCTCCATCTTGAGAGACTTCCATCGCTCCGAGGATCGCGAGGTCAATGTGACCACCGCGAATCATGCCAAATGAATCGGCACTCGAGAAGAAGCTGTGCCCCGCGACACCAGTGACGGTTTGCTTGCCCGCATTGATGAGATCTGCATCGACTGCCTCTTCGGTAGGAAATGGTCCCATCCCCAGCAGCCCGTTTTCAGATTGAAGCCACACTTCCATCCCCTGAGGAACGAAGTTGGCAACGAGGGTTGGAATGCCAATGCCGAGATTGACATAGAAACCATCCTTGAGTTCGAGTGCGGCGCGCTTCGCGAGTTGATTTCTGTCCAGTGGCATGATGTCTGAAGCGCAAGAATACGCATCCAATGGCGGCCTCGTCGTCCCCCCTTGTGGCGTTGTACCCTTCGCGTCCTATGCACCCGCTCTTGAAACGGCTCGGAATCGCTTCGCATCCTCTGATTGTCCAAGCGCAGGGCGAGGGGGCTGTCGCATCAGTTTGTCCTACAACGGGACAGACCATCGCATCGGTGCGACTCCAGAGCGCGGAAGAACTGGAAACAGCAATCGTCGCCACGCAAACGGTCTTTGAATCATGGCGAATGGTTCCTGCACCCAAGCGCGGCGAAATCGTCCGCCTCATTGGGAATGCCTTTCGCGAACATAAAGACGATCTTGGCGAGCTCGTCACCCTTGAAATGGGAAAGATTCGTGCTGAAGGACTCGGTGAAATCCAAGAATGCATCGACATCTGCGACTTTGCTGTGGGACTCTCTCGTCAGATGTATGGACTCACGATGCATTCCGAGCGCCCGCTGCATCGCATGTATGAGCAGTGGCATCCACTCGGAACGATTGGCATCATTACGGCATTCAATTTTCCAGCAGCAGTCTGGGCGTGGAATGCGATGCTCGCGGCAGTGTGCGGCGATACATGCCTTTGGAAGCCTTCGATGATCACGCCTCTCACGGCGATCGCCTGCAATGATCTCGCTCGCAAGGTGATGGCATCCCAACAGATCTTCCGTCCAACGAATGGAGATCCTCAAGATGTCTTCCGACTCATTCTCGGCACCGACGCAGTGGTTGGAGAATCCATCCTCGCCGATCGGCGCATTCCTCTGATCTCGGCAACGGGATCGTGCCGCATGGGACGTCGAGTCGCCGAAGTCGTGGGTAAGCGCCTCGGTCGCACTTTGCTCGAACTCGGTGGGAATAACGCCATCATCGTTCTTGCCGATGCAGACCTCGCACTCGTGACACGCGGCGTTCTCTTTGGAGCCGTCGGGACCGCGGGACAACGGTGCACATCCACGCGAAGACTCATCGTTGAAGAGTCGATCGTCGAAGATCTCACTGCCCGACTGTGCAAGGCGTGTCGATCGGTCACGATTGGTGATCCGATGGAGAGCCGCACCCTCATGGGACCACTCATCAATCAAAGATCAGTGGATCAAATGCGAGCGGCGATCACCACTGCCATCGCGCAGGGATGCACCGTCGCCGCGGGCGGCATCGCTGAACTTGATAAATGGGCTGACAAACCAGGCTGTTTCGTCGCTCCCACCATCATGGTTGTGCCCAAGGGAGTCATCCCCGCGATTTGCTGCGAAGAGACATTCGCTCCCATTTTGTACGTGTTTCGCGTGTCGAATCTCGACGAAGCGTTGGCCATTCAGAATGGAGTCGATCAGGGACTCTCGAGTGCGATCTTCACAGACAGCATGCGCTCCGCCGAACGATTCCTCTCGCACGCTGGAAGCGATTGCGGCATCGCGAATGTGAATATTGGCACCTCGGGCGCAGAAATCGGCGGCGCATTCGGAGGAGAGAAAGACACAGGTGGTGGCCGCGAGTCGGGCAGCGACTCGTGGAAGGTCTACATGCGTCGTCAAACATGCACGATGAATTGGTCTCGTGATCTTCCCCTCGCGCAAGGCATCAAGTTCGGCGACGACTGAATCGTCAGTGTCCAGGGAATGCGTCGTTGTAATCGGCAATCGATTCGCGAATGACGCGCTCTGCATGGCGAGGGCCATACGTGCCGAGCACCATCGCTGGTGAGGCGTGCCCCGGTCGCATCTTGTAGGTGCTGAAGAAGTGCACGAGTCGCTCGATCAGGGGAGGGGGAAGATCCTCGAGGGTTCGAGCGCCCGCCCAAATCGCATCATCCCTCATCACGGCAATGATCTTGTCGTCGGCAGTGCCTCCATCAAGCATCGTGATGCCTCCGACCACTTGGCACTGCACGATGATTTCTTGACGATTGACAGGACGCTCGCTGAAGACGCAGATGTCGAGCGGGTCATTGTCCGCTCCAAGGTCTGATGGAACTGCGGTGGTGGCTCCGGTGGTGCCGCCCGTGCCGAAGAGTTTCGCTACACGCGGACCGCAGAGGGTGCGCGGGATAAAACCGTACAACGTTGGAGGTGTCGACGACAGCCGTTGCGGACGGTCGATCTTGAGGTATCCAGACTGCTTATCGAGTTCGTATTTCACCACGTCGAACGGGGTGATCTCGATGAACGCATTCACGATCGAAGGAGCACTCGCCCACGTCTGGAGTCCATGCCAAGGATGGCGGCGAAATGCCTCGAAGGGTTCACTCGTCGACATTACGAACTGCCTTGGCGCATTCGATCCACCGACTCAGGGAATGGAAAATTCGCGAAGACGCCCACTTCGTCCTTGTCCCACGATGCCACCGGTGGATACACATCGCCGGTGAATCCACCCTTCCACATCGCATCGAGAACCGCTTCGAAACTAGGCTCGTCACCCTTTGAATTATGAAGCGAGTTGCTCTTGGCTCCGAGGAAAGAGACTGCAGCAACAGGAAGACGCTCGCGCCGTCCATCCAACATCCGCCCAATCGTCGTGAATCCGCGGTAAATGTCTTCAAGGGTGAAGTGATCGCGACCGTGTGGGCGCAGCAGAGCAAGAATCAACAGCCGATCAAGGTCTAACTTGATGACGTAGGGCTCACGATCTTCGCGCGCGTGCAGTACGGTCGCTTCACGAAACACCTTGGCGTAACTCGTCGCACTTGCAAGAGTCCACTGGCTTGTGGGCATGAGCCTCAGGAGTTCACCCAAAACACCGCGCTCATTGTCGACATCATTCACTCCCAAGACGAGCGTTCGATATCGTCCGTGCATGATGTCGGTGAGGAGGTGCTGTCCCCACAGCAATCGAATCGGTGCTTTGTCGATGACCTTTCGAGGATCACCGCTTGGAATGAGCTTGAGATGCGTCGCTCCCGCCGTCACTTCCATGAGCGCATCGCCGTCACCGTGATAGATGCGAAAGTTCTTCATGGTTTTTCCCGATCAATGAGCGGCCGCATCCTTGGCGGCGGCGGTCGGCGCTGCTGGAATTGGCTGAATCACTGCTGGTTTTTCGATGACCGTTGCTGATTCAACAAGGACTGCCTCTTCAGGCACATTCTTATGTCCCTTGAACGAGCGTGTTTTCACGGCGGCAATCGCGTCGATGACATCCATACCACTCACAACATGTCCGAACACGGCATAGGCGGCTCCGTCACGCGCCATGTCGAGCGCTGCATTATCGGTGAGGTTGACGAAGAACTGGCTCGTGGCACTGTCGGCGATGTTGGTTCGCGCCATGCTGAGGGTGCCTCGACTGTTCTTGAGTCCATTGCGCCATTCATTCTTGATCGGCGCGCGAGTCTCCTTCTGAGCCATGTCGCTGGTGAATCCTCCACCTTGAATCATGAACCCTGGAATCACGCGGTGAAAACTGGTGCCGTTGTAAAAACCGTCCTTGACGTACTGGACAAAGTTTTCCGCGCTGAGCGGCGCGTTGGTCGCATCGACCTCGACGACAAACGACCCCTTCGTCGTCTTGAACTCAACGTACGAGACAATTGCAGCCGTTTTTGCCGCAGAACCATCCGTCGCACTCTGTTGTTTCGGAAGTGCAGAGGAGAATGTGGCGCCAGCGAAGGCGACGGTTGAGGCGACGAGGAGTGAAACGATGATGATGAGGTTGCGCATGAATAGTCCAGTGAGCAAGAGAACGAGGGCAGTCTAACGCTGCTTTGCCTACCATGCCGCAATGGCGGCAAGACAGTTGATGCGCAGTGTTCTCGTACTGTTTTCGAGCGTGACCCTTGGGATCTCGCTCTTGGTGTGTCTCTTTGTGTACATGGCACTTGGATCGGCAGGAGCCGTCTTCCCCATTGGATGGAATGTCTGGTCGGACGAGGCGTGGGTTCACGCGCAAGTCAGACAGTGGCCCGCCTTCGACATGACGGAGTTCGAGTGGTTCCACTGGTGGCCATTTGATCTCCTCCTGGGACTGATCGCGGCGAACATCATCGTCACGACCATCCAAAGAATTCCCTTCAAGGTCGTGAACTACGGTGTGTGGATGATTCACAGCGGCATCATTCTGTTGCTCGTTGGAAGTGTCATTTACTTCGGAACCAAGGTGGAAGGGGATGCGCCCGTGGCGATGCGGAGGTTGATCGCCCACCTCGATGGAAGCGGTGGGAGCAGTGGTTCGTTTGTCGTCTCCCCAGGTCAGATGATTCAACTCGGCACCGCACAAGATCCGTGGACCATCACCGTGCAATCCATCGACCCAGAATGGGCATTGCTCTCTGGAGAGAACACAGGACTTCGGACCTACAGCGTGACCGTTTTGGTCGAGGGGAATGGTCGACGTTTTATGCGCCAACTTGTGGCGGGCTTCCCTGAGTACACCGAAGACCTTGTCTTTTCCGATGATGTCGCGCAGCCCGTGAAGCGTGCTCGCAAGGAAACAGGCAATCCCATCATCGAACCGCGACTCGCTCTCGCGCTCGAATACGAAAGCCAGAAGTGGTTCTACCTTCGCAACGATCTCGCGAAGAGTTGGGCGTTGTATGTGCGCACTCCAGGTGGAGCGTGGCATGAGCGTCCGTTGGAAGGGATGCCGCTTTACAACGATCACGTCGCTGACCATGCATCGGTGTTCTCAACATCCACTGAAGTGATTCAGGTTGGTGATGGGCTCTCCGTGATGGCGCGGCCAACAGACTTGAGCGATCCGTTTCCCGATTTGACATTGCAGGTCGATTCCTACCTTCGGTATGCACAAGACCGAGTGCGTTGGAGTGGAGGTGGAGTCCAAACACCGCTCAATCCGATGATTTGGCTCTCGTCGAGTTCCACGGCAGCGGGTTCTGATTCAACGCCGCAGGTCACACGATTGAGCGCGTTGAATCCAACAGAGCGCGTCGCCGAGGGTGGATTTCTTCGATTTGATTGGGTCTTCAATGAAGATGAGTTTGCGCGATTGACCCGTATTCCTTCGATGGAAATCACCATTCCCGGAGAATCCGCCGCCATCGTCGTGCCAGTTCAACCGTCCGCTGCCACAGACCAATCAGGAGACTCTCAACCGCCAGACGCGGATGGATTCCGTCTCATCGGAAATCCTTCACTTGGGTTTGCCTACAAAGTCATCGCGAGCCAACAGGATCTAAAGTTAGAGGGACGCAGTACAAGCGTGGCCATCGTCGAGTTCCGCACGCCGAGGGGGACGACGCGTCGTTGGGTTTTTGATCTTCTCGACTTATGCCGAGATGTCGGTTTCGATGGAACGATGTACGACGCACCGAAGCCCGTGAGCGACGAGTTCTCAGCACTGTTTACCCCATCGCGTGGTGATGCTCTGGTGACATTCGTCGCTGGACCAGGTGAGCGGCAATTGCGCGTGGTCACCGGTGAAGGCAAGGCCGTCAAAGTCCAACCCATTGAGCAAGGAGGAGTCTTCAACCTTCCGGCCGGCATTGCTATCGAAGTGGTGCAGTATGTGCAGCGCGCGGTCCAGGAAACTCGTCCGTCGATTGTTCCCGTATCCCAGCGATCTCGCGATGCACGGGAACTCTTCGCTCAGATTCGACTCATTGATCCAGACGGGCACTCTCACTGGATACACTATTCGCCATACCCGTTCGAGAATCAACTCGAGGTCTTGCGGCGGCATCCTTTCGAGCCCGCATCGATCACACTTCAAGATGGACGAGTCGTTGAACTCCTTTTCTCACGACAGCGCGTCCGACTGGGTGCAGAGGTCGCTCTGGATCGGTTCTCGCTCACATCGCACATCGGCGGATTCACCGGAGAAACAAGCAGCATTCGCGACTACACGAGCATGGTTCGATTTCGCGATGATGTGTCTGCAGGATGGACCGAACCGGTTGCGGTGAGCGTGAACGCTCCCGTCGAACACAACGGATTGTGGTTCTTCCAAGCGCAGTGGGATCCGCCAGAGCCACCTCGCGCTGAAGGAGACATGCCGAGCCTCGGACGCAATTACACGGTCCTCGGAGTCGCCACTCGGCAAGGTGTTGGCATCCAACTCGCAGGATGCATCGTCGCGGTGATTGGAATGATCTACGCTTTTTATGTGAAGCCCACTCTTCGCCGCAAGCAATCTGAGCAGTCGAAAGCAAAGGGCGCTTCGATTCGCCCATCGACAGGAGCGACCTCTGCTGCACTCATCGCTCTCGTCACCTTGCTCACGATCGGACTTCCCGCCGCGCCGTCGCACGGCGACGAGGCACCATCGTTTGCAGAGCTCGTCGATCTCACACCGCTCGAATCAGTGGCGGTGCACACCGAAGGGCGCCTCAAGAGTTTTGGCAGTTTTGCCCACCAAATGATGGGATATGTCTCGGGTCCCAGGCGCATCGCAGGGCAGTCGAACGAGTTCACCTACCTCGACTTGCTCATTCGCCCCAAGGCGTACGACGATGCCGACATCATCTATGTGAAAGGAAAGCACAATCGTGTTCCCATCGCCGATGCACTCGTTGCCGCCGATGGTTCGCTGAGTGAGCGGATGAATACGTTCGTGGAGTCGGGTCTGATTTCTGAAGAACTTCTTTCACGACGAGAATCACAACGAGTCCTTCAAGAAATGCAGGGAGATCTCATTCGCACTGCGAAGGTCGTCGATCAGATCGAGCAAGCACTCGCGGTGCGCGATCAGCAGTTGCTCCTTCGCCAATTGCGCGTGATTCCACCTGGGTCGAAAGAGGCCAGTGCTCCGTGGCATGGCATCAGTGAAGTGATGTTGCTCGCCGTGGATCCTGCACAGGTGCAAGCAACTGGCATGACTGCCCAATTGCTTCCCGATATTGCCGAGGAACGGCAGATGGCCGTTTCGGTCGCATGGCGCGAATTGGTCGAGGGTTGGTCGCAGGGCGATGCCACAATCACGAACCAAGCTGTGCGTCACTTCGCCGTTGCGCTTGCCGCTGTCCACCCAGAGGTGTACCCCGATGCCAATCGACTCGCGTGGGAAACGTGGTACTTCCATCAAGGCAATCTCGTGTGGATTTGGCTGGTGTACATGGCGAGCGTCATTTTCTTGCTGCTTGGCACGATCTATCGCTGGGTTGCAGCGCGCCGCATCGGACTGTGCATCTTCGTGGTGGCGTTCCTCCTTCACACCGCAGCACTCTTGCTTCGTTGGTGGATTTCAGGACGGTGGCCGAACTCGAATATGTTCGAAGCGGTCACCACATCCGTCTGGTTCGGAGGGGCGCTCGCCCTCGTGCTCGAACCTTTCCTTCGTCGCCGCGCCACCGCTGGAGTCGTCGCACTCTGCAGCGCCGTAGCGAGCATGGTCGCGCTGATGTCCGCGCACTTCTTGCCAGCGGAATTGAACGCGAACATTTCCAACATGATGCCAGTGCTGCACGATGTGTGGCTCTACATCCATACGAATGTCATCATCTTCAGTTACGCGTTGATCTTCATGGCGGCGGTGACAGCGTTCCTCTATCTCGCCTATCGCTACCTCGGAGGACCCGCCACGTATGCCAAGGCGGGCGGAGCAGCAGAGGTGCTTCTCTCAACGGGCATCGAGCGCGCGGATGGACGTGGTCGACTCGGAGAAATACTGGACGGCGTCACCATGCTTCTCATGGAGTTGAGCTTCGTCATGCTCTGGGCTGGGCTCGTGATGGGAGCGATTTGGGCAGATCACAGTTGGGGTCGACCCTGGGGCTGGGATCCAAAGGAAGTCTTCGCCCTCAACACATTCGTTGTCTTCGTGCTCCTGATTCACGTGCGGATGAAGGTGCATGACAAGGGGTTCTGGACTGCGATTCTCGCGGTTCTTGGCGCACTCGTCATGCTCTTCAATTGGATCGTGATCAACTTTGTGATCACGGGACTCCACTCTTACGCATGACCAGCGAAGAGAGCGTTCTCGCCGAGTTCCTCGCTGATGCGAAGCAGTTGGTTGTACTTCGCATTGCGATCGCTGCGGCAGGGAGCTCCCGTCTTGATTTGTCCGCAATTCGTGGCGACGGCGAGGTCGGCGATCGTTGCATCTTCCGTTTCACCTGAACGGTGACTCAGGATCGATCGGTAGCCCGACTTGTCGGCGAGTTCGACGGCCTCGAGTGCTTCGCTCAAGGTGCCGATCTGATTGACCTTCACCAAGATCGCATTCGCGCATCCTTCCTTTATCCCGCGAGCGAGGAACTTCGGATTCGTGACGAAGAGATCATCGCCCACCAGTTGTGTCGTGGATCCAAGGACGCGAGTCAGATTCGCCCAACCAGACCAATCGTCCTCAGACAGTCCATCTTCAATCGAGCAGATGGGCCACTTTCTGCACCATCCGCTCCAAAGGTCGATCATTTCGTCGCTCGAGACGATCCGTTTCGGATCGCTCTTGAAGAAGCAGTATCCAACGCCCGCCTTTCGCTTTGAGGACGACTTCGCGAGTTTCTTCGCCTCGTTGGCGAGTTCGCTTGTCGCAGGATCGAGCGCAATCTTGATCTGCGTGCCGAGGTCGTATCCAGCCTTCTTGACGGCGCGTGCGATCATCTCGAGTGCCTCTTCATTCGACTTGAGGTTTGGGGCGAATCCACCCTCATCGCCCACCGCAGTCGACAAGTGTGCATCGTGCAAGACCTGTTTCAGAGTGTGATAGATCTCGACACCAGCGCGAAGAGCATCGTCGAATGTGTCGAATCCCCAAGGCTGAATCATGAACTCTTGAAAGTCCACGGTGTTGTCAGCGTGCTTTCCTCCATTGAGGATGTTCAGCATGGGGCAGGGGAGTGTCCTTGCGTGACTTCCGCCGAGATAACGCCACAGCGGCAACTCGCACGCGATGGCTGCGGCATGGGCGACGGCGAGTGAAACTCCAAGGGTGGCATTCGCGCCGAGTTGCGACTTGTTTTCCGTTCCATCCAATTCGAGAATGAGTCGGTCGATGCCTTCTTGGTTTCGCACATCGGCACCGAACAATTCTGGAGCGATGATCTCATTGACATGGCGCACCGCCTTGGTGACACCTTTGCCCATCCAGTGCTTTTTGCCATCGCGCAGTTCGACCGCCTCATGTTCGCCTGTGCTTGCTCCAGAT
The DNA here is from genome assembly GCA_027622195.1 of Planctomycetota bacterium. Classification (GTDB taxonomy): domain Bacteria; phylum Planctomycetota; class Phycisphaerae; order Phycisphaerales; family SM1A02; genus SXOD01. The sequence continues at coordinate 52,851 of JAQBZO010000001.1, forward strand.
GGGACTGCGGCACGGCCGAGCACTCCATCGTCCAAAGTGACATCGCACTCGAGTGTGGGATTGCCGCGTGAGTCGAGCACTTGTCGGGCGTGAATATTGGCGATTTCAAACATGGTTTGTTCCAAGAAGAGGACGAAGGGCGGTGAAGATTACTGTGTTACTTCTGAGTGGACGGGAGTGAGTGCGGCGACGACATCGCGCACCACCCAACTCATGTTTTCCATCGCCGTTTCAGTTCGGCTCGCAAGGTGAGGAGCCAAGTGAGCATTCGGAAGGGCAAGCAGAGGGTTCTCGACGGTGAATGGTTCTGGATCATGCACGTCCAAGAGGGCAACGGCTCCAGGATTCGCGCGCAAGAACGCCGCGAGGGCACCATCGTCGATCACCATTCCTCGACTTGTGTTGATGAGAATCGCATCGGGGCGCATCAGTGACAACAAGGGGTGCGAGACGCAGTGGCGATTCTCCAATCGTCCATCGACGTGGATCGAGAGGATGTCTGCATCCGAGAAGAGTGTTTCAAGATCGACTGGCGTCGCGCCGTGCCGATGGGAAGTCGGAATTTCGATGAGGTCGTGATAGATCACTTCGAATCCGATCGCTCGAGCGACTTCGGCGACTCGTTTTCCAATGCGACCGAGTCCCAAGATGCCGAGTTTCAGTTCGTCCATCTGCCAGAGCCCGACCACATCCGACCGAATCTCATCCCACACATCGCGCTTCACCGGTCGATCGAGAAAGATGCGCGGTCGCAGCGCGTCGCAGAGCAGACAGAGGATGTACTCGACCACGGCTTGAGTGTTCGCATCGGGAGTGCTGCACACTTTGACCGAGTGCGCTTGCGCCGCATTGAGATCGATGTTGTCGAGCCCCACTCCAGCCCGTCCCACCACGCGAAGATTGGGGAGTCGATTCAGCAGCGCATCGTCAACGACTGTGTACGTTCGGACGACCAACCCCTGCGCGCGGTCTTGGGCGGCGGTGAACGCCAATTCCTCTGGGCGCGCATGAATCAACTCGCACCGGGCTGCGAGCCATTCGGTGGCGGGCTCAGAGAGTGACTCCGTGACGATGACCGTCGGTCTGGACATCCTTCCAAGAGGCTACCACTTGATGGGAAAAGGCTTTCGACTTGGCGGAATTCGATTTGCAAGTCGATGATTGAAAGGTACATTTGGACAAGTAGAACGCCGCAGTTGTGGATGGCGTTGTTTGGTATGTCCCCCGAATTCAAGTCAGAAGAAATGATGATCCATCGCACCAGTCGTTCAGTTGCCTCGTTGTGCGGCGTGATCACCCTCACCGCGTTGGTGTTTGGTGCTCATTCGACCTTCGCTGACGACATCGGATTCGTTGAATTAGTGGCACGGGTCGGGGCGGCGAACATGCCAACAGGTTCTGCGATTCGCGTGGCGCAGGTCGAGGCACCATCAGGGACTTCATACGGTCCCGATCAAGCAAACGCGCAGTTCGTCGGCAAGACATTCGTGGCGATGAGCGGAACGCCAGGCAACAGTGGACACGCCACATGGGTCGGGCAACCGTTCTATGGATTGACGGGAAGCGTCGTCCCCGGACTCCCGTTGATTCATCTGTACGAAGCGAACTCGTTTATCCAAGCGGGTTACCTGCGAACAAACCAAGGGAGCGCGGCTCCTCCACTCGTCGCTCCCACACTCGTCAAGGTGTTCAATCACTCATGGATTGGTTCATTCGGACAGGCGGTCTACGACAACGATGCCATTCGTCGAGCGGATTTTGCGATGCATCGCGATGGCACGCTGATGTGCAACGGGGAAAACAATGGACTCGGAAGTGCCACGAGCCCGCTCTTTGCCCTGTCCTATCACGGCATCGCCGTGGGTCGCATGGATGGACAGCACAGTGCCGGAGACACGGTTGCAACGATTGATGGACCTGCCCGCATGAAGCCAGATCTCGTCGCCCCAGGAACATTGAATAGTTACTCAGTGCCGGTCGTTTCTGCGTGCGCTGCGCTGCTCTTTGATACGGCGATGACCAATCCGACCTTGGTGGCCAACCTCGACGCGCGAAAACCCGTGGTGATCAAGGCTGCCCTGATGGCTGGAGCTGTTCGCCGCGCTGGTTGGACGAACAATCCCGCAACGACTGGAGCAATGAGAGGCTGGACGGCAAAGCCGCTCGATCCACTCTACGGTGCTGACCTCGTCAACATCGACCGAGCCCACATGATTCTGACTGGACTCGAACAAGATGGGCAAACCACCGTTCCGGCGAGTGACACGATTCTCTCCAAGGGATGGTCATTCCTCGCCCCAACCACCGCGAATACCTACTGGCGCTTTCATGTTTCGTCGCTGATCGATGAAGCAACCATCTTGGCGACTTGGCATCGAACGGTGCCGTCCACGTTTGGCATTCCAACAGTCGCGAATTTCTCACTCTATCTCCATCGAGTCGTTGGAACGACACTCTCGCCGCTCATGGGCGATGCTGGTCTCAGCGCTTTCGCCTCGGGCAACATTGTGAGCCAGAGCGCGGTCGACAATGTTGAGCTGCTGTCGATCAAAGGACTTGTTCCCGGCGATTATGTGATCGAACTCAAGCGTGAGACAGCGACATCGAGCACGGCGGTCGCAGTCGCGTGGATCATGCCAGCGCAAACCATCGTCGGTGATACGAACGGCGATAATCGTGTGGACGGACAAGACCTCGCCACACTTCTTGGCGCTTGGGGCACGGCCAATCCTGCCGCCGACTTCGATTCCAACGGCAATGTGGATGGGCAGGACCTCGCGTCACTGCTGGGCAACTGGGGCTAAGCCTCAGCACGCCACGCCGATTCGCTTCTCGCTACGCTCTCGTCCGCATGCGATCTCGGCGCGAACTCTTTCAAGTATGGGCATTGATCGCGCTTCTTGGCGTGTTTCTTGGGCTACCGATTTGGCTCACGGTGCGCGGCGCATTCGTCTCGTCGGTCGACGGCTCATTCACGTTCAGCCAAATCACGACGGTTCTGTCGGATTCCTATCTTCGAGAAGGACTGCTCACGAGTTTGCAGATTGCAGGGGGGACGACCTGCCTCGCGATCCTTCTCGCGACTCCGATGGCACTTCTCGCGGCGCGATGCCAGTTTCCAGGAAAAAAGTTTTTCTCGGCAGTTGTACTCGTCCCGATGATCCTCCCGCCATTCGTGGGCGCGATTGGATTTCGGCAACTCTTTGATCGTGGTGGATCGTTCGAGATGCTCATGCACTCGGTCGGCCTCCCCGCATTCGACCTCTTCGGTGATGGAGGATTGATTGGCATCATCATCGTCGAAGCACTCGCGCTCTATCCGATCATTTATCTCAATCTTGTCGCTGCGCTCGCGAATCTCGATCCTGCAATGGATGAAGCCGCGCGAGGCATGGGTGCAGGATCCTTTCGCCGAATCCTTCGTATCGCCTTGCCCCTTGCTCGACCTGGACTCTTCGCTGGATCCACACTCGTTTTCGTTTGGAGTTTCACCGAACTCGGCACGCCACTCATGTTCGAGTACCGCGCTGTGACTCCAGTCCAGATATTCGATGGGCTCAAGGGACTCGAAGCGTCGCGCGAGCCGTACGCGCTGACGGTGGTGATGCTCACGGTGTCGATCATTGTCTATCTGATTGGAAAACACTTGTTCGGTCGAGCGGGAACCGCAGGCGTCGTGAAAGCAAGTGTGAGAGCGACGGACCTTCCGCTGCGTTCTTGGCGAGCCGCAGGAGCGACCACGCTCTTCACGGTGATTACTTGCCTTGCGGTGCTGCCTCACCTTGGCGTCATCCTGACGAGCGTTGGACTGGCAGGCTCCTGGTGGCAGAGTCTCACCCCTCGATCCTTCACAACGACCTATTTCTCTGATGCGATGTCTCATCCACTCGCATCGGGAAGCATGCGCAACAGTTTGTTCCTTGCCTCCATTGCGGTGGCGATCAACCTTGTGCTTGGAATCATCATCGCAAGGCTGCTCGTGCGAAGCCGAGTCTTCGGACGATCAATCTTGGATGGGATGTGCATGCTTCCGCTCGCCGTCCCTGGTCTCGTCATGGCGTTCGGATTTGTGGCGATGAGCCTCTCTTGGCCATTCTCGGGCTCGATGCCTCCATCCCTCAGTTGGGTGGTGGATCCAATCCTGCCCACGGCGGCGATGAATTGGCTGAGGAACGCGCCACTTCAATCGCTCGGCAACATTATGGGAGCGACTCCCAATCCGTTTCCGTTCTTGATCTGCGCCTATGCGATTCGTCGGCTGCCCTATGTCGTGCGAAGTGCGAGCGCGGGACTCGAGCAAACTCCCGTCGCACTCGAAGAAGCAGCCTCGATGACAGGAGCGTCACGCTTCACCGTCATGCGTCGCGTGGTGACACCGCTCGTCGCTGCCAACTTGATCGCGGGGGGGATGCTCGCCTTCTCGTTCAGCATGCTCGAGGTGTCCGACAGCATCATCCTCGCGCAGCGAGAACCTGACTATCCGATTACGAAAGCGATCTACACGTTGCATGAACGGCTCGGTGATGGAGACGCGATTGCAAGCGCGATGGGAGTTTGGGCGATGTTCCTTCTCGCCGCCACCTTGGCGGGAGCGAGCCTGCTCATGGGCAAGCGTCTCGGCGCCGTATTCCGAGGATGATGCGGGGGGGAGTGGAAGTGATCCAACACCGCAGCAAATCCATATACTGCGCCGCCCATGCCGTTTGACCTCCAGCCCGCAGAAGCATTTGACCTCGATGTTGAGACGACCGAGTACTTGGACAATCGTGCCAAGGCTCCCGATCGTTGGTTGTTGAATTTTGGACCTCAACACCCCGCCACGCACACCACACTTCGCATTGTGCTTGAGCTCGATGGTGAGCGAGTCGTGCGTGCGGTGCCGCACATTGGGTATCTCCATTCTGGGTTTGAAAAACTCGCCGAGCACCACGACTTCAATCAGTATGTGTGCACCGTGAGTCGGATGGATTATGCCTCACCCATCTCGAATGACATTGCATGGCACGGCGCGGTGGAGCATTTGCTCGGCGTCGAGATCACTCCTCGATGCAAAGTCCTGCGCACCATCATGGCCGAAATTGGGCGGATTCAGAATCATCTGCTCTGCGTCGGTGCCGCTGCACTCGACCTCGGTGCGTTTACAGGATTCCTCTACGGATTCAACGAGCGCGAATTCATTTACGACATCGTCGAGTATGTCTCTGGGCAACGATTCCACCCCGATTGGACACGCGTGGGAGGCGCATGGCGCGATCTTCCCGATGAAGAAGTCTTCAAGAGGATGGTCAAGACCTTCATCCATGAACGGATGACCAAAGCACTCGGCGACGTGGAGAACCTTCTCAACTCGAATCGCATTTTTGTCGATCGACTTGCAGGGGTTGGATCGATTAGTCGTGAAGATGCCGCGTCGTGGTGCCTTTCTGGACCTGTCGCGCGCGCTTCCGGAGTGCGCCGCGATGTGCGGAAGGATTCTCCCTACCTGTGCTACGCCGACAACTGGGATGGTCAAGGTGCCGAGGCGGTGAAGTTCCATGTTCCCATCGCGACGACGGGCGACAGCCTGGCTCGGTACCACGTTCGAGTCGAAGAAATCAAGCAATCCATTCACATCATTGATCAACTCATCGACCGCATTCCTGGCGGTTCGATCGATTCCACTGCAGATGGAAAGATGCGCATTCCCAAGGAGGGCGATGTGTATGGATCGATTGAGGGATCGATCCAACTTTTCGAGTTGGTGATGCACAACCGCGGATTTGTGACGCCAGTCGGCGAGGTGTACTCGTCGATGGAAAGTGCGAATGGAGAACTGGGCTACTTCATCGTCGGTGATGGAAGCAAGTGCCCATTCCGCGCACGATGCCGTCCTCCGTGCTTCATTAACTTCTCAGTCTTCGCAAAACTCATTGAAGGACACCAACTCGCTGACATGGTCGCCGTCTTGGGTTCGCTCAATATCATCGCCGCGGAACTCGATCGATAACCCTTCTGGAAGTTCACCCATGTCCTGGAAGACCAAGCCAAGCGCGACCACCAAGATTCCCACTCGCGCTGCGCCGTATCTGGATGAGAAGATGCGTGGGGGATATGAACGCGACTTATTGCCTCGCTATGCGACGAGGCAGAGTGCGCTGCTTCCGATTTTGCACGACATTCAGCATCGAGAGCGACACATTCCGATGCAGGCGATGGTCGAGATCGCATCGTTCTTGAAGATCACTCCCGCCGAAGTGCTTGACACCATGAGTTTTTACGAGGAGTTCAGTCGCGAACCGCGTGGTCGTTGCATCATCTCGGTCTGTCAGAGCATCGCGTGCGAGGCGTGCGGACATTCCGCAATCGTGGATGAGGTCAAATCGTTGCTCGGCATCGATGACCACGAGACCACCTCGTGCGGTTCGTTCACCTTGTTGCCGCTCGAGTGTCTCGGATCGTGCGATAGCGCACCTGTGGCACTCTTCGGAGAAACGCTCCACGAGAATCTCACGGTCGAAAAGGTGCGAGAACTTGTGGCGAAGGCGCGTCAATCATCCTGCAGTGGCTCCTGCGAGGGAGGCGCGCACTGAGATGGGGAACGACTCAACGATCGCACGCAATCTCGGACGCTTTTTCGGAGAGATTTGGCGCGGCGTGAAGAGTCCAGCAACCAAAAAATTGGCGCCCCCTCGAGTGGAAGTGAATCGAACCGTCGAAGAACGGCAGATGGGCGAGGTCGTCCTGCGACGAACGACGATTGACGAAGTAGAAGTGAAAACATGCGACTCCAAGAACCAGCACTAACACAGCGCATCCCTTGTGTGCCATTCGCCGATCCGAAATCGCGGCACATTGTTTCATGCGACGAGTTCGTCAAGACGGGCGGATACAAGGCTCTTGAGAAAGCACTTCATCTGAAGCCTCAAGAAGTCATCGACTTGGTCAAGGCGGCAGTCCTTCGAGGTCGTGGAGGGGCAGGATTTCCTGCGGGTTTGAAGTGGACATTCCTTCCCGCTCCCGATGGAAAAGGAAAGCGTTACCTCGCGATCAATGCCGACGAAGCAGAGCCTGGCACATTCAAAGATCGATTGCTCATCGATTTTGATCCACATCTCGTGCTCGAAGGAATCGCCATCGCGTGCTACGCATGCCAACTCGACGCGGCGTATTTCTTCATTCGCGGTGAGTATCACCACCAAGCAAAAGTGATGGAGAACGCAATCAAGGAGGCCTACGCGCACGGCATCTTTGGTGGGCAAGGATTGATGAATGGTGCCAGTACTCAAAAGGTTGAGTGCTATTTGCACCGCGGTGCGGGCGCCTACATCTGCGGCGAAGAGACTGCACTCCTCGAGGCGATTGAGGGGAAGCGTGGATGGCCACGACTCAAGCCTCCATTCCCCGCGGTCAAGGGACTCTTCGGTCGCCCCACGATCATCAATAATGTCGAGACACTCGCAGCGGTTGTTCCCATCATCGAAAAGGGACTCGACTGGTGGAAGTCTTGCGGCGTCGAGAGCACCCTTCCCGGCGCGATGCCCTCATGGGGTCCGAAACTCATGGGAGTGAGCGGACATGTGGCGCGTCCCGGTGTCTTCGAAGCGCCGCTGGGCATCAAGCTCAGCACGCTCATCGAAGAGTATTGCGGTGGCATGCGTGCAGGGAAGAAGTTCAAGGGGGCGATCGCTGGCGGAGTGAGCATGGGCATCCTCGGCACAGACCAGTACGAGGCGATGTTGGACTTCGACATCGGCCGCAAGTGCGATGTGCTCGGACTCGGCACCGCGTGTCCAACCGTATTCGATGAAGACACCGACATGGTGATGGTCGCACGCAACATCTCTCGATTCTTCAAGAATGAATCGTGCGGACAATGCACTCCCTGCCGCGAAGGCAGCGGATGGCTCTACAAATTGCTCTGCCGTATCGAAGCGGGCGATGCAACGACCGCCGACCTTGACCTCTTGCTCGAGTTGGCGGGCAGCATGGGACTCACTCCTGGCACCACGATTTGCGGACTGGCGGACGGCAACAACTGGGCGATTCGCACGATTGTGAATAAGTTCCGAAGCGAGTTTGAAAGTCGAGTCAAACCGCACTACATCGCGGTGACCCTCTCTGCATCGGGTAGGTGATTCACCGCGCCGCGGCGAGCGTATCGTGTGCACTCGCATGGATGGATCCTCAATCGAAGTTTGTACGGCACCCGACGCAGGGGCGGACGCCCTCGCGTGCGAGATGGCGTTGACCCAGTTGATCGTTGGCGCGACGACCTTTTTGCCGTCTCCTCCCGCGCGATGTTCGATTCGAGTTGTCGGCGACACTGAAATGATCCGCCTGCACACCCAACACTTGTCGCTCGAGTCGAAGACCGATGTGTTGACCTTTCACGATTCGGCTGCAGGTGCTCCAGTCGAAGTGGACATCGCGATCTGCGCTGACGAAGCTCGCCGCCGATGCGAAGAGGGAGGACAATTGCTCATCCACGAACTCCTCCTTTATGCGGTGCACGGACTTCTGCATTGCTATGGATTCGACGATCACTCGGACGCCGATGCTGCTCGCATGCATGTGGAAGAGGACCGAATCCTTGTCGCTCTTGGGGTGGGAGCGATTTACAGTCGTGAAGACGCCCAGAGAGAGGCGTCATGATCGGACTTCTGATTGCAGCGACCGCTGCGACGCTCGTGACTGCATTCGCTGAGGCGGTCCATCTCGCGATTGTGCAAACCACGCAAGGAGCGATCAACCGACACGCCACCGAGAAACGCGTTCTTGCACGAGCGCAGTGGATCTCATCCCACTTGCGGTCCATCGAGGAGGGTTCAGCGATTGTCCTTATGGCGGGACGCACCGCCGTCGTCGTCTTGATCCTTGCGATGGAATTGCGCGATCCAATCGAGGTCGCATCGTTCGTGCGCGGCGGACTCATTGCCGCAGCAGTCCTTTGGCTCGGAACGGGAATTATCCCTTCGGCATTGGCGCGCCACGCCGGTGCGAAGTCGCTCATCGTGTGCGTGCCGCTTTTTCAGTTCATGCGATTCGTGTTGTGGCCACTCGTTCAAGTCGGCAATGGAGTCGAATTGGTGGCACGGCGACTCGCCGAAGCGGGGTCTGTGCAGAGCCAAGCTGAATCCGAAGTACTCGACGCCGTCGGACAGTGCGAGTGGGCGGGTGGAATCGACCCGATGAGCGCCGATATGATCGAGAACATCGTGGAGTTCGCCGACACCACCGTGAGCGAGGTGATGACACCCCGCACCGAGGTGGAAGGACTCGAATACACCGACGATCTCGCTGAAGTGCGCGCGTTTGTGACGACGGTGCCCCACTCGCGATTCCCCGTCTACGACGGATCTCTTGACCGCATCATTGGGGTCCTTCACATTCGCGATCTCGCCCCATTTCTTGGAACGAGCGGTCGTCCATTTCGAATGGTGGACATCCTTCGCCATCCTTTGCGCGTGCCTGAAACAAAACGTGTGCGTGATCTCTTGCTCGACTTTCAAAAGTCAAAGGAACACCTTGCCATCGTGGTCGATGAGTTTGGTGGAACAGCGGGCCTCGCCACCATCGAAGATGTCCTCGAAGAACTCGTGGGAGAAATTGAAGGCGAACATGACCACGAGCGAGCCGAACCTGAGGTGATTCGCCAAGTTCGTCCCGGTGTGTGGATTGTGCCTGGGCGCACGCGCGTCGATGTCGTCAATGAAACGACTGAACTTGAGATTCCAGAGGCAGCGGACTACGACACCGTGGCTGGTTTCGTGCTCGACGCGACGGGGCGCATTCCTGTGGTCGGAGAGACACTCCACTTCGATGGGTTCTCGGTGGTCGTAAGGCAAGCCACGCCAAGCCGAATCGTTGAACTGGAAGTCTTCGCGAAGGGGGCGATCCCTGCAACACCTGCATCATCCCCGTCGCCTTCCCGTTGAATCGCGATTCAACCGAATTCGTCGCCTCGAAAAGTAGAGGCGAGATACGCATCGCGAACGACTTCGTCGCGAATGAGATCTCGAGGGTTGCCATCGCGAAGATTGCGCCCTTCATGCAAGATGTACGCGCGGTCGCAAATGCGCAGCGTCTGCTGAACATTGTGGTCGGTGACCAAGATGGCAATACCGCTATCCGCGAGTCTGCGAACCTCTTCCTGCAACTCTTCGACGGTGTGTGGATCCACTGCAGCGAATGGTTCGTCCAAGAGAATCAACTTCGGATTGGTGACGAGAGATCGTGCAATTTCGAGTCGTCGTCGCTCTCCTCCCGAGCATGTTCGCGCGAGTTCTTGGCGCTTGTGTTCGAGTAAAAACTGTTTGAGGAGTTGATTGCATCGCTTCTGCTGCTGAGCCCGACTCATCGGTTGCGTTTCAAGGATCGCAAGGAGATTGTCCTCGCAGGTGAGTTTCTGAAACACGCTCGGCTCTTGGCAGAGGTATCCCATGCCCGCCCTCGCATGCTGATACATGGGTTGGAATGTCACATCCTCACCACCGAATCGAACCGAGCCCGCCTCGGGGCGGATCATCCCGACGACCATGCGAAAACTCGTCGTCTTTCCCGCTCCATTACGCCCGAGGAGTCCAACGATTTCGCCCGTATCCACATGAAACGAAACGCCGTCAACGACGCATCGTCCGTTGTAGGACTTGACCAATTTGTTCGCTTCCAACAACGCCATCAACGGAGTCTAGTCGTGCGACTAGTATCCCTTTCATGCAACCCCTTGGCCCGCATCATTCAGTCGCCCTTGTTGCGGTGGTCGGGTCCATCACCACATTGTTCTGCGGAGGATGTGTCGAGCGCACCCTGCGTGTGACCTCTGATCCGCAGGGGGCGACTGTCCTTCTAAATCACCGTGAAGTAGGGACCACGCCGTGCGAGGTTGAGTTTGTTCACTACGGCACATTCGATGTTGAGATTCGGCTGGATGGATACGACGCGTGGGTCGGACCGCGAGCCGTCGATGCTCCGATGTGGGATGTTCCAGGTCCTGACCTCTTGGCACAGTTGCTGCCCACCCGCATTGAGTCGAAGGACGCATGGCACTTTGTCTTGGTCCAGACTGTGAAGGATGAGCAGGGGGTGCGCATGCGTGCGAGCGAGCTTCGAGCACGTGTTGAGGCGCTCTGTCCGCCTCCGACTGCCGAGGGAGCAGTCGAACCAGCGGTTTTGGCTCCGTAACCGGTGGGGGTTTGCCCAATTGCCGCCTCGTCCACAATCGCTGTTTATGAGCGCAACCATCTTTTTTGCAGTGATTTGCAACTTTTTTTCAGAAGTCGAGTATTCGATGTTGACGCGGTCGCGGCAGGCGCGATACTGTCCCCCGTTCAAACTTCTTCGCGGTCCTTCACGGGACCCGAAAACCCGCGGTTCGGTCGTGTCGGAGCGATCGAACCGCGTTTTTTTGTGAAGAGTTCATCAACGCCCGATAACACGCAATTGTGGAGTGATTGGGGTCGCGTTGCCGATGTTCCCAACTCAAGGGACAATACCCCCATGCCGGACGCGAGCGTCTCAAGACCTGCGCCAATAACTACTGACATACAAAACCCGACGAAGCCCCTCGTCGAGTCGGTTCTTCGTTTGGCGGGTACGGCTCCGATCGACGCGGTTGCCAAGAATGATCCAGGGGTCATCCTCCTTCGGCAGTCCATGGCACTTCGCGACCAATTGGCCTCGGCCATCCACGAACTCGAGCGCAAGGAGTCGGCGTCTGGTCGTCAAGACCCCATGCGACAGGTTCGGGGGCGCGGAAGCCTCGACCAAGCCCTCGCCGATGTCTCAGCCCTCGTTCGGTGTCTCGATGATGAGTTGCTCCGGCGACAGGCCGCAGCTCGTCGCGGCATGCCGTTCTAAGAGGCTCCCAGTTCGCGTCCAGATTCAACATCCAAGATTCGCACGGGGATCGTTTTGACCAACCGCATGATGTAGGGCCATGCGATGTCTTCGTCATCGATCGACATCAGAATCTGAGTCGGTTCGAGATCTGTGCTGGGCAATTCCATTGTCACGCCTGGGGCAAAAAGCTGATCGGATCCCACTGACTCTGGGTAGGTATTGATCGTCGCGAACTGACTCAGCAATTCATCTCTGCGCCCGATGGGCGGCATCGACCCGTCGTCATTTCGATGTCGTGCAGAGATCGCAAACTGTCGCATGGAGGAAGGCTACCTTGCCGTCGGAGTGGGCGGATCGGTCGTTGGGGAGATCACGCCACAGAGCGCCGCAAGAAGTCGCGAAAGAGCGACAGGTTTTTGGAGATAGCCACTCACTCCTCGCAAGGTCGCATAGTCGCGGTGGCGTTGACCCTGATTCGCCGTGATCATGATGATGGGTGGTGGAGAGGGGGTAGCGTTGATCTCATCGACGAGGGCAAGCCCTGAAAAACTCGGCAGCATCATGTCGAGCACGATGGCATCCCACTTCTCGGTGTGCGCTGCATGGAGTGCTTCTGCGCCGTCCGTTCGACCGACTCCAATCGCGCCGACTGACTCCAAGGCAAGCAGAATTCCTTGCAAGACATCTTCTTCATCATCCACGACCAAGACGCGTTTCCCAGCGAGTGGACTAGACATGGGTCGCACTTCCGTTGGCAAGGACATTCGATCGATCAATGAATTCGTTCGCGCCCACTTCACTCATCCACGGAAGCGCGCGGAGTCGAGACTCGATTCGAGGAGGAACTGGTTTTCCCTCGAGTTCGTGCTTCGGACGACTCTTCCATCTTCGATGAATCCAGAGGTATTGGTCGGGCGCGCCGCGGACACCCATCTCGATGCCGTGGGTGAATCGAGCCGTGATCGCGAAGAGGGGATCCTCGTCGTTCGCCCAATCCTTCGGTTCAATGACATCGCTCACTTCAAGTCGATAGCGGAATCCATCCCCAACTCGAAATGCGCCTCCGACGATGATGGGGACCTCTTGTGTCATCGCGAGGAGCGCGATCGATTTGTACACGCTGGCGAATCGTCCAAAGAATGGAACGAACACGCCATCGCGTCCCGCATCCTGGTCGGCGATGAATGCGAGTCGACCTCCTTGGCGAAGGACGTCGACGGCGGCATCGCTCGCTCCAAACTTGGACAGGATTGAAAGTCCGCGCGCCTCGCGCACACCCACGATCCACTTGTCGAGATACGGGTTATCCACAGGACGCGCGAGTGCGGTCATCGGGAATCCGAGAAGGCTTAGCGCGAATCCGAGCAATTCCCAGTTGCCGCTGTGTCCCGTGACAAAGATGGCGGGACGACCCTCAAGCAAGATCTGAAGAGCTCGTTGAAACTTCGGATCGCCATCGGGAACCTCAACATGGCGATGCCAACTTCCAGGATGAATCAGTCGTGGTGTCTGAATCGTTTCCACCATGAACATGCGAATCATGTGCCGAACGCTTCGCTCGGCGATCCGTCGCACCTCGGCGTCAGGCCACTCTGGATACGCCGCGCGAAGGTGGGTGATGGCGCGCTCGCGATGGCGCGTGGACCAATTGAAAAAGACCGACCCGACGACATCCGCTGTGTGCAGATTCGCATTGATGGGAAAAGTGTGCAGGAAACCGTAGATGCCACGAAGGGCGGCGTACTGAGCGAAGTCGCGAACTCGGCTCACCGATCCGATGCGCCTGTGAGCACCTGGAGGCGATTCCAGTTGAGAATTGGAATCTGCGCCTCGCTACCCGCTTGCATGAGTGATTCGTAACGCTCACGCACTTCTTCACGCGCGGCGAACGAAGCAAACTCAGCATCGGTCGCATCGAGTGCGGGTTGCGGAGCACGAGTTGGGCGAACGCCGATGACGACGAAGTCGACATCACCAGCGAGTCGATCGCCATCGACGATAGTGCCGTTCCAATCGATGATGCGCTGCTTCACAAAGTCAGTCTCAGCTTGGCTCGGAGTGCCATCTCCATCCACATCGAACAGACCATGCACGATGAATCGATATTCGTGGTCGGGGCTATAAATGGCATTCGCGAGAATGTCGTTTCTGCTGACTGAGGCGCGCGGCTGGAGTCGTGTGACCCGTGCCTGAGAGGTCGTGTCGCCAACGCGAGTCACTTCGACGCTTGCCTTTCCAGCCGACTGGGATCCATTGGAATCCTGCCCGATCAGCGCGGCATCGGCATACAACTCAAAGGTCATGCCGGGACGCAATCGATCGCGGCGTCCAAGGTCGATGTACACCGTGCGTCCATCGGGAGAAACCTCGATCACGCGGGCATCAACCAATTCAGCGGCATCTTTGGCTCGAACGCGCGAGGCACTCACGACCGCTTGGAGTTCGCGTGTTTTCTCTTCGAGCGATGCACGGCGTTGATTCGCCTCATCGAGTTGTGTTTCGAGTTCAGCGCGACGAGCATCGAAGTCGGCGCGGAGGTCTCCCTCGTTGCGCGTGTAGCTGTCGCGGAGTTCTGACAATCCAGCTGAGAACTGTTCTGTGATGTCGGTGAACTTGGCAAGGTCAGCGCGGATCTCTTCTGCGCCTCGCGTGAACGCTGCGCGTGCCTGCGCCAATTCGTCGCGTGCTGATTCCACTCCTGCTTGCGCTGTTTCAACATCAGCGGTCAACGCAGCGATTCGCTTATCGCGTGTCTCGACTGCAGTGCGAAGATCATTGAGCGTGCCCATCGCGGTTGCGGTTCCCGTGATCTTGAGCGCGGTGCGCATGTCGTCAATTCCCGCATCGGGATTGCTGGCGACGAAGGTGCCGATCTGTCCACGCTCGTCGGCGAGGAATCCGACGAGTGGAGATCCACCGGCCGCATTCTTGAGACGGGCGACATCCGTTCGGCTCTTGACCGAAGCGGGGTACACCGAGTTGAGTTCATTCTCGCGCTCAGCCAATGTTCGCTCGAGCGCACCGTTGGCGTTGAACAACAACACAACGCCGACGATGAGGCCGACGGTGGTGATGACGAAAAGGATGAGGGACGCGATGAGTCCGGATCCGCCTGAGGATCGAATAGCCATGAGTTCTCCGTGGGTAGACAGGTCAGTTTCCCCACTTTAGGCGTCCTCGTCAAGGCAGAGGCTGTGATGGGGGATGGAATCAGACTCGGTCGACCCCCGCCTTGCGCTCTCAGCGAATCTGTGAGATACTTCCCAATTCTTCAGATTGACCCTAAAGAGGACCACGTGCCCAATTCTCCATCAGCCGAAAAGCGAGTTCGTCAGAATGCCAAGCGCAACGCCTTGAACAATTGGCGCAAGCGTCAGGTGAAAGATCAGACCAAGACTTTCCTCCAGGCACTTCAGGACGGCGATCTTTCAGTTGCTGAACAGGAATTGCGCAAGGTGGCAGCTCTCCTCGACCGTTACGCGGTGACGAGCACCATGCATCGCAACACCGCTGCACGCCATAAGAGCCGACTCACGATTCGGCTCAACAAGGCGCGCGCGGCAAAGGGTGCCTAATACATGGTGCGCCCAGGGCGCAAAAAATCGACGAAAGTTGCGCGGGCGACTACCGAGCGTTCACTTGCGAAGAGTGGCGATTCCTATTGGGAACTGTCCCTTGAGCCGATTCAAATCCTCGCGCTCGTTGCTCCAATCTGCATTGCCTATGAACTCAGCCTTGCGCTTTTCTTACGCAATGACGCGGGCGGAGTGATCACGAACCGCGCGCATGAAGGGATTCTTCGGGTTTTCTCTGCGCTCGGTGTGGATGGAACTCAAGTTGGACTTCCTGCTCTTTCCATTCCCGCAGTTGGCGTGGTACTGGTCCTCGTGTTGTGGCAAGTGATCGCGCGCAAGCCTTGGACGATTCGTATGCCCGTCGTGGCCGGTATGGCGCTCGAGAGTTTTCTTGCGGCGATTCCGTTGTATGTCGCCGGAATGGCGATCGGACTGGCGATGGCTGCGTCGGTGCACGCGTCTGAATCCGCGAACTCGGTTCCCCTCATCGGTCGCATCGGGATCGCACTGGGCGCTGGTTTGTACGAAGAGTTGCTCTTTCGCCTCGCCCTCGTCTCGTTGCTTCACGCGCTCCTCAAGGATGCCTGTGGTTTGAAGGATGCCCTCTCCACATGGGGAGCAGTGGTCATCGCTGCGATCGCCTTCACGATCTACCACCCACTCGCTGGAGTCAACGGAGCGATTGATGGTCGAAGGATGCTCTTCTTGTTCATCGCTGGATTGTGGTTCGGCGCACTCTTCGTCACCCGCGGATTTGGCATCGCGGTCGGCGCTCACGCGGTGTATGACATTCTCGCCGTGGCGGCAGTCGCGAACAGTCAAAGCGCGTAAGACGCGTGGTCGTACACTGACCGCATGGACCTTGATGGAGCCTCTCTTTCTGCAGTGAAGTTGATCGTGATGGATGTCGACGGCGTCTTGACGGACGTGTCCATTTTTCTCGATTCGGCGGGAAGCGAGTACAAGCAATTCAATGCCAAAGATGGGCTGGGATTGTCCCGTTGGCGTGACGCAGGCGGACTGACAGCGATCATCACAGGGCGATCGAGTTTGGTGGTCGAGGCGCGCGCGCGCGAGTTGCGCATTGATCGACTCGTCCAACGCAGTCGCGACAAGGGGGCTGACCTCCGAGCGGTGTGCGAATCATTGAATGTTCGACTCGAAGACACGGTCATGGTTGGCGATGATCTTCCCGATCTTCCCGCCTTCGCGTTGTGTGGACTCTCGATTGCCGTTGCGGACGCTGTGGACGAAGTCCGTGCTGCCGCGAAGTGGGTCACCCAAGCTCGCGGAGGCCACGGCGCACTTCGCGAAGTCACTGATCGTTTGTTGAAAGCGCGTGGAGCGCAACTCCCATGAATATCGGACGACTCATCGGACTTGCCGTCTCGCTCCTTGCCGCAGCGATCGTGATCGTCTTCGCGGTCATGTGGGATCGATCAGCGCCTGAACCAGTCGCCGTTCCAATGCCTTCCGACATTGCGGCGATGGGTCCCGCACCGTTGGATCCATCGCAAGTGCAATCGAAACCTGGGCTCGACATGGCGGATCCATCGGGGATGCGCCTTGAAAGGGGCGGATGGGTGCAGATTGCGCGCGAGAATGGAACACTCTCGCAGCAGTACAGCGCCGAGCGCATTGATCCAGAACCGGGACAGTGGCTCGCGATGGAGCAACCCCGCGCTGTCTTCTATCTCGAGAATGGACGCGTACTCACACTGCGCGCCGATGAGGGGCGCACATTCGTGCCGCACCGAGCCATGGAGCGCGGTGATTTTCGCGGCAATGTGATTGTCAAGTTGTTTGTGCCCGATTCACGCGGAGAAGTGCACTTGGGTGCGGACCGACCCGAGATGGTGTTTGAATCATCCGATCTGCGCGCTGACTTGCTCCACGGCACGGTGGTTTGTCCTGAAGATATTCGTGTGACCACAACAAGTTTGCATCTGGATGGATTGGGAATGGATCTTGCGATGGCGGATGATCGCAAGACCATCGAGCATCTGCACATTGAACAAATCGTGGGTCCCATCGTGATGGATCGTCGTTACGCCACGGCCCTTGAGCAAGCGAGTGGAGCCGCTGCCGAGAAGTCGGGAGGAGCACTCGGAAGTCCTGTCGCTGTCGTTCACGCGACACCCGCGTTGCAAGATGGCGTTCCCACCGACACTCGTCCACCGTTTCATCGAGTGGTGTTGACCGATTCAGTGCGCATCGTTCGCTACAACCAAGGTCCAAGCAGTTCGTATGTTGGAGATCGACTCGAAGCGGTGCTCTCATTGAACAACGATCTCGTCGGTGCTGGAGACCTCGTCCTGCCGGGGGGACCCGATGAGGTATGGCACCTCCATCCTCGCGATTTGCCCATGCTCGCGCTGGCTGCGGCGAGCGAGCATCAGCAATCACCACATCCAACGCAAGACATGATCGCGATTTGGACAGAGGGACCGCTCGAAGTCGTCCGAGTGAATGAGGGAGATCCTGTTCCTGCGAGTATCGATCAGATCGCACTGACGCTCGATGGTGCTCCGCTCTCGATTTCAGATGAACGAGGATTCGCGCTGACTTCGAAGTCGATGAATATCGAGATGGATCGAGCGAATGGAGAGACGCGCCCTCGCACACTCGTGGCGAAGGGCGGAGTGATGGCCACGGATTCACTTCAATCGATGTGGTCCGATTCGTTGCGACTGAGATTCCTTCCCATCGCGACGAAGAACACTGGCTCGGGAGTAGATCCATTGCTCGGAGGGTCCGACATTGAACGGGCGGATGCCGAGGGCGGCGTTGAATTGCAACTGAAGCAGGGGGCGCGTGCGTGGGGAGATCGTGTGCAAGCCTGGCCTCTCAAGCAACAAGCAGACTTGGCTGGTCCTGGCGTTCAAGTGGTGCGAGGAAATGCTCGCTTGCACGAAGTCGATCGACTGCAGGTGGACGAAGCGACACGCACTATCTTGTCTCCTGGTTCAGGCCGCGCTGAGGTCTACGACCGCTCCATCATCGCGATCGACAAGAGTGGGCGAGTGGGACTTCCAACAGTGGACGGATTGACCCGTCAATCCCACGCTCAGTGGGAACGCAGCATGCGTTTTCAGGACAGGGGACCAGAGGGGGCAGTCCTCGATATTGAGGGCAATGTGCAACTTCGATCCGAACCCGATGCTTCTGAGTTTGATCGTTTGGATGCATCGACCCTTTCATTGACTTTCCGATCTGCGCATCCCGTGACTACGGCGCAAAACGCTCCGACCGGCGGAGATCTTGAGATTGACACCCTTCATGCGGTGGGTGCGGTTCGGCTCGAGAGTCAAGTGTGGCCCGGCGCGAAGGATGGCAGCGCGGGCGAGCCAGAACTGTTTCGTTTGCAGGGTGAAGATGTGCTGTGGAAGACCGCCACGAAAGAGGCGTTCGTTCCTGGTCCTGGCGAATTGCTGATGAATCGTCCGCGAGAAACATCACGCGTTGCCGTGGGCATGGCGCGTGGTGCTTCAGAGGAAGGTCAGTCAAAGTCGGCAAAGGCGATGACGGGCGGACTCGGCACAACGCGATTCGCGTGGAAGGGATCGATGCAACTTGAATCGAGACCCGATGGACTTTCGCAAGCGAGACTCGAATCGGGTGTCGAAATTGTCCACCTCGCCCTCGACCGCGCAACGAAGATGACGATCTCGTGCGATCGAGCACTCGCAGTGATCGAACGGCGCACGGACAATGAACCAGAGGCGAAGACGAGCGACATTGATCCACTGCGTTTTGGTGCGGGAGGACAAGTGCGACGACTCTTCGCGGAGGGACGGACCTTTGTTCGCACTCCCGATTACGACATTGACTGCGAATCATTCGAGTACGACACCGCGACTCGGATGGCGGTCATGAAGGCGCGCGCGAACCGAACCGTCACGATCACTCCGACGACGGGTGGAACTCCGATTCATGCGCAGGCTGCCACGTGGGATCTTTCCACGGGGCGTATGCAGGTGCAGAAAGTGTCTGGCGCGGTCGCGCGTTAGAGCCGTGTTCGAATCGCCCATAAGTCGGCGAAGAGGGGGCGAAAGAGCGTCTCGCGCAAGTACGACACGCCAGGACTTCCCCCTGTGCCTTGCTTGAATCCGATCGTTCGCTCGACCATTTTCACATGTCGGTATCGCCACTCTTGCAACCCCTCATCGAGGTCGACGAGCAACTCGCAGATGGCGCGTTCTGCTGGTTGATGGCGATAAATCTCGAGTAATTGGTCTTGCACGGCGATGTTGGGTTCTGGAATAGCGGTGAGGTGTCCATCCATGACCTCGGTGGGCATGGGGCGTCCAGAGCGTGACATACGCTTCAAGAAACATTGCCAAATGGTGGGGCATTGCATCGCCGCTTCAACAGCCGTTCGTTCCAGGGATCCTTCTGGAAATTGTTGCGCTGAACTCGCGCGGCGATTGCCAACGAGACTCTCAAAGACGCGAAACTGGGCGCTCTGAAATCCGCTTGATGATTCGAGCCGTTCGCGAAAGGAGAGGAATCCAAGTGGCGTCATGGTCTCGAGGACATCCAATTGACTCACCATCACCTTCAGAATGGTGAGCATTCGTCGAAGTGTTGCCACGGCGAGTGGATCATTTCCATCTTCAAGGCATCGAGCGGCGAGGCGCAGTTCATGAATCTGCTGTTTGAACCAGAGTTCATACACCTGATGAATGATGATGAAGAGAGTCTCGTCATGCTCTGGACCAGGAGAAACATGTTTCTGGAGGTCGAGCAATTCTGGAATCTTGAGGTAACTCGAGTAAGTGAGCTTCATGGCGAAAGGATCGTAGCGTCCCGTTCTCGTCGGGGCGGTGGTGGTGGAGCGGTCTGGAGTGTGACCATCCGTTCGTATGTGCCGCTGCGCGCCATGAGTTCGGCGTGCGTTCCGCGTTCGGTGATGCGTCCCCGTTCGAGGACGAGGATTTGGTCCGCGTGCTGCACAGTGCTCAATCGGTGGGCGATCACGAAGCAGGTGCGACCTTCCATCAACTGGGCGAGACTGCGCTGGATTTGCGCCTCGCTCTCGCTATCCAGATTGCTCGTTGCTTCATCGAGGATAAGCACTCTTCCTCCAGCCAAAATGGCTCGCGCGATGGCGAGTCGTTGCCTCTGTCCACCAGAGAGTCGAACGCCTCGTTCTCCGATGAGGGTTTCAAGTCCGAGTGGAATGGAGGCAATGAATTCAGAGAGCCCAGCGGCTGCGACCGCACGTTGAAGAGCCTCGTTCGAGCGATCATCTGCACCGTAGCGAATGTTTTCGGCGATGGTCCCGTCGAAAAGAAAAACATCTTGTTCAACGATCGAGAGGAGCGAGCGCCAACTGAAGAGGCGCACATCACGAAGGTCTGTTGTGTCGAGGAAGAGCGCGCCACTCCCTGGATCAAAGAACCGAGCGACGAGATTGCACAGTGTGGACTTGCCGCTTCCTGAAGGTCCAACCAGCGCCGTCACTGAACCAGCGGGAGCGGTGAATGAAATGTCGTGCAGGACCGGAGTGGTCGTTGCGGGATAGGTGAACGAGAGGTGCTTCGCTTCGATGGTGCCGTGAATGGAGTTGGGATCCACCGAGGCGGCGTGCGGACGGTCAGGAAGTTCTTGTTCTTCTTGCAGGATGTCGAGAATGCGGTCGAGTGCCGCAAGCCCAGTTTGAAAAGTGGTCGCGCTTGAAGTGAGGACTTCGACGGGTCCGAGCAACATCGCGAGGTAGGCGAGGAAGAGAATGAGATCACCTGTGGTGATTGTTCCTTCGAGGACTTGCAATCCGCCGTACCACAACAATGCAGCCGTCGAAACAGGGACGATGATTGCCCAGACGATGTCGATCGCTCTCGACCACCACCAGACATGAACTTCCTGTCGCATCATCAGGTGTCCAGAGAGAGCTTGCCGAGATGACTCGGCGGCGGTTTGTCCAAACGCACGAACGACGCGAATGCCACTGAAGACTTCTGCTGCGTGACCATCCACCACATCGCGCTGCTTGCGGATATCGCGAAAGAGCGGGCGAATGCGGCCGATCCATGTTTTGTGGGTAACCCAAATCAAGGGAAGCAAGATGAGACTTCCGAGTAAGAGGGTCCAGTCGGTGATCGCGAGCACGACCAAACTTCCAGCGAGCTGCACGATGGCGCGCCACGGGTTGTAGATCATGCTGAAGACCAGTTCGCCGACAGCTCCTGTGTCCTCGCGGAGCATGCTCGCCATCCCTCCAGACTTCATCTCTTGCACTCGGTGAAGAGGCAGGGTGGTGGAGTGGGCGAAGAGTTTGCGGCGAAGGATCGACTGCACTCGCTTCACTGTTCGTGTGGCTTGGTATCGACCTCCGATTCCAATGAAGATGGTGATGACGGCGGCGACCACCACGCTCATTGCGAGAGCGGCGAGCAGTCCGCTCGGCGTATCGATCGAGGTCCACGATGCTGGAATCCAGGATCGCATCGCTGGCGAAAGGGGTTGCTTCGCGAAAACATTATCGATGGCAATCTTGGTGACTGCGGGGGGCATCAGTCCAAGCAGTGTGGAGAGTGTGACGGTTGAGAGTGCGATGAACATCCCTCGCCTCTGCGATCCAACAAGCGACCAAAACGATTGGAAGAGGAGCCAGAAGGATCGTTGCCGAACAGTGCCGACCTCGCGCCCGGTGCGAGACACGGTGGTTCCATCCGCGATTGCTTGGCGGCGCCTCGACGAGAGCCCTCGCAAGTATTCTGCAAACGAACTTCGACTGGACCGAACCGCCATACACAGGATCGTAACGCGACCGAGATACACTGCCTCGACAGGAGATTATTGAATGATGACCCGCTCTACCCTTGTTGTTGCCTCGTTGCTCGCCTTGCTCACCGCGATGCGGGGACCACTCGCGTGCGCAAGTACAAGACCTCTCGCTGAGTCGTCCGATGACAAAACCGCAGGGGTGATCAAATACGGACAGAAAGACGCTCCGAAGAAGGAGAAGGGCAACATCCGCCTTGCTGCTTACAACCTCGAAAACATGTTCGATGACAAGGATGATCCAACACTGACCGGCGATCGGGAGGACAAAGACCTCACTGCATCGAAGTCACAGTGCAACGCGATTGCGAAGGCGATCAAGGAACTCGACGCGGATATCCTCTGTGTGCAAGAGGTCGAGAGCGAAGAGGCGCTCGTCTGGTTTCGCGACACCTACTTGAAGGGGTTGGGTTACGAGTACGCGCGGTCACTCGATGCGGGATACGAGCGGGGCGTCGAACAGGGCGTCCTCTCGCGGTTTCCGATCAAAGCGGTGAACGGCTTTCCAGAAGAGTCACTCACCGATGTCAAACGCATCGGCGAGGGATGGACCGCAATCGAAGAGGGGACGGGACCAACCAAGTTTGCACGAAGCCCACTTCGCGCGGTGATCGACGGTCCTGGGGAATACGAATTGATCGTGTACTCCATCCACCTGAAGTCGGGTGGAAAAAAAGAGAACAAGGCTCAGCGAGAAGCTGAGGCGTTGCAACTTCGTGAGTATGTCGCCGCTGATCTTGTGGCGAATCCGCTCGCGAATGTGGCGGTGCTTGGTGATTTCAATGCGATGCCATCCGACCGCACCTATGCCTTGATGATTGATGGGTCGAAGAACGGCGATGGCGCCGGAACGATGGACGGCGCCTACGACTTCCGCAATCGGAAACGATCCAGGGATGAGCTCACCACGCATGTTTCAGGTCGTACGATCGATTACATCGCGATGTCGAAGGGACTCGCCGCCGATGCAGTTCGAGACTCTTTCTTTGTCCTCGGAACTCCTTACCCTGGCGACGAGCAGCAGAAAGAAGTCATAAAGTGGATCAAGGCGGGATACCCCAAGGGGGAGGAGCCTGAACGCCATCCTAAGCAGGGCAGTGATCACTATCCCATCGCGATTGATCTGGATCCATCTTCGGACAAGCAGAGTGCGAATTAGTTCTTCGCATTCTCTCGAATGCGGATGACTTCCATCACATCCTTGTCGCCGCGACCGCTCGCATTGATGACGACGTGCTCGTCTCGGTGCATGGTGCGTGCGGCAGCAACGCCCGCCGCGATGGCGTGCGCTGTTTCAAGCGCAGGGATGATCCCTTCTTGACGAGCGAGCAAGTCGAAAGATTCGAGTGCTGCCGCGTCGGTGACTGAGGTGTAGCGAACACGCTTCGTGTCTCTCCAATGAGAATGCTCTGGTCCGACGCCGGGATAATCGAGTCCAGCACTGCACGAATGGACATTCGCTGTTTGTCCATTCTCATCTTGGAGGACATACGAGTACGAACCGTGCAAGACGCCTGGTGCGCCGAGCGAGAGTGGGGCGGCATGATCGCCCGCGAGAGGGCCGCGTCCTCCAGCTTCGACGCCGAGCAGTTGAACCGATGCGTCGCCGATGAATGCGGTGAAGATGCCCGCGGCATTGCTTCCTCCGCCCACGCAAGCGACGACGAGATTCGGAAGTTGTCCGATGCGCCCGAGGGCTTGCGCACGACACTCGTCGCCGATGACGCGTTGAAAGTCGCGGACGATCGTCGGAAATGGGTGTGGGCCGACCACGCTGCCAAGGATGTAGTGTGTTTCTCCGACCGATGCCATCCAATCGCGGAGTGCTTCGTTCGTCGCATCTTTGAGTGTGCGTGACCCTGCGTTCACTTCATTCACACGAGCGCCGAGCAAGCGCATCCGAAACACATTGAGGGATTGTCTGCGCACATCTTCTGCGCCCATGTAGATCTCGCAGGGGATTCCAAAATGGGCACAAGCGGTCGCTGTCGCGACGCCGTGTTGTCCTGCCCCCGTTTCGGCGATGATTCGACTCTTGCCCATCCGCCGCGCGAGCAGCACTTGACCCATCGTGTTATTGATCTTGTGCGCTCCCGTGTGAGCAAGGTCTTCGCGCTTGAGCCAAATCTTCGCGCCGCCCGCGTATTTGCTGAGTCGAGGACACTCAGTGAAGGCGGTCGGTCGACCGACAAAATCTCGAAGTAAATCGGCAAGTTCTCTCGCAAACGAAGGATCGTTTCGCGCATCGAGGTACGCCGTTTCAAGTTCGATCAGCGCGGGGACAAGTGTTTCTGGAACATATCGTCCACCGTAGCAACCAAACTGCGCGGATGTGGAAGCGAAGGTCATGCCGTTGGAACTGCGCGTGATTGGCGGCGAAGCAGCATGATGGCGAGGGCGATCGGGCCGCTCATCGAGTAGGCGACAAACGAGATGGCGAGCGATTCCTGCAACCACCAGACGAAAATCGGAATGGGGAGAACGATGCGAATGAGCGTGCTGAAGTCACGGCGTCCACGCAACGATCGATTGACAAAGTGGCTGTACCGAATTGTGCTCACCATGAGGAGTCCGGCGACGAGCACGCCAGCGGGAATGGCGAGACTTGAAAAACGCTCGAGCGCGGCAGGGAGTTCTCCAGTCGAAACGGCAAGGAGATGCTGATGCAAAATCACCAGACTCACGACGAGACCTGCCGCACCTGGCGATGGAAGTCCTCTAAATGAGCGATGCGCATCCTCTTCCAGCGCGGGATGCTCTGCGTTGTACCGAGCCAATCGCAGTGCGGTGCAGCAGATGTAGAGACCAGCAATGCCCCACGTTGCCTTCGCGTAGACATTCGTCGCATCAGGACTGAAGATCGATGTTTCTGCCTCTCCGAAATAATAGCTCACGAGGCGCAGCATCATCATCGCGGGAGCGACGCCAAACGTGACCATGTCCGCCATCGAATCGAGTTGCGCGCCGAAGTCGCTCGCGGTCTTCGTGAGTCGCGCCACGAGTCCATCGATCGCATCGAAGAACATCCCCACGAAGACGAGTGTCGCCGCGACAGTTAAGGTGCTCCAACCAAAGATCGACGTTGCCGCAACGGGCTTCGAGGCATAGTGGATCGCTGCGAATCCACAGACGAGGTTGCCCAAGGTCATGATCGTGGGAGCCACGCCGATGGCGGGAATCGGACGGCGAAAACCGAGGAATCTCAGTCGTCGCACTCGAGGTTGAGGTGGAGTAAGCGAGGTCATGGGGTCGGCGTGGGCAATTCTACGCTGCCCTCTGCCGAATCGTCGCCACTGGGCAAGATTGGAACAAAGAGCAGAATCGTCACGATGGGATCCGATCCATATGTCGAGGTGAGAAGCAATTCTCCAGGAGTGGGTGGAACATCCGCTTCGACGCCTGAATCTGGACCGCGTGACGACCGAGTGCGAGCCGTGGGCGCGGAGGTGACGAGTCCCAACTCGCCCGAGTGAAGAGAGAAAAATGCCGAAGTGCCCGCGAGAAATTGTCCGATGCGAGTTCCAGCGAGCGTTGGTTTCACCGTGACGCTGAGCGATCCTGCACTCTCGGCGAGAGCCGATGCAACGAATGTGACATCGACCACTGTTCCGTCTGGTTCGGGGACGGTCCATCCCATGCACAACAACGAGACTGCTCCAGTCCCCGCGGTGCGCATGCGGCCGTCGACAAAGATGCGAGGAACATCGACGAGCATCGCGCGCGTGGCCGATTGCCATGAGGTGCACTGTCCGAACCAACTCCGTTTCTCAGCGAGCACGCCTCCCATCGAAGTAATGAGCGCGACGAGTTGTGATTCGTTCAAGACGACAAGCGAAATGCCGTTGCGTTGAAGACGCTCTGCGTGGTCGGGATTCACGCCGTCTGGAGTTCGCAGTGCTGCGAGGAAGGATCGAAGCGCGGGGTCGTTTCTGCGAACGGTCAGAGAAACCAACTCGAGTCCGTACTCGTTCGAAGGACGTGGTTCGACGAGAGCAGGACGAGACTCTGTGACCTCGGTGGGAATGCCCGTACAACCGGTGATCTCCAACAGCATCAGTGTGGCAACAACCATGCGAACCATGAGGCACATCGCGTTCATGACTTTCGCACTCTTTGCATCGGCAGCGAGTTGAGCGTGTCGATGAGTTGTCGAACGAGTCCGTAGTCCCGTCTTGTGTGCGCGAAGACGAGCCTTGCAAGTTCAGGGAATTCGCCACCTTCCGCCGCGAGTGGTTTGGACTGCGAAAAAGTGCCGCGTGCGAGAAGTCGGTCATAGCGAGACTTCAAGAGTTCGAGATCCTCAGGGCGGAGGGGTGCATGGAGGCGGATGACGAGTCGGTCACCGACATATCGGCTCGAGTGGTATCGACGATAGAAACGAAGGATTCGCCGCGATGCATCAGCAGGACTCTTCGCTAACTCGAAGAGGGACGAATCCTCGGGGGAAATCCAATGTTCGTCGAGCAGTCGGCGACGCATCCAACGCACGGCGTCGCTCCACCAACCGCGACTTCGACCTTTCACTGATTCGCCTTCCACCAACAAGACAGGGACGATGGCTCCGCGTCCTGTTTGGATCAAGGTGAGGGCTTCGAAGAGTTCATCCATCGTGCCGAATCCGCCCGGAAATGCCGCGATTGCATCGGCGTGGCTGAGGAAGGCGACCTTGCGAGTGAAGAAGTAGCGGAATCGGATGGACTTGTGGTCGCCCGCAATCACATCGTTCTCGCGCGTCTCGAATGGAAGATGAATGACGAGTCCGAACGACTTGTCTCGTGCAGGTCCGACGAGTCCTGCGCGCATGATCCCTTCGCCGCCTCCGGTAATTGCCATCCATCCCGATGATGCCATCGCATGGCCGAATTCCACCGCAGCGGTGTAATCAGCGTGATTCTCTGGAGTTCGTGCTGATCCAAAGATGGCGACCTTTCGCACACCTCGATAGCGATTGAAGACGAGGAACGCTTCTCGCACTTCGCGCATCGCGGTGCGGGTGAGGCGCATCTGGTGAAGTTCAGTCTTATCCGTGGTCGCACCAATGGCGACCTCCATCGCTTCAACGATGGCTCGCATATGAACGGGATCGACATCCTTGTTCCCCGCAGCAGAACGAACGGCCGCTTCGACGATCGCGAATTGATCGGCGCGCAGAGGAAGAGGAGTGTCTGGTCCGCGAGGACCTTTGGAAAACGAATCTTTCATAATGTCGACTGACTTACGATGCGACCTTCGATCTGTTTGTCGGCACGGGCAGTATCGTCGGAAGCGGGACGATGCGCACCTTTGAATTGGAGAGGGTTCCGCTCAATTCAAGTTGGACGAATGGGTCGGTGATGAATCCCAAAAGTGGTCCGAGAATCGGGATCTTGTATTGACCTCGCAGCCGCAACAGGATGATCCCAGAGTCGAGATTCAAAGTTCCAGTGCCGAGGAGGCTCACGCTGTTTGCCCCAAGTTCGAGCGAGTCGGTCTTGAGTTCATCTCCTTGGATGGAGAACGCGCCTTCGAGTGTGGTGAGGTGTTCAGGATGACCGAGGCGAGTGGGGGTCAGCAAGTTGGGCGGTGTCTCACCGAAGTTGCCTCCCGTCAACGAAATGGTTCCCGATCCTGCGAGTGGTGTGTTCGGACGTCCTTGAAGTGCAACAGTTCCGTCAAAGATTCCAGGCGCGTTGCCGTGTACCCCCCATCCTGCGATGAGGTCAGCCCATGCGACGCGATGCCCATCCAGTTGAACATTCCAACCGCCGTCGGGGAGCACGATTGCGTTGGTCACGACAGTGCCGAGTCCGAGTGGAATGTCAGCTTCAATGCGAATGTCACTCTCGCCCATTCCCCTTCTGACGGATGCCGTTGCCCCAGCCGTCGTGGTGCCCATGATGCACACCGTGTCGGCTTCGATCGATGTGGACCAACCCTCCGCGGCGATGGCGACATTCACTTGACCGGCGATATGCGCGATGTCGATGCCAGCACGAAGACTGATGTCGGTGACTTCAAGAGGAATGTGAATCGTCGGTTCTCCATGATCGACAGAAACAGATGCGCCCTTCGATGAAACGCGTCCACTCGGTCTGAGATCCAACTGCTCGAGCGCGATTCGCGTGGAGTCTGGAAGGAGCGAAAGCAGCGCAGGGGATCCGTCTCCATCGAAATCAAAGTCAAGTGAGTAATGATCGTTCGCTTGATCGCCGCTGAGTTGAGCGGTGAGCGTTCCCCCTTGGATCGGTGCGTGGAGTCCTGTGGATTGCAGCGCACCACCGGCCCAAACCACTCGTGCATCATCGAAGTGGAGTGCCAATGGAGCGGGGAGTCGCGATCCAAAGGTGATCGAGTGGACTGTCGCCGTCGCGCTGAGCATGGATCCGTCGGCGTACTGAGCCGCGAGATCAAAATTGGTTGAGAGATCGAGCGAGTCAATCGTTGGAAGGAGTTCTCGTGCTCCCGCCAATGAGAGCAATGTGCGCCCGACGCGAGAGGATGGAGAGAAGCGTGTGAGTCCAATATGCATGTCGAGACCGCGCGACCGGTCCATATTGAATTGTCCGTGCAGATTCACTTGGAGCGGCGTCTCATCCTCGAAAGCAGTCACATTCAAATGAAGATCGGTGAAGTTCACTTTGCCATCGTGTGCATCAATCGAGCCAGAGGTTCGACGAGCACGAATCTGTTCGCCTTCCAATGTGAACTCCACTGATGCAGGTTCGACACGGAACATCGCATCATTGCCGTGGATCGAGACTGATCCGCTCACGCGTCCAACAGGACGCGACTGAGCCGACCACGATGAAAGCGTTTCATCGGGCCAGGTGGCGAGCACGCTCGGAATGAGCTGCGCGATCGAGAGGTCTGCGCCGTGCACTTCGAAATCTCGGTCTAGACCGTTCAGCACGCCAGCGGCGGTCACGGTGCCTCCGCACGAGTGACCGAGCGCGCGATCGAGCGTGACCGACGACTCGTTGATGATGACTCTTGCATCAAGATCATGAATCGCGATGCCTCGCGGCCAACCGAGGTCGGCGATCGAACTGCTCGCACTCTCTGGCACCATCGCTCCGTCGGCGATGGTGGCGATGATTTCATATTTCGGAGTGGATCCGAATGAGGTGACACTGCCTGAAATCGAGAGATCTCCGACGAGTCCGAGATCGGAGACGAGTGATCCTGTGGGGGGAGGAATCGCAGCGATCAGAAGGGCGTTGATCGGCTCATCGTCGATGGTGAAGTGAAAGGATGGAACGGCAAGAGGTCCACCCTCGGGTTGCGGCACAAGGGCCACGCTTCCCGAGAGTTGTCCGTGTCCACCCGCGAGGGTGTTGAAAACAATCGACTCTAGAAGTGAAATGCGATCGGGTGCGATTTTGACGACTCCTGACGAGGCGCGTAGAGGAATCGGAAATGCGGTCAGGAGCACATTCGCCTCAAGGATTCGCACGGTTCCATCGAGTGCGACAGGAACTTCCGCTCGTTCGGTGCGCGCAATGTGCAGAGAGAACGACGCGCGTCCGCCTGGCTCAAAGGTGCCTTGACGAAGACGCAAATCGGCCGCGGCCGCCTCGGCGGTGAGGGCGTTGATCTGCTCTGGTGTCGAAAGTGGATCCAGACAAGCCGCCTCGAGTGCGTCCATCGTCTTTTGAGCGCGCTCACTCAGCAGTGCCGCTTCCGACTCGACCGAGATGAGTCCCTTCTTGGCGAGTGTTGCCGCCGAAGTGGAATCAAAAATCTGATCGAGCACCGGTCCAATGTTCTTTGCGATGGCTGCTCGCAGCGTGGTGTCGAGTGCGACATCGGCACACGAAATGGTGAGGTCAATTGCTGGAGGTCCATCGATGCCCAGAAGCGATCCGCGCAAAACCACATTGGATCCATGAGGACTCTTGCCCACAAGGTGCTCAATGGTGGCATCGAGTCCTGCGAATCGAACGACGGCCTCGAGGCCAGTCAATCGATACGGAAACTCTGGAATCGTCGCTGCGCCATCGCGAAAAATCAGTGTTGCCCGACTCTCGACAGAGGCCGATTCACCAGACGCAAGAATCGGTCCTCGAGAAAAAGTCGAGTCCAAGTCGAATGCGAGCTCATCGATCTGCATGCGACGCATGAACTCGGCAGCGGCTCGAGGGAGCTCGATGCAAGAACCAGGTCCCGTGGATTGCAGGCGAAATCCCGTGGATTGCAGGCGCAACGAGAATGGAGCGCGGTCCATAGCGAGGTCGACCCAACTCCTTCCGCCCTTCGTGTCCACTCCAGTCGGAGCAGGAATCGCACCGAGATCGACTTCGAAAGATGCATGGAGAGGGAGTTCAACAGTCGAATCATTCGCATCGCCCGATGAGAGATGGCAATCAAGATCTTTGAGCGCGAGATGGGTTGGACTCACCACGAGATGAGCGTGCGCAATGTGAAGGTGTGGAAACTCACTTGCTGGAAGGATTGCGCCTCTACAAAGACGAACCCAATGGGTGGATTGAGCGAGCGCTGGAAGCGAGGCATCGCAGTCACGCAGTTGCAACGAAAATGTGGGAGGCTGTTGGGGAGCAACCACGAGTGAGGCTTGTGTGATCTCTCCTCGAGGCGACGCGGAATTTAAAAAAGCACGCGCACGCGCTGGGAAAAACGCCTCAAGACGGCGATCCCATGCCATGGGGTTCAGTTCAAGCGAGAGCGATCCCGTGGATCCGTCGAAGGCGCCAGTGACCTGAGCGCCGGTGAGTTCCATTTCGGCAGCAATGGTCCAGAACAGTGGTTTGGAGTGATCTCGAACCACGGTGATGGACGCATCGCTTGTCTCCCGCATCACGAGTTCGTCGCCAACCTGTGTTGCGACTCGGCACTGCATCCCTCGGACAAACAAGTCGTCGACTGGAAGCGTCTTCGCCTGCGTGGTCGCCGCCCTTGGCGTGCGTTGTGTTTGAACAGTACGAAGGGATTGCAGGTTGATCTTCGATGAATCAGCGCCATCCTCAACGATGGTGAACTCGCCGTCCTGCAGAGTCAAGACGGCAACGCGAGGGTTCAGCATTAAGGTCGAGAGCCAATCGACATCGATCTTTACTGTGCCAACGCGCGCGACTTCAGCACCAGGTCCCTTCCAAAGAGGAGCGTTGAATCGAACCTCCTTCGCGACGATCTCAAACCCCTCGAGGCGCAATCGACCGATTGAGACATCGGCTCCAACGGTGTTGCCGAGCGCCCAACCTGCAATGAGCCTTGGGGCGCGCCCATCGATCATGACTCCAACCAAAAGGACTACCCCGATCGCAAGAACGCGCAGTTTGATTCTCACCACACGCCGAATCCAACCCCTGAGGCGACGAATTGGCTGGGGTTCTCGATTCTGCATAGCCAAGTAATGCGATGTTAGTCGTGAAGCGTCGGGTGGCGGTCCGTGCAGCCATCGAGATGCCACCCTATCGTTGTGGATATGCCGCCGAATGCAATCCGCCCTGTACGAACGCATGCACTCGTGACAGGTGGTGCCGTACGCGTCGGACGCGCGATTGCACTCTCGTTCGCTCGAGCCCACTGCGATGTGACATTGACTTATCGCCGCTCAGCAGTGGAGGCGCGCGCTCTCTCACTCGAAATCAGAGCACTCGGCGTTCAATGCAATCTCATTCGTGCGGACTTCAAGGATGCCGCGGCTGCGGTGGCGGCGATTGCCAAAGAACTCGGACGCGCTCCGCTCGACATTCTTGTTCATAATGCTGCGGACTATCGCCACGATCCACGAAGCGGTGCATCGGCGAGGACGCAGAGTCTTCATTTCAACGAGCACATGGAAGTGAACGCGCTCGCTCCACTCCTCTTGACACGGTCACTCGCGAATCGACTGGCGAAGAGTCGAAACGCTGGAGGAGGCGCAGTCGTGTGTATCGGTGATATTCACGCGATGGGAAGGTCGCGCGCGGGATGGGCTTCGTACCTCGCCTCGAAGGGGGCACTCTTGCAAATCATGGAATCGCTCGCGCTCGAACTGGCTCCACAGGTGCGCGTCAACATGGTTGCGCCGGGAGTTGTTGCATGGCCGGATTCTGAATCGGCTGCGCAGAGAGTGAAATACCTTCAGCGCGTTCCACTCGGTCGCGCGGGCACGGTCGAAGATGCAGCAGAAGCCGTCCGGTGGCTCGCGATGGATGCCCACTACACCACTGGAGCAACGCTACGGGTTGACGGTGGTCGATGGTTGCGGTGATGGTGACGGTGTTGGCGATGTGCTGCCTCGACCGATTTCAACCACCTTGTGCCTGAGGATTTCTTCTTGCGCTGGAGTGAATCCGCCTGCGCGGACTCGATTCACCCAGAAGATTGCACGAT
Source organism: Planctomycetota bacterium (assembly GCA_027622195.1). Classification (GTDB taxonomy): domain Bacteria; phylum Planctomycetota; class Phycisphaerae; order Phycisphaerales; family SM1A02; genus SXOD01. The sequence goes on from JAQBZO010000001.1 coordinate 85,346, forward strand.
CGATCATGCCCGAATGAGCACAGGCGAGTGCGGTCGCTTCGAGGAGTGCGCCATCGGTTGGATGTTCGACAGCAGAGCGCTCGAGTGCATCGGCTGCTTCGGCGTGCCGCCCGAGCATCGTGAGTGACGCACCAAGTTCCATCGCGGCAGCGGGGTCTGTGCGCGCGATGGCATCCATCGCGAAGAGGAGTCGCACCGCACGATCAGGTTGTTGGGCAAGGCGAACGATGCGCGCTTCCATGATGCGCACCACTCCATCATTGGGGGCAATCTCGCGTGCTCGACTCGCCGTCGAAATGGCGAGATCCATTTGCCCTGTGCGCGCGTACGCCTCAGCGAGTGCAGCGAGACACATCGCATTTGATGGGGCGATGGCGACCGATCGAGCGAGTGGAGCAATCGCCTGCATTGGCAATGCACTGCGGCTGAGCGCGAGCCCTTCATAGAGTGGATACGACGGCGACAACGGATCAATCTCACCAGCGCGTCGATACCACTCGATCGCGGTGGGCGTGCGTCCGAGCAAGTCGGCGACGACTCCCGCGGCGTGCGCCAGACCAGCGTGATGGGGCGTCAACCGCGCTGCTGTTTCGTAGGCGACGAGCGCTTCTTCCTGTGACGCGCGGGCTGTTGGACCTCCAACCGAAGTCGCGCGAGCAAGAAGGGCTCGCCCGAGCGTCTCTTGCAGAATCGGATCTTCTGGGGCGATGAGAACGAGTTTGCGCGCGATGGTGACTGCAGCGTCGGTGTGTCCGGCAGTCAGACTCTGATCAATCGCGCGGAGTGCCGCAGAAACCTCGGCGGAGTTGGTTTGTGGGGTCGATTCCGAACCCTGCTCTTCGCATCCAACGAGCAACATCCATGAGACAGAAAGCAAAAGAAGTGTGCCGTATAATCGCCGCATTATGCCTCAGTCTGTGCCCGCTCCAGTGGCTGTTGAATCCAAAGCGCTGGCAAAATCTTACATTCCAAGCGACCACGAGGCAGGGGTCTCACAGCGGTGGGTTGATGCACGCGCTTTTCACGCCGAGCCGGGAACAGGACGCGCTCCCTATTGCGTCATGATTCCGCCGCCGAATGTGACGGCTGCTCTGCATCTTGGACATGCACTCAATAACACACTCCAAGATGTGCTCGTGCGAATCCACCGGATGAAAGGGTTTGAGACACTGTGGATGCCAGGCACCGATCATGCGGGCATTGCGACGCAATCCGTGGTCGAAAAGAGGTTGCTCCAGCAGGGACAACGCCGAACCGATTTCACGCGCGACGCATTCATCTCCAAGGTGCAGGAGTGGAAGGATGAATACGAAGCGGTCATTCTTTCTCAACTCAAAGTGATGGGCGCATCATGCGATTTCGATCGCACTCGTTTTACGATGGATCCTGTTTGCGCTCGCGCCGTTCGCGAAGCATTCTTCAGACTGTTTTCGGATGGACTCATCGAACGCGGAAAGCGCCTCGTGAACTGGGATCCCGTCAGCCAGACGGCACTCGCTGATGACGAGGTCGAGATGGAAGAGGTGGATGGTCACTTCTGGTATTTGCGGTACCCACTCGAAGATGGAACAGGACATGTCACCGTGGCGACGACTCGTCCAGAGACGATGCTCGGTGACACTGCCGTTGCGATGAATCCTCGGGATCCGCGCGCTGCAGCTCTTCGTGGAAAGCGCGTTCGACTTCCAATCGTGGGGCGCATCATTCCAATCATCGAAGATGATGCTGTGGTTCTCAGTGTCGACATGGGCGGAGATCCTGCGGATCCAAAATCCGCGATGTCATCGGGATTCTTGAAGGTGACACCCGCGCACGATCAAAACGACTGGGAGATTGGACTTCGGCACAAACTCCCTGCGATCAATGTCATGGGTCCAGACGGATCCATCAGCGACCATCACGGTTGGACGGATCTCTCGGAAGAAGCACGCTCTCTCGTCGGACTCACACGCGAATTGGCGCGCGAGAAGATCGTGGCGTGGTTTCGCGACCACGGACTGCTCGAGCAAGCGAAGCCGTACCGCCACGCCGTTGGCCACAGTTACCGCAGTCATGTTCCCGTCGAGCCGTACCTTTCAGATCAGTGGTATGTGCGCGTGACGGATGATCGACTGCGCGGGAGTGCGTTGAGAGCGATGGCCGCCGATCAACGAACGAGCACTTCGTCGTCGTCGGAGTCGAATCAACCCGTTGCTCTGGGCGATGGTGAACTTCGGTTCTTCCCAGCGCGCTACGCAAAGACGTTTCAATTGTGGCACGAGGGGATTCGCGACTGGTGTATTTCGAGGCAATTGTGGTGGGGACATCGCATCCCAGTCTGGTCGAAGCGGATCACTCCGTCCCACGCGACATGGAGCGAAGAGTTCGCTGCACAACAACTCACTTCGTTGAAAGACGGAATCGTGATCCGAATCGTGCGCGTCGACGATGGAAAGTCGGTGGACCCCAAGAGCGCGATCTCAACGACAAAGGAGTACGACCTCTTCGCCTGTTTGCACTCGGACGATCTCGCGCCCTCCATTGAAGCACTCGGATTCGGGCAGGATCCAGATGTTCTTGACACGTGGTTCTCGAGCGCGTTGTGGCCACTCTCGACCCTCGGTTGGCCCGACGACCGCGCAGCAGGAATGGCTGGAATGGTCGAAGCATTCAATCCAACCTCGGTCCTTTCCACCGCGCGTGAGATCATCACTCTTTGGGTGAGCCGAATGGTGATGTTCAATCGGTACTTGAATCATGGCAAGCTGCCATTTCGTGAAGTCTTCATTCACAGTGTCGTGCAGGATGGCTTCGGACAGAAGATGTCGAAGTCACTCGGCAATGGAGTCGATCCGCGCGACATCATCCACACGCACGGCACCGATGCGATGCGCTTTGTGATGGTGCAGATGAGTACGACGACTCAGGATGTGCGTCTTCCTGTCGATGTGCTCTGCCCCTTCTCGGGTGAAGCGTTTACGCCCAAGACCATCGTGACTCCTGCGGGTTACACCGTGGCTGCTCCCATCCAACAATCGCCGAAGAATCCTGCCGCCCGCATGGTGTCGGCGTATGGAGCGGCGAGCGGAGAGGCAACGGCCACACCAGAAATGCCACTCGCGCGCAACACGAGCGCTCGCTTCGACATTGGTCGGAACTTCTCGAACAAGTTATGGAACGCAACGCGTTTCGCACTCTCAAGTGTGACCTCCGATGCGTTGGCGGTGCCGTTGGACATGAAGCCAACATGCATCGCGGACCGATGGATTCTCAGCCGTCTTGAGGCAACAGCACAGCGCATCGAGTCGTCCACCGCACAGTACTCGTTCAATGAGTATGCCGAGGCAATGTATGACTTTGTGTGGAGAGACTTCTGCGATTGGTATCTCGAAGCGATCAAGCCCACGGTGAAGTCTGATCCCATGCAGCAACGGGTCCTGCTCACGGTGCTCAATGCAACGATGCGACTCGTGCATCCTGTCATGCCATTCGTCACCGAGGCATTGTGGCCCGCTGTGCAGCAGGCTGGACGGGCAGGAGTCGCAGGAATCATCCTTCCACCCTCTGAACTGCTCTGCCAAGCGGCGTGGCCAACACCTTGTGGAGTTCACAACGCCGAAGTGGAGTCGATTGTCGAGAGAGTGCAGTCACTCGTGCTCGCCATTCGCAATCTTCGCGGTGAACTAAGAGTCGAGCCAAAGCGTCGTATCACGATGATCCCATCGACGAACACGGCCGCGCTCATCGTCTCTGGTCAGGGAATGGTCGAGGCGCTCGCTGGAATCGGCGAATTGTCTGCTCCGCTGACGGCTCGTCCCGCGGGATCGATCGTCTTCGCCTTCGAAGGAGATGAACAGGCGCTCGCCAATCTGTTGGATTCAGTCGACAAGGGGAGCGAGCGCACCCGATTGGCGGGAGTGATTGCCGACCGAGAAAGGGCGATCAAGGGGTACCGCTCCAAACTGGACAATGCGGGATATCTTGCCAAGGCGCCCGCGAATGTGGTCGAAGAGACGCGCACCATGTGTCTGCGTGCTGAGGCAGATCTCGAAGCTGCAAGGCGCGCGTTTGAATCGGTTGAGTTATGACGCGATCGTTGTTCCAGATCTTCTGCTTCACCATCGTCACAGGGACGATGGCGATGGGCTGCGCGAGTTCAACGAAGTCCACCTCGCTTCGACCTCATCCACTTGCTACACGAGCGGCGGAAAAATCGAATGCAGAGAATCCATCCCATGATCACATCGCGGGTGGATTTCTCGCAGCGGTCCCAGTGGTGATTGACGAGAACGCGCGGGGGGTGACTCTTCGCAGTGAGGATTATTCGATTCACACCACGCTGCGCGATGCGCGTCTTCGCACGCTCTTGCCGTATTTCATGGAGCAAGCCCTCCTTCATTACTCGACTTCCATTGCGAGTCTTCCGTTACCGTCGGATCCGCTGGAAATGTGGGTGTACGGCACGCGCGAAGAGTGGATCACGCACATCAATGGGCATCTCGGAGACGAGGCTGCTCCGTACCGCAAGATGGGTCGCGGCGGATACACGAGTGGAGGCAAGAGCGTTCTCTATGACCTCGGATTCCTCGACACGCTGACAATCGCAGCGCACGAGGGTTGGCATCAGTATGTGCAGCAAACCTTCCGCACTCCCATCCCACCTTGGCTTGATGAAGGGACGGCGACTTGGATGGAGGGTTTTTCAGGAACGCGCGATGAGCAAGGTCCAACCTTTATTCCGTGGCGCAATATGGAGCGATACGGTGCCCTTCGAGAAGTCGTTCGCGCCGATGCACTGCGTCCACTCGATGCGATCGTCTCGGGCACTCCTCAAGGATTCTTGCTCGAAGGACGCGATGCCTTGCTCGATTATTACGCGCATGTTTGGGCACTCATCCACTTCCTCAATGAGTATGAAGGCAGTCGTTATCGCGCCGCCCTCGGAGAAATGCTCGAGCGTTCCGCGAGTGGACGACTTCAGGGCGCGGTCGGTCCGCGAGCACTTGCCCGCCAGTTCGAGCGCCAGTTCGGATCATCCATGGCTGAGATGGATCGACAGTTCAAGCTGTTCGTCACGGATATCACGCGCCGCGGTGCAGGCAACTTGGTCTACCTCGGACGCAGTCCGTACCTCGAACGCTCAACTCAATAGTGCCGAGCGGATGAACTCTGTGCCCAGTTCCTTCGCCTCACCGTGCTTGTTTCCGAATCCCGCGTGCTCATTCGGTGCACCAGTGGATTTCCACGAATGCAATCGAATGTGATCGGGATGCCTCGCGTGAGAACGCAGCGCGTCGATGAATCGGCGCTGTCCAGAAACGGGCACCACGGCGTCCGCCTCGCTATGCAGTGCAAGAACCTTGGTTTCTTGCCAACTCGATAATCGATCGATGGGATTCACTCCAGCGAGTCGTCTTCGCTGCGTCGATTCCTCTTGAACATGATGAAGCGAAAGGAAGTCGCCCGTTGTGGATTCGAGCAATACCGCCTTGAACGAATGGGGTTCACACAATCGAGCGATCGCAATCATTCCGCCCGCACTCATCCCTCCGATCGCGATCGATTCCTCGGTCGTGACGCCGCGTGAGACGAGTGCGTTCACCACTGCGTCTATTTCTGGCACGCACCAATCGATCAAGTCCGCAAGACTCTCTGGACCCTGAAGTGTGAGGTCGCGCCTTTCTCCATGACCAGGAAGATCGATCGCGCAGACGGCGTACCCCGCATGAAACGCCCGTTGATAGCGGCCTGGATCCAATTCCTTCGAGACCGTTCGACCATGCAACCAGAGGAGCGTGGGCGCGGGGTGATCGGGCCAAGCGATCCCTTCTCGCAGAGCAGGGTGGATGATGACCGACGGCACTCCAGCCAATCGAGTCCATCTCGAGTGATGCGCAAGCGAGCGAGGAAAAGTCCCAATAGGTTGCGGCATAAAAATCTTCGCTCGTCAAATCAGGGGAGGAAGATCCTGCTCATCGTCGACGATCGTCGCCTTGTTGACCGCATTTCCATCGAATGGAAGAACGGCCACGCCGGCCTTCGGTGCAAAGAGCAACACATGCTGCTCATCTCCGTATCCGTGATACTCTGGTCCATCGAACAACGGGAGTTCAATCGGATCCTCGGCGGTCGGCGCATCGGGCACGCGAAGGACAAGAAAACTTTTGGGCGCCATCACTGGAGCCAACGCGTTGAGTGCTTCAAGAATCCGCACAAGCGATGCGCGTCGTTTCATCGCCGCAAAGGGTGGATCAGCGAAAACGATGTCGATCGGTTTCGGAGCCTGATGGAGGAGGTCGGCAGAAAGCACATCAATGCTCGCCACGCGCGCACGATCGCCACACTGAAGGGCGCGAATGTTGGCATTCAGGCACTCGAGCACCCTGCGATCCTTCTCGACCAAAACAACTTCGGCGGCTCCGCGGCTGACCGCCTCGAGTCCCATCGTGCCGACTCCGGCGTAAAGATCGAGCACTCTCGCTCCCCCAAACCATCCTCGAAGGAGGTTGAAAATCGCCTCTTTCGTGCGACTTCCCATCGGTCGCGTGAGGTGCGCGCCTTCAGGAGTGACAAGGTGCCGAGATCGAAATGCGCCACCAGTGATTCGAAGCATTGGATTGATTCTACTTGGGATGATCGACGCCAATCGATCGGCGCTCGCGTACATTGGTTCCATGCGAATCCACTGCATCGGCGCACTTGCTGTTGTCCTCGTCATCGCCTCAATCTGCACCGCGCAGAATCCAGCCCACACGGCGCGTGTTGAAGCATGCGTCAAGGCCGGGTGGAGTTCAGAACTTGCCGAACAGGGAGCCATTGCCGTTGAGCGACTCGTTGCCATGCAGGAAGATCCTGGACAGTGGCCGTACGAAGGGGTCTACCGAGTGGGCGGAGAAATCCCCGTTGGATATCGAATCGGTGGCACCTCGATTTGCGGCGAGTCACTTCTCACGACGCCCGGCTACGCCGACGATAGCGCACGCAAAGTAGCGGTTGAACGGGCGATCGCGTTCGTCTGCGCTGGACGCAACGAGTCACTCATGAATCCAGTGACCTACAAGGGCGGATACGACGTGCGCGCCTGGGGTCATTGTTACGGAGCGCGATTCCTCTTGCTTGCTCGAAAGCTCGGCGCTGTTCCCGCCGGATTAAAAGACGAAGTAGAGAGTTCGATTGACTGGTATGTCGACGCGATTCAGAAAATGGAAATCGCCAAGATTGGCGGATGGAACTATGCACTGCAGGGCGATCGCACCGATCCAAGCCCAGTGAGTCCGTTCATGACGCCCCCATGTCTTGAGTCACTCTTCCTCGCGCGCGAGCAGGGGGAAACGGTCGACGCGGCCATTGTCGAGCGTGCACTGAAGGCTCTCGAAATGTGTCGCGGTGAGAGCGGATACTTTGATTACAGCGCACAGCGAGCAATCAAGGATCAGCCGAAACAGATTCCAGGATCGGTGGGACGCATGTGTGCGGGAGAAGCGGCCCTCGTACTGGCAAGTCGCGGATCGACTGAACATCTCGCGAGCGCTGTCAACGCATTCCATGCCCATTGGGACGCGCTTGAAGCACGCCGTGCCAAGAGTGGAACCCATCTGGCGCCGTACGGAGTGGCTCCCTATTACTTCATGTTTGCCCATTGGCGCGCAGCCATTGCGGTTCAATTGGCGAGTACTGAGGATCGACCCGCACTCCGCGCCAAGGTCCTCGAGTGCCTTGCTCGAACGCGCGCCACCGGGGGAACTTGGAACGATCGAGTCTTTCCGCGCAGCGCGAACTTTGGAACAGCGTGCGCGCTGCTTGTGCTTGGAGCTCCGACTGCACCGCCGCCAGCGGGATGGGCTGAACTTCCGAAAAAGAATTGATGACTTCACTTGGAGCGCGCTCCAGAACAAGTACAATGACAGTTTGGTAGCCATCGAGATCATTCGCACTCTTAGGGTTTCACTTCGACATGACCACTCCTGATGTTTCGTTCCCCGCCTCGACTGATGCGCAGCGCGAATCGCCTGCCCGAGGGTGCGCGGTTGCTCCCGCCACTGAACCTGCGTGGTCGACCGAAGATTCGGTCGATCTCTACCAGACTCGTCTCTGGGGTAAGGGGTTCTTCGATGTGAATGCAGAGGGTCATGTGGTCGTGCGTCCTGAGCGTGACCCGGTCCGCGAGATTGATCTGCACGCCGTCGTGGAAGGTTTGCGCGAGCGAGGATTCAAGACTCCCGTCCTCATTCACTTCAGCGATCTGTTGAACCGCCGCATGGCTGATTTGCATGAGGCATTTCAAAACGCCATTCGCGAGAACACCTACCGCGGTGCGTACATCGGTGTCTATCCCATCAAGGTGAACCAACAGCGTCGTGTCGTCGAAGAGATTCGACAATATGGTGAAGCATTCAATTCTGGACTCGAGGTGGGATCGAAGCCCGAACTCCTCGCCGTGATGGGACTCACCACCGACTCACGCGATCGACTCATCATTTGCAATGGCTTCAAAGAAGATCGTTACATCGAGTTCACGATGCTCGCTGCGAAGCTCGGCCGTCAGATCATCCCCGTGATCGAAAACCTGACAGAACTTCGGCTCATTTTGTCGCACGCCGACCGACTCGGAGTGCGACCGCGCATCGGCGTTCGTGTGAATCTCTCGGCGAAGGGAGCGGGGCGGTGGCGCCACTCGTCGGGCGCCAAGGCCAAGTTTGGCCTGACACTGCTCGAAGTGCTTGAGGTCTTTGAGGTGCTCAAGGCTCGAAAAATGGAAGACTGCCTTGAGTTGCTCCATTGCCACATGGGCTCGCAGATTCACGATATCCGCCAAGTGGTGAGTGGAGTCAATGAACTCGCTCGCATCTATGTCCAACTTCGCAAGATGGGCGCAGGAGTTCAATTCATGGATGTGGGAGGCGGACTCGGCGTCGACTACGACGGAAGCCAGACTTCATTCGAGTTCAGCACGAATTACACGCTGCAGGAGTATGCCAGCAGCATCGTCTACAAGATCATGGCGGTGTGCGATGAAGAGGGTGTCGATCACCCCACCATCATCACCGAGAGCGGTCGTGCGATGGTGGCGCAGCAGAGTGTTCTCGTCTTTGATGTTCTTGGCGCGAATCGACCTGACCGCCACACGCCGCCCGCTGAACTTCCACCACTCATCGATGGAGAAGCTGCCCCTCGTCCCCTCACCGACATGTGGGAAACATTCCGCGCGGTGAATGAACGGAGACTCGTCGAGCGTTACCACGATGCACTTGAAGCACGCGATGAGGCGATGAGACTTTTCAGCGTCGGCTATATGGGACTTCAAGCGCGCGCAATGGTCGACCAACTGTTCTGGGCAACCTGCGCCAAGATCCGAGACAAGGTGCGCGAATTGGGCGACAACGCGCCGGAAGAACTCGCTGAACTCGAAAGCAGCATGTCGGACACCTATTTCTGCAACCTCTCGATTTTCCAGAGTTTGCCCGACATTTGGGCGATCCGTCAACTCTTCCCGATTATGCCGATCCATCGGCTCAATGAGCATCCATCGCGTCGTGCGACCCTTGCCGACATCACCTGCGACAGCGACGGAAAAATTGACCGATTCGTCGACGATCACGATGTCAAGAAGAGCCTACAACTCCACGATTTTCAGGAAGGTGAGAGTTACCTTCTCGGCGCATTCCTCGTGGGCGCGTACCAAGAGACACTCGGTGACTTGCACAACCTCTTCGGCGACACGCACGCCGCCCATGTCCGCCTCGATGAAAACGGACAGTGGTGGTTGGACGAGGTGATCGAGGGCGATTCGGTGCGCGAAGTCTTGCAGTATGTGCAATACGACCCGCTCAAATTGTCAGCGGCCATCCGTCGAGAGTGTGAACTTGCCGTGCGCGATAAGCGGATGGCGGCGATCGAGAGTCAGAAAGTGGTTCGTGCGTACGAGGCTGGGCTCGACGGTTACACCTATCTCGAGTCGGGTGAATCGCCAGTGTTCGACCACGACGCAGGATGATCGGTCGACTCATTCACTGATGACGCGCAGGGAGATGAGGTCCTGCACATCAATGAGTCCTATGGGACGACCCGCATCGTCGACGACTGGGATTTCGTCGATGCGGCGTTCGCGAACCATTCGCACCGCATCGCGCACCAGCGCATCGCTCGAGAGAGCGCGCGGACTTCGACTCATGACCTGGGTGATTGGTGCCGTCAGAGCGTTCGCCCCGCGTTCATTGAGAAGTCGCCGAAGGTCACCATCGGTCATGATCCCTGAAAGTTTTCCAGACTCATTGACCACCATGATGGCACCGGCGCGCCGTCCTGATCCTGCTTGCGAGAGTGCTTCCTGAACCGAGAGCGACTCGCTGAGGCACGGAAGATTGTCGCCCACACGAAACCGAAGGACTTCCGTCACTGGGCGTAGTCCCGCTCCGAGCATTCCGCCTGGATGATGTTTATGGAAGTCATCCGCCGCGAAATTGCGCCGCCTTGAGAGGGCGAGTGCGAGTGCGTCTCCGACCGCCATCATCGCCGTCGTACTCGCCGTGGGAGCCAAATTGTGGGGACAGGCCTCAACGAGATTGCCGAGGGGAATGTGGGCATCGCAGGCGCGCGCGAGCGAAGAGTTGCCAGAAGATGAGATGCCAATTCGGTGAATGCCATCCGCCTTCAGAATCAGCGCGAGGTCGACGACTTCGCTTGTTTCTCCGCTGAAACTCAGGAGGATCGCGACATCGCCGCGTCGAATCCTGCCGAGATCTCCGTGCACAGCATCGGCGGGGTGGATGACATGGGATGGCTGTCCAAGGCTGGCCAGTGTCGCCGAAATCTTTTGCCCGACTAATCCGCTCTTTCCCATTCCAGAGACGACGACATGGCCGCGGCATTCGTTCAACAGATCAAGGGCGGCGCACCAGTGGGGCGACGATTCTCCCTCGATGCTCGCACGAAGTGATTCGAGCGCGTTTGCTTCAGCGGCGATGACCGCGCCGAGAAATGCCAATTCGCCTGCATCAAGTGTCATGGGTGCAGACTATCCGCCGCGGGGATTGGGTGCAGAGCGGGTAGATTCTGGCTGTGCCGCTTCAGGACGACTACCAGATTCGACTTTCGCATTTTCAAGGTCCCCTTGATTTGCTGCTGTACCTCGTGAAGCGGCATGAAGTCGACATTCAAGATATTCCGATTCACGCCATCACGAATCGCTACCTCTCCTTTCTCAAGCAGATCGATTCGATTGAAGTCGATACTGCGGCGGAGTTTCTCGTGATGGCGGCGACGCTCGTGGAAATCAAGAGCCGCACGCTCGCTCCGAACCCCGTTTCAGAAGCTGGAGTTCCCGCGGCAGAGGACTTGCTCGATCCTCGTCACGAACTAGTGCGGCAACTCGTGGCCTATCAGCGATTCCGTTCAGCGAGTGATCTCCTTTCACAGATTCGTCACGAGTATTCGCTTCGGTATCCCATCGGTGGACGGCGGTCAGGGGACGAGGCAAGCGCAGGAGACGACGAGACATTCCCAGAGACAGACCTTGAGGATCTCCACATCCTCGATCTGCTCGAGGCGTACGAAAGGATTGTCTCCACAATCGATTTCAATCGCATGGGCGACCACCGAGTGGAATATGACGACACGCCGATTGCACTTTTCCAAGAAGATCTCGTCGACCAGATGCGGCGCGAACCCTCGAGGCGGATGACGCTTCAGCGCATTTTTGAGGGACGAACCCGCGGCGAAATGCTTGGGCTCTTCCTCGCACTCCTTGAACTTGCACGTCAACAGACGATCAAGATCGCGCAAGAGAGGAATGATGCTGAGATTGAGATTGAACTTGCCGAACCGGCGGCCGCTTAGCCGCCGAGCCGCGCCTTGGATGACTCGAGCGATTTGGCGAGCAATGTGGCGACAGCATCTTGAAGTGCCTTGGCTTTCCCAACGGCACCGGTCTCGGTCAGGTCATTGCCAAGCACGCTAAAGGCATAGGCGCGACCATCGGGTGATTCAACGAGACCAGAGAGACAACTCACACCGTGGATGTATCCCGTCTTGCAGAGGACCACCGCATCGGCGCGGTCGATGTTGCGCATGCGACTCTTGACCGTTCCAGATGTACCAGCGACGGCGAGACTTCGGCGAAAGATCGCGCCGACGGCAGGGTCGTTCGCGAGCCGTGTGATCCACATTGTCATTCCATCGGCGGTGACTCGGTTCGTTCGAGCGAGTCCTGATCCATCCACGATGAGGAATCCTGAAGCGTCGCTTCCCATCTCCTTGGCAAGCATTTCGGCGACCGCATCACATCCCTTGCTCCAATTGCCGGGAGCGCCGTGCGATCGCACTCCGACTTGCTTGAGAAGTGATTCAGCGTGAAGGTTGGAACTATCGGTGTTGGCGCGCGTCACAGCATCTTCGATGGGTGACCGAAGGATCGGAGCAATCGATGTTCCGCGAGGAGTTCCATCCGCCGCGGTCGCCGTTCGCACTCGCGCCACCGTGATCCCCTTGGCGCGAAGACGACTCGCGAGATATTCGCCGAAGTACAGCGCTGGGTCATGCAAGCAAGCAGGAATGGGAGCGGTGTAACTCTCTCTCGCATTCCCCATGAGTGTGAAGGTGTCTCCGTCATTCGCGCGTCGCACCCACGCCGAGTTCTTGTCCGATTTGCCTCGCTTGTGCGTTGCCTTGATTTGGATATCCATCCAAGGACTACTTGGAATTGTCCGTACAGAAACACTTCCGCCATTCACCTGAGGAATGACTTGGAGGACATTGTTGTTGAAGTTCACTCCACATGGAAACGCGCAATACTCCGCGGTAAGTTGATCGGCGGGCCATCCTGGATGCGCTCCTTCGCGCGAGAGAATGCGGTCATCGACGACCAGTTCATCGACCGCAGTCATGGCCGACTTGGTGACAGCCGTCACCCAAAAATCGACAAGAGCCTCATGGGTCAGTCCCTTCGATCGGGTTCCATCGGGATGGGTGACCATCACGCGCGAGAGGATTGAATCGTCACCGAAGCAGGGGTCTCCCGAACCGACCACGGTCAATCGATTGCCGTCGCGCAGTAATTTGGTTTCGAATCGAAAGTCGGCGCCGAGTGCGAGGAGCGCTGCGCCTGTGGTCACGATTTTCTGATTGCTCGCGGGAGCCATCGGCGTGGTCCCATCGATCGATGCAACCAACTTCCCCGTTCTCAGATCTCGAATAGAAACGGCGAAATCTGCTTTCTTGAGTCCGGTGGCTCGCAGCGCGGCGCGAACATCTGAGCCGATGTCTGCCGCCGCGATGGCGGTCGCGCTCAGAGCCAAAAGTGCGACAGAAAAGAGAAGTCGAAGTGTGGCGGAGCCAGTGCGCATGCCACAACACTATCGGACGGAACACCTCGCCGCCTTCAGCGATGATTTAGCCTCCGACCACAGCGCGCCAGAATCCAGTCAACTTCGTTCCAGCGGGAACGACTGACTTGACTTGCACCTTGTCGTCGCGGACGTACGGCTGTCCGAGAAGGGTCACTTCCTCGAAGTACTTGCGGATCTTGCCTTCAGCAATCTTGGAGGCAATCTGCGCAGGTTTTCCAGTCGCTTCGGCCTCTGCTTGGGCAGTAGCACGCACCTTGGCAACCTCGTCGGGGCAGATGCCTGACTCGTCGATGGCGGCAGGAGTCGGCACTGCAGCGGCAACATGCTGGCAAATACCGACACCCACATCATCGGGAAGCGTTCCCTCATAACTGAGGATCACGCCGAGTCGATGGTCGTGGTGGAGGTACTTGGCAAAGGAAGTCGCATCGATGCGCACACCCTTACCGAATTGAACATTCTCGCCCGTCTTGAGTCGGACTTCATCGAGTCGCGCGGTCATGGCAGGAGTCATCGTGACGGCTCCCGCAGGAAGTGCGAGGGCCATCTTGGCGAGGTCTTGCGCCATCGCTCGGAACTCATCATTGCGCGCAGTGAAATCGGTCTCGCTGCGAACATCCATGATGACGGCCTTGTTACCGTCGATCAGAATGGCAACGCAACCCTCTCCAGCGGCACGCTCGGTGCGAGAGTCCATCTTGTCCTTCATTTGCGCGCGAAGAACTTTTTCAGCAGCAACGGCATCGCCATTTGCTGCGACCAATGCGTCTTTGCATGCACCCATTCCCAGACCTGTCTTCTGACGAAGGGACATGACAGCCTTGGGATCGATTTTCACAGTGACATCGCTCATGGTGTTTCTCCAATCAATGAAAGTCGGGCAGGATTAGGCTTCAGCAGTCGTGGCCGCTGGAGCAGATTCGTCTTGTGCTGGTGCGGATGGAGCAGGTGCTGATCCATCATCCATGCGGAAACGGCTGCGGGTCGAGCGGCGACGAGGAGCCTGTTGCGAGTCTCCACGAATCTGCGTTTCACCCTCTGACGATTGATCACCTGGCTCAGGTCGTGACTGCTTGCCTTCTGCAATCGCCGCGCACAATTCGCGCACCACGATGTCGATCGAGCGCATCGAATCATCGTTTCCTGGGATCGGAATATCAGCGAAATCAGGATTGCCATCGGTGTCGATCAAGCACACCGTTGGGATGCCGAGATTCTTCGCTTCGCGCAGCGCATTCATTTCACGATTCACATCGATCACGACGATCGCCGCTGGGAGTCGACCCATCGAACGAATGCCGCTGAGGTTTCGATTGATCTTCGCGTGTTCGCGAGTGAGCTGCGCTTCCATCTTCTTCGAGTACTTCGTCTTGATCTCGCCCGATTGAATGAGCGCGTCGAGTTCTTCGAGTCGTCGAAGTCGTTCACGAATCGTTCGGAAGTTCGTGAGGATGCCACCGAGCCAACGCTCAGTGACGTAGGGCATGTTCACTTCTTTGCAGTGCTGCTCAATCGACGCGCGCGCTTGGCGCTTGGTGCCGACAAAGAGCACATCTTGATTCTTGGTGACGACCTGAGCGAGGAACTTCTTCGCAAGAAGGATTCCCTTGATCGTTTCCTTAATGTCAATCACATGGATCTGGTTCTTGACTCCATGGATATACGGTCCCATTTTGGGATTCCAATTTGACCGACGTTGACCAAAGTGGATACCGGCTTCAACGAGTTCATTCACGAGCGACATGAGAGATTCTCCAAATGCAGCGACACCGACGAAGAGGCGAGATGGACCCGCGAGGGCGCCTTTTCGTCTGAGGGCGCTTGTCGTGGCACTGCGGAATGCAGCGCAAGACAAAAAACGTTTCGGACACGGTCCATCTCGGCCGCGCCGTGCCTTCCAAGCACCGATCCCAAACGGGGGCGGAGTCCTCGAAAAGCGAAACGGAAAGATACCTGAATTGGCGCAGGGGATCAACCCCCGTCGACCTGCCTGAGAAGGGATTCGTACCATGGCACCGCCCATGCTTTCCTCCTGCTACAAAGCATATGACGTTCGCGCCGTATATCCGCAGCCGCTGAGCGAAGATGTCGCGTGGAGGACTGGTTGGGGAACCGCGGCATTCCTCTCCCAGCGCGTTCGTGAGACTGGATTCGATGGTCCGATGGCGCGACATGTCGTGGTGGGACGGGACATGCGACTGAGTTCGCCTTCACTCGTTGCGGCACTCAAGGAAGGCATTCGTGCCTTTGGATTGAGCGTGATCGATGTCGGACTGGTCGACACTCCGTTCGTGTATTTCGCAATCAATCATCTTGGCGCGTGTGGAGGAGTGCAGGTGACCGCGAGTCACAATCCAGCGCAGTACAACGGATTCAAGGTATCGCAGGCGTACGCCAAGCCAGTTGGAAGTGGAATCGGACTCGAGCGAGTGAAAGCATTCGCAGAGCAAGTGAATCCAACGGACCATGATCCGAAGGGAATGGAATCATCGCGTGATTTGTGGGCGGCGTACCGAGATCATCTTCTGCGTCGACTGGATCCGACCATCCTCGATGGCACGACCACACTGCGCGTCGCGATTGATGCCAGTAACGGCATGGCTGGAACGGCCGTTCCCAAAGTATTCGCTGGTGTTGCCGGACTCAATCTCTTGCCCATTCACTTTGACAATTCAACCGGGGTCTTCGTGCACGATCCCAATCCGCTCGTCGAGGCGAATCTTGCAGAGGTTCGCGCGGCAGTGGTTCGAGAAAAAGCGCACTTTGGAGTCTGCTTCGACGGAGACGCAGATCGCTGCATGGTGGTGGATGAAAACGCGGCGGTGGTGGGGTGCGACTTGCTCCTAGCAGCACTCGTTGCGGATGCGCTCGCCCAGAATCCTGGCGCAGCCATCGTGTACGACTTGCGATCGAGCCGTGCGGTGCGCGTCGCCATCGAATCGGCGGGTGGTATTCCCGTTGAGTCGCGTGTCGGTCATGTGTTCATGAAGGCGCGCATGGCGGAGACCGCTGCTCCCATTGGCGGAGAACTTTCTGGACACTTTTACTTCGCAGACATGTGGAACACTGATAGCGGCATGCGTGCATTCATCGCGGTGGCTTCGATGTTGGCGCGTCGCCGTGTGCCACTCTCCACCATCATTGCGCCGTTTCGTCAGTTCGCACAAAGCGGTGAAATCAATTTCAAGACTGAAGACACCGCGAAGACGATCGACGCGCTCGTGCAGGCACATCCCAATGCGACGATCACTCGTCTCGATGGAGTGAGCATCGACGCGGGTGATTGGTGGTGCAATGTGCGTGCGAGCAATACTGAACCACTGCTGCGCCTCAATCTCGAGTCGGCATCGGTCGAACTCACCGCATCGAAAGTTGCATCGATCGGCGCGATGCTCGGCACGCGCGTCGAACACTAGACCATGGACCTCGAAGACTTCCTTCGCCATCACCACCTCTCTTCGAATCCTTTTGCAGGAGAAGAAGCGGCGCAGGACGGTGTTTTTGCGCGGTCGGGCCTCGCGTATCGGCATCCTGAGTTCAGTCGTATTCGCGGAGATGTCGCGATTCCCTCGACAAGTCTTGTCTTCGGTGAGCAGGGGGCTGGCAAGACCGCGCTTCGCATGCAGATCGCTGCCGAGTACGAGGCTGCCGCCGCCGAGGCGCACAGTCGAGGTCCGCTCCCCGTGGTGCTTGGTGCCTTCGATGGACTTCTCGATCGCACGAATGGACATCCCTCCGCCGCCGATTGGCTTGACTTGATTCTGATGGAATCGGTTCCTCCTCTCGTGGATGCGGTGATGGAAGAGCCTCTTCAGGGAGCGGCGCGTGTCCCTGTCAAAGATCTTCGCAAAGCCCTTCGTGAAGAGGGCGGACGACCACTTCGCGATCTCTTGGTTCTGCAAGCGTGTTATGACAGGCAGGGCGAGGCGAGCGCGAGATCGGCTGCGCTGCGCCGTGTGCTTCGCTTTCGAGGACGACTCCGCACGGGTCTCTATCTTTGGATGGGCATCGGGCTTCTCATCCTCGCGCTGCTCTGGAGCATGCTCGTGGATCGAGATCTTTTCAAAGAAAACGAGGCGTGGCAAACACTGGCACTCCAAGGGATCGGCGTTGCCGTTGCACTCGCTGGTTCCATCCTTCTTTTCCGCTGGGTTCGGCGTGAGTGGCTCTTGTGGACTTCTGCCCGCCGCGTCGCCTTATCTTGCAGGGCGACAGGGCGAAGAGCGAGCGATTTTCGAAGCTCGTTTGGTCAACTCCGCGAGACAGATCTTGCCCGACTTCCGCGAGGCACAGCACTCGACGAGCGATATGAAATGATCGAGCGATTACTGCGTGTCGTGCGCGTCGGAGGTTGGCGCAGCGTCGCGGTCTTTGTCGATCGCGTGGACGAACCACAATCCGTCGCCGGTGAACCGAGCGCGATGAAAGCACTCGTGTGGCCAATCATGGATCACGCTGTTTTGCAGTTTCCAGGATTGGCATTCAAAGTCTTTCTTCCCCTCGATGTGCGTCGCCTTGCCGAAGAAGAGGGAGATGCATTCCATCGCCGTGCGCGACTCGACAAACAATCAGTGGTCGAGCGATTGGAATGGAGCGGTCCAGCGTTGTACGACCTCGTCATGGCGAGGATGCGAGCATGCGCTGCACCGGGGACGAGTCCTCCATTCTTGCATGAATTGTTCGATGACTCGGTGACACCGCAGCGCATCGCCGATTTGCTTGGACGCATTCGCGCCCCACGCGGCGCGTGCCGATTCTTGCACGAGGTATTGCTTGAGCATGCGTCAGCGCAGGCATCGCTGACTCCGCAGCATCAGATTTCAGCGGCAACGCTTGATTCGGTGTGGAGGCGGTGGGAACTCGGCCTCGGCATGGCGCGCGGATTCACTCTCCAGGGATCGAAGTAATCGTCCCTTCCCAAGGACTACTCGCGGTGGCGTAGAGTTTTTTGGCAATGCGACCAGCGCGCGCGCCGAGCCATCCTGCATCACATCCAAGGCGCATCGCCGCAGCCATTCGCACGGGGTCGGACGCGTGCGCGATCCCTGTATTCAAGAGGACTCCATCCGCGCCGAGTTCCATCGCGAGCGTGACATCGCTTGGCGTGCCGACTCCTGCATCGACAATGACTGGATAGTCAGGAGATCCACCATGCGCAGGTGATTTCAGCAATTCAAGAATGATGCGAATTGCTGCTGGATTGGCAATGCCGCGACCTGTTCCGATGGGACTTCCTGCGGGCATCACGCTGGTGGCTCCTGCATCGCGAAGTCGACACGCCATGATTGGATCGTCGCTCGAATAGCACAGGACAGCGAATCCATCGTTCACTAGTTCTCTGCACGCCTCAAGCGTTCCAATCGGATCGGGAAGGAGTGTGGCGCGGTCTCCAAGCACTTCGAGTTTGACCCACGACGAACCCGCGTTGCCAAGTTGCTCGAGGAGATCGCGACCGAGCCGAGCGATTCGCACCGCATCATCGGCATTGAAGCATCCTGCGGTGTTGGGAAGAATGGTCAACTGGTCGAGCGGTAACTCGTCGAGGAGTGATCGTCCTTCCGCATTGAAGAGTCGCTCGCGTCGCACGGCGACGGTGACGCAGTCGGCACCAGATGCGGCGATCGCAGCGCGCATCGTGGTCCCATCGATGTACTTGCCTGTGCCCACGACCAATCGACTTCGAAGCGTCATCGGTCCAACAACAAGTGGCGGAACGGCTGGTTCGGTCATCAACAAAGTCGGCGACGATGGCATCGCTCCATCGTATCCATTCACCCTCCGCCAACAAGAGTCACGACCTCAATCGCCTCGCCCGCTGCAAGAATCCTCGTTTCGTGCTCGCGCCGTGGGACGAGTTTCTTGTTGATCTCAACGGCGCACGGTCGATCGCCCATGCCGAGGTGGACGATTAACTCCCGCAGCGACATCTTCGGCGGAATCTCAAGCGATTCTCCATTCACATGAACGATCACGGTGTCTATCCTAATGGGATGTTGAGATCAAAGGCAGTGGTTGGATTGGTCGTCGCAGCGCTGATGGGCGGATGCGGGAAGTCTGCTGAATACGACACGTCGACTCCGCAAGCGACCCTCGACTCGCTGCAGAAGATGATCGAGGATGGCCATCCCGAAGAACTTCCTCGCCTCATCGAGATTCCCGCGCGTGATGTCACCTTTGCGGATGGTGTCACCGAAGCGAGTGCGATTGGGGATGTCAAAACCAAGCTGCATGACATGCTCGCGCAGCTCTGGCGCATCACGCTCAAACTCAAGGAGCGGTATCCCGCCGAATTCGGGACGGAAACGGCGAATGCAAGTGGAGCGCTTCGCGAGTTTCTGCCCCTTCAAATGGTCGGAGTCGCCACGGCGAAAATTCTCTCCGACCCATTTCAATTCATTCGCGATCAGCGCGAACATTTGACCGTGGAAGACATGGGAGATGGAACCGCCGCGGTGCTCTACGACGACGAGCCCATCATGGAGGGAGCAGTCTCGATGATCGAAACCGATGCAGGTTGGATGTTCCTTGTTCCCGTCGACACGCTGAGATCGAGCGAGTACTTCCCCGACACGAGGGAAGAGTGGGCGATCCTTGCGAGTTTGTTGCTCGGCATTGAGAACTCTTTGAAAGATTTCGAGGATGAAATCGACGACGGACATTTCAAGTCGATGCGTGCAGCAAGCGAGCGAGCTGGAATGCTGCTCGGTGAAAGTCTCGTCGTGCAAGGCGTCATCTACGCCATGATGGATCGTGATCGTCAGACGACGAAGTAACTCACGATCACCAAGAGTGGGATGAGCACCGCGCCGCTGAGCGCCATGTATCCGAAGAAACTTGGCATTCGCACTCCACTCCGCTCGGCGATCGCTTTCACCATGAAGTTTGGGCCATTGCCGATGTAGGTGTTGGCTCCCATGAAGACGGCGCCGAGTGAAATGGCTCGAAGAAAATCTTCGCGCACCGATCCATTGTGGAGCGGAATCATCGTGGAGCCATCCGACCCCTGTGCCTGAGCGGTCGCGAGGAAGGCGAGGTAGGTCGGAGCGTTGTCGAGCACGCCGCTAAGGATCCCCGTCGCCCAGAAAAACTGAACGGGTGAATCCAGTCCGAGTGATGGTCCCTTAGCGTGAAGAACAGCGAGTGGAACTTGCATCGCGATGAAGATGCCGAAGAAGAGTGCGGCGACTTCGACGATCGGCGACCAGTGGAATTCGTTCTCTTCGCGCAGCGTGCGTGGAGTCACCAACAAAGACAAGATCGAAATGCCGATGAGCATTCCCTCGCGAAAGAAGATCGGTGGATGCCACTCTGTCCCAACCACCGCGCGGGTTGGATCGAGCAGTGCGATCGAGGCAATAAGCATCAGCAGCAGCGGAAGATTGCGGAGCCCGCTGATCCCAACCGGTTCGATGGTGCGTTCATCGCGCACGAGATCTATCACGCCCTCGCGTCGATACTCGATCGTGTCCCAGACCCAGTAGATCGCAAGGAGCGCGCCGCACAAGAGAAGCCATCCCTTCCAGAGAGAGAGTGTCCACCAGAACGGAACGCCCTTCAAATAGCCGAGATACAAAGGAGGGTCGCCCATCGGAAGGAGTGATCCACCGATGTTGCTCACGAGGAAAATGAAGAAGACGATGGTGTGCGCCTGTCGCCTTCTTTCGCTATTGACCTTGAGCAAGAATCGAATGAGGAGCATGCTCGCACCCGTCGTGCCGATGAAACTCGCGAGCAACGCGCCGATGGCCAAGATGGCAACATTGGTGGATGGATGCGCGGGAAGATCGCCGCGTATCACGATCCCTCCCGAAACGACGAAGAGCGAGGTCAGCAAGACCATGAAGGGGAAGAACTCACCGATCATCGAGTGGTGGAGTGCTGATCCGACGGCGTCCCAGGGCGATGACGGAGCGGTGGCAAAGAGAAACACGAGCGCGGCGAACGAGCATCCCAATGACACGATGAACTTGGATCGATTGTGCTCCCACCAAAGTGAAGCGCGCCCAGTCAGTGGCAATACTGCAATCGCCCCGAGAAGGAGTATGAATGGAATCGTGCCGATGGGCCACGATGCAGGAAGTGCCTTGTCGATCATGTGGCACCAATGTAGCGCACTACACTTCAAGCGTGTCACGACCTCTTGCATTCCTCTTCGTGTGTCTCGCGGCGATGGTGGCGATCGAGCCCGTCGATGCTGCACCACAAGATGCAACCCTCTACGCGGTGCCACTGGGCGTGGTCGATGATCTTCGTGGAGTCACGGCGATTGCCCCATGGGATGCGGCGCGTTGGCTGCTTGCGACAGAGAAGGGGGTTGTTCTGCTGGCTGAAAATGGTCAGCGCACGCTGATCGAGAATCCAACAGGGACCCCGTTTCGTCCAGTGGGAATCTGCGCTGCGAGTGAGGGCACATTCCTCGTGACGGATCTCATCGGTGGTCGAATCTGGCAACTCGATTGTTCGCCGTCCACGGAACCGCAACTGCGCGATGCCGGGATTGACTACACCTTCCATGAACCAGGAGCCATTGCGTATCACGATGGATTCATCGCCGTTGCGGAGTGTGGATTGCAGCGTGTTGTGCTCCTCAATCCCGCAGGCGTTCTTCAATTTGCAACGACTCCTGATGTGGAAGTGTCTCGTCCAACGGGTATCGCGTTTATGAAAGATGGATCCGTCGTCGTCGCCGATGCAGACCGACACCACCTTGTCCAATTGAACGGGAAGGGCGAAGTGACTCGCGAGGTCGGTTCGAGGGGGTCCTTCCCCGGGCAATTCAAGGAGCCTTGCTCGATTGTCGCAGTGGATGATCTTTTCTATGTCGCCGACCGATTGAATCACAGAGTGGTTCGACTCGATGGACGGTTGAATTTTCTGGACCAATGGGGCATGCACTCGGTGTGGCCGCGCGAAGCACGAGGCGCGACGCATTATCCCGTTGCTGCAGCGGTGTCGAATGATCGACTCCGTGCGATTGTGGCGGAACCCTTCGAGCGGCGCGTCCAACTCTTTGGTCCAGTGACCGACGAAGAACGCACGCGATTGGCTGGTCTCACATTGCCATCCACCGAAGGAGTACAAAGTCACTTTGGTCCATCGATCGATGCAGCAGGATCACGACTCGTCGTCTTCGACCCCGAGGGAGGATCCGTCATTGTCTTCCTGCATGACCTTCCCGAACCTGTTCATGTCACCACGATTGGAACTCCAGGAACGCGAAAAGGGGGAGAGTCTCGCAGTGATTGCAACGCCAACATGTTGATCGAGGGACCAGGGCGCATCGGGCGTGTCGGCGGTCTCGCCCTTCGTGCTGATGGACAGAGGCTTTTGATCCTCGACGGCGCAGCGAACACGATGCAACTCTGGCTCATCGGCTCAACCCCCGATCCGCTCGTCTTTGATCCATTCATGTCGAAACTGATTCGCATCGCGATGCCGTCGACGCTCTCGATCGACTCGACACATGTCCCTCATCCTGACGATGTGTGCGCCGCGCCGAACGGTTGGATTGTGAATCTCGATAAAGGAAAAAACATCGCATTCCTCCACGATGATCTCACTCTGGATCGCATCGTGGCTGGTCCCGTTGGATTGCAATCGCGTGCCACGCGCCTCGCGCGAGCGTCTGATGGTCGCGTGGGACTCCTTGAACCGCAATCCAAAAGCCTGTGGGTTCTTGATGCGCAAGAGAAGTGGAGTGCGATTCATCTTCCATCGCTTCAACAACCAGTGGATGTGCAGCACAGCGAGCGAGGTTGGTGTATCGCGGATGGTGCACGCGATGTCATCGCAATCATCGACGAACGCGGGACCGAAGTCGCTGTCATCGGCCAAACGGGAATGAGTGACGGACGGTTCTGGAGTCCAGAAGCGTTGGTTGTTGACTCGGCAGGACGCATCACCGTCGTCGACGGCGGCAACCATCGTCTTCAGCGCTTTCTTTCCGACGGAGCATGGTCAACAACCTATAGCCTCGGACGCACCTTCACACGCCCACGCAATCTTGATTCCGGAGACATCTTCGAATGACGCGCGTGTTGACTTTCGCTTTTTTCTTCATGCTCCTCGCGCATGGATGCGATCGTGCCCACGAGCCATCGACCACCGCATGGGGACCCTGGCAGGAATCATCCTCGACGCTCGACGGCGCGACGGTTCGGTATCGATGCACTCCATGGCCGATTCCTGTGGGACGGTCGGTCGCGATCGATGTTGAAATCACGCACACGCTCACCCACGCCACTGTTCTCGTTGACGCGAGCATGCCGCACCACGGCCACGGCATGAATGTCTCTTCTCCGTGCGCCGCGCTCGAGCCTCGAAGCGGCACTGTGCAGGGGGCGATCGTCCGCGACTTGCTCTTTCACATGCCGGGTCGTTGGCAAGTCACCTTCGACCTCGATTCCAAGAATGGATTCATCGATCGATCCGAGTCCACTCAAGAGGTTTCAAGGTGAGGACCGCGAGACCTGGGCGTCGACGCGCGGTCTTCGCTTTGTGCGTGGTGGTACTCCTTCTCGTTGGTGAAGATCGTTCAAAGAGACGAGTCCACGATGCTTCTTCATTTGCGTTTGGTTGGACTCACCGCGCCTACAAGTCCATCCTTAAGATGAGTCCGATGCCAAGCGCTCCGGTCGACTCGACAAACCGAGTGAGTGGCAGCACCCAAGCCGCCGCGCTTGGAGAATTACTCTTCTTCGACACCTCTCTCTCTGCGAATGGACAAGTGGCATGCGCCACCTGTCACGACTCGAAGCGATCATTCACCGATGGTCAGCGCGTCTCGGTCGCGCTGGGCACTGGATCACGCAACGCGCCCACGATCATCGATTCCGCGCACCAACGATGGCTCACATGGGACGGTCGCGCGGATAGTTTGTGGGGACAAGCACTCCATCCATTCATCTCGCCCGTGGAGATGGGATTGACACGATCAGAAGTGATCACGCTCGTTGGAAAGAGCGACCCGTTGTCTCGCGGATACCGCGAGGTCTTTGGCCGTTCCATTCAAGACGAGCCGATCGATCACGCATTCGCCAACATTGGCAAAGCGATTGCGGCGTACGAACGAACGATTGTCTCGTCTCCTGGAATGTTCGACGACTATGTCGACGCGCTTCGGCGAGGCGATGCGCGAGCCGTTGAACAGTATCCCGAATCGGCTCGTCGCGGACTCGTCCTCTTCGTCGGTCGAGCCGGCTGCGTTCGTTGTCATCACGGTCCCTTCTTGACGGACGGCGAATTCCATCTCGTCGGAGTTCCCGACGCGAAGGGTCAGCTTCCAAGAGATGTAGGACGACTGCAAGGTATCGACGTCCTCCTCGCGGATCCTTTCAATACCTCGGGCATTCACAGTGATGACCCCCAAGGTGAACAAGCGCGCATCACCCGTTCGCTCATTCGCCAACCAGAAATGTGGGGCGCCGTTCGAACGCCATCACTCAGACAAGCTGCGAAGACCGCCCCGTACATGCACGCTGGGCAATTCGCCACACTGCTCGAAGTCGTTCATTTTTACAACACACTCGAGGGCGCCGCCGCGCTCGACCATCATGCCGAGCGAATGCTCGCGCCGCTGCGATTGACTTCGCAAGAAGAAACCGACCTCGTCGCCTTCCTCGAATCGCTCGCGCCTAGCAAATGACACTTCGCGGTAAAAAGTGCTCTTATTGAGGGCACAATCGCACCGTAAACGGGGGAACTCGATTTGGCAACGAAACCCGATGGGGTACACTTGGCCTATGCCCCACGGAATGAAAACCGCTCTCGGTCTGCTTTCGCTTGGATTGGTCTGCGCTACCGTTATCGCCCACGAAGGCGACGAGAAATGGCGAGACCGTCAAGGTCCTTATCAGGGGTCGATCTACCGCGCCGCCGATGGAGGCGTTGCCGATGTCGCCTTTGATGCCGTGGGCGTTTCTCTGCTGAGTTGGTTCCCACTCAACACCCTCAGCCCTGGTGCCACATCCGCCGCCGATTGTTGGGGATACGTCACTCCGACCGGACGCGAGATCGCGATCATCGGAGTGTCCACGGGCACCGCGTTCGTCGACATCACCAATCCAACTTCGCCGACGCAGATCGGATTCGTGACGGGTCCAACGAGCCTCTGGCGCGATGTGCAGGTGTTCGACAAGTATGCGTATTCGGTGAGCGAAGGAGGCGGCGGAATCCAAGTCATTTCAATGGTGAGTGCTGACTCGGGCCAAGTGGGATTGACCAACACCGTCACCACGGGCGGCGTTGCTTCGACGCACACCGTCATCATCAACGAGCAGAGCGGATTCCTCTACCGATGCGGCGGCGGAAGCAACATCGGTCTTCGAATCTACGACTTGAATCAGAGCAAGACCAACCCTCCATTCGTTGGACAGTGGCTCGATCGATATGTGCATGAAGCGCAAATCGTCTCGTACACCACCGGTCCCTACGCTGGTAAAGAAATCGCCTTCTGCTGCGGCGGCTTCAATAATGGAAGCGGATCGACTGGATTGTTCATCGTCGATGTCACGAACAAAGCGGCGCCGGTGTTGATGGGTTCGCTCCAGTATCCCAACGCTGCGTACTGCCACCAAGGTTGGTTGTCCGCTGACCGCCAGTATTACTATGTGGATGATGAACTCGATGAGGGTGCGTCGGTGTCCACGACCACGATCATCATCCTGGATGTGTCCAACCTCTCTGCGCCGACCTTTGTTTCGGCTCCGAACAATGGCAACCCGGCGATCGGTCACAACCTGTATGTGAAGAACAACAAGATCTATGCCGCGAACTATCGATCTGGCCTTCGCGTCTTCGATATCACGGGCAACGGACTCACCCTCACTGAAACGTCGTACTTCGATACCTATGCGGGTTCCGATTCTCCGAACTTCAATGGACTCTGGGGAAACTACCCATTCTTTCCAAGCGGAGTCGTCATCGGAAGCGATCTCGAGAGCGGCCTCTTTGTATGGCGCGTCGGACCCAATCCAATTCAATTCCAATTCCCAACACCAGTCCCAGCGATGATTGATCCCGTTGGACTCATGGTGGATGTCAATCTCATCCTTCAACCGGGTGTGATCGTCGTCCCAGGATCCGAGCGATTGCTCGTCAGCGTGGGCGGTGTGGAGACATCCATTCCGATGATGCAGTTGGGAACAACCTCGTACCGAGTCACGATTCCCGCGAAGGCGTGTGGCACCACCGGTGGCATCGCATTCCGTGCGCAAGAAGGTGGAGGCGAAGTCTTCCGCTCGCCCGTGTCTGGATTCACGCCGCTGATCTGGGCGTACGGCACCACGACGGGGGCGATCGACAATCTTGAAACGCCAACAGCATGGGTCATCGGTGGCACAGGCGATGCAGCGACCACTGGAATCTGGACGCGAGTGGATCCCAACGGCACCGCCGCTCAGCCAGAAGATGATCACACTCCGATCGGAACGAACTGCTTCGTCACAGGGCAGGGCACCGTTGGCGGAGCGATTGGAGAGGCGGATGTGGATGGAATCCAAACAACGCTGACATCACCCACGATGAACGCGACCGTGGCTGGATCTCCAGTCATTTCGTTCTGGTACTGGTACAGCAACAACGGCGGATCGAATCCGAACGAAGATCCGTTCGTCGTCGACATGTCGAACAATGGCGGAACAACGTGGACGAATGTCCTCACCACCTTGGTCTCGACTGGCGCATGGACGGAACATCGCATCCAAGTGGAAAATTACTTGCCTCCAACGGCAACAATGAAGTTGCGATTCCGAGCCACAGACGCGGGCGCCGGTGGATCCATCGTTGAGGCCGCGATCGACGACATCTCAGTCTTCGGTTACGACTGCGATGCGCCGACGAACCCAGGCGATGTGAACGCAGACGGACTCGTCGACGGACAAGATCTCGCACTGATGCTCGGCGCGTGGGGTACAGCGAATGCTGCAGCGGACATCAGCGGCGACGGACTCGTTGACGGACAAGACCTCGCGATCCTCGTCGCGAACTGGGGATAATCCCCGTGCGCGCACGTTGGTGCTTGTCGGTAGTTCATTGCGTATAGTGCGCCCATGGTGTTTCGGTCCTTCACGGCTCTGTGCCTTGCGTGTCTTCCACTCTGTTCGAGCGAAGAATCGGATCTGACGCTCAAGGTCGAAGGAACGCTGCACTCGATTCGTCTCGTGAAGGTCACCGTCGAAGGAACGCCCCTTTGGGTCGCAGTCCACGAGACGCCGTGGGAACTGTATGACACGCTGATCTTTAAGTTTGACCAGAAGGATGGCAAGAGTGACTCGTCGAAAGCCGATGCGGTCACTCGACCGACGAAGCCGTACGTCGCTGCAGACCGAGGATTTGGGCACAATGGATTTCCAGCAGTGAGCGTCTCGTTCTCAGGAGCGAAAAGCTACTGTGAGTGGCTCTCGGCAAAGACAGGTCGCACGGTTAGACTTCCATCGCAGAGCGAACGCGAGTCGATCGCGCGTCAGGCAACCGTTGATCCTTCGACCATGACCGAATTCGCCGTCTTCGCTGACAACGCCAAGGCGGCAACGCAAAAAGTTGGATCAAAGAAAGCCGATGCCCTTGGACTTCATGATCTCTTCGGTAACGCTGGAGAGTGGGCCGTCGCAGCGGATGGCACAGGAGTCCTCATGGGCGGATCATTCGAAGAACCCATCGGTGATCTTGAAGTCACCGATGCTCGGAAGCCATCCGCCGATTGGAATGCGAGCGATCCGCAGTTTCCAAAAAGTGTTTGGTGGCTCACCGATGCTCCGTTCGCAGGATTTCGCATCGTGATCGAAGACGCGCCATAAGAACGCAAGGGTGACTCCCATGCCGACACGTTTCAATTCATCCATCTCGAATCAATGGAATCGCCGCACCTTTCTTGCGGCGGCGGGTGCGATCGCCGTCGCTCCATCGACTATTCGCCGTTCGCACGGACATCAAGATCAGCCACTTCTGAAGGTAGGCGTCATCGGGTGTGGGAGTCGGGGCACCGGCGCCGCCGTCAATGCACTCGAAGCGAGCGAAGAGGTTCAGATCGTCGCCCTCGGCGACCTCTTCGCTGACAAGGTCAAGAGTGCGCAGGATGGACTCGCCAAACATTTTCAACGAGGCAATGTCCCTGCCGATCGCCTCTTCGTTGGATTCGATTGTTACAAGGGAGTCCTCGCGACCGACTGCGACATCGTCATCCTCGCCACGCCGCCAGGTTTTCGTCCGGGACATTTTGAAGCCGCCGTCGCCGCAGGAAAACATGTCTTCATGGAAAAACCAGTGGCGGTCGATCCTGTGGGAATCCGCAAGGTCATTGCCGCAGCACGATTGGCCGACGAGAAAAAACTCTCAGTCGTTGCAGGCACGCAGCGTCGACATGAGCAGTGTTACATCGAGGCGATGGAGCGCATTCACACGGGAGCACTGGGAAAACTCGTTGCAGCGCGCGCTTACTGGAACATGGGCGGACTCTGGGTCATCGAGCCCACTGCCGAGCGATCCGACATGGAAAATCAGATTCGCAATTGGCTTTACTACACATGGCTTTCGGGCGACCACATCGTTGAGCAGCATGTCCACAATCTTGATGTCATCAACTGGGCATTCCAATCTGTGCCAGAATCGTGCATCGCAGTGGGAGGTCGACAAGCGCGCACCGATCCAAAGTTCGGCCACATCTTCGACCACTTCGCGGTGGACTACGAGTATCCAGAAGGCCGAGTGGCGATGAGCATGGTTCGACAGCAAGATGGCACGGATGGACGGGTCGAAGAACAGATTCTCGGAAGCGAAGGCCGTGCCACACTGAGTACTGGAGTCGCCAAGATCGACGGACTTCACGAGTGGCAATTCAAGGGACCGCAGCGCAATCCGTATGTGCAAGAGCACATCGATTTGCAAACCGCCATTCGCAGCGGCACGCCGATCAACGAGGGTGTGCGCGTTGCCGAGAGCACGCTGACTGCCATCATGGGACGGATGGCGGCGTACACCGGTAAGACCATCACATGGGATGACGCAATGTCGAGCAATCTCGACCTCATGCCCGCGGTGCTCGACTTCGTTTCGATCGCGATGCCCGCTGTCGCAATTCCCGGTCGTCCTATCGCTGCGCCTCAGTGAGAGACGCCCAGTTCGACGAAGTCCACTGCACAACTCCTGTTTCATCGATGCGCGTGACTCGGCAGGCGCAGCCTTTCAATGCCGTGGGCGATGCGGCCGCTGAGATTGGGCCTATGACACACAACGCGGTTGCGAGTGCATCGACTGCTGCGCCATTCGATCCGACGACCGTCGCGGCGGTGGGTTGGCGAAGTGCGAATCCAGTTCGAGGGTCAAGAATGTGGCTGAATCGAATCCCATCGATCATCGAATACTGCTCGAGATCTCCCGACGTGGAAACACTTGCATCGCAAAGCACGATGGTCGGATCATCACCAGGTATTCCATCTTCGATCTGAATTCGCCATCCATTCGCGGCGGGAGGATGTCCCTGGGCGCGAATGTCTCCAGCGACGGTGACGAGCGATGCCACGGCACCAGCCTCGTGTGCGCGAAGTGCAGCGCGATGCGCGGCGAGTCCCTTGCCGATGGCACCGAATTCGATCGTGACGCGAGGATCCACGCATCGCACCCGACGAGTCGCTGGGTCGAGTTCGATTCGATTCCATCCCACGCTCTCGAGCGCGCAGGCCATCGAGTCAGAGCGCGGAAGTGCGCAAGATGTGCGACTTTCTTTCCACAACGCATTGAGTGGAGCGCACGTCGGATCGAATGCGCCGTCGGTTGCGCGAGCAACACGCACTGACTCGAAGAGTGCGCTCCAGAGAGGATCAGAGAGATCGACCCAATCGCTCCATTTGTGGGTGACTTGACGAACCTCGCTCCATTCGAGGACATTCGAGAGCGACTCATCACACAGAACCAATTCTTTGAAGGCAGCCTCGATGGCGCGCGTTGCCATGTGTTCATCGCCGGCGTACACAGTGACCTTCGCCTCAACCCCCATCACGATTTGCGTTGCGGATTGTCGAATCTCCTCACCGTGTGCGACGGCGACCAAGAGAGTGGTGAGTGCAGCGCAGACCCACGCGGATCGATTACACATGGCGACGCGGATTCGCTCGCGATGGACCGCTCTCGCCGTCTCGTTGTGGCGATGAGTCGGATGCCGTGTCTTGGTGCGACACACCGCGCGCGAGACCGGGTTCGAGATCTCGAATGCGACCGAAGTAAATCGTCCCTGCGGCCGTTCGTGCAAAGTTTGCGACATCGACATCAAGCGTTTCACCGACGCGCTCAGCGGCTTCTTCGACGACGACCATCATGCCGTCAGAGGTGTATCCAACACCTTGCTGCCGTTGATCTCCGCGCCGTGTGATCTCGACACGCAGCGAGTCGCCAATCGTGGTCGATGTGCCAAGCACGCTGGCCAAGGTATGGAGATTGAGAACGCGAACCCCTTGAATCGATCCAACCTTCGCGAGTCCAGAGTCCAGCGTCACGATGCGATAGTCCGATTGGCGTGCGAGGTCCATCAATTGTTGATCGACGCCGCGTCCATCGCTCGCGACAGGCTCAATCGTGAGATTCGCCATCGCTTCGCGCTGCAGTTGTTCGACGACTTCGAGTCCTCGGCGCCCTTTTGCTCGCTTCATCCGATCACCACTATCGGCGAGCGTTTGGAGTTCACTCAGCACGAATTGAGGCACAACGAGAGGGGCATCGAGGAACTGAATCTCGGCGAGTCCACCAATGCGTCCATCGATGAGAACCGATGTATCCAGAACGAGCGGTCGGACCCCACGCACTTGTTTGGAGAACTCAACATAGGGAATCACGAGGCGAAAATCATCCTTTGTGGTCAAAACGGCGCTCACCGAGAGGTAGCACAGCACGATGCCAAGAATGACTTTCGTGAGCGCGACATAGAGTCCACCCACGCCCTCGTGAAGTTCCCACGCACCTGCGATCGTGTCGATGAGTGTTCCCACGGCGATCGCAGCGACGAGTCCAAGGCAGAGTCCGAGATACACGCCCACGACGCTGGTGAGACGCTTGTTCGGAGTCATCGCATCGAGGACAACGACTGCGAGTCCGAGTGCGGCCGATGCGACGATCAGTCCCAGAACGGTTGAGAATCCAAACTCATTGACCGTCTTCGTGCTCGACACAATGAGCATCGTCACGACGATGAGCAGCACCAAGAAGAAAAGTCTCACCGCGACAAGGAGAAACGATCGTTCGTCGGGAGCGCCCTTGCGATTCTGTTTGGATGGAGTCGCAGTGGGACTCGTCGTCGGTGTGGGGGAGTCTCGGTCTGGCACAAGTGAACTGTACCCATCGACTCGACTGGTGTACGATCCCTTTGCGTGGTGTAGAGGACGGCCGGGCCCGAAGGTCGGTTGACTCGTGAAATTGGTCAGGGCCTGACGGCAGCAGCCATAAGCGTCGTGATCCGAGCTTTCGGTCACCTGGCCGTCCTCCTCACCTCGCATACTCGTTGAGAACTGCATGGCGAAACGGAAGGAACAGAACACCGCCGCGACTCCTGCCGATGCACCCACCTACCAAGTGCTCGCTCGACGCTATCGGTCGCGGTCATTCGACGAACTCGTCGGTCAGGACGCGATCGCCAAGACCCTTCAGAACGCAATCGTCCTCGGACGAACGGCACACGCCTATCTCTTCTGCGGGACGCGCGGTGTGGGCAAGACCAGCATGGCGCGCATCTTCGCGCGTGCAATCAATTCAGAAGGATCGATCCTCGAGACCGATGCGATTGGCGACGCCATCCTGAAGGGTCAGGACATGGATGTCATCGAGATCGACGGGGCGAGTAATCGCGGAGTCGATGATGCGCGCAATCTCATCGCCAACGCTGGGATCTCTCCGACACGATCGCAGTACAAGGTGTACATCATCGACGAAGTGCACATGCTGACGCAGCCTGCCTTCAATGCACTCCTCAAGACGATGGAGGAACCTCCAGCGCATGTGAAGTTCATTCTGTGCACGACTGAGCCGCACAAAGTGCCTGCGACCATTCAAAGTCGTTGTCAGCGATTCGATTTCCGAACCATCTCGGCCGCGAAGATCAGCGCGCATCTTGAGCATGTGCTGAAGAGCGAGTCGATTGGATGGGACTCAGAAGCGATCGCCCAAGTCGCTCGTCTTGCAAACGGTTCGATGCGCGATGGATTGAGTGTGTTGGAGCGGTTGGTCGCTGCATCGAATGGAAAGATCACCGCCGAGTTGGCACGCGAGATTCTCGGAGTCCCTGACGAAGTTCTGCTCGATGAGATCATCCAATCCGTCGCCTCGGCGAATCCATCAGCGGCTCTCCAAGCGGGCGCGCGGATGGTCGAGAGGGGAGTGTCAGCCGATTATCTGTTGGAACTGCTCGCCGATCGATTCCGAATCGCAATGGTGGTGTCGGTCTGCGGCGAAACAGCACTTCCAGAAGATTTTTCGATCGAACACTGCCGACCAGCGTTCGCGGCATCGCTGGGCATGGCCACTGAAGACCTTGTTCACGCGGTCGCCCTTTGCGATGCATCGTCTCGCACGGCGAGGACAAGCTCGATTCCGCGCGCCATTCTGGATGCGATCTTGGTTCGATTGGCACTCGCCGAACGATTCGCAACAGCGGGCGCGAGCGATACGACTCAAAAAAAAAGAGTCGTTAGCGCACTCCCCGCGACTGCTCCTCGCGAAGTCGTGACCCCTCGTGTAGTGCCCGCCGTCATCGCAACGAGTCCAGCTATTCCATCTATTCCATCCATTCCAGCTATTCCAGTCACAAAGCCCGTGATGCAATCAGTCGAGTCGATGCCATTCATTCGCGATTTGCTTGAGGTCTTTGATGCCAGCGTCGTGAGTGTCGTGCCATCCGCCAGCGTCTCGGTCGCTCGCGCGCAAGAGGAATCCGAATGAGCCAGTCCCGTGCGGGTAGTTATCCAGAATCGGTGAGTCGATTGGTCGAGAAACTTCAATCTCTTCCAGGTGTTGGTCGTCGCAGTGCCGAGCGCATTGCGTTTTGGGTTCTGAAGGCCCGGACCGATGAGGCACTCGCGCTGTCCGAAGCGATCGCCGAGGTCAAGCGGTCGGTGCGGCACTGCAAGGTCTGTTGGAATCTCACCGATCATGATCCATGCGCGATTTGCGCTGATAGCACACGAGATGGATCACTGATTCTCGTCGTGGAGCAACCAAGAGACCTCGTGAGGCTCGATCAAGCGGGGATGTTTCGCGGCGTGTTTCATGTGCTCATGGGTCGACTTGATCCGCTTGATGGAGTGGGTCCTGAGAGTCTCACGATCAACGATCTCATCGCGCGTGTGACGACTCCAACGCGCAATGCGCGCGGCACGGAAGTTCAAGAAGTCATTCTTGGACTGAACCCCGATCTCGAAGGAGATAGCACCGCGATGTGGATCGCCCAAGCGCTCTCTGGAAGCGGCGTGCGCGTCACGCGACTTGCCCGTGGGATTCCAACAGGATCGCAAATCGAGTTCGCCAATAGCGCGGTACTCGCCGATGCTTTTGCAGGACGCCGATCCGTGACCGAGCATTGACATGTCCGAACCACGACTTGAACAACGAATGCGCCTTGGACAGCAGCAGAAGCTCTCTCCGCGGATGATTCAGTCGATGGAAATCCTCGAGATGGCAGGGGATGACCTCGAAGAGCGTGTCGGACGAGAACTCGAAACGAATGTGGCACTCGAGCGCAAGGTGGTGCGCGAAAGCAAGCATGATGGATTGAACGATTCGAGAAGTCCTCACCGACTCTCGGAAGATGCGAGCGCGGCGCGCGACGCGATGTTGTCGCAGGCCACCGATCGAACGGCGTCTCCCCAGATGCTGCTCGAAATGCAGTGGGGGTCGGTCGAAACATCGCAGGCGAATTCTCTCCTCGGCGATTTTCTCTTGACCCGAATGGATGGAAATGGTTTTCTCACAGAGTCCGATGCAGTCTTGGCCGAACTCGCAGCAGGAGCGCTCTCGACTTCGATCACGGTGAGTGACATTGCCGAGGTGCGAGAACTGATGGTCGAGAATCTCGAGCCGGCGGGAGTCGGTGCGCGCGACCGCGCCGATGCGTTTCGTTTGCAGCTCGCTCGACTTCCTGAAATGGCCGCGGACAAGGAGCTGCGAGTCGACGCATTGTTGATCATTGCATCGCATCTCGATGACCTCGAGCGCAATCGCCTTCCCAGACTTGCACGCGCATTGAAGTTCTCGTTGGAACGAGTTCAGCAAGTGCGCGACCTGATCCTCGCGCTCGATCCTTCTCCCCTTCACCAACTCGAGGCACGCTCGGCCATGAGTGTGCGTCCCGATGCATTCGTGGCATTCGACTCGAACGCAGACAAGTTCGTCGTGGCACTCTCGCGTGGTGCGCAACCATCACTTCGCATTAGTCCTCAATACGAAAAGATGGCGGAGGACAAGGAAACGCCGGCGGATGCGCGCAAAATGCTTCAGGCGGGGATGCAAAGAGCGAAGTGGTTTATCGAGGCGATTGATCAGCGCGCCACGACACTCCAAAAGGTGGTCGAACAGGTGGTCGAATTGCAGCGGGACTGGCTTGAGAAGGGACCTGGGTTTTTGCATCCGATGCAGATGACGCAGGTCGCCGGTCGAATTGGATTCGCGATCAGTACCGTGAGTCGCGCCGTCGCAGGAAAGTGGATTGCCACTCCGCGAGGAGTCATTGAACTGCGCCTCTTTTTCAGCGGCGGAACGACTGGATCCGATGGTCGTCCTCTTGCGTGGGATGCCGTGAAGCGCATGGTGCAGGAACTCATCGCTGCCGAAGACTCAGCCAATCCACTGAGTGACGAACGCATCACGAAAGAACTCGCTGCGAATGGAGTCATCCTCGCAAGGCGCACCGTCGTGAAGTATCGAGTGGCGCTTGGCATTCCGTCATCACGACTTCGCCGCCGACACGCGCCGAAGGTGCAACCGGTGTCCAAGAATCGTCGAGGTCAATGAGATGCGATGCCCATCGTGTCGATACGAACTGTGGAATCTGAAACCTGGACCCTGTCCAGAATGCAGCAGGGTGTTTTCCACGACCGAGTTCACGCTCGTTCCATCGAAGGTGCACTTCCTCTGCCCGCACTGTGAACAGGAGTACCTCGGCAATGGCGAGGACGGACTGCCTGCGCCGCGGCAGTTTGAATGTGGACGCTGCCACGAGAGCGTTGATGTCGCACTCATGTCCGCGCGACCTGCCCCAGGAGTGACCTCCCAGCAGTGCTATACCGATGATCATCCATGGCTCGACCGAGGTGACCGAGGTTGGATCAGCACCTTCTTCACAACCATGTATCGCCTTTCTTTCCAGCCCGCCATTACGGCGAGGGCATTGCATGGGCGATCTTCACTCTTGCCGTCTCTCGTGTTCGCGGCGGGACTATCGTTGATCGCGCTCCTCTGTTGGACATTGATTTCTCTGGGCATTGCGGGGGTGACTGGTGCGCTCAACGCAGCGTTGCTCAAAACAACAGCAATCGTCTTCGCGGGCGGCTTGGCTTGGCTTGTGATCGTTCTCGCCATTGGATTCTGTGCGTGCCTCACCCACCTGATCCTTCGTTTTGGAATCCCCGCACCACGACCGTTGTCGTACACATTGAGTTCCATTCTCTGGAGCAGTGCGCCGATTCTGGTAGGAACCTCTCCTCTGTTGACAACGGGATGTTGTGCCGTCCCTTTGGGCTGGGGTTGGTTCACAGTCAACGCATCGATCGCCCTCTCGGTGGCGCACAGTATCTCAGTGCGACGCGCGGTTGTCGCCATGATCGCTCCCTTTGTACTCGTGTTCGCCTTCGTCTTTTTCGGGTTGGCGTTTGCGGTCGTGTCCGTCGGGGGGGCGGTGGGCGGGGCAACCTCATAGTGGATTGCAGCGCATCTTTGGCGACTACACCTTGATCCGCTCCCACGCCCCCCATTTGAACCGTGCGAAGAAGAAGAGTCCGCGGAGGACGAGTTCGACGCAGAGCCCAATCCAAATGCCGGTGAGTCCGAGTCCCATCCACAATCCAAAGATCCAAGCGAGCGGAAGTCGAATGGCGTAGCAACTCACTGCGGTGATGCCGAGCATCCACATCGTGTCACCGACACCGCGCAGTCCATTGCGAATGACCATGGCCATGGCGAAGAAAACTTGGATGAATCCGCACACGAATAGCAATCGTGGCGCCTCGTGAAGGTGCACCGGCGCATCGCTGATCACGGATGTAAGTTGCCGTCCAAATAAGATAAACACAATTCCGAGGACACCCATCAAGATCATCGCAATCCACAGGCAGTGCATGATGCTGCGCCGTGCGAGCACAGTGTTGCCGGCACCGAGGTATTGCCCCGCGAGCGCGGCCGCGGCACTGCCTAGCGCGAATCCAGGAAGGAATGAAAACGCTTCCCATTGGACGGCGATCATGTGCGCGCCGACGAGTCCTTCGCGCGGCGAATCTCCGATGCCCCGCGCGGCGATTTCTCCGATGAAGAGAAGAATCACGAGGTTGACTCCCCAGAGTGCGATTCCCTCGAGAAAGTTCGGTATCCCCACGCGAAGCACGCGCCATGTGAGTGCCCACTGTGGACGAAGATGGATGCGCCGAGGACGCATGTCCTTGACACCTCTCCACAAGACGGTGAGCGTGAGCATCGCACCGACGAAATAGGAAACGGCCGTGCCCATCGCAATGCCCTGCACTCCGTGCTCAAGTGGATCGATGCCAAGAAGATTGGGAAGTTCGATGGGGCCAAGTCGAAGCACGACACCAGACAAGAGCCATCCAACAATGACATTCACAAGATTGACGACCACAGCGATCAATGCAGGAAGCATCGCCTCACCCGCGCCGTGGAGTGCCATCGAACCAACCGTCATCAGTCCTGTGCAAGGCATGGCGAGGGCGACAATGCGCACATAGTCGATGCAATGGGTGCTCGCTTCCGGAGAGAGATGGATGAATGCAACAAGCGCGGGAGCGACCCACCACAAGACACCACCGACGAAAGCGCCCCACACGAGCGATAGGCAGATCGATTGCCCTGATGCAGCATTGGCTTCTTCGGTTTGTCCAGAACCCATCGCGCGAGTGATGATCGCTTGAGTGCCGACTCCTAGACCAGTCATCGCAATGCCGATGAACCATCCCACATACGACCCAATGCCAATCGCGTCCATCGCTGGCACCATGACTGGTTCAGGAATCGCACCCGCAATCATTTTGTCCACGAGTCCCACCGTGGCCGCCAAGGTCTGTTGCAGCAGAACCGGGACGGCAAGCATCCAGATCGCCGCGTTGAGTGACTTGCCAGCGAGTTTTCCGCTGCGAATCGTCCCCGATTGATCGATCGCAGCGTCCAACTCATCCGCTGTAATGTCAATCCCTGGTGGATCATCAGGATCCACATTCGTGACGTGCCAACGCCCATCGTCATGCGGTGGTGTTTCGCGTTTCATGAATTGTTTCAACCTGCTGGAGTTGTTGCAGGAGCAACTGGCGTATCGCG
Source organism: Planctomycetota bacterium (assembly GCA_027622195.1). Classification (GTDB taxonomy): domain Bacteria; phylum Planctomycetota; class Phycisphaerae; order Phycisphaerales; family SM1A02; genus SXOD01. The sequence goes on from JAQBZO010000001.1 coordinate 123,181, forward strand.
AATCTCACCAGTCGAACGATGTCCAGGGTCGGGCATGCCGCGGGGCAATCCAGGAAGTTCCCAGACATTCTTGCCGAAGGGCCAAACCTTCTCAAAGAGGCTTGGACGCCTCGCGTAGGTGAGATACAGATACAAATCAGGCGCGGTGAATCGTTGATCGCGCGGTACCGACTCATACCATTGAAGCCACGCCACCCGATTGAGTCCATGATCCTGCCCTGTCATGATCCACAGGCTCCACTGCGCGGCTGTATTGACCGAGAGTTCTGGTTGATCGAGCGCCGCAATCAGCGCTTGAAATGCCGAGTCGGATCGATACTGCCCCAGCGCGAGCGCAAGTTCCGCACGGATGTCTTCCCGTTCGTCATTAGCGAGCAAGAGTCCCGTCCAAATCGCTGTCTCAGCAGAGGGCAGATACAACCGCTGGAGTCCACGCGCGGCCGACCAACGAATCTGGTTGTTGGGATTGCGGAGTTGCTTCGCGATCAGCGTCGCATCCTCAGGAGTGCCATGTCGAGCAAGCGCGGTAATCGCTGCTGACTTGACCAACGGATCAGGTGACTCCTCGATCGTAAACCGATAGAGCTCGAGGTACTCGTTGTTGCCTCCGAACGACGCACTCGAAAGCAGCGCGAGTCCCTTTCGTTGCATCGTTGGATTGGTCGGATCCACAGCCCACGCCGCCGCTTCGCCTGGTGTGGGTGGCGAAAAGGACTGCGACATCATCTGAAAATCGCTCGACATCGTGTCGCATCCCACGATCGATGAGACGACGACAAGGAAGGTCAGCGAGAGGCGATGTGCGGTCAAAGTGTTCCTTGTCATCTCAACTTCCTGGCACCGATTCGCCGCACGAATGTTGTTGCGGAACAAGGCAAATGAACGAGAGCGGCGCGGGTCCAGGATTCGTGAACTGGTGCATCGCTCCGGGTTCCATGTACAGCACATCTCCCTTTTGAATGGGATGGAGCGAACCGTTGTGCTCGACGCGTCCCTCACCCTCCACAACGATGACCTCATGTTCATAGGGATGCGAATGGCGAGGGGTGTGTCCACCAGGGGTCACATCGAACAATCGCATTGAAAAGGTTGGCGCTCCATCGGACTTTCCAACGAGCAAGCGCATCGACACTCCAGCAACGCCGTCCATCTGCACCGATTGTGCTTCGACAGATTCGGGACGGCGAATGAACATGCTGTGGATAGTACGCCCAGTCGCTACGCTCGGAGGATGCCGAATATCCGAGTTGAAGGAATGCCTTTGGGTGACTATGAAACAAACGGTTTTGTCGTCTGGGATGCCGATGACTCCACGCGATCATGTTGGATTGTCGACACGGGCGAGAATCCAGAACCGTTGCTCGCGCGCGTCCGACATGAGGAACTCAATCCCATCGCCATTCTCTACACCCATGCGCATGTCGATCACATCATGGGGGCAGGAATGGTCGCAGGGGCGTACCCCAAGGTTCCACGCCTCGCCCATCCCCTCGAACACGATTGGTTTCGAAATCCAAAGAGCAACCTCTCCGAGTGGAGTGGAAATCCCATCACCGTCCCAGCGCCAACGGGATCACTCGAAGATGGTCAACAACTCACGCTTGGATCATCCAAGTGGCGCGTCGCGCACACGCCAGGACACAGCCCAGGTTCCATTGCACTCGTCTGTGAGACTGCTCCCATCGCGCTGGTCGGTGACACGATTTTTGCAGGCAGTATTGGGCGCGTGGATTTACCAGGAGCCGACTGGCACGCATTCGAAGTTTCGCTCTTCGATGTGCTTCTCGCGCTCGATGATTCAGTCGTCATTCATCCCGGTCATGGTCCGTCCACGACGATTGGCATTCAGCGCACCACGAATCCCTTCCTTTCGAAGGGTCGGTCGCATTACCGTGCGATGATGGGCGAGTGACGAGAGCCAAAGTCGGTTGGTTGGACCACGAGAGCGATTTGACTCCCCGATCGGCGCAGAATTGGCTTGGATCTGGTCCAAACGGTGCTACCCTACCCCCACAAGGAGACTCAGATCACCATGCGCACCGCCCTTGCACTGGCTACTTATTCGTCAACTCTCTTCCTCGCCGCAGGAGCACTCGCTCAAGCGACGTCCAATGTCACCGTCCCAGCAGGACAGACCTGCAGCGTGGCGACCACCATCACAATCACCCATAACACATTCGGTACCGATTCCGATAGTCAGACCAAGGCGCACGCGCTGACTGGAGGAGGTCACTTGGCGTTTGTTCAGTCGGCTCCTCCGTTCACGAGTCTGACCGCGAACCCATTCGAGATCCATCTCGGACCCAACAACTACACCTTCAGTTTCTTTTGCTTCCCATTCATTGGGTGCCAGACGCTGAATGTCAGCATCACGCAGATCACAGCGATTCCCGCGGCTCCGATCAGTTCGACCATTTCGGGTACTGGGGCATTCAGTGCACCGAATACGTTGTGGAATCTCACCGCGGACTACTCGACTTCTGGTATCGACACGGGAACCTATATGTTGATCGATACGGCAACGGCGAGCTTCAGCGGTCAACTCACGACGACAGGGCAGACGCTCAAGTTGGATCAACTCAGCATGGGCACCGTGCACTTTGATGTGCCCGCCCTGAGCCTCCCTGCGGGTATCAGCGCGATCGGACTCGATATAGCGATCAACCTGTCGACCAACACGATGACTGGCCCTTGGTCTGTTGCATGCGCTTCAGTCGATCTCAACTGCGATGGATCGGTGAATGGTGTTGATCTTGGCATCATGCTCGCAAGCTGGGGACTGCAGGGTGGAGATACGAACGGCGACGGGACGACCGACGGTTCTGATCTTGCCATGATCCTGAGCGCGTGGCTCTAATCGATTCACCTTGACGGCGTGCGGGCAGACTTTCGCCCGCCGCCGTATTCTTTCCACTTCTTATGGCACAAATGCCCGATGTGGAGCAGGGTTACTCGCCGCCGTCCGTTCGGCAGTTCAGCGTCTTTTTGGACAACCGAGTCGGCAAGTTGCTCGAACTCTTACAGAACATTGAAGCGAGACCTGATATCCGCCTTGCAGCGATCAGCGTTTTGGATTCCAGTGACTATGCGGTGATCCGCATGATCTTCTCGAACGCCGACGCGGCACGCCACCTCTTGTCTAAGGAGCGTTACACCTTCTCAGAAACGAGCGTCCTCGTGGTGGAGATGTCGGATACGCAGACCATTTCGAGTATGTGTCTCCACCTGCTCGCCGCCGAAGTCAACATTCGTTTTGTGTACCCCGTCCTCATGACCGATGGGGCTACCACGATCGCGCTTGGCGCAGATGACGTGCAGTTTGCAGGACAGATTTTACTTCGGAAACGATTCCGTCTGTTGGGTGAAGAGGACTTCGTGTAACCCCGCGGGAAAAGTCGTCGCCGAAGTCTTCTCTGTTTCCCAAACCGTTACCCCCACGAGATCGACAGGCGATGACTGCACCTTCAGTGCCGAGTCGATGAGTTCATGAATCACGAGTGCGATGTTCTCGACCGAAGGCATTCGCGTTTGAAAGTAGGGGGTATCGAGATTGAGGTGCTTGTGGTCGAAGTGACGCAGCACCGAATATTCAACGAGTGTGTCCAGGTCAAACTGGACTTGTGGATCCGAATCACAGGATGAAATAATCCCCACTCTGAGTCTGTAATTGTGGCCGTGTCCATTTTTGTTGGAGCACTTTCCGAAAGTCGCAAAGTTGGCGTCGTCTGACTCACCGTCAATTGCCAGACGGTGGCTCGCTGCAAAGTCAAAGTCACGAAGGGTGGTCACGCGGGTTGGCATGTCGTTTCTCCACTGGAATGCTGTGAACGGGTTTGGGCGCACTTCGAGAGAGTCGATTGGACCTCGAATCGTCGCGGAAATGGCGGTCGCGAAGCCACTGAACCAACGAGAAGACGGCGGTAACTCGACCTTGCCTTCTGACAACGCGGCGGCGCGCACGGCGTGGTCGAGCTCGGTAATCGAACGGATATATCCCGTCCGTAAGTCGGGAGTCCCAGACTCGGTGACGACGATTTCGACGAGTGGATCGAGCGCCGATTCCGAGGAGTCCCGTGCAAGCGCATTCTTCCCGCGATGATTCTGCAAGGAGTGCATTCCGAGGCGCACGAGGCGACTCAATCGGAGTGGTGGGGGATCGAGTGGTTGATCGCTCATGAATTCCTCCTCTCAATTTGACAATAGCAGAAACCTATCCTACTGTTCCCTTGTTCGTTCACTATGCCCCCGGAAGGGCTCAGCGTGAGCTCTGCTCCGCTGGGCCTTTTTTTTGTTCCCTCAAACACAGTGAAACCACTTCCCATTCACATCATTCGCCGCCATGGGATCGCGCTTGTCGCTGTTTTTTTAATGGTTTCTTGCGATCGCGCGCGCGTGGTTCAAACAAATCCAGTCGCGAAGAGTGTGCGCATCGGCGAACACATTACAGTTCTTCGCGACGATCGATCGGTCGAAATCGACGCCATCGTGGTGCTCGACGATGGATTTCTCGAACAATTGGTGTGCGGTCGCGGCACGCGCGAGCATGAATCGCTTCTTGTCTCGATGGCCCCTGCGAGCCAGATTCATGCGGCGCTCTTGCTTCTGGGGATCGAGTCGGGAAAGCCTGGTCTCTGGTCAATGCATCAGGCGCCAAGTGGAGAATGGAAAACGGTCAAAAGTCCTCCAGAGGGTCCCTCGGTCGCGGTGGATGTGCGTTGGAAGGACGAAGAGGGGTGCGCCCATGAAGCTCCGCTCTCCAGTTGGGTTGTCCACGCGCAGAGTGGCGCCGCGCTGCCCAACGGTCGATTCGTTTTCGCCGGAAGCATCCTTTTGTCGGAAGAGGGGACGGAACCAACTCCACCCACGGTTTACGCAGGAGACTTGAGTGGTTCGATCGTGGGACTCGTCACCTTTGGAGACGAAGTGATCGCCATGAATGAAGTGATCTCGGATCAAGCGGATGTCGAGGCATCGGTGTGGCTCGCGAATCCAGAGGCAATGCCACCCCTTGGTACTCGCGTGACGCTCATCCTTCGCGCGGCGCAGAACGCACCGACGCGCCGTTGACTCCCTTTCTACACTCTCAGTCAATGAAAGTTCTCGGGATCGATCCAGGCACGCGCATCGTTGGATACGCCGTTGCGGAACGAGCAGCGATTCGATCGGTTGGACCGGCGCGCATCGTGGATGCCGGAATCATTCGGCTCGATGCAAAGTCGACCCTTGAGCACAGACTTGTTGAGTTACACAGGGAGATCGCAGCACTTCTTGAAGAGCATGCTCCAGATCTTCTGGTCGTCGAGCAAGTGTTTTCCAAGCCTGATCACGCGCGCGCTGCCATCATCCTTGCCCACGCAAGAGGTGTCATTCTTCTCGCGGCGGCACAGCGAGGCGTTGCTGTTGGTGAACTTGCGCCTGCGGAAGTGAAGAAGTCTCTCACTGGAAACGGGCGTGCTACGAAACTGCAAATGCAACGAGCGGTGATGTCGGTGTGTGGACTCAACACTTTGCCGACACCTTCCGATCTAGCCGATGCCATTGCGATTGCGCTGTGCGGTGCTGGCCGCAACGGCGCTGTGCGTCGCGCACCACTGCGAACTCTCAAGGTCAAAGCATGAGCATCAATTGTCGTTCAGTTCCGCTGCGTGTCGTGTCGGTGAGCGCGTTCGCCGATCATCTCTCTCCTGTTCTTGCGTATCGCCGACTGGTCGAACCCGATGCACGCACGGCGCCGAGCATGTTGCTCGAGAGTGTTGAGCAGGGAGGCATCGTCGGGCGATGGAGCATCGTCGCCGCGCAACCCGCGATCACTGTGTCGGCCCACGCCTCGCGTCTCACGATCACCGATCATCGCACCCAAACCACTCGCGCAGAAGAACACGCTGATCCGCTCGCCGTCCCTCGCGCGATGACTTCACACTATGAAATCGCCGCCGAGGGAACCATTCCCGATACCTTCATCGGCGGTTGGGGAGGATCGGTTGGCTTCGACGCGGTGCGCTGGCTTGAGCCGGGCGCGTTGCCTTTCCAGTCGGCACCACACTGTGACCGAGGGATCGCTGACATGACCCTCTCGCAGTATCGAAGCGTTGTGGTCTTCGATCATGTCCACAAGGCTCTTCATGCGATTGCCGCTGTGCCGAGTGATGAAAGTGCGAGTGAAGCATCGGCACAAAAAAGTGCGCGGGATGAGGCGCATGCGTTGCTCGAACGATTGTGCCACGGCAAAGCAGCGCTCGCGCCAGGGTTGTTTTCGCTCGATGTGAAACAATCTCCATCAAGGCTTGATGCGCCGACGATGTCGGATGCACAGTTCTGTGATCGAGTCGAGAAGTGCCAAGAATGGATCCGAGCGGGCGATGCGTTTCAGATCGTGTTGAGCCGCCGGTTCGAACGGTGGTCTCATGTCGATCCATTCGATGTGTACAGAGCCCTGCGTGTCGTGAATCCGAGTCCCTATCAGGTCTACATGCAAACGGGGGACTGCATGCTTGTCGCATCGAGTCCGGAAATCCTGTGCCGCACGAGGGGACGATCCGTGGTGAATCGTCCGCTCGCGGGAACTCGTCCACGCGGATCGACATGCACGGCAGACGACGAACTCGCTCATGGATTACTCGCCGACGAAAAGGAACGCGCCGAACACGCGATGCTCGTCGATCTTGGACGGAACGATCTCGCGCGTGTCGCCGCGCGTGCATCGGTCTCGATCGATCGATGCATGGAGATCGAGCGGTACAGCCATGTGATGCACCTTTCGAGCACTCTCTCGGCGACACTCGCCCCCGGACTCGACGCGTGGGATGCCCTTCGAGCGACGCTGCCTGTTGGCACGGTGAGCGGGGCTCCGAAGGTGCGTGCGATTCAGATTATCGACTCGCTTGAGCCGGTTCGTAGGGGGCCGTACGCGGGCGGCATCGGAGTCGTGGGATGGGGTGGAGACATGGACATGGCCATCGCATTGCGCACGATGGTGATTCCCACTCGAATGCGAAGCGCGGATGGTGGTTGGAGATATGACTTGCAGGCAGGAGCGGGAGTCGTGCTTGATTCAGTTCCGAAACGCGAGGCGGATGAGACGCGCCAGAAGGCAGCCGCACTTGGTCGAGCGCTTGAACTCGCTGAACATGCTTGGCAATAGAGCCGTTTAGATCTCGAAGTCTTCTTGATCAGGAGTCGGTGTTGGACTCACCCGAGGCTGAATCGATCGCTCGAGGTGAACGATCTTCGCCTGATCACCTGAATCTTCCGCAATGGGGATTGGCGTGTTGATCGTCTCGATCGGTGCGGTCGCCACCTGTTTCTGGTGTTCAACTGTTTCGATGCCGACCTCCGACCCAATCGAATCGGTTTCCGTGAATCCGAGTTGTTCAACGATCAACGAGGTTCGCAAGAGGGCATCTCGTCCGAGCCATGTGCCGACGAAGAATCCTGCAATCGTGAGGAAGGCAATCCATTCGAGTCCGATCCCTTGGGGCAGCGCGTTCCATTGCCACACGAGGACGATGATGATGGGGATAGCAACAGCGTGCAGTGCGAGGCTCGCTCGTCCCACCCAAAGGACAAGCCGCGCTGCAGCTCGTTTCGCGAAACAAAGTGTGAGCAATATTGCGAAGAAATCGGCACCGAGGCCAGCGGCGAATGCAATGGCGAAGAGTGGTCCCGAGGTGTTGAAGGGGATCAACGCCGTCGAAACAAGCAGCGCGAGGAGCGCGCCGAACCAGCCTGCGATGGCGGAACATGCGCCGAGGCGCGAAATCCAACGAGCGTGACTTGCCTCGGCTGTGAATCCTCCCGCCAAGGTCCAGCATTGGTTGAAGAGTCGCCCCGACCACCATTGGTAGGAGCCGATCAGCGCAATTCCGCAGAGTCCAACCGACGCCATCGCGATGGAGCCTCCGCACACAGCGATGAGGACGAGGAACGGTCGAAAGGTGAGGCAGTTCGACAGGGTGCGAAACTCGACTCCCATTTCGGCTTCGGTTGCCTTGAAAGTCGACTTCTTCTCCGCCCAAGCGATGGCGACCGAGTACCCACACTCGGGGCAGAGGGATTGGATATTTTGACCGCGAAGTGGGTATCCGCAGCGCGGGCACGTGAGCGTGGAGTGAACCGAGATGATGCGCATCACTGTTTCGCCAAAAGTATCACAATTCCTTGTGCAACCCCCTTGAACTTGCCGATTCGGAACGGACTATAACTGGACTGGTAGTCGTCCTTCAGGAGTATTCCAAGATGCCCATTCGATCACGTTCACTTTGCGCGTTCACTGTTCTTAGTGCGTTCCTCGCGCCATCTGCCTTGGCATCGATTCCATTGTGGACAGCCGATGAGACCAGCGATTGGACTGCCCAAGTGTGGAGTGCTGCCGAAGCAGGTGATTCGGCTCGACTGACCACGCTGCTTGTCAACGCACCTGCGACCACTGATCCCGCAGCGATCGCGCGACTTCGTGTACGGGTGGATAGTCTCACTCGTCATCGAAGCGAATCAGCCACTGCCAACGCCGCCGAACTTCAAAAGCGCAAAACGGACATCGCCGACCATCTGAGCAAGGATGCCGTACTCGACGCACTCGTTGATGCCGCGAACATTCACCAACTCACCGACGATGCGGAGTGGAAGTCGCTCTGGGCGAGCGGGACATTCAATCCACTCATCGAAGCGGGAAAGAAGTCTGTCGATGCGGGAATTGCGGCTGGCGATCTGCTCTACGTACAAGAACTCCTCTTTCGGATGAAGGGCATCGCGCAGGACGGCGCGGACACGGTGCTGCAAGACTCGCTCTCTTTCGAACTTGCCGAGGCCAACAAGCGCACTGCACTCGTGGCGAAGTATGCACCGCGCGCGATGTACGACCTGCGCGCCAGCGTGATGCATCGACTCGAGCCAGATCGAGAGATTGAGCCGTACAACGAACTGTTCGCCCACGAATGGAAAGAGGCGGTGAGCGATGTGACGAGTTCGTTGCTCCTTCGTTCTCTCAAGGTTGCGGCTGATTCTCACATCACTGATTCTGGATGGGATCCGTTGATTTCTGGAGGTCTTGAAAGCACTCGTCTCGTTGCTCTCACAAGACAACTCGGAGAAAACTTTCCACAACTCAAAGATGAGCAACGTGTCGCCGCATTTGTCTCTGGCATCGATCGACTCGTCGCGCGCAATGGCAACTCATTCGCCGACGCTCGCGATGTCCTCGTCGAGTTGGCCAGCCTCAACCAGGACACGATCCAACTTCCTCCAGAAGTGTTGACGATCGAGTTCGGCGAGGGTGCCACCGCGAGCCTTTCAGAGGACTTTGGAGATGACTACAGTTCGATCATCTGGCCTGAGCAACTTCGACGATTCCGCCAGCAGATGGAAGGCGATTTTGTCGGCGTTGGCGTCCTGATTCGATACAACGACAAGCGCGAGGTGTCAGTTGTGAATCCGCTTGAAGGTTCTCCAGCCGCACGTGCTGGAGTTCGTCCAGGGGATGTGATCGCTGGCGTGAATGGGCAGTCCACTGCGGGTTGGAGTTTGAATAGGGCCGTCGAACACATCACCGGACCCGCGGGACAGCCAGTTCAAATCGAATTGCACCGAGAGAACACAGAACTTCCCGTCATGGTCGAACTTATTCGCCAAAGTATTCCGATGCACAGTGTGAATGGTTGGTGGAAGAAATCTCTCGATATGAACGGAGACCCAGTTTGGGATTGGTTCCTCGACCGCGACGCGGGCATCGGATACGCGCGCGTTACGAGTTTCAATGAGGACACCGTCGCTGACTTTGTTGCTGCGGTCGAAGCTATGCGTTCGGAAGCGCCACTGAACGGCGTTGTGATTGACTTGCGGGGCAATCCTGGCGGGCTGCTTCCCGCCGCAACCGGATTCGTCAATCTCTTCGTCCCGCGAGGTCCGCTCGTGAGCGTTGAGGATCGTTTTGGAAAGAAGCAAGACGAAATTTTTGCACGATCAGGACAAGCACGATTCCAGGGAATGCCGCTCGTTGTCCTTGTGAATGGTGAGTCGGCGAGTGCCAGCGAAATCGTCTCTGGTGCACTGCAGGCGTACAGAGTCGCCACGATTGTGGGCGATCAGAGTTTTGGAAAGGGCAGCGTGCAAACAGTGCAGCAAGTCAGCGACGGCCGTCGAAGCGCTGCGGTCAAAGTCACGACTCAGTACTACGTGTTGCCTCCCGCGCCGGGCAAGGATCGTGGCCGCTGGGTTCACAAGCGTGCGGGGCGTGAGGAGTGGGGCGTGATGCCCGACCTGTGCGTTCAACTCTCTCCCGAGCAACTCAAGGCATCAGGCGAACTCCGCGGCTTCGCCGACTTCCTGGACGCAGGTGCGATGAACACGATGACAGTCGATCTTCGTCCCGTGGTGAATGATCTCGTCGACAAGGGGATCGATCCGCAACTCGAGCTCGCTCTCATGGTGCTGGAGTCGAGAATCCTGACCGCCTCTGCCTCGTCCAGAGTGGCGGAGCACGCTCCGCGCGCTGCGCCGCCGGCGAAGGGGTTCTAGAGCAACGCGGCGAGTCCAATAACAGTTGAATCGGGTTGTGGAATCCATCCGCCCCCTTGCCTGAGAGTCAAAAATGACCTAAAATGACCGCTTCGCCCAAAGTTTGGGCGATTCTTGCCATGTCGACTCTCGAGAGCACCCAAGCGTTGACCAGTTTTGATGTCCATGGAGCGGCAAATCCATCCAGCGCGCCCTCACGGCGGCCTGGAGCGATGGTGTCCGCTGAATTGGCGATGCACCTTTTGCGTCAAATGGTCGTGATCAGGGAGTTCGAAGTGCGCTGCATGCAGGCGTACCAAGATAAGAAAATCGGTGGTTTTTGCCACGTCTACATCGGTCAGGAAGCCGTCGCAGTGGGATGCACCGCGGCGATTCGCCCGAGCGATCCGATGGTGACCGCGTATCGCGATCACGGACACGCCCTCGCCCGTGGGATGAGTGCCAACGCATGCATGGCCGAGATGTTCGGGCGCGTGGATGGATGCGCCAAGGGGAAGGGCGGATCGATGCACATGTTCGACCGAGAACACAATCTCTTTGGTGGACACGGCATTGTGGGCGCGCAGATTCCGCTTGGTGTTGGACTCGCCTTCGCCTGCAAGTACGAAGATGAAGTGATTCACGAGCGAAAGAGTGATCGTGTCGCACTTGCATTCCTTGGAGATGGTGCGCTCAATCAAGGAGCGTTCCACGAAGCAATGAATCTCGCAGGACTGCTGAACACGCCGGCTGTGATCATCTGCGAGAACAATGGATATTCGATGGGCACCAGTATCCATCGCGGTACGACGATGGGACACAACCTCGCAGCGAAGGCCGCGGCCTATGGCATCGAGAGTGCAGTCGTCGATGGAATGGATGTCCTCTCGGTGTACGAGAGTATGAGCCTCATTTGCGATCGCGCGCGAAGAGAGAGCCGTCCTGCATTCGTGGATATGCGCACCTATCGGTTCAAGGGACACTCGATGAGCGATCCCCGCAAGTACCGAACGCGCGAGGAAGAATCTCAGTACGAGGCAGGTGATCCGATCACCACGATGAAGGGTCGCATGATCGAGGCGGGGATGCTGACCAACGAGGCGTTCAAGAGCATTTTGCGTGAAGCGCGTGCGGAAGCGAAGGCATCGGTCGAGTTCGCAGAATCGTCGCCTGTGCCAGCGATTACGGAGTTGCATACCGATGTATTCGTCGAGCCATGGGGGCGATACACCGGCTCTTCCGATCCGAAAATGCTCGGAGGAGCGCGGCGCGAGCCATCATTCCGAGCGATCGAAAACAGCGAGGGATTGTCGTGAGCGTGCGAGAGATTGAATACCGAGACGCACTCAACGAGGCGATGTCCGAGGAAATGCGAAGGGACAAACGAGTCTTCTTGCTCGGTGAAGAAGTCGCGCAGTATGACGGTGCCTACAAGGTGAGTCGTGGCATGCTCGCTGAGTTTGGCGAGCGGCGCATCATCGACACTCCGATTTCAGAAAGTGGATTTGCAGGCATGGCGATCGGCGCCGCGATGATGGGACTTCGTCCGATCGTTGAATTCATGTCGTGGTCCTTCAGCTTGGTGGCTGCTGATCCCATCTTGAATAACGCGCCCAAGATGCTCTACATGTCGGGTGGACAGTTTGGATGTCCCATTGTGTTTCGTGGCAACGGTGGAGCGGGTGGACAACTGGGAAGCACACACAGTTGGTGTGTGGAAGGGTTGTATTCCAACGTGCCTGGTATCAAGATTGTGATGCCTAGCACGCCGTATGAAGCGAAGGGACTCCTGAAGACGGCTATTCGAGATGACGATCCTGTTTTCTTTCTTGAGAGCGAGCGGATGCTCGGCACCAAGGGCGAAGTTCCCGAAAGCGAGTACCTCATTCCATTTGGCCAAGCACGCATTGCGCGCGCGGGCAAGGATGTGACGCTGGTTTCGTTTGGTCGGCCTGTCCTTTTCTGCCTCGAAGCCGCTGAAACACTGGCGAAAGAGGGGATTTCGTGCGAGGTCCTTGATATGCGCACGATTCGACCGCTCGACATCGGCTCGATCGTCAAGAGCGTTCGGAAGACCAGTGCATGCGTGGTCGTCGACCAGTCGTGGAGTTTTGCAAGCCCAGGAAGCGAGGTGGCAGCGCAGGTCCACGCGGCGTGTTTTGACGACCTCGATAACTTTGTCCACCGCGTTCATACGGTCGATGTGCCCACTCCTTACGCCACTGAACTCGAGCAGGAATACCTTCCCAGCGCCCGCCGCATTTGCGAGGCGGTGCGTGCGTGTCTTTACCGTGCGTAACTGACCCACTGAACTGCTTTGTGCCGATATCCAACCATGCCTTCCACCATCACGATGCCACGACTCTCAGACACGATGGAGTCTGGCACTATCCTGAAGTGGTATGTGAAGGAGGGTGATCCCATTACATCGGGAAGCGTGGTGGCGGACATTGAAACGGATAAGGCGACGATGGAGATGCAATGTTTCGATGACGGAATTGTGTCGAAGATTCTCGTCGCAACAGGACAACAAGTTCCCGTTGGAACGCCCATCGCGATGATGACGCTCGAGGAAGATGAGACCGACGCCACCGCGCCGACTTCTCCCGTTGCCGTGAGCAGTGCAGAGGCCGTTCTAACGGCGATCCCTCTTTCGGATCACCAGCGCATGCGCGTCAGTCCGATTGCGAGGCGGCTCGCCGATGCAGCTGGAATCGACCTCAATGCGATGACTGGATCTGGTCCCGGTGGACGCATCATCAAGCGGGATATTGAGCGCGCCGCTGCGGCTCAAGGTGTTTCTGCTCCGTCGGTGACAGTCGTTCCTACAGCACCCGCTCCCATTGCTCCGATGTCGACGAGTCGTGTTGTTCCAATCGTGTCGAAAGGACGCAGCGAACTCGCGCTTGCACCCGAGGGGCGTGAAGTCGCTTTGAGTGGGATGCGCCAGACGATCGCCAGAAGGCTTGTCGAAAGCTCCCAGCAGATTCCCCATTATCAAGTGTCGATGAAGGTCGATGTCGATGCACTCATGGAACTGCGCACCATGTTGAATGGGCAACTTGAGCCACAAGGGGTCAAGCTCAGTCTCAATGATTTCATCGTGCGTTCCTGCGCCTTGGCCATGGCGCAACATCCATTCTTCAATGCATCGTGGGCGGGTGACCGGATTGTGATTCACGGTGCTGTGAATGTCGGTATCGCTGTTTCACTTCCTGCGGAAAGAGGAGGCGGACTCGTCGTGGCTGTGCTGCGCGATGCAGACCGAGCTGGACTTCGCGAATTGAGTGAAAACACGAAGGAACTCGCTGAAAAGGCTCGCACTCGGGGACTCTCGATCGAGGAGATGTCGGATGCGACCTTCACGATTTCAAACCTCGGCATGTTCGGCGTCGACGATTTCACCGCGATCATCAATCCTCCGAACTCGGCCATCTTGGCGGTCGGTTCCGCGATTCAACAAGCGGTGGTGCGCAACGGACAACTGTGCGTTGGCACTGAGATGAAGTTGACGCTCAGCCTCGATCACCGAGTCATTGATGGCGCGATGGCAGCGCAGTTCTTGCAAACGGTGAAACACAATCTTGAGAATCCCGCGACGCTGCTCGTTTAGTGTTGCGCAGGTGCCGACTGAGAAAGTGAAACCGAGACGCTCGATGGATCGACGCGCTTTCGTGCGCGGATCGCTTCGTTTCCGAGTTGTCCGCACGCCGCCATCGCAGATCGTCCCTTGGTGCCGCGCCGCTTTGTGAATTGCCCTCGGTCGAGGCATCGGCCGATGAAGGCGTTGACCTCATCGTCGATCGGGGCGCGCCAAGGAGAGTTGCGCCTCGGGTTGTAGGGGATCACATTCAGGCTGCAGCGAATTCCCTTCAGGAATGCGCAGACTTCGTCAGCGTGGTCGGCTGCATCGTTGACTCCAGGAATGAGCACATACTCGACGCAAATCGCGCTCGTCTTGCGCATCGGGAAGGTGACCATCGCCTCTCGGAGCGCCGCCATCGGTTCGGCCCGATTGATCGGCATGATCGACGATCGAATGGCGTCGTTTGGCGCGTTGAGGCTGACCGCGAGCCCGACTCGTCGGAATCCAGGCTGAGTGATGAACTCACCAAGTCGTCGGATGCCATCGGTTCGTCCAACCGTACTCACCGAAATACAACTGCTTGCGAGGGCGCATCCATTCGGGTCGCACAGCACTCGAATCGCTTCCAACACGGCGTCGAGGTTGTCCATTGGCTCGCCCATGCCCATGAAGACGATGTTTTTCACTTGAAATCCACGCCGCTCACGAGACGCAGTGGTGCAGTGCACTGCCCGTTCGTTCTCGAATGGATTCGCTACTTCGTGCCTCGCAGTCCAGAGTTGCTGCACGATTTCACGAGTGGAGAGGTGGCGGAGGAGCCCCATTTGAGCAGTCTCGCAAAACTGGCATCCCATCGCGCATCCGACTTGACTCGAGACGCAGAGTGTTCGTGTTCGTCCGCGCGCCGAGTGATCCATAGGAATCAATACGCTCTCGGTTTCGAATCCACCATCGATGGGGACCAGAAACTTCACGGTGCCATCATCGACCTCTGTGCGACAGGGCGCAGGAGGTCGCTCTCGACACCACGGTGCGAAGACTCCTGCTCGGAATGCGTCGCGGTAGGTTTCGAGCGCTTCATTCGAGCGCGTGCCAAAAGACGCACGAACCGATGCTTGGAAGGCATCGCTCGTCGTCGAGAGTGGGTCTGGAAGAGCAGGGTCGAACACGGATCGCCCAGTCTACGGGCTAGAATGAAAGGACTATGCATATGCGCAGCAGTCAACATGAACACGGTCCCGCGGTTGTGTCCGTTCGCTTCGTCCTCGAAGATCCTGAGGCGCTGACCGATCAGCACGAAAAAGAGGTCACGGTGATGGCTTCGAAGGGTGAGCATCTGCTCGAAGTCGCGCTCGAGCACGGCATCAATATCGAGCATGCGTGCGGCGGAGTCTGCGCCTGCAGCACATGCCACATCTATGTCGAGCAAGGGATGAGCGAAGTCACGGAATCGACTGAACCAGAGGATGATCGTGTCGAGGAGGCTCCTGGCATTCAGCGTAATTCACGCCTCGCCTGTCAGTGCGAGGTGCGTGGGGATGGTCCCATCGTCGTTCGTGTTCCCGCGTGGAATCGGAATGCCGTCAAGGAAGTCCCGCATTAGAACGCGGGCTTAGGACTACTATTCGCGCGCATGTCTCGCTACTACGCCGCAGCGGTGCAGACCGCCATGGATTGTCCGACCGATCGCAGCGCGATTCCCGCGCGGATCAGCCGAATGATCGATCTCGCCGCGGGATCGATTGAAGCGTACGGTCCATTTCATGACATTCGACTGATTGCGTTTCCTGAGTTTGCCCACGCGGTGCCAATGCTGCGCACTCCGGCAGAACTGCTGAAAACTTTCGCCGTTGAAGTCGGCGACATCGCACCAGCCTACGAACGATTCTGCAAGTTGCACGGCTGCTTCATCCAGACGGGCACCTTTATCGAGCGCGACGCAAGGTACGAAGGACATGTCTTCAACACCACCCTGTTGATCGGACCGACAGGAGTCTTGTCTCGGTACAGAAAGGTGAATCCTTGGATCCCCTGGGAAGTGCATTCGAGTCCGCACGATGTGCCGGGATACAACGAGCCGCTCTTCCCCGTGGTGGCGACCGAGATTGGAAACATCGGATGCGCGATCTGCTACGACTGGCTTTTTCCAGAACCACTGCGCGAACTCACCATGCAAGGGGCAGAGGTCCTCGTGCGTGTGAGTGCGTACATGGATCCTTGGGGAGCGACACCACCGATGGATTGGTGGACCCTCTTCAATCGAGCGCGCGCGGTTGAAAACACCGCGTTTGTCGTCGCTGCCAATCAAGGGGCGGCCCTGCGCGACTATCCCGCATTCAGTTGGCCAGGCGGCAGCATGATCGTTGACTTTGACGGGCGCATTCTGGCGCAGGCGGATCCTGGACCATGTGAAAAAGTAGTCGTGGCACCCATCGATATTGATGCGCTGCGAGCCGAACGCACTCGCCGCCGTGGGCACGACATGCGCAGCCACTTCCGAAGCGAGGCGTATTCGTATGGTCGTACGCCGATGTTTGCTCGAGCGGGTTCCAACTCGATTACAATTGAGTCGAACAATGAACGAATCACCGAGGCGAAGCGCGCATTGGATGGACGGTTGAACTTTTTTGGGGCAGACTCATGATGATGTTGCGAGTTCGGAAGGGGAGAATTGATGCTGGATTAGTATTGAGCATGGTCGCAGCCGTGGCGGTGCTTGTTGCGATTGGTGTTTCGATTTCCCGACCGACCCTGGCACAGCGAGATTCTCGCGTGATCGATGCTTTGAACCGGGGCGCGGCCCTCATGGGTCAGTTTGAGTTCGCTGCCGCCGAGTCCGCATTTCGCGAAGCGCGTGAGATTGATGCTGGAGACGATGCTGCGCAGTTCAATGTGGCCATCGCTGTCTTGAATCAGAGTGAACTCGGAAGCCAAGAGCGCGCGCAGTTGTTGTTTCAGAAGATCCTGAAGAGTGATCCATTGAATGGACGCGCGCAGTATGGCCTCGGTCTCGCACACGCATTCCTTGGAAACTCAAACGAGGCGACCATTGCATTCGGTGCTGCGTGCCGTGGGTATCCCAACGACGCGTTCGCCCATTTTTATCTCGGTCAGGCGCTCGAAACCTCAGACGGTTGGGTCAACGCCGCGGTGTCGTACGAGCGTGCGATCGCACTCGATCCACTGCTGCGAAGCGCGGTTCTCGGCCTCGCACGATGTCAGGCGAGACTTGGAAACGCAGAATCGAGCGGCGCTTTGTTCAAGCGATTCGAAGACCTCGCCGCCAATGGACGAGCGCATCTCGCCGAGTTCAAGTACACGCGCATGGGTCCGCTCGCACTCGTTGAGATTCCAAATCTGCCTCAACCTCTTTCGATGCCCAAGGGCGATGCGTTTCGTCCTGTGGAGAGAATGCAGGATGGCGCTGGAGGTGCCATCACGCAGTCTGCTGCGATGCGGATCCTGCCCGTCGAGCTCGATGCGGATGGTTCCACCGATTGCGTCGCGGTGTCCGAACTCGAGTCCATTGTCTGGCGTGGATCGCCTGATGGATCATTCAACGAGATTCTGGATCACCCGCTGCGTGCACTCGTTGGCGTTGCTGCGTTTGGCGATGTCAATGGTGATGGATTGCTCGATGCGATCTCCCTCGGCGAGAACCAGGTTCGCCTCTTCGTTCAGAACCCGTTGGGGGTGTGGTCTGAACGAGGGGACTCCTGCGGAATCACTCCTCCCGCTGGCAAAGTGCACGACATGGTGCTCGTAGATATCGACTGTGATGCCGATCTTGACCTTCTCGCTACGGACGGTTCGTTGCAGCAATGGATGAACAAGGGCGATGGGCAGTTCATGGATCTGCCAGGCAGGTCGGGAATCCTCTCGTCGATGCAAGGACTCCGCTCCATCGGACTTGTTGACTGCGACGGCGATGCCGATACGGATGTGGTTCTCATCAACGAATCAGGGTCGAGCGAATTGTGGATCAATGAAGGATTGTGGGCGTGGTCGAAGAGTGTCGACTGGTCGGAATCAGTGAGTGGATCGGTCATCGCCTGCGCATTCTTTGTGCATCCAGATTCAGGAGGCACCTGTGCGGCGTTGATCGAAAATGTTGCGACGGGGAAGAGCGTCGTGGTCGTGCGGTCGTTCGCAAACCTCGCTGCTGCGCTGTGGCGAAGCCCCTTGGGTCACGCGGCACGAATTGCAGCGATGGATGTGGATGGATGCGGGAGGCCATCCATTCTTGTCGAGCATGAGAAGTCCGCCGCGGATCCGTCGTTTCTCGAGATCATGAGTTGTAATGGAGCGTCCATTCAGAAACTCCCATCCATCGAGCACGCATCGCTCCTCGTCAACCGAGATGACAAGGGACCGAGTTTGATTGGGTGGTCTCCAACGGGTGATCCATCAAGCTGGACACTCTGCACCGCAAGGCAGGGGATCGGTCGACTTCCATTCGCTTCGATTTCATTGAGTGGTCGAGTAGATCTATCTCAGTCGATGCGCACGAACACGAATGGCATTGGCACTGCATGGTCGGCTCGACTTGGCTCCACTTGGAGCGAGGGTGTCTCGCTTCGTCATGATTCTGGACCAGGGCAGGGTGCTCAGCCCGAGGCGATTGGATTGTGCGGGCTCCCTGCCGCTGATTTCATGCAACTCGAATGGTCGGACGGACTGATTCAGACCGAGTTGTCGATCACTCCAGGTTGGAGAGCGATTGTGGAGACTCAACGACAGGTGTCATCGTGCCCTGTGATCTTTGGCTGGAATGGTGAGTCATTTGAGTTCGTGACGGACTGTCTCGGCGTGGGCGGAGTCGGGTACCTCATTGGAATCGAGACGAGCGATGCAGGACTTAATGCGTTGTATTCGGTTCCCACACCGCGCGAGTCCGTCGCACTTCCAAAGCGCTGCGTCGTGGAGCGCGAGGGATTGATTGAGATTCGCCTGACTGAACCAATGGAGGAATCGTGCGCGCTCGACTCGGCACGACTGATCGCGTGGGACCTTCCAGCAGGTTGGCATCTCGCACTCGATGAGCGGTTGGCGATCGAGGGTCCTGCGGCAAGTGGCGACCCCATTTTCTGGAGAAAAGAGTTGACGGTGTCGAGCGCCCGCGTGGAAGGGTATCGAGAATCCACCGCCGTCCTTCAATTGGCTGATGGATCCGCTGCGGTCGGGCCTCCAGCGCACTCAAACTTCATCGGACTTCTCTCGAAGCCACTCACCGTCGAGTGCACATTCAGCGGACCGATCGATGCGCTTCCCGGAACTCCAGTGCTCTTGATGGATGGTTGGGTTGAGTATCCATACTGCCAGACCAATTTTGCGATGTGGCAAGCGGGGATGACTCCACAACCACCGTCGATTGAAGCGCTCGATCCTGCAACGGGATCGTGGACGATGGTGCAATCGCACTACGGTTACCCAGCAGGAATGCCACGGCAGGCAGCGTTTCCCCTTGATGCGTCCTCGATTCCGAGTGGATGCAACACGCTGCGCATTTCGACCACGGTCGAACTGTTCATCGATGCACTCCGAGTCGTGGGACAAGAGGCGTGTCCCGAGTCGAGTTTGACTCTCTGCGAACTGCGCGAGGCGGAGGTCGCTGTGTGTGGATTTCCGCGACGAACCACTCTGGCACAAAAGCGACCGTACTATGACTATGCAGATCGGACGCCACTGGATGATTGCCAAGTGCAGTCTGGGTCCTACACGCGAGTGGGATCATGCACCGAACTGATTGAAACGGTCGACGATGCGTCAGCCGTGTTTGGACCTGGAGAGGAACTGCAGCTTCGTTTTGTGCCTCCTCTCCCCGCGCGCGGTGGACTTCACCGCGAATGGGTGCTGCAGCTCAACGGGTGGTGCAAGGACATGGATCGGTTCACGGGAAATGGGAAAAAACTCGAGCCGCTGCCATCGCGTCGTGGTGATGGTCCCAGTTCCGCTGCACGCGAACTGATGAGCCGCTTCAACTCGCGTGTGCTTGGCGAGTGAGCGATCGACCGGGCTCTCTCTAGTAGAGTGGCGACTGTGACGGTCATGTCCCCACTGCTGAAGCGTGTCTATGCCTTCATCGCGGTGCTATTTGCACTTCTGCTCGTCAATTCGATCTACCTCGTCGGCACCACGCTGACCGAAAAGGCAGTGGATCGCAATGTCGAAGATGGGCTGTACCTGTGGATGTTCTTCGGACACCTCGTCCTCGGCATCATTATTACGGTGCCCGTCGTCGCGTTCGGATGTGCCCATTTGCGCACCGCGTGGTCGCACCCGAATCATCGTGCACGAACATTCGGACTGATGCTGTTCGCTTCTTCGATTGTCCTGCTTGCAACGGGATTTGTACTCACCCGCGTTGATATTGGCACACTTCGATTGGGCGCGATCGATCCATCCGTTCGAATGGTGAATTACGTTCTGCACCTTGTGACACCGATCGCGGTGATGGTGCTGTTCATTCTGCACAGAAAGGTATCGGGCCGGTTTCATTGGAGACGCGGCGTGAAGTGGGGAGTGTTTGCCGTCGGAGCATTCGCCGTCGTAGGAGTGTGGCACGCCGCGGTGCTGTCGTCTCAAGGCAGATCGCCCGTCGGCGGTGCCGAGTACTTTCAGCCGAGTCTTGTCCAAACGGCGACGGGAACGCTTGTGGATCCATCGGTCTTCGACTTCGATTCTGAGTGCATTGCTTGCCACGCCGACAGCGTGAAGTCGCATGCTCAGAGTGTGCACTCCATGAGTTCATTCAATAACCCGTTCTATACATTCAGCGTTCGGCAGACACGCAAAGCGATGTACGAACGGGACGGTAATGTGCATGCGAGTCGATTCTGCGCCGGATGCCACGACCCCGTGCCCTTCTTGACTGGAGCATTTGAACTCGAGAAGTGGGACGATCCCGACTACGACCTCTCGTCAGATCCTGCGGCGAGCGCCTCGATCACCTGCACGGCGTGTCACGGAATCGTGGGATTGCAGGGCGTGTTGGGGAACGGCGGATACACCTTTGAAGCTCCAGAGCCGTACCCATTTCAGGGAAGTGACTCGTCAATACTGAAGTGGATCAATCACGCCCTCATCAAGGCCCGACCATCGTTCCACAAGAGGTCATTCCTCAAACCCGAGATTCACAAGTCCGCCGAGTTTTGCGCGGCGTGTCACAAGGTGTCGATCCCTGAAGAACTCACCCAATACAAGTGGCTGCGAGGGCAAGACCACTACGACTCATGGAGACTCAGCGGCGTCTCTGGATTCGGCATCGAGTCGTGGTACTACCCACCGAAGGCAGAAACCAATTGCAATGGATGTCACATGGCGGCGATGACCAGCGCGGACCTTGGTGCTGAAAGGATGGACGATTCGGCCGAACTCAAGATTCCATCGCACGCGTTTCCATCCGCAAATCCTGCCCTTGCTGCGTACCTCGATCGTCCTGACAAGCAAGAGATTCTGGACCGCGTCGCCAAGTTCAACGAGGGCATTGTGCGAGTGGACCTCTTCGCAATCCACGATGGTCCGACGATTGAATCGCAGTGCATTGCACCACTTCGTCCGCTTGTTCCAGAACTCACCCGCGGGAATGACTATGTCCTTGACGTGGTGGTGCGCACCCTCAAACTCGGTCACGCCTTTACGCAGGGGACGGCCGATAGCAATGAGGTGTGGATCGAAGTCGAAGCACGCACCGATGGTCGCCTCATCGGTTCGAGTGGCAGGATGAGCGATGATGGATCCGTGGATCCGTGGAGCAAGTTCCTCAATAGTTATGTCATTGACCAAGATGGGAATCACATCGTCCTGCGCAATGTGCAAGACTTGTTTACCTCGCTCTACAACCATCAGATTCCTCCGGGCGCGGCTGACCTCACTCACTACGCGCTGCATATCCCGGAGGATGCGGGGGCGACGATTGATGTGACCGTGCGGGTGCGTTACAGAAAGTTCACGCAGGTGTTTCTTGAGGCGGTGGCTGGTCATCCGATCGTGAACGAGCTTCCGATTATTGAGATTGCATCGGATGTGATTTCGTTTCCTGTGGCAGGAGGTGCACACACTCCCGTCTTGCAGAGTTCGCCCATTGTGCCGTGGCAGCGTTGGTACGACTACGGCATCGGTGCGCTGCGCCAAACTGGAAGTGGAGCTCGCGGCGACCTTCGAGCGGCGGGCGTCGCCTTCGCAGAGGTCGAGCGCCTCATCGGAGGAACAGGAGCGCTCGCAACGGCTCGAGCACTTCTCATAGAAGGACGCATTGACGATGCAGCGGAAGCCATCGCGCGGGCTGGGATGGGGGAAATCCCAGCATCGCCGTGGATGCGTGAGTATTGGGTCGCTCGCGTGAATAGAGAACGTGGTGCCCTGGATGAGGCGATCGCTGGATTCGAGCGAGTTCTCGAAACCCCGTGGGAGGAAGCGCAGCAGCGACAATTCGATTTCTCGCATGATGATCGAGTGCATACGATTCTTGCCGAGACCTACTTCGAGAGGTCAAGGTCTCGTGCAGGAGAGAATGAGAATGGTGGTGCGAGTGATCGCGAACGCGCGGTCGCGCACCTGAGCGAGGCATTGGTCCTTGATCCAGAAAGCGTTGCGGCGTGGTACACGATGATGCAACTGTGCGCCGCTTCTGGCGATTCACTCGGTGAAGGAGTCGCCCGAGCGCATTACCTCAAGTACAAGCCCGACGACAATGCACTCGACCGAGCGATGCGACTCGCGCGCGAGATGAATCCAGCGGCGAACCATGCGGCTGAAGCGATTGTGATTTACGACCTGCACCGCGGTGTGCGCGAGCCAGTTGTCCCATGACCAAGAACACGAACCCGCACACGAACGAACAGGTTGGACGACCATTTCCCTACAAGAGGTGGATAGTGGTTGGTGTGGTGTGCGTAGGAATCCCACTCGTCGTGCAGAAGTGTCGCCGACCCACCCCTTCACTGGAACCATTGCCTATTGCACAGCAACGGACTGCAGACAGCGCACTGCACGAACCGACCTTCACCAGCATCACACTCCCCAATCTTCCACAGGTGATTCATGAGAACGGCGCGACGGGGGAGCGACTCCTTCCTGAAACAATGGGTGCAGGAGTCGCCGTGGCCGATCTCGACAACGACGGCGCGCTCGACATCATTGCCGCGAGTGGAATGTCATGGAAGGGCGAACCAGTTTCGAGTGAGGCAGCCTCGAAGCGCAGTGCCATCACGATTCTGCGCGGTGATGGAAAACGTTCATTTGAAATGGTTCCAATCGATCACCCACCGATTTACCCGATGGGAATCTTCGCCGCAGACTATGACGGTGATTCGCGAGTGGATCTCTACATCACAGGAGTGCGTACGCCGCATTCTCTGGGTCACTTGCTTCTTCGCAATGTGTCGACGAGGGAAGGGGTTCGCTTCGAAGATGTGACTGCCAAGAGTGGACTTGGCGCAGGTCCAGAGTGGGGCACCGCCGCCGTTTGGTTTGACGCTGAGGGCGATGGAGATCTCGACTTGCTGACCAATCAGTATGTGAAGTGGTCACCCACAATCGATCTGGCGGTTGGATACACACTCACTGGAGTCGGTCGGAGTTACGGTCCTCCGATGGGTTTTGAGGGAACCGATCCGATCTACTGGAAAAACAATGGGGATGGCACATTCACCGAGTCGACGAGCGATTCAGGCTTCCTCGTGCGCAATGAGGCGACTGGAGTTGCCGTCGGAAAGGCGCTCGGTGCGATTGCCGAAGATCTCGACGGAGACCACGACCTCGACATCGTGATCGCTAACGACACCGTCGCCAATTTCGTCTTCGTCAACGATGGCACTGGGCACTTTGCGGAACGCGGCGTTGCATCGGGCATGGCGTACGACCGAAATGGATCTGCCACGGGAGCGATGGGCATTGATGCTGCGTGCATCGTCGATGCCCGTACGAGCGACAGGTCAATGCCGACACCCGTTCCGGCGAAGCGAGCCGTTGCGATCGGAAACTTTGCGAACGAACCCGACTCGTTCTATGTGTCCGACGCCGATGCGTTGCAATTCACCGATGATGCAGTCCTTTCTGGAATCGCGTTGCCAACGCGACGAGTCTTGACCTTCGGACTCTTGCTCGAAGATCTCAATAATGATGGATCGCTCGATCTCGTGCAATCGAATGGGCACATCGAGCCTGAAATCGCCAAGGTGCAAGCAGGGCAGTCCTATCAGCAGACTGGACAATTGCTCTTGCAATCCCCTCAGACTGGCCGTTTTCAGAATGTGGAACTCTCTCGAGATGACACACTCGGGCGCCTTCGAGTCGGTCGTGGACTCGCCGCGGGAGACTTCGATCAAGATGGATCGACGGATCTCGTCTTCACTTCAAATGGTGGTGAACTGGAAGTGCTCTTTGGTGATGCCCATGCTCCAGAGGGAACGCAAGTCGTCGAGGTGGTGCTGCGCGACGCAGTCGGTGGAGGGAACACCTTTGGCATTGGTTGTGTCGTGACGGCGACGCTGGACGATGGCGCGATCCGCACTCGCACCGTGACCCCCCACCGAGGTTATCTTTCGACGAGCGAAGCCCGAGCGCGATTTGCATTCGCTCCAAGTGAAACCGTGCGGACACTTTCAGCGCGCTGGATGGATGGATTCACGCAAGAGATCGCGTTGCCTCCAAGAGCAACCTATCAACGGGTGATCGTCAATCGTTCGACTCAGGGGCAAGCAGTGCCGAACACGCTCAACAATCCAGCGAGGTCGGATCCATCGGTGATCCCGTCTCCGGTGATATCGCCTTGAGCGGTGCCCCAGCCTGCGAGCAGCGCGCCCATGTCCGCGCCGTCGGTGATGCCGTCTCCATTGATGTCAGTCGGGCACGGTGGAGCATCGTCACATTGGATCTGCGACACGAGAATGTCATCGACAGCTGCTTCGGTCACTGAGTTATTCGGATTGTCGCCGATAGTGAATCGGAGTCGGAACGATTGACCAGGAGTCGCGAATGTGCTGAGCAAGAAGGATGCTTGGTTCCATCCTCCGAGCCCGGTGTAACTGTCGACGGTCACCCAGCCACCTCCATCCACCGAGACTTGCGCCACGAGGGAATCAGCCTGACTTGGAGTTGTCGCCGAGTCATCGCAGAACACCCAGCGCCAAAACGACACGGATACATCGACGCCCGCTGTCGTAATGGCCTGCGATGTGATGGTGGTGGATCCGCCGTCGACATCGCTCGATCCCGACGGCGTGCCCGCCGGCGCTGGATACGTCACGAAGCACTGCGTTCCAGCGGGAGTGTGGTCGTCGGTTGGTTCTGCAACGGCTCCGCTTGCGGCGATGGTGCCGTTGGGGTCGGCGCGCGCCCACGCCCCGATGGTCAGTGTTCCATCATTGGTCACGGTCATGCCGCCGTCATTCGATTCGAAGTCGGACTCAAAGATCGTCGTGCTTCCTGTGGTGACGATGGCACTGTAGGGATTGGCCGTCCCTGTGGCCGGAGAGGAGTAGACGGTCGAACCAGCATTCGAGAGCATCGCAGCGATCGAGAAGTCGAGCGAGTGTCCGCAGGACATCGACGGCAGTGCGGCTTGATAAGAAGTTCCTGAAACGAGTGTGAGAGGTGATTCGGCCCATGCACCGCCATCGATGCGCGTGAACAACTTCGCCGAACCGCTCACCACGGATCCTCCGCCGGCGATCGCGATGTTCACTGCAAAAGTCGTCACTTCGTTGGGACGGACTGCGGTTGGAACGCCTGCTGGGAAATCGAATGACAACCCCAGTGGCGGTGAATTCATCCACACTCGAATGCCCGAGCACGCTCCACTGACCATGTCGAGCCATCCATCACCGTTGATGTCGAAAATCGCGACATCGAACCAAGCGGCGAGCGATGCATTGGGAATCACATTGCCAATCTCTTGCAAGCGCTGCGTGGTGCTTCCAGTGTTTTGATAAATATGCGTTCGTCGCCCCGTGGTTGGGCAGAAGCTAGGAAGATCAGCATCCACATCGACGATGATGCAGTCTGGGTCGCCGTCGTTGTCGATATCGGCGCAGTGTGCAGCGTTGCCGAACTCGCTCAACGCTCCGACGAGACTGTAACTCGTCATCGTGATTTGTCCGTTCGCCTGAGTCGCGGTGTTGATCCAATACTTGTCGACGCCGTCGTTAACGTCCACGATGTCGAGACGACCATCTCCGTTGAGGTCAGACACCGCGAATTCGTAGGGTGACCCGGTGATCAAATCGTGCGGACCAACGAAGACATTGCCAGACGAGCCGCCCGATGCGGTGTTGTAGAGGAATCCAGTGGCCTGTCCGCCGGTCAGTGTGTTGGTCCGGACGATGTCGAGCAAACCGTCCCCGTTCATATCGGCGATTTCCGCTGCGTTCCCGAATCCCGCAGCGAGCTGGGCGGCGGTCAATCGGGTGGTCGTCGAGTCGACGAAAAACCCTGGATTCGCCGCGCCGAGATTGATCAGGAGTTTGTTCTGGTAATCGTGCGAGGCGGTTTCTCCGGGACTCTGTTGGCACTCGCCTGCGTCGCTCGTGTCTCCGTCTCCGTTGAGATCGATGCAGACCGTGCCGCTCGTTTCTGGAGTGTCGTAGTCGGCGAAGAAAAGGTCTGGATAGCCATCACCCGTGAGGTCACCAGAAGCGAACTCGCAGAACCGTGGATTCGCTGCCGTGCCGTTGGCGGCGACGAGCGTTGGAATCCGATTGTCTTCGAATCGAAATCCGAGCCACTGTCCACTCGCATTCGCCTTCAAGTTCATGTAGACACGAGGTTGTCCGAGGTATTGCGCAATGCCATCCGACATTGTGGTGCAGGTCACGAGATCGAGCCAACCATCGAGATTGACATCGATGGACTTGACATCGCGATCGTTGGTGGCATCGAGCATGCCCTGTGAACCAGCGACATCGGACGCGATCCCGTACTGACTCGTTCGATCGGTCAGCATGCCTCCCTCGTTCATCAAGAGACGATTTGGAAATCCACCCTGAATCGAGCCTGGAAACTTTTCGAATGAAACCAAGTCGATGTCGCCGTCGTGGTCGTAGTCCCCGAAGGCAAAGTCCTTCTCAAGGTTGTTGGCTTGCATCAGTGATGCAGCGGGAGACAACCTCGTCGCCGATTCGTTGACAAAGGTGACCCACTGCGCCGAAGCGGAAGCGGAAAGAATTGTTGTGCCGGCAATGAAAGTCAGTGTTCGCATCATGGGGTCTCGTGGGTCAATGAATGATTGAGTCGAAAGTACATGGTAGGCGCGAGGTCAAGAACAGGTTCCCCAAGAGCCAAGGACAATGGCGAGGTCCATGCCATCAGCAAGACCGTCTCCGGTGATGTCGCCAGCTGCTGAACCCCAATTGCCGAGCAAAAGGGCGAGGTCCATGCCATCGACAGTTCCAGAGTTGTTGATGTCGGCGGGGCATGAACCACAATCGTCGGGAACGCCGTCGAGGTTGAGATCGACACTCGTGCCAAGAACGATGTCGCGGATATCGGCAACGCCGTTGTTATTGCAATCGTTGTTCGGGCCGATGTAAGCCTGCTCGAACCATCCGAGATCGACGAGGTCGATCGTGCCGTTCTGATCAATGTCGTGGACGGCGCACGCATCGTCCGCCGTGGTGGTCAATCCGAAGCACGAGTCGAAGGCCAGGAGGTCGACGAGGTCAATGAATCCAGTGAAGTCGGAATCGAACTCGAGGCGTCCCAGTGAAGCGAGGAATCCGATCAGCTGTGACTTCTGCGTGGAGTTGAGTGCGGCAAAAGCAGCGCTGCTGTTCGCTCCCTCGCCGAATGGTCCGTGACGCGAGATCACGAGCGTCACGCGGTTTGCGAATGTGCCGCCGAGAGCAGACCCGTCATGGAGCATGGGATCTCGTTGGACAAGATTCCACAAGACAGGAGTCCGGAACTCGAATTCAGTGGCATCGCCTTGTTGAATTCCGTCCGCAAGCGTGCCCATGTCATGCACGAGGAAGTCCGAATAGATCTTGGCAGACTTGCCGCGAAGGGCAACTTCGAGAGCGGAATCGTTGGGAGTGTTCCAATCGCGAATGTGGCACTTTGAGCATCCCACCTGGTTGAAGAGCGCTTCGCCAGTCATGCCCGACTTTGGAGTCTGCGGAGGCATTCCGAGATACCGTTGGAAGTGGGTGACTCGGTCGATGAAGGCAAAACCTGCTGCATCGGGAACATCCTCCGGGTCCGGAGCGACATCGCACTGCGCGAGCAATGCATAGTCGCCGTTGGGCGGATTCTCATCGGGAACGAGACGATTCGTGAAGCCCATTTCATTGCGTGCGGCATCGCCTGAAAAAGTGAGGACCGATCCGACTTGCGCCTTCCATCCAAATCGTCCAGCACGCAGTGGTCCTGTTGGATCTTCAAGCAGACTCACCCAGTGAACGCGTCCAGAGACTCCGTCGAGGTTGGCATCAAGTGGATCTTCATGCGATGCGATATCGCTGTTCGTGATTGCATCAACGATGCCGAAGGCGAGCGAACTATTCGTCACACGCGTGGCATGCACAGTGGCATCGGCTGGTGTTTCTTCGGCGCAAAGCAAGTTGATGGATTCTGCTTGCTTGAGTGATTGCACCTCGCCTGGATAGAGCATGAACTCGCCCTTGTTCTCTAATCCAAAGTGCGTGACGGTGATCGAACCCCATCCGCCCGTCGGTATCGTGTGGCAACTCTGACAATTGCTCTTGTTGAAGATCGGTCCAAGTCCTTGTTCAATGGTCGGGGGGGTGGCGAAGAGCAACTTTCCCGTCTCGAAAAGTTGGAGTTCGGTCGGGGTCAGATCCGGAAGGGGCAGTCCAGACTTTCTCTGCAGTCCATCGACTCCTAAACAAAGGGTGGTCGAGCAGAGACACAGAGCAGCAGAGGCAACGAACGTTGTGGGGATTCGCATGGGTGGACAAGTCTTGAGAGGTGCAACCAACGACGTGGGAAGCGGAGCGCGTACTGATAGGCGCTCCACCCGATCGGATTGTGCATCAAGAGCGGGTTGCGTGCCACATACTGGGCAAAAAAACAGGTGTTTGAGGTCACTTTATTCCAAAAAAGTGACCGAATACCATCCATCCATGGTTCTTCAGCTCCGTCAGCCCATCATTTGTTCCATTTGGGTGACGATTTCATCTTGGGTGACGATTTCATCGCTGCTGACCTGTCTGTTGTGGGCGTGCGACCGCGGTGCCCCAAAGCCAGAGTCGGCGACCGCTGCGAGTGAGACCGAGGCGCAACATTCGAGTGTTCCACAGCCCGCCATCATCGAAACGAACGACGAGCTCTTGGTGCGAAGCGATCTAATCAATCCACCCGAGGCAACGAGTCAGTCGTCGGCTGCAGAAGATCAACTGCGATTCACGGCAGGTCGGCGGCTGCTCGGAAGCGGAGACTATGTCGGGGCCGAGGCGGTGTTTCGTGCGCTCGCGATGAGCCACCCTGATCATCCGCGCGCCTTGTTTCTCCTGGGACTCTCGGTGCAGAAACAGAAGCGTTACAGCGAGGCGAAACCGCTCCTCGAACGTGCCGATGCGATTGCCTTGGCGATGGAGCCGACCAATCGAAACGTTGCCTTTCCAGAATCGCCACACATTCCTCATTTCTTGGGATGGTGTCGTTTTTATCTCGGCGACATGGACGGTGCATCGGAGTCGTTCACCGCGCACATTGCTTCATTCCCAGATGAGTGGGATAGTCACTTCGGATTGGGATTGATCGCTGTCGAGCAGGACGAACTTGAGCGAGCGGACCGCGAATATGCATCAGCGTTGGAACTCGCGAAGCGGGGCAATGCCAACGCGCGAGATGAAGCAAAAATTCTGATTCGCATCGGGCAGTTGCGTTTGCGGCAAGACGACCTCATTGGTGCGCAGGCGCGACTTCAAGAGGGAGTCACCCTCTTTCCTGACCATCACGAAGGATGGGCGACTCTCGCTCGAGTGCTCGATCGACAAGAAAAATCAGACGAGGCGAATCAAGCTCGTGCGCAGCAGCAGTTGGCGCTTGATCGGATCGGTCGCCCCGAGAGTGGACCGGCTCCATCGTCACCTCCAGAAACAAGTACTCCGTGATTGAGTCGACCATCTCCATCGCATGGTGTCTCGTCGCAGGATTCGTGGAGCCGCCGCCCATTGTGCTTTCAGATGCGACGCAGTCCAGCGGTGTTGCGGTTTCGAATGTGAGCGGCAAGAGTCCGTCATCGCACATCCTCGAAGTGAAGGGTGGTGGACTTGCACTCATTGATTTCGATGGCGACGGCGACGAAGATCTCTTTGTTCCAAGCGGAGCAACGCTCGACGACCCAGAACATGGACCAGGCGGGCGTTTGTTCGAGAACATGGGGTCGTTGCAGTTTCGAGATGTCACCGCCAACATGGGTGCGAATCCAACACGGTGGTCATTTGGCGTTGCGGTGGGTGATTACGACTCGGACGGGCGCGACGATCTTTTTATCGCCACCTTTGGTCCAGACATTCTTCTTCGAAACCTCGGAGGCGGAAAGTTTGAAGTGGCAGGAGATGGCGTCCTTCCATCGGACAACGACTGGAACACTGGCGCAGCATTCGCCGATTTCGACGAGGACGGCGACCTCGATCTTTATGTGTGCGGTTATGTGAAGTGTGATCCAATGAACCCGCTCCCCTCAGCGCGTTTCAAAGACCAACTTGTGATTTCTGGACCTCGTGGATACGAGGCGGTGCAGGATCGAATCCTCGAAAATGTCGACGGACACTTCGTCGATCGATCGGTCGAGTCTGGGATCGCGGCGATGCCACACCGTTACGCACTCAACGCGATCGCGGCTGATTTTACAGGCGATGGATTGGTCGACCTCTTTGTTGGAAACGACTCGCAACCTGATTCGCTCCTCGTCAATCTCGGCGGATTGCGTTTCGAGGATAGAGGACTGCCGAGCGGTGTCGCGACGAATCTGGACGGACATTCACAGGCCACGATGGGTATCGCGTACGGCGATG
Source organism: Planctomycetota bacterium (assembly GCA_027622195.1). Classification (GTDB taxonomy): domain Bacteria; phylum Planctomycetota; class Phycisphaerae; order Phycisphaerales; family SM1A02; genus SXOD01. The sequence goes on from JAQBZO010000001.1 coordinate 154,237, forward strand.
TGGATGGCAACGGTTTTCCTGATCTCATCACAACGGTCTTCTCGAGTGACACGAATACGTTGCATCTCAATCTCGACGGTCGTTTTTTTGATGACCGCACGGCGCAGTACGGGATCGGTGGTCCCAGCACAACATTGTGCGGGTGGGGAGCATCGCTTGCAGACCTTGACCACGACGGCGATGAAGATCTGTTGATCGTCAACGGGCATGTCTATCCTCAAGCAACGAAGTCGCTCATGGAGAGCGACTATCGGCAGCCCATTCTTCTCATGAGGCGTGATGCGAAACGGTTCGTGGCTGTCGAGGCTGATCCACATCAAGATCCCTCATTGAATGCGCATGTGGATCGTTCACTGGTGATGACTGATCTCGATGGAGACCTCGATCTTGATGCCGTGGTGAGCGAACTCAATGGTCCAGTGCGGGTGATCCGCAATGATCATCCTCGAGCCGCGGACGCAATCGTGGTGGAGGTGATCGACGACCAGAATCGGGGGAATCGCCATGCCATCGGATCTATTCTCGACCTTTTCTCGCCAGATGGAAGTCGAATCGCACGCCGATGGATTGTCGGGGGCGGACCCTTTCAGTCGAATGCATCATCGCGCGTGCACTTTGGCATTGCGCCCGAGTTTCGCCAACTGGATTTGACAGTGAAGGTGACGCTTCCTGATGGCGTGGTGGTGAAAAAGCATGTACGAGCGGGAGATCGCGTGACCGTTGTACGCGCGCGCGAATCCGCTACAGAAGGGGCGAAAGAAGTCCAGCCAACCCTTCCTTGATTCGATCAAGGCACGTTCGTGCTTCCCAAGCTGAAAGGGCAAGAGGGGTGCTCTCTTCCATCCAGCGTTGCTGCACCCTTCGAACGGCTTGGGTGGATCCATCATCGAAGACAACGGTCGTGATTTCAAAGTTCAACTGAAAACTGCGACGATCGAGATTCGCACTTGTGATAACGCTGAATGCGCCGTCCACGGTGACCGTCTTCGCATGAAGGAGTCCATGTTGAAACTCATGCACATGAACACCCGCATCGAGAAGTGGACCAAGCAGTGCGCGGCTCGCAAGCGCCACAAGCCGCGAGTCATTTCGGGCGGGAATCACGAGATGGATGGATACTCCGCGCCGTGCCGCGACTTCGAGCGCGCGCAGGAATGGAGCATCGGGCACAAAATAAGGGGTGGTCAGCACGATTTCTTTTCGAGCCACTTGCACAGCAGCATGCAATGTCTGAACAACCGCCTCAGAGTCGTACACCGGACCAGTGGGCAGGATTTGCAGCATCGACGATCCTGCCGCGGGTGCCGTCTCATCGAGTCTCTCGAGTAACTCGCCTGTTTCAAAGAGCCAATCGACGGCGAGGACACGGCGCAGGTCCGAGACGGCGGGGCCGCGGATGCGCAAACAACAATCGACCCACGGAGCGTAAGCCTTCTTCGCGAGAAACTCTGGAGCGACGATGTTGCGACTTCCTGTAAACCCAAGTCGGTCGTCGACGATCATGATCTTGCGGTGATTGCGAAGATCGATGCGATGAAAGAGGCTGCGAATCACCCCACCGGGCAGTGCTTCATGGAGTGCAACACCGGCGGTTCGTATCCGAGCGCAGAGTGGTGAGCGGAGGAATCGACTCGACCCGAACCCATCCACGAGGATGCGACACTCGACCCCGCGCGTGTGGGCACGACAGAGTGCTTCTCCAATGGCGCGACCTGCTCGGTCATCCTCAAAAATGTAGCTGACCACCTCGATCGAGAGTGTCGCCTCGTCGATGGCGTGGAGCATCCATCCATCCATGACATCGGGATCTCCCGTGATTTCAAGTGAATTCTCGATCGCGATCGGTGCCGCATCGAGACTCAGCGCGGCTGCAGAAACCTGCGCATCGTGCTGATCGATCGCAGTCAGGTCGACCTGAGTTCCTCGTGCCGATGGACACGCCTCCTTGATTCGACGAAGGGCTGCCTCATACCGTTTCTTGCGCAGGCGCCCAAAGGATGTTTCTCCAAGAAGCAAATACAAGACGATGCCGAAGAATGGAACGGCAAGGACCAAGACCATCCACGGGGCGGCCTGTTCGGATCGACCTCCGCGCCGAAGCATCACCACGATGGCCGCGGTCACACGGAGGGCGAAGTCGAGGAACCCCACGACAAACCCGCTGATCCATTGAAAATCAGACGCGGTGCTAGTCGAATCAAACATCGGTTACCCGACTTGAATTTGAATGATGCACAGTCGACGCTCGCCACGAGGAAGGACCACTCGCACTGTCTCTCCCACACGAGCGCGCATGAGCGCGATGCCCATGGGACTGGAGGTGGTCACCTCACGGTGTCCATCGGGTTCTTCGTCACTTCGCGTTGCGACAAGGCGAATCAACTCGAGGTCGCCGGTGGAGTCGTCGCGCACCTGCACCATCGCTCCGAGAAAGACCATGTCCCGAGGCATCGTTGATTCGTCGATCAAACAAACGCTCTTGATTCGCCGACGAAGTTCGGTGATCTTTGCATCGTTGAGTGACTTGTCTTCGCGCGAGGCGTGGTACTCGGCGTTCTCTCGAAGGTCGCCCTGGGCACGCGCTTCGGCGATTCTCTCGACGAGCACTTTGTCCGAGGCGATGTGATTCGCGAGTTGCTGTTCGAGTTTGTCCTTGTCGGCAAGGGTCATGAGTTCCATGGTGTCGTCCTCTTTATGGGCTACAGATGGTGAGATTATCGGTGGTTCGACCCACGCGCAAATCGGGAAGAAAACACCAAGATGGCGGCCGTGACCGTGGGGAGAATGAGTGGTGCCAACCAACCACCCATCATGGAGTACGGCTGACCCTTTGGAAGTATGGAACGCATCTCGGTGGAGAGATGGGAGAGGGTGCCGCGTCCGTCCAGAGAGCCAAACGCTGGCACTCCAATCCAATTCCACCCGAGTGACGCGAGGACGATGGATGCCGCAAGAACGCCCGTCGCCGAAGCGCTTCGCGTGCGCGCCTGTGTGACCACAATTCTCAGCCACGCCGCAGTGGAAGTGGTCGCGAACCACAGTGCGACAGCGGTTGGAATCGTCCATCCAGCCATCAATCGCATCGGCCAAATCGCCATGCAGAGCGCGACGCCGATTACGCCGATTTCAGCAAACGCGCGCCGAAATGAATCACTTTTCGGTGGCAGGATCAACACTGAGATTGGGTAGGCGATGGCGGCGCCCGCCCACAATGCAACCATCAGTGATGCGCACATCGGACGCATCGTCTCACTTGTACGAGCGATGGGAACAGTGAAACCCATCGTGATGATCCACGACGCGAGCAACCACATCGCACATGACCATGCGAGTACCCGCGGGGGGTGAAGAGTCGAAGTCGTTGTTGCACTCACTCAGCGCCCCATCGCGATATCGAGCGTGACATCGATCGAGCGGTGACCAGTACGGTCGAGAGATCCATGCATCTGCGCGAGCATGTCGAGCATCGCGAGTCGTTGCATCGGAGGAATCTGTGCCGAGTCCTCTTCGCCTGGTGCGAGTCCCCAAAGAATCTTGACGCCGCCTTTGGTGAGAAGCGAGATCGAACCAGTCTCTGGATACTTCGACAAGTCAATGGCAGCGATTTCGTCGTGCCACGGACGAGACTCGACGAGGGCCAACACGCTCAGTCCAGCATCGACACTGGCTCCTGGCCACACGATGCCTGCACATTCTGGAGCAGTGTCCTTGACACCAAGAAATCGAGGGAGCGCGGGACCTGCGCCGACTGGATACTCGCGCGGCATTCGTTGGCCGCGTGAGCCAATGAGAATGTCATGTCCTCCCGAAGTCACGAGCGCTGCGGGAGTGGCGTAGTCGCCATCGATCACAATCGTTGAACCGTCGAGGCGAATCTGATGGACCGAGTCGAACCAACCTGATAGTTCGAGTCCACGCTTGGCGAGCGAGAGGTTTTCGTGATTGACGCCTCCCATCGCGAGACTCTCGGCAATCGTGCGCGCCAAGGGGACGATGTCCTTCTCGTGCAACCAGACAGGACGATGAATCATTCGCACATGCGTTGGAGTATCGCGCGTTTTGTCGTGCGCCGCGCGAAGGGTTGGTACCCCGCGTGAGACAAAAAAGCCGAGAGATCCGACGAGCACCATGATGAGTGCTCCGTCAAAAACCCATTGCCAAAGGGGAGTGGAAGTACGACGAAGGGGCGCGTCCGACATGCACCACTCTTATCGGATCTCAGCCGTTTGTGGGTGAAAGTTTCTTCGCCCGAAGCAGTGCCATCTCCACGAGCCGAGTGCAGAGTTCTGGGAAGGAGATTCCAGCCGCTGCCGCCGCTTTCGGGACGAGCGAATGATCGGTCATTCCAGGCATCGTGTTGATCTCAAGGAACCACGCCCTGTCGCCCTCGACAATGAAATCGGCGCGGGCCACATCCTTGCATCCCATCGCTTGCATCAATTGGACTGTCGCCGCAGTCGCCTCTCGAGCAGCTGCCTCGGAAAGGTCAGCGGGTTGGATTCGGTACTGGGTGTCGTTTCGAAGGTACTTTGCCTCGTAGTCGTAGTACTGAACGGCGGGAATGATCTCGATGAGCGGGAGCGGGCGGTCGCCCAGCATGCCCACCGTGATCTCACGGCCTTTGATGCATTGCTCGACAAGCGCGCGTCCACGAGTTCTAGCGAGTGCCTCGGCGGCAGATTGTGCTTCGAGTTGATTCGCGCAGAAACTCATTCCGACGCTTGAGCCATCGTTGAGCGGCTTGACGACGACCGAGCCATCGATTTCGACTCTGTCTCCGAGGCGAAACTCTTGCCACCGCGGAGTCGAAACACAGAGTTGTTCGGCGATCCTTTTTGTTGCGGATTTATCCATCGCCAACCTTGCAGCGGTGGGGCCACTGCCCATGTAGGGTCGTCCATCCGCCTCTAAAAGTTCCTGAAGTGGACCTCCTTCGCCCCACGAACCATGAAGGATGGGAAGGATCACATCCGCCGCCATGGATGCCAAAGTGGCTCCGTTGATGCGGTCAATCGTCTCGGCGCGAACCTCAAAACGACCCGTTGATCTGAGGGCTTCGGCGACTCGAGTTCCAGAGTTGATGCTGACCGTTCGCTCGGCATCAGGGCCGCCCATCAAGACAAGGACCACGCAGTCACTCATTCGTCTCCTCCGCGTTTCCAGAAAACGACTTCTCGCTCAAGGCGGATTCCGCAGTGATCGAACACGCGATCAGACACGACTTCCGAAAGTTGAGCGACATCGCTCGCGAGTGCTCCTGCTTGAACGACGAAGAAGTTCGCGTGGTGGGCGCTGACCGATGCGCCGCCGACTGCGAGCCCCTTGAGTCCGGCGCTGTCGATCAACTTCCCCGCACTGACTCGTTCGAGGGTCGCGCGGTCGATCGGATTCTTGTACATGCATCCTGCCGAGTTTTCGCGGAAGGGTTGTCGTGACTTTTTCCACGAGAAAATCTCCGCGTGCTTCTGTCTCACAAGTGTCGGATCGGTTGGATCGACATGAAAAGTCGCACTCGTCACGATGCCAGCGGGCAGACCAGAGTGTCGGTAATTGAAGTGGAGTGCATCCTTCAGAAAGGTGGCCTTCGCTCCGGAAGGGAGGATCATTTCAACACTTTGAACCGCCTGGGCGGTATCGCCGAAGTGTCCTCCCGCATTCATGCGGATCGCTCCACCGACTGATCCTGGGATTCCAGCGAGTTGATTCAAACCCGCCAATCCACTTCGAGCGAGTTCGTTGAGGAGTGTGAAGAGGTCTTTCCCCGCGCCCACTCGAATGAGCGAATTGGCGCCGCCGCGTTCAACATCCATTGCTGAAAAAGCCTTCGCCGACAGGGAAAGGACGACACCGTCGATGCCGTCATCGTCGACGAGCAGATTGGCTCCAGCACCGAGCACGCGCATGGGAAGTCCATCGCGCGAAAGGCGAGACACAATGGTCGCAAGCGCATCAATCGTCCGAGGAATCACCAAGACATCGGCGCGTCCGCCGATCTTGAACCATGTTTGCTGACCGATGGGTGCATCGGGAATGCACTCGGCATCGACGTCGGCGAAGAGGGTCGATGCGCGCGCCGCAACTGTCATCGCATAGCCGCCTCGGGATCGTTGGCGAGGAGTGCGTTGGCGATCTTGAAGACGGGACCAGCGCCCATCGTGACGATGAGATCGCCGTCTTGCAATTCATGCTGCAAGGTGCGAACGACGGCGTTGAATGGAGCCGCATACACCGCTGATCCACCGAGTGCTCGAATGCGGTCGACCATATCGCGCGCTGAAACGGCCGCGCGTTCCTCTTCCGAGTCGCGCACAAAATAGATATCAGGAAGAATGACTCGGTCCGCAGCCATGAACGATCTCGCGAAGTCCTCAAGCAAGAAACGAGTACGGCTATGTTGGTGAGGTTGGAAGACGCACACGAGCCTCTTCGGCTGATACTTCTCTCGAATGGCGTCGAGCGTGACACGGCATTCGGTGGGATGGTGTCCGTAGTCGTCAAGGACAATCGCCTTGCCGCCGTCCTTCGTTGCGTATTCTCCCAACCACTGCGATCGGCGGTCCACGCCGGCGAAAGTGCTCAAGCCACGTTCGATTGATGCACGATCAGCGCCGAGCCAAAGGGCGAGGACTCCAGCAGCGGCTCCGTTCAAACGGTTGTGCATTCCAGGAAGGGGAGGCGTCCACTCAAGAATGGGTTGAAAACCTTCCACAACGCGTGCGCGGCGAGTGGTGTGGTCGAATTCCACTCGATAATCGGCGCGTGGATCGGTGCCAAATGTGCGGGCGCTGCACTGAAGACCTTCCACGATGCGCTCCTTGAATGCGCCGTCATGAGCAATGAGCAGTCGGCCACCATGTGGCACCGTCGGAAGGCGCATCGCAAACTGATGGAATGACTCGATGATCGTGTCGATGCCAGCGAACCAGTCCAAGTGATCGGCTTCGATGTTGTTGATCAGTCCGATGACTGGAGTATGGCTGTGGTACGAGTTCGTGTACTCGCACGCTTCGGCCACCAGGATGCCGGGCCGGCCGGCAAGTGGTCCGTGAGGAATGTTGGACGATCCAGTGCGCGAGCCTCCACCGATCTGAGTGCAGGTGGCTCCAATGATGACGCTCGGGTCCAGTCCAGCCTCGATCAAAATGTATCCAAGGAGAGCAGTCGTCGAGCTTTTTCCGTGCGTGCCTGCAATCGAGACTCCGGTACGAGTGGATTGCAATTGTCCGAGAAACTGGGCATAGGTCAGGACGGGAATACCTCGCTTCGCAGCAGAAATGCGCGCCGCATGGGTTTCTGGAACCGCCGCGCTCACAATGACGCCGTCGCAGTCACTCGGGATCGCACCAACGCGGTCGATCACCACGGGAATCCCCGAAGCGATGAGCGACTGAGTCAACTCGGTCGATTCTTGGTCTTCGCCGGTAATGATGGCTCCCATCGACCGCGCCATCGCCGCGAGCCCGGACATTCCAGACCCTCCGATGCCAACGAGGTGAAGTCGCGATCCTTGCACGGTTCGATTCGCCGCCGAGTGGGGCGGTTGGTCGAGAGTATTCGATTGGATTTGCACAGCGTTCATATCGGTCCAGAGGGCGACTTCACTCCCACGATTCGATTCGGAAATCAACTCTACAATCTCCGCGATGGCTGACGCACCCAATACGAAGATTCAGGCGCAAGTTTTGATCGTCGAGGACGAGGTTGAACACGCTGAGGTGATGGCTGAGGCACTGCGCCGAGAGGGTCATATCTGCACCGTTGTTCACTCGTTGGCGCAGGCGAATGACGAACTCACATTTGGCAATTTTGACATCATTGTGACCGACCTCGTGATGGATCATCCCACCGCAGGATTGGATGTCTTGAAGTTGGCGCGCGAGCACCAGCCTCAATCGGCGACGATTCTCGTGACCGCGCACGGTGATGTCCCCACGGCGAAGGCGGCGCTGCAAGGGGGAGCCTACGACTTCATCGAGAAGCCGCTCGATTTGGATGTGTTTCGAAATCTTGTGCACCGCGCCGCTGAGGCGGTCACTCTTCGCTCTGCGAATTCCAACTTGCGTGGACAGGTCGAAGCGGCATTCGGACTCGCAGGAATCGTCGGCGTCTCTCCCGCGATCCGAAAAGTGATGCACGCTGTGCGCCAAGTGGCACCGAGCATGCTGCCCGTCCTTGTGACGGGAGAGAGTGGCACGGGAAAGGAACTCGTCGCGCGCGCGATCTACGAATTGTCGCAGCGTGCAGCGAAGCGATTCGTCGCATTCAATGCGGCAGGATTGACCGAGAGCCTCGTCGAAGATCAACTCTTCGGGCACATGCGCGGAGCATTCACTGGAGCAGACCGCGACCGTGAGGGGGTCTTTGAATACGCTGACCGTGGGACTCTTTTTATCGATGAAATCGGTGACATGCCCGCTGCGATTCAGCCCAAGATTCTTCGAGCGCTCGAGAAGGGCGAGATCATTCGCCTCGGAGCGAATGATGTCCGCAAGGTCGATGTGCGATTTGTGAGCGCCACCAATCGGGATCTCAAGGAGATGTGCAAGAAGGGGCTCTTTCGAGAAGATCTCTACTTCCGATTGCGTGGCACCGAGATCAACATTCCACCGCTTCGCGAACGACTCGAGGACATTCCTGTGCTCGTTCGCCACGCTGCTGGGAAATACGCACAAGAATTGGGAAGGGCTGCCCCGGTGGTGAGCGGTCCCGCGATGATGCGCCTCATTTCGTACAGCTGGCCAGGCAATGTGCGCGAATTGATGAATGCCGTGCACCGCATCCTCGTGATGGTGACTGGAGACACCATCGAACTCTCTGACATTCCCGACGAGATTCGAGAGGCCGTCTCGGATGATCCGCAGACCAACAACCAACGTGGAAGCCTCGCTGGTATCGGAATCGAGCGGTTGGAAAAAGAGGCGATTCGTCAGACGCTCGCCATGACGAACGGAAACCGTGAGAAGGCAGCTCAACTGCTCGGGATCGGCGAGCGCACTCTTTATCGAAAGCTCAAGGACTACGGTCTTCGTTGATCCATGCGCGGAATCCTCTTTCGTTCTTCTGCACTTGACGTGCTCCGCCTCTTCGCGGTGACCGCTGCGATCCTCGTGGTCATTGTCGCATTCGGGTCGCTGATCAAGCCACTCGCACACAATCTGCTCGGACCAGGTTCAGCACTTCGATACGCAGCGATGGCGTGCGTGCCCGTTCTTGAGTACGCGATCCCCTTCGCGGTTGGATTCGCTTGCGCGCTCAGCACGCACCGCATGGTGGTGGACAATGAGGTCACGGCGATGAGCGCGGCGGGCATTCCCATGGTTCGCATTCTGTTGCCGCAAGTCATCGTTGGAACGGTCTGCGGGTTTATCTTGTTCATTCTTGTGAACTCAGCTGTGCCCGAGATTGAGAACAAGATGCGCGAGATGCTCGGTCGAGAGGCAGCGCGCGTGCTGCTTGCTTCACTTCGCGACGGCGAGTCAGTCAGTGCGGGGAATGTTGTCATCCATGCCGATTCGGCGGTGTCGATGGATGTTCCCGCGGGATTGTCTCCCACACCGATCGAACGACTTCGCCTTGCTGGCGTCGCCGCATTTGAGAGCACGCCCGATGGATCTCCACTCACCGAATTTGTCGCTCGAAGCGCGGTGATTGATTTGTATGAACTTCCTGCCTCGATCCAACGCGATGCCGCGACGGTGTTGAAACTCCGACTCGAAGACGCGGTCATTGTTCGACCGTCCGAAGGAACCGCCATCTCGGTGCCAGTGGTCGAACCGAGCGCTTTTGCCCTTGGGGCAACGGGCGCACGGCCGACGCAATTCCTCACGGGCACACAATTGCTTCGTGCCAGAACGAATCCAGGTCAAGCGGCGGCTGCACTCGATGCGAGAAAACGACTCGAAACAGAGTTGTCGGATGGACTCGCACTCGAGCACGCCATGGACAATCTCGCTGCGGGTGGAGTGATCGAAGTCGTCGATGATCGCACAGGACGGATCTACCGCTGCCGAGGCGCGCTGTTGGAGGGTCGCACTCTTCGTCCACGAACCAAAGGATCGCAGATCGAAGTGGAAGAACGACACAATGGCGAACTGCTTCGTACGGCGCGAATGAGCAGTGCAACGCTTCCACGCGCGAAAGGAGAGTGGCTCAGCGATGATGGCACTCTTCGTGTGGGAGTCGATTTCGTCAGTGAACAAGCGCGAGCCACATCGGCGGCGAGTGGAGCTCCCCTCCGTTGGCCCAAGCGCATCGACAATTTGCGTTGGATGACGAGTGAATCACTCCCCGAATCGGATGGCGCACTGCGCGCGGAATCCGAGCGAGTCAGCACGAAACTTGGCGCAGCAGGTCAACCGATTATCGCGAGCGTGAACAATTGGAATCAAGCGAGCGAGAAGGTGCGCAGGGCCGCGGATGCCTATGGCATGCTTCGATTGCACGGCGCGGCACTTGTTCCTGTGGTCGCCCTCTTTGGTGCCGTGGTGGCTGTCCTTCTGCGCCGCACGACTCCGCTCATGGTGTATGTGGTTGCCTTCGTGCCGACTCTGATCGCCGTGGTGCTTGCAGCGCAGGGGAAGGAACTCATGCGCAATGACCAAGTCCTGGTCGGACTCGTCATCATGTGGAGTGGACCCACAGCGATGATGGCCATCGGTCTGGGTGGATTGTGGAAAGCGGGACGACCATGACGCGCCTCGACCGCCACATTCTCATTCGTTTTCTGCTCGACTTCGCGGCGCTCTTCTTGATGTTGTTCGCGTTCGTGACCGTGATTGATGCCGTGTTGCGACTCGAAGACTTCAGGTTGGTAGCGGCAAAGACTTACGGTGCCGACGAGGTGCGCTGGTGGCATGTGGTCTCTTCGATCGCGTCCTTTCACGGACCTCGTGTCTTCCAGTTTTATCAGTATCTCTACGGCCTCGTCGCAGTGGGTGCGGCGGGATTCACCCTGGCGCGAATGCAGAAGGATCGCGAACTGCTCGCGATGTTGTCCGCAGGCATCTCACTGCAACGAGTGGCGATTCCGATTCTTGTGGGTGGACTGCTCCTCAATGTGATTCAGATCGTGAATCAAGAAGTGATCCTCCCACGACTTGCTGAAAGGCTTTCTGTCGATCTTGTGCAATTGCACCGCAGCGCATCGAGGGGATGGAGTGTTCCTCTCGAAGCGGATGCAACGGGACAGTTGATTCACGCGACCCAGTTTGAACCAGCCACCGGTGTGATGGCGGGGTTTGTGGCGTACAAGCGCAGCGCGGAGGGATCGATCACACAGCGCATCTCTGCACCGACAGCGAAGTGGTCTGAAAAGGACGGCGGATGGTGGCTCGACGCATCGAAAGCCCAGGACCGCACCGTTCAATCAGGATCAGCATCGGTGGCGCAGACGGGAACCGCCACCAAGTCTGTCTTGTTTCGCACGAATCTCAGTCCCTCACTCTTGGAACTCCGCCGGAGCGCAGTGAGTTCTCACATGATGTCGACGGCAACTCTCGCGCGCATGCACGCCACGAAGTCGATTGGACCATCGATGTATCGACAAATCATCGCTGCGCGATTTGGAGTGCTCTTCGTCAACCTCGCACTGCTTGCCGTCGCGCTTCCATTCACCCTTCGGCGCATTCCCGATGGACTTCTCAAGCCAGCGATTCAGTGCGCCGCATTGACCGTCCCACTCGGTGTGGTCGCGCTTGGTGCGATGGCTGTTCCGAATCCATGGCTTGGTCCCGCGCTCGGAATCGCCGTGCCCATCGCGCTGCTGATTCCTTTTTCGGTCTGGCGGATCAACTCCATCCCTACCTAGTCGTCGTCGGCAAGAGCGCATCAAGCCGTCGGTCCAATACGGTGACGCGAGCACCCTCCACGAGCGCGCGTGCTCGTGATTCCATCGCCGCTCGTTGGGTGTGGCGTAGCGCCTCGAGTTCAAGAGAAGGTCGGATCGTTTCGATCGACACATCATCCTTGGCGATGGCACTCTCGGGGCGAATGATGATCACGGCTCCCGAGAGCAAGACAGGATCAGAAATCGCACCAATCGCCGTTGCAAAGGTCGCCTCTCGAAACGCCGCTGGCCATGCAGGGTCTTGGCGACTCACAACGCCTGCAAGTCCGCCTCGTGATGCCGATGGATCAATCGAATAGGCGGTTGCAGCACTCTCGAACGAATCTCCACGCGCGAGGGCAGCGCGTACATCGACAAGATCGTCGGCGAGTTGGACCGCGATGACGCGAACAACCCGTCGCTCTCCGTGTTGGGCATCGTGCAGTTGTTCGACGAGTCCCGCTGGCACCTTTGTTTCATTTTGGATGAGTGCGCGAAGGGCTGCGCTTCTCCAGAGGAATGCATTCCATCGAACGGTGCCGAGATGGCGCATCGCACGCATCTCAAGAATGAGTGTTTCAGGATCGCCTCCAAGGACTGACTGCTCGAGCATTGCGCGCAGCGCCGCCTCTTCATTCGCGACGGCATCGTGAGAGAGCACGATGCCAGTGCGGGCGAGTTCTTGATGCAGCGCCGTTTCAAGAATCAATTCGTCGAGCATCTCGATTCCAGCCCGTTCGACAAGCCGTTCCTCGATCATGGCGGCAGAAATAGTTTCGCCGTTGACCATTGCAACGGGTTGGACGCGCGCCGTTGCCACCGCGACAACCGGCACTGGCACTGGCGCAGGAGCGACTTCGCACGATGACAGCGCGCCAACGGCGAACAACGCATATCCCAATGAGGCGACAGAAACGACTCGCGCAGTCGACATGTGGCGTGATGGCTTCACTTTGGATTCTCCGATGGTGTGTCCTTGCGAGGAGGCACTCGGTACAAGGCGCCTTGACGGGTCGTCGTGACGAGATCGAGTCTGCTTCGAAGCGTTGCGATTGCATCCTCTGAAACAACCAGAGAGAGCCATCCACTGTGTCGCCAACGGGACAACATGGCGTCGTCGAAGAGAACATGCGTGGCTCCGAGAGATCGAATCGACTCGACCCACGCCTCAGAATCGGATGGATTCGCCTCAATGATGGACGCGAGTCCTGCCCCATCCCATACCGATGCCGTGATGAATGGATCTTCAATCCAGAATGGAGCGCTATCGCCCACCAAAAGAATCGTGCGTTTCTCTCCCGCGAGATGGTTGCATGCGAAGGGTGCGGCGCACTCTTGCGCCGAGGTGATCCACTTTGAGGATGGCGCCTGATCGTCTTGCAAATACTTAGCGAGCCAGTGTCCGTTGGCGACCTCGTTGGCACCGATGAAGTCGAGTGGCCTTGGACGAGGGTTGGCACCGATGAAGTCGAGTGGCTTTTGAGGAGGGGGACCATCGTGAAGCAGAATCCACGCGGGCAAGAGGCACCATGCGGCGAGCAATACGGTGATGGCTGAGCGTGCTGTGCGCGGAACTTCGCTCCAGGAGATTCGCGCTGCTTGGATTCCAATCAACAACGCGCCCACAGGAAGGGTCGGAATCAAGAATCGACTGCGTTGATGCGTCGCAACCATCCAGAAAAGTAATTGGAGGACGAGTGTGAGGGAGAGGGCGCGGTCGATGCGGGACGCCTTGGAGGCAGGCAACACCCAAACGAGCGCGGCGGCAGCGAGAGCGATCCATGGAAATGGTCCCCACTGCCAGACCCAGGGCTCACTGGGACTCAATCGTGTTCCGATTCCAAAAGCAATCCACTCATTCCAAAGCGCGACGAATCCGGCAGAGGGAGGGGCATGATGCGCCGCTGCGAACGCGGCATCTTGTGCAGTCGTCCAGTGGACCGTGTCGTGTGGAGTGCCGAGTCCAAACACTGACCCTGCGAATGGAAAGAGTGGATTCCCGCTCGCGAGCGTGTTTCGGATGAGCCACGGAAGCAGCGGGAGCAGAAACGAGCCAGTCGCCCATCCTAATGCGCGCCAACGATGTTGGGGATTCAGCTCGACCACCGCGACGATGGCGATGGGGAACATCGGAAGAACAACGAGCGCGATGCTCGACAACTTTGATCCCACGGCGAGCGCGGCGAACAATCCAACCAAAACCGCTCGTTGTGCAGTGAGGTCATTTCCATCACGATCAGTGCCAGTCCAGAGGAGTGCCGCGAGCATTCCCGCTGTGCCGAGTAAGACGCCCGACTCGGTGTAGGCGAGTGATCCAGTGACAGTCAGCCAAGGAGTCGCGAGCACCGCAATGACAGAAAGAAGAACAGGGAGTGGCCATCGTCCAGTCATCGTGCTGCTCTCTGGAGTCGCACGCATCATGCGAACGCGCAGAGCGCTGCCAACGAGCAGTGCCGCCACGATGGCGATTCCAGCGTGCAACCATTGGCACGCGATGGATGCATCCCATGCATTGCCACGAAGCACCATCAAATGCAAGTACGCCCCTTCGATCCAAGACGGAAACGAAAGGTAGACATTCGACGCGCTCGGATCCATGACTCCAGAGGCGAGCCATTCGCGTGGACCTTGCAAGTGGTAGGCCTGCGCGTCGTAACCGCCGAACTCAGTGCGCCAGAGCCAACCCGGGGTGCTCGATGCAGCAGCAAGAAGCGCAGCTATCGGAAGTGCGAGCAAGAGTGGAGCAACCGTCACGCGTTCGGTGATGCGAATGTTCTGACGGGGATGCGTGATCGTCCACACAAAGCATCCCAACCCAATCGCCGTTACGGTGGTTGCGGCCACGCTGAGAAGTCCAACCGTGGCAAGGAGATTGTCGAGTGCGACCATCAGCGCAACGCCGAACGCAGCGCCAATCGTCCAATCCGTGAGCGGGGGCAATGCGTTGCGGACACGGATCAATGACAACGCCATCATGCCCATTCCGATCGACGACAACATCCACATCAGCGCAAGCGAACCATCCGCCAGCGCGATGGATGGAAAGGTGGCGAGTGGGCGTCCATCACTCGAACCTTGATCGATGATCGCGATCGTCGCAGAAAGCACAGCGCAAAGAAAAACCGCACGGCGACCCGAAGGCGTCGTGCGGTGGATGGTGTCGATCGGCGCCATGAGGCGCTCGGTTAGGCCTTCACTGTCTTAAGTGAAAGCGCGATGAGCGACTCAAACGTGTTTGGATCTTCAATCGCAATCTGCGAGAGCATCTTGCGGTTCAGCGAGCAGCAAGCGCGCGAAAGTCCGTGGATGAACAAGCTGTAGCGAGTGCCACGCATTCGGCATGCTGCCGTGATGCGGGTAATCCAAAGGCTGCGCATGTCGCGGCGACGAGCGCGTCGATCCCGCCAAGCGAAGCGTCCAGCGCGCATGAGCGCGACCTTGGCCTGCTGCTTGTGGCGGCTCTTTGTTCCGTAATAGCCTCGGGCTTCACGAAGAAGCTTTCGTCGGGCTTGGGTTCTCGCGGCGCCTTTTCTTACGCGTGGCATTGGAATCTCTCCTTAGGAGTTGTCTGAACGGGGGCTTGAAGGCACTTGAACCCGGCAGGCGGTAGATCGTGGATTACTTGGTGGTGGATGCGGTCGCAGTCACCATGTCAACTTCAGCAGCCTCGGCCGCCATCTTCTTAGCCTTGGCCGCGTCGAACTGCTCTTGCGAACGCAGTGGACGGAACAAGAGCTTCTTGAGCTCTCGCAGATTGCCGCCTCGGGCGTACCGATTCTTGCGGTAACTCTGCACTTGCGTGCCGGTCTTGTTGCTCTTCAAATGCCGACTATGTGGCGCTTTGAAGCGGACCTTGCCGCTTTTTGTGATCTTGACCCGCTTGAGCAGACCTTTGTGAGACTTGTTCTTAGGCATAAGGCACCTTTCGCCACTTTGAGCGAAGCAGAACAGTATAGGAGTTTCTTGATTGATTGCCTAGGGGGTCAATCGCCCATTACTGGCAAAGAAACACCTCAAAGGGATCTTCTCGCAATTGAGAGAATTCAAGTCGTTCAACCCCATCGAGCCCCCGGGGGAGCCAAATGTTGTCGACCGCCGCTGGTCCGAGATTCTTGAACAGGGGACTGGTCGTCCACTGAACCGAACCGTCTCCGCCAAGGACATTCTGTCCGACCGAGGCGTGATTGTCTGAGTTCATGGAGTCGGACTGCATGCGATTGCCGTAACGCTTTCCACAGACGAGTGGATTCGCATCGGCCGCGACAGGGGTGTTGGCAACGAATGAAAGAATGAGATGGCTTCGATGGAGTGGAACGCGCATCGCAATGGGATTGCGTCCACAGCACTTGGTGCAGCGACCGTGACAGTATCCCTTTGACTCAAGCGTGTTCAATGTTGCCGCAGTGCCCTCTTCAATATGTTCTTGAGAAGGTGCGCGTCCATCAGGAGCAGGAAAATCAAAGAGGCTCGCCATACTCGCCGCGATGGGCGAATAGCCATTGTGTTCCGAGGCGTAGCAATCCAGACCTTGAAAGAGTTCGCCAAAATTGGATGCGCACGCAGCCGTTTCTGCGTTCGCCCGAATGCGTGATGTCACGGGGAAGAGGATCGCAATGCCCACGAGCAACAACGCAGCCACAGTAATGAAATCAGGAATACGAATGCCGCGTCCCTTCGACGGCGTTGGCTCGAGCAGCATGCGTGCAAGCCGTTGCTCTTCTGCGCGGTGGATGCGTGCCATCGTGACATCGACGAGTGCTTCTTCCGGCGTAGCCACTTCCATCGCGTCGAGTGCGGTCAGTTGTTGCATCATGGAAGCGGCGAGGGCGCGATCTGCATCAGAGGCATCGCTCGAGAGGGCAGGATCCCAATTCGATTCAACGAGCAAGTCAAGAATGCGCTGATCCTCGCTGGAAAGTGCCGATTCTGGTGGCTGCATCGTCATGATCGAGTGTCCATGTTCTTGTAGTTGGGCGCGGTACTGGACAACGTCTCCCACCGTTTTGCAAAGCGAGCGACGGCCGCGTGCAGTCGGCTCTTCACCGTGCCAAGGGGGATCTCCAGGATCTCTGCAATTTGTTGATAGCTCATCTTCTGAAAGTAACCGAGCACCAAGATCTCGCGGTGTGTTTCGGGAAGCGAGTCGACAGCGCGGCGAACAGCATCTGCCAACTCAGCGCGATCAAGTCCTTCACT
The DNA here is from genome assembly GCA_027622195.1 of Planctomycetota bacterium. Taxonomy (GTDB): domain Bacteria; phylum Planctomycetota; class Phycisphaerae; order Phycisphaerales; family SM1A02; genus SXOD01. The sequence continues at coordinate 171,257 of JAQBZO010000001.1, forward strand.
GACTGGAGGACCCTTGCCGCCGATCAGCGTGACCGCGGTGGTGTCTCCATCGACACCGATGGGAGCATCGAGGCTCGCCATTCGATGTCGCTTGCCGCGGCGATGAAGATCGCGCGCCTTGTTTACTGCAATCGCATAGAGCCACGGACGGAATCGGCGCGTCGCATCGAAAGTGTGGCCAGCCAGATGGACTTGGAGAAATGTTTCTTGAAAGGCGTCCTCAGCGAGCGTTGGGTTGCCCGTGTAGCGCGCGAGGAATCCAAAGAGTTCGACTCGATAACGTTGAATCAACACGCGAAGCGCATCAGCGGAGCCATCGCGGTGCGCCTGAAAGAGGGTTGCGTCATCGAACTCTTCCAACGCTTCTGCCTCCATGCGTCCAATCGTATCCGCCGAAAGGGACGCATCCCGATCACCACATCTTCCGCTTGCGATCGCGGCACCAACTCGACGAATGGAATGCCAAAGGGATTGAGGACGAGGTCCGATGAAAGCAGTGGCGAGAATCGACACGATCCGTCCCATACGATCAGTTGTGGCGGGTAGTTCGGATTATTTGGGCAGGTTTGACTCGGCTTCAAACTTGAACTTCTGTCCACCGATTGCCGCCGATGCCATCAATCCACGGCTGTCGCTGACGAAGATCACCACGCCGTCCGAGTATCCAGCCGCCGCCGCAGCGCCCGCACTGAGAGCCACCGCGCTCGCGCCCGCGGTCGGGGTGAATTGCCCTGCAACAAACTTCTCGTAAGTGGCTTGGTTACTGAAGAAAATGACCTCGTCGTAACTGGCTCCACCGATTTGAAATCCGATCGATCCCTGCGTCATGTCCGCATAACCCACGCACGAGCCACTCTTGAAAACGACTCCGCGTCCGTAAGCCCCGCCCACGATAAACGCCCCTGTGCCGACATCAGGAAAAACCGCGTAGCCGTAGGCGTTGTCGAAGAATGGCTTCACCGACTCGTCCTCAGATTGCATGCGATTCACAGTCGATGCGACGGCGGCGCGAAGGGACGCGCGCTCGGAGATCGTGGCGGGTGCTGTGTTGCATCCGGTGAGGATCATGACGAGAAGGGAAACAACAATGGATGGAATCCGAAAGGAGTGAGAATGCATGAGCGAGAGTGTAATCGATTCGACCCATCAACGGCGCAGTGCCAAGAGGGCATTGGCGCAAAAAGTGGAAACGAGCAGCGCGTCTTTCACTGAGCGCGAGTGCTCAAGACCGCTTGAAGCATCGACACCCGCGGGTTCGACATGTCGAACTGCCGCGGCAACATTGTCGGCGGTGAGTCCGCCAGCGAGCATCGTTGGATGTCGACTCTCGCGCCGTGCGCGTGTGGCTGCGTCCCAGTCGCAGATGGCACCCGAACCTGGAACAGTTCCATCAACGAGGAGTGCATCGACGTCAAGCGAATTCGCTTGGGCGATCGATTCGAAGTCCGATGCGGCACACGCGCGAATGATGGGAATGCCGTGGGCGCGCAGTGCGGCAATCGTTTCATTCGAGATCGTTCCGTGACATTGCACCGCCCCCGTCCACTTGGAGATCATCGGATCCCCACTCTTGAGGTCCCGCACGACGGCGACGGTGACGGCATCGGGTGATTCCCATGCGAACGCGAGTTTGACTGCGGTCTCAAGCGTGATAGAACGGGGTGAGTCAGAGACGAGGACAACGCCAAGAAGATTCGCCCCTGCACTCACAGCAGTGTGACCCATGCGCTCATCTGAGAGTCCACAGACCTTGATCCATGGGCGGGGGGGAAGAGTGATCATGCGCACTCCATTTCGGCGCGAAGTTGTGCCGCAGTGGACCGTATGGCTATGGAGGATCCGTCAGAGAGCCCATCCAAAAGAGAGAGCGACTCGGCCTTGTTGCGCAGTCTTTTCCATGCCACCGCCGCGGCGAGGACGCGCACTTCATCCGACGATGATCCGCCTCCCATCTGCGTGAGTCCAATGCGCCACGCTTCGACTGCTGATTCCCATGACTCGCGCTGTGCGAGCGCATTGCCGATTCGCACGAGTTCGTGGGGCGAGATGTCGACATCCTCGCGGTCGGGTCCGAGTGCAATCCACTGCGTGACAGCAGCGGCATCGTCGGATCGAGCGAGTGCGAGGCGAAGCGCGTCTCCCTTCGAGACTGGTTTTGCAGGAATGGGACGAGTTCGAGTCGAAGAGGACGGCGCCTCTGCACCGGCCCAGGGGCCGTGGCGCTTTGAATCCTCGACCGCTCGCTTCATGGCGTTTCGTCGCCCGCGTTGCTTCCATGCAAAGACCACATCCCACTCGGTGCGCGAGATCATCCCCGTGGCGAGCAAGAGAACCATCGTTCCAAATCCTGCAAGGTATCCCGCCAAATGCGCGGCGTAGGCGACATTGCCCTCGCCCGAACCGAGGAATCCCATGAGATCGAAGGCGACCTGAATGCCCACCGCGATGGGGGCAGGCAGCGAGAAGATGCCGAGCAGAATGAAGAGGTTGAGGAAACGAACGCGTGCCTTGGGAAAGAGGGCGAGGAATGCGCCTGTCACGCCGCAGATCGCTCCGCTCGCGCCGACAAGCATGATCTGCGGAACAAGGATTGCTTCTGCGACGGCTGAAAGGACAGCCGCTCCGAGAAAGAGGGCAAGGAATCCGAGCGAACCGATGCGCCGCTCGACTGCTCGTCCGAAGGCGAGCAAGAAGATCATGTTGCCGATGAGGTGCCAGATTCCATTCCAGTCGTGGGTCAGCGCGTAGGTCATCCACCGCCAAAGTTCGCCACTTTTCCCTGGGAGGACGGCGAGCATCGCAATGATCTGGGGGGTTGGATTCCCGCCCATCTCGACGACGGCCCCCGACCGAACTTGGAGTGCGGCGACCATCGCGACGGCGACACACGCGAAGAGAATCGCGAAGGTCATCGGTGTCGGGCGGCTTGGATCTCGGTCAGTGCCTAGTGGAATCATCGAAGTGTGTGCATGGTTGCGTTGCTTCTACTATAAGTCCACACTCAAACGATTGGAATAGGACACGAATCCGATGGCGACTCAACTCATTTTCGATAAAGGGCTCGCGAACACCGTCGCAGCAGAAACCAGCCTCTCATTCATTGACGGAGAAAAGGGAGTGTTGGAGTATGTCGGCATCGAAATCGATGCACTGGCTCGACAATCCACCTTTGAAGAGACGACCTTTCTCTTGTGGAATCGGAGGCTGCCATCGCAAGATGAACTGAGTTCCTTCGAGCGCGATCTGAGGAAGGAGTACGAACTTCCCAGCGGCATGATCGACATGGTGCGAAAGATACCGCGGTCAGCACCTCCGATGCACGCGCTTCGCACATTGATCTCAGCGCTTTCGTTTTTTGATTTGGAAGCGGATGTGAATACTCCAGCGGCCAATGCGCGAAAGGCAATGCGACTCGTCGCGAGAACACCTGGACTGATTGCTGCATTTGATCGACATCGCAAGGGCAAACCCATCATCCTTGCAGATGCACGTTTCGGTATCGCCGAAGATTTTCTGCGCATGCTCAATGGAACAGAACCCACTGTCGCAATGGCTCGCGCTTTTGATGTGTGTTTGATTCTGCACGCTGATCACGGACTCAATGCGAGCACCTTTGCCGCGCGCGTGACGATTTCGACACTGTCGGATATGTATTCCGCGATGACGAGCGCGGTGGGAACATTGAAGGGGCCGCTTCATGGCGGCGCGAATGAGGGGGTCATGCACATGCTCGAAGAAATCGGCACGATGGACCGAGTTGATGGATGGGTCCAGGAGCGCATCGGGCAAAAAGACAAGATCATGGGATTCGGCCATCGCATCTACAAGTCGTATGACCCTCGCGCGACCTATCTCAAGACCTTCTCGCAGAAAATCGCGTCGGATACAGGCAATACACGCCTCTATGAGATGAGTCGCCGGATCGAAGAGATTATGCACGAAGCGGTGGCGGCCAAGGGGATTTACCCTAATGTCGATTTCTATTCCGCGACCACCTATGCCTCGCTTGGACTCGACATCGATCTCTTCACCTGTCTATTCGCGATGAGCCGCATGTCGGGATGGACCGGACACTGCATCGAGCAACTCGAAGGCAATCGGCTGATTCGTCCGCACGCTGAGTACAAGGGACCTCACGGCGTGAAGTACCTGCCGATCTCGCAGCGCTGATTGATCGGCCCGTTGCCGATGCGACGACTTACTTGGCGCGTGTTTTCATCTGTGGATACACCAAGACGCGATCGTGACAGAGCAAGACCACATCGGGTGCGCCATCTCCAGTGACATCGGCGACAGTGCCGAGGCTCGGCTCGAATTCACGCTTGTCTCCTGCTGAAAACATCTTGGTCTCGAAGACTTCAAATCCAGTGGCGTGGATCAGATTGAGTGCTTGCGTGACCGTCAGGATGTCGAGCATTTGCTCGCTCGCATCGAGTGTCATCACATCGGTCATCTTGTCACCGTTGATGTCTCCTACGATGAATTCGTGAGCGGTGCGATCGGTTGAATCGCTGCGCCATGTGGAGAGTGTTTCAAGGCGAGGGCGTGTGCCAGCGAAGCACATCACTCCAAACGCATCCGCGCCGATGAGCAGCAGCGCGTCGTCCTTGCCACCCGACAAGGCACCGGCGCGGAGCCGATCGAATTGTCCATCGCCCACGCTGAGCGTTTCGGTGTTTTTCCACGCGCCTGCGCCACTTTGTGCAAAGAGAAGGACTTGACCGTTTTCTTTGTCGAGCGCTGCAAGTCCTGCACCGAGTCGATCAAGAGCAACAAGTTTCGCATCGCCGCGGGGGGCGTTGATTTGCTGCACAACGCTCCAACCCGAGTCGGATGCGAATCGCAGTGCGCGAAGGTAATTGCGGTCAGCGATGACGAGTTCTTGTTTGCCGTCGCCGTCAATGTCAAGTGCGACCGAGTTGTTGGCTCCAGCTGCTTGCGCGAGTCCGAACTGAGCCATGTCCTTCGACTCAAGCAACTTGAATTCTGGAGATCCACCCTCAGCGGTGCCCATTTGGCGCACCATCATCATCGGCTTGTCGGGAGTGAAGAGGAGGATGTCAGCAAGTCCGTCTTGATCCGCATCCAATCCGAGAATCGCGGACGGGGCACGACTCAACGATCCGAGATCGACCGAGACTTTGCCCTTCGATGGATCCTTTGCGGGGAAAAGTTCGAGCGAGTAGTTGCGAACATCCTTCGTGATCACGCCGATCCACGCGTTGCCTCCAATGGTGACGACCCCGAGTGTGCTTGGAACGCGACCCTTGTCAAGTGGCAACGACTCTGGAAATCCGAGTTTGCCACTCGCGTCGGTGCGCGCGATACCCGCGACACCTTCGCGTTCGCTCGCGACGAGCACTTCGGCGCGTCCATCGCCATCCACATCGGCGGTGGTCATGGCGTCCATGTCGGAGTAGCTCGGTTGATCCACGGGAGCACCAATGCCTTGTCCATTGCGCTGAGGAAAGACCGACACAGCGTTTCGTTCGGTGTTGGTGGCGAGCACTTCTGGAAGTCCATCTCCGTTGAGATCGGCGACGCCCACTTGTCGTTTGCGATTGCTCGGATCGGTAAACGACCATGTGCGCATCGACCCACCTTGATCGGTGCCCGCTCGAATCGGCATCTCTCTCACATCGTAAAGAACGACGCGCTTACTTGGACGCTCAATCGTTGCGATCAACGCATGGTCCACACCAGGAACGCGCACCGCATCGACATCGTGAACCGGAGGCATTTCAAAGCGTGATTGAGGGCCGAGCACTGAAGATCCATCCTGCGATGCGGCGAACCACACTCGAATCGGCGCGGCGTCATCGGGGACGAGTCCCACGATGTCGTTGAGTGAATCTCCATTGAAATCCTCGATCACCATCGCGACGATGGGCGCATTGCCTGTGGCCAGTTCGGAGGGAGCGCCGAGCGTCGATCCTGTGAGTGGATACACCTGAATCCGACCATCCGAGATGGCGAGCAACTCAGGAGCAGCATCTCCCGTGACATTGGAAATGCGAATGGCATCGCGTCCCGGGAACAACTTCTTGACCTTGTGTTTCTGCGCGACTTCAAAGACACCAGGAGCGGACTGCCGAACAAACACGATCTTCTCTGGATTGCCGAGGTACACCAGATCCTTCAGTCCATCGGCATCAAAGTCAAATGGATACACCGCTCCGACCGCCTCGGATGTGGGCACATCGATTCGTCGATAACGCCAATGATCTGGGAACTCGTTGACTTTCGTGGCAGCAATCTCGTCGGAGGGTTTCGCATCCTTCTTCTGAAGGAAGATGTCGATACGACTTCGCCGATTGTTGGCGACGACAATGTCTTCAAGACCATCGCCGTTCATGTCCGCGGTGACCAGTGGACCTGCTCCATCGTCGACCTTGATGACGTCAAGCCCGTCAAATCCGTAATGTGCCGCGAGGTCATCCGACCCCCATGCCGAAAACGAGAGTGTGAGCGTGAGGGCAGTCGAGATGGATGAGAGAATCTTCATAGTGTTGATCCGAGGATGGGAACTTGTCGCCACCTTGAAGAGGGTATGCTACGCACACTGCAACGGACTGTACTTATGCGCATTCACACGAGAACTTCATTCGTCGTCGCCACGCTCGTTGGCTTCGCCTCGTTCGCGATGGTTTCGTTTTCGTCCTTTCAATCTGATGTCAAGGATCGGCTGGATGTGGTGTCGCTCAAGGGCGGCGCGCGAGTCGAAGGAACGATCCTCAAGCGCACTGACCGCCGCGTTTGGATTGATGTCGGATCGGATGTGTTGATGTTTGACATGGAGGATGTGGTCGAAGTGCAGACCGGTGCCTCGGACGCGCCATCCAAGTTCGTCGCAGAGGACCTGTACCGCGCTGCGATCGATCCACCGCAACTCTCGCCGAAAGAACATGCGAAGCGTGTTGGATCTGCGGTCATCAAGGTGAGCACTCCGGGTGGACTTGGCTCGGGCGTGGTGATTCATCCCGATGGATACGCCATCACGAATGCGCATGTGGTGCAGGGTGAGCGGACCATTCGATGTACGGTGTGGATTCCCCAACCCGATGGCACCCTGCGTCGCACCGAGATCGATGATGTCGAGATCGTGGCCGTGAATAACCACCTCGATCTCGCACTCTTGCGGATGAAACATCCTGATGGAGTTGCATTTGACTCGGCTCCCGTCGTGGCTACTGAGCAGTTCGAAATCGGTCAACAAGTGTTTGCGATTGGGAATCCGCTCGGACTGGAACGGTCACTGACCCAAGGAGTGATCTCGACGACGCAGCGTGATTTTGATGGATTGACCTACATCCAAACGGACACGCCGATCAATCCTGGTAACTCGGGTGGTCCGCTTTTCAATACGTGCGGGGAAGTCATCGGCATAACGAATATGGGCATTCGCGGCGGTGAGGCACTCGGATTCGCCATCCCAAGCCGTTATATGAAGGACTTTATTCGCAACCGCGAAGCCTTTGCTTTTGACGCTCGCAATCCAAACGCAGGTCACAATTATCATGTTCCGCCACCGCGGAGCAACTTCGATGCTCCGCCCCAAGTGCGCGACGGTTCGTCCAATACCAAGTGATTTTCGCTCTCGAGTCTTCTTGTTCGAATAGGAAAAACATGCTCGTCCCAACACTTTCGTCCATTCTCTCGGTTGTTCTCGCCGTACCACCATCGATTGAGCATGTTGCTCCAAAGGATGCCGTGGCGGTCCTCTGGTGGAGCGATGTTGCTGCGACATTTGACCGACTTGCAGCGGCGTCCGTCGGGACAGTGCTCAACGACGAGCGTCTCAAGGAGTCCATGGGACCAGTCATTGAGGCATGGAAGTCGCGACAGAAGGAACTTGGGCAAGGGGACGAGACAATGACCCAAGAGGTGGGGATGCCTGGTGCACTCGGTGCCGCACTTTTTGTCGAGCGCGATGCTGAACTCGATGCCGATCGGTTGGCCTTCATGGCGTATCTCGACTACGGCACGCGCTCCGAGAAGGCTTGGACACTCTTGACCGAAGAACTCAAACGCACTGCGAAAGAATCGAACTGGGTTGTCGCTGAAGAAGAGATCGATGGACGTCCTGCGCTCGTGGTGACTTTCCCGAACCCAGAGGACGCACCCGAGTTTGACGAAGGTCCAGCGGCGATGCTCGGCCAAATGCTCGCACCGATGGAGTCGCTCGTACTGACGCGCACTGGCGACACGATTGTGGCTGGAAGCGCCGTGCATGTGGTGGAGTCCTGTCTTGAGGCACTCGCGGGAAAACCAGCGGGAGCCGTGCTTGAATCAGCCGCGGGATGGCGCGATGCTTCAGGAGCGCATCCAGCGGGAGATTTTCTGCTCGTCGTGATGACTGATCCTCTGAGCAAAATTGCGCAGCCGCTCATGGCTGGTCCTGCAGCGGGCATGCAAGAGATTTTGCAAACGCTCATCGGCGATGTCACGACGTGGTCGCTCTGGGGATCAACGAGTGATCCGACTGCGCAGATTCGATTGCGTGGTGCTGCCACCTATCCAACGGGTCCGAAGGGACTTTTCAAACTCGTTCAGGGAGATGGAGCGACACTCGATGCATCGCGCGCCATGGGTGACGATTGTTTCTCGTACACCTCGTTCAACTTTGATTTCGGCGGACTCCCTCGTCTCATCGAGGAGTTGCTCGCGGCGATGCCAGAAGCAGCGGCTGACCAGGTCGAACCAATGATTCGCGCCTACATGCCCGCGCTGAATAAGGCGTTCGGCGCAATGGGTCCACGCATTGAGCAGGTCTCTCGCGCCGATGCACTCGCTGAAGCGGGATACACAAGTCTCACGCGCATTGCGTGTCGGGACGAGCAGAGTGTCTTGCCCCTGATTCAGTTGTGGGGTCCGATGATGGGACTCGAGCCGATGGAGTTTCAGGGATCGCAAGTGTTTGGCGGCGCGGACAGTCCGTTCGCTGTGGGACTTGGTCCAACAGGAATGTATCTCGGCGACCGAACCGGCGTGGAGTCCGGCCTTCGCGCCTCTGTTGCAGCCGATAGCGCTTCGCTCAGTGCAACGGTTCTTTTCAAGCGTTGCGCTGAAGCGGCGGGGCCCGGATCGATGTCGGCCTTCGGTTACAGCGACATCGTTGCTTCAATGGAAGCAGCGCGTACGGGTCTTGCGAGTCAGGAAGCAATGTTTGACGCGCTCGGTGGCATGGAAGATCTTCCAGGAGACGAGACAGTCAAGGCGATCAACGATGCGATGGCGAAGATTGATCTCAAAGTGCTTCGAGAGCATGTTGGACCAATCGTGTGGACACTGCACGGCTCCTACCAGGCGATGGTCTTTGATTGGAAATTCCTCGCCCCTTGAGTGAGTTCAGTTCTGCATCGAGAATGCGCGGTCGGCAACATCCACAGCCGAAGGATCTTGGGCGGTTCCAAGCTCGGCGTGGCTGACATCGACGATGCGTGTCGCATCAGATTGAAGCGACATCACGACGCTGGTGGGGACGATTCGATCTCGCGCTCCTGCGATCATGATGCACGGACTCCGCAGCGCTGCGAGCGCCACTCGCGTGGATGTTTCTGATCCAGTCAGCAAACGGATCAGTTTCTCGGCAATGAAAACAAGGCCAAAAATGCGAATGCCTTGCGTTTCGAGTCGCGCCGCGAAGGGCTGTCCAACCGATTCGTAGGGAGCCCATGCGATGACTGAGGAGACTGCATATCCGCGTGATTCAAGGGACGCCGCGGCGCGGATCGCGATCACCGCACCGAGAGAATGTCCCCCGAGTATCGGACGAACAAGGTGTGTATCAATGATCCACTGCGCAACGAGATCGACCTCGTTCGCGCCCAGCGTGGTCTGCGTCGCGCTCGTGCCGTGTCCCGGCAATTCAATGAGGAAGAGTTCGTGGGCGCGGTGGATGTACGGATCGATGCGACGCAAACTGTCGATGCGTGATCGTCCCCAACCATGAAGAAGGACCACGCTTGGCGCGTTGGCATCGCCGAGTCCGCGAATGCGCCAGACCGCCATGCGTGCGGAGCCGACCTCGTCGAACGGGAGTCCGAGACCTTCGGGATCAACTGCGAATCCGTTGGCGAGTGCCCATCCCGTCGTGGCTCGATGAGGACGGAGTGCCTGCCATGCAACGACCGCCGAACCAGCGATCAACGACGCCACCGCTGCAAGGACGAAGAGAAGAATGAAGTCAATCACTCAGCGCATCCTCAGCATGCCGCCTCGATCTCACGAAGAGTAACTCGTGAAGTCTCCTCGAGCGACTCCACTCCAAGCGACAATCGCACCTCGGAACGACGTGGCTCGGGAAGTCCCATCAAGTTGACCTCGACATTCGCGCGCGCGGATCGAAGGGCGGCATCAGCCAGAATCGCTGCAACACGGACATCACTTGCGAGAGGCTTCGAGGTGGTTCCAGGGAATCCTCGCAGCGCCGCAAGGAAAGCAGCGGAAAGAACGACCACACTGTGCGGAACGCGAATGGCATCGGCGGTTGCAACGGCGAGTGCATCGGCGTCGCTCTGCTGCTGGTGTAATGCATTGAGCTTCGCGTAGACGATCGCATCTTCGTGCGCAAGGCGAAGGGCGTCCGAGACAATGGTCTCGCAATCCTTCAGTCGCGATTGGTTCATGGATTCAAACTCGGCGAATTTTGCCTTCCCAATCGTGTATCGAAGGACCATGCAAGCGAGCGCAGCGGCTTGGCAGAGCGTGATCGCCGCGGCAGCGCCTCCGCCTGGAGCAGGGACTCGATCGCCGAGTGCGTGCAGATATTCTGCGACCGAGAGTGTGGCGGGATCGGCGGTGCTCATGTTCGTACCTCTGCGCGGAGGGTTGTGCCGAGCGCGGTCACGCAACGAGCAACTTGGTCGTCCACATCTTCTCGACGAAGGGTTCGGTCCGCAGCACGAAACCGCATACGAAGTGTCAGTGACTTTCGTCCTGCGCCGATCTGCTTTCCGCGAAACGTGCTCACGAACTCGACGGACTCGAGGTCAGTGAGTGCGAACGATTCCACAGTCGTGCGGACTGAATCCCACGAGGTGGACTCCTCGACGATGACCGAGAGGTCGCGATCCGCGGGGGGAAACTGGGCGAGAGCGATCACGCGCATTTCGGGAGGAAACGTTGTGATCGCATCCGAGATGAACAACTCCGCAGCGGCGATGGGGCCTTCTGCGCCGAGGGACTTGAGCGTGCGTCGATGAAAGAGTCCGATCGATCCAACGCACTGACCAGCGAGTCGGACTTCTGCACAGGGATCGAGTCCATTGAATGCACTGGTGGGGCAGAAGGTTGGTGCAGCGTGAAAGAGGGTGGAGAAGAGTCGTTCGATGGCACCGCGCAGCGATCGAAATGCTTGCTGTCCATCGGCATCAGCAACGATGAGTGACAACGCCAGCCGTTCGCGATGTTCCTTTGCAGGCAAGTCGAAAACGCGAGCCACTTCAAAGAGGCGGGGACGATCCATGGCGCGATCGATGTTGGTTTGAAGCACCGCGAGCAAACTGGGCAAAAGGCTCGGACGCAACACAGGCTCTTGCGCGCGATCATCATCGACACGAAGCGGGGAAGTTCCTTGGGCGACAAATGGCTGCGCGCAGCGGTCACTGATCAGAGTGTGGGTCACCGTCTCGATGAAACCAAGTCCAGCAAGCAAGTCCTTCGCCGCACGGATGGCTGCGACCTTCGCTTGCGGCGGATGAGCACGCACCACGATTGAATCCTTCATCACAATGACATCGAGTCCGCGCAGTCGTGCGACCTCTTCGATGAGATCCACTTCGCGTTCGAGATCGACCCGCTGCGGCGGGATCGTGCATCGAATGGTTCCACCATCGTGTTGCGGATCAAATCCAAGTGGAGTCAGAAATCGAATGATGTCTGCCGCCGAGATCGCATCTCCCAGGATTTGTCCGCATCTCGCCACGCGAAGAGAGACGATGCGTGGCGCAGCGGCAGGGGTACCCGCGTCGAGTGATCCTTCACAGAGCGTTCCACCCGCCAACTGCAGAATAAGTTGCACGAGACGCGCTGCCGATGGACGCACTTGTCCTGCATCGACGGTGCGTTCAAAACGGAACGATGAGTCGCTCGCGAGTCCAAGGGCTCGACTCGCCGCTCGAACGGTGCGAGGATCGAATGATGCCACTTCGATCAGAATGTCGGTGGTCTGTTCTGTGACCGCCGTGACCGCTCCGCCTTTCACTCCCGCGATGGCCACGGGACGCGAGCCATCGGCGATGACAAGGTCAGAAGATCGAAGTGTGATCTCCTTGGCACCTTCTCCGATGGGGAGAAAAGATTCTCCCTCTTTCGCGCGGCGCACGCGAATCTCTGAACCAGTCAGTTTCTGCAAATCAAAAACATGAGTGGGTTGTCCAAGTTCGAATAACACATAGTTTGTGCAATCGACAATGTTGTTCCGAGGGTTTTGTCCAATCGCGCGCAAACGAGACTGCATCCACTCGGGGCTCGGTCCGACCTTCACACCACGAATCACATGCGCGGTGTAAAGGGGGCATCCAGCGAGATCGTCATTCGTGATGCGAGCACAGGTCGAGGCGCTTGCGCCGCGAGATTGCGCTGCATTCCAACCCGCTGCCGCCGCGGATGGATCGCGAGCCGTCCTTCCAGTCGCCGCGGCGATTTCGCGCGCGAGTCCAAGATGCGAGAGGCAGTCTCCACGATTGCTCGTGAGTTCAACCTCCATGACGGTGTCTCCATCGGGAGTGGATTCCCAATGTTCCACGGGAAAACCCGCATGAGTGAGTCGGTCCACCGCCTCATCCAATTCAATGGGGCGGTCGAGGAGGTCATTGAGCCATCGCAGGCTGGTGCGCATTGGTGGAAAGGTATCAAAATCGCTGCCGAGAGCGTTGGTAGAGTGCATCGATGGCGTCAAGCGTTCACACATTGAGTCGATTCACCCGTCTTGCCTCTGCAACGGCGCTGATCGCAATCGCATGTGTTCGCTGCGCTGTGCCTCCAACTCGAACGGCGAGCGAAGTGCCCGAGGATTTTGCCGTGGAGATTGTGGTGCAGACCGCAGGAGCGGTGGATCAACAACAGGCCCACTTGCGCGCAAGCAAGTTCTTGTTGCAACCCGGCGGTGAATTCGCGACGGCGATCGGTCGTGGAGTAAATGATGCGACCGTTCCGGCTCCGACGCGACTTCTGGATCCTCGGCAAGTCGCTGAGTTGTGGACGATGATTCGCTCTTCGAACTTCATTCCAGACCAGACGGACATCGTGGTGGGCGCGGGTGCTCGGCCAAGAGTCGTTGCGACAGAACAGAAGGCAACGACGATGGCGGCGATTTGGGTCCGCGCTGATGGGCGAAGTCGTTGGTGGCATCTACCACTTGATGGAACTGCTCCCGATGCGAATGCGGTTCGATTGGTGCGCACCTGCGATGCGCTCGCGTGGGCGAGCGATGTCGCGCCGGAACGCGTTGTTCCCGCACGTTTTGATTTTGGAGATGATCCGTACGCATCATTTCGAAAGCCAACGGAGCAGCCTTGAGATCCTTTCGACTACTGCGATTCGCAGTCGTGATCGGTTGCATCGCGATCCCTTCGATGATGAGTGGTTGTTCGCAACCCGTGACCTTGAGCGAGTCGACGGCGCTGCGCGATGCAGCCGTTCCATGCGATGTGAAACTTGACTTGCTCGTGGTGTGGCCATCGCAGGGAAAAGCCGAGCGCATTCGAGTTGACCGTGGCATTCTCGGTTGGGGAGGAGGGCAAGCGGCCATCGGCGAAATGGTCACCTGGAAAACTCCCATGACCGAACAAGGGTGTGCGTCAATAGACAACATTGTCCTCAATCTCTGTCGTGATTTTCCGTCGTCGGATCCTCCAACACATACGGTGGACCAAGTGGACCTCGTCATTCGATGTGACGGGCGCGATCATCGCGTCATGGTGTCATGGCCGAATGATCAACTGATGCCGCTCTATCAGGCGCTTGAAAGTCTTTGCAAGGCAAGGTTTACGCCTTCACTGGATCGACTTCCAAAGGCTGGCGAAAAATTCGGACCCTGACTTCGTACTTTCTTTCACGAACACACTCTTGTTGTTCAATCGAATGACGACAAGATAATTGTGCAAGAAAAAATGGTTTCAGCTCTTTACAACTTTAATTCGAGCCGTACCCTCGCCTTCACCTCAAAGTCGTGTTGGGGTAGAAAGAGTTCGAGGGCACGCCATGGAACCAAACCTTTCAAATGACACTCATGAAGTCGATGGGTCGGATACGTCGCGCGATCAAATCGCGCATGCTTACTCCACTCTGTGTGAGTCGCTGATCGAGCGCCTTCGCAGCACATTCGGACGAACCGCAGCAGAAGATGCGGTCAACGAGTTTTTCTTGCGACTCATGCGCATTGGTCCTGGAGATGGGAAACGATTGACCTTCAGTTACCTCTATGTGTGCTGTCGTCGGCTCGCAGCGCGTACTGCATGTCAGTCGCGAACACACCAATTGCTTGCGCAAGAGTCTCCAGCCCACTGCGAGCACGGAGAAGAGACGGAAAGTCTCACCGCGCTCTTGCAAGGGGTCACGCGCGTCGAATGGGATGTCATTCGCCTGACCGTGGTGGATGGACTGACCTACGAGCAGGCTGCCGCGAGTCTGGGTATCTCCATTTCCACCCTCATGGGCATTCGACAGCGGTCGATTTCGCGCATCCGTGATCGGATGGGGCGTTCGCTCTAGAATCCGCCTCTCTATGACTGAAATGGTGGTTGGCATCGATCTTGGAACGACCAATTCACTCATCGCCGTGTGCGATGAGCGTGGTCCCCACATCATCGCATCAGAGTCGGGGCGGCGCATGCTTTCCAGTGCCGTGCGTTACGACGACTCGGGTCGGGTGGAGTCAGTCGGGATGGATGCGCGCCTGGGCGCGGCGGGATATCCAACACGCACCGTCATGAGCGCAAAGCGGTGGATGGGACGAGCCTTCTCTGAGCGATGCGATGATCCAACGGGCGCAGCTCCGTGCGTCGAGGGATTGCGAGGACGTGCCGTCTTCGCCGTGGGAAACATGACGCGCTCTCCAGAAGAAGTGGCTGCCGCGGTTCTTGCGACCCTTGTCGCTGACGCTGAACATCTCCTTGGCTTTCGACCCAAGCGGGCGGTGATCACGGTGCCCGCTTACTTTGATGATGGACAGCGGCAAGCAACGCGCGATGCAGCGCGACTTGCGGGCATCGACCCTGTCCGCATTCTCAATGAACCGACCGCTGCCGCGTTGGCCTACGGAGTGGGGCGACCAGGCGCTTCGACTGAAACGATTGCGGTGTATGACCTCGGCGGAGGCACCTTCGACATTTCGTTGCTTGAGGTCACTCCTCCTGCGAAGGATCAGCAAGAACTCGCAGGAGATGAAGGATTGTTTCGCGTCCTCTCGACGGCTGGCGACACCCATCTCGGAGGAGACGATCTGGATGTACTTCTTGCGCGGTATCTGCTTCGCCAAGTGGCTGGATCGAATGCAGTACTCGAGTCGCTTTCTCCGCACGAGCGCATTTCGCTCATCGCCGCGTGCGAGACGGCGAAGTGCGCGCTGTCATTCCAAGATCAAACGGTCGTGCGATGGTCGATCAGTGCGGGTCACATTCGATCACTTCCACTGGATCGACCGACTCTGGAATCGATCGCTGCCCCGTGGATTGAAAGGACGCTCGTTGCTTGTCGTCGTGCTTGGCGCGACGCTGGCAGTCCGGCAATTGATCGACTCTTGATGGTGGGTGGATCGACACGACTCGATGCCGTGCGACACGCGGCGGCCGCCTTGTTTCAGACTGAACCATCCACGGCATTGGATCCCGATGAAGTGGTCGCGCTCGGCGCAGCCGTTCAAGGGGCAGTGCTCTCGGGAAAGCGCCGCGACCTCTTGTTGCTCGATGTCGTGCCTCTTTCTCTCGGTGTCGAGACCGTCGGCGGAGCGGTAGCCAAAGTCATTATGCGCAACACTTCGATTCCAACGCAAGCAGTCGAGATGTTTTCCACCAGCGTGGACGGGCAGTCCAAGATCTTGATCCATGTCGTTCAGGGTGAACGCGAACTCGTCGCCGATGTTCGATCACTCGCACGATTTGAATTAGTAGGGATTCCACCGATGCCCGCAGGGATTCCACAATTGGAGGTTCGATTTGTAGTGGACGCGAATGGCATGCTTCAAGTGTCGGCGGTCGAGAGGCGATCTGGCCGTCGTGCCGCGGTGCAAGTCCTTCCGACCTATGGATTGAGTGCGGCTGAAGTCGAATCGATGGATTCGGCGAGCGTTGTCCATGCGCGCGAGGACATGCGCCGACACAGGATGATTGATCTCATCGTGAATGCACGGCTTGATCTTCGTTGGATCGGCGAAGCCACTTCGAGAGTGCGCGATTCGCTGGATCGGGAGACGACCGAGTCCGTTGACAGAGCCACGCAAGAACTGTCTCTCCTCGTTGCAAGGGCTGAGCACGATCCCGATTCAGTCGATGCGGATGAATTGCACCGCGCCAAGGAGGCACTCGATCGAGCGAGTGTGCGCGTTCACGAAGTGAGTATCGCTGCAAGTCTGAAGTCGATGGCGGCTGAGGCGGGCGGATTATCCAATGAAAGTAGGACAACATGAGCGAGATGCGAGTCTGCCTTATCGTGACGGCTGCAGGTCAAAGCGCTCGTTTTGGATCTGACAAGTTAGGAGAGGACATGGGCGGTCGCCCCGTCCTGCTGCGATCGGTCGAACCCTTTACGAAGCGCAACGAGGTCGTCTCGATCTTGGTGGCTGCACCTCCGCACGCAATCGATTCGTTCAAGGGTCGATTCGGACCCACACTCAGTTTCCACGGGGCGATCGTGATCGCAGGCGGTGCGACAGATCGATGGGAAACGGTTCAACTGGCACTCGCTCAAGTGCCGGCTGACTGCACCCATGTCGCGATTCACGATGGAGCGCGTCCTTGCGTGAGCGAAGAATTGATCGGCCGCGTTTTCGATGCGGCGAAAGTTGCTGCAGCGGTGATTCCCGGCGTTCGCGTGCGAGACACGGTGAAGAGAGTCTCTGAAGCGTCGTTCGCCGCAACCGAAGATGACACACTTGCCGATGCCATCCTCGGTGATGCGGGGAAAGAGTCGGCCGTCGGACATCGAGTCGAGGAAACCGTCTCGCGCGAGCGACTCATGCTGATTCAAACTCCACAGGTGTTTGAGCGTGGGCTCATTGAGCGTGCCTATGCGCAGTCGAACCTTGAGGGGACGACCGATGATGCATCCCTCGTTGAGCGACTTGGAGAAGCAGTCCTCGTGGTGGATGGCGATCCACGCAACATCAAGATCACGGACAAGTTTGATCTCGCACAAGCGCGATTGCTCGCTGGACTCAGGGCGCCCGCGGATCGTCCGTCGCACTTGCGTTTTTAGAACGATCACTCGCAGGATGCGCCGAAACGGTGAGGCGCGCGCGCTTGGTGTTGCCTTGTTGAGGAGGACATCCCGCGCACTGACCTGTTGTCTTTCGGCCGCGCGGAAGGAGTGGCCGGATCACCATCCACAATGCCGTCATTGCGGCAAGAGTCACCACCCAAAACTGCCAGTCGTCGAACGGAATGGGCATCACAGCACATCCCTCGCTGGTGATTCGAACCATGTCATCAGGAAGTACGCGACCGCGCCAAGGATCCACGCGATGGCAGTCATCCAGCCGAGTTGGATGGCGGGCCACTTCCAAGAGCCTGTCTCTCGACGCACCACGGCAAGGGTCGGCAGGCATTGCAGCGCGAGAACATAGAACACGAGCAACGACACCGTCGATGGACGGTCGAGAAGGGGCGAGCCATCGACCCGCTTGGCGGAACGAACGAGGGTGACCGTGTCTTCGTCCACTTCTGCATTGTCGCCAGCGCCGATGAGCACCTTGAGCGTGCTGACAAACACTTCTCGCGCGAGGAAACTCGTCATGACCGCGACAACGACTTCGCGCTCAAATCCAAGTGGACGAAAAACGGGTTCGATGAATGCGCCGAGTTGGCCAGCTAAACTGCTGGACCGTTGAACGCCCGCTTGCTTGGCATCGGCGTCGTCCTGGGCAGCGCTTGATTCAAGTCGCAGAGCCAGTTCCGTGACTCCAGTTGATTGTTCAGCCTGTGCGAGAAGTGCCGCTGATTGGTGGCGAAGTTGAGTCACTTCCACCGTCTCGGCAGCACGCGGAAACGCGCTGAGCCACCACATCACGATGCAGATGGTGAGAATGATCGATCCCGCTTGCTTGAGGAAGAGCGCGCCTCGGTCGATGGCAGTGTGAAGCGCAACGCGCCAATCCGGAAAGCGATACGGCGGCAACTCGATCATCATGGGTCGAGGCGCGCCGGGAAGGACTGTTTTTCCCGCAATCCAAGCGGTGAACAGGGCAGCAATGGCGCCGAGTGCGTACGCGCCGACGAATGCAGCTCCTGCAGCGATCGGATTGTCAGCGAAGAGAAGGCTCGTCACAAGGACATACACCGGCACGCGCGCGCTGCACGAAAGAAACGGCGCGACCAAGATGGTGGCCAGTCGATCTCGCGTGTTCGGAATCAGTCGTGTGGACATGATGCCAGGCAGCGCGCATGCATGACTCGAGAGCAGCGGAATGAAGGACTGTCCTGGAAGTCCGAAGCGGCGCATCAGTCGGTCCATCGCGAAGGATGCTCGAGCGAGGTAGCCAGAATCCTCGAGCAGTGCGAGCAGGAAAAAGAGCAGACAAATCTGAGGCACAAACACCACTGTTCCTGCGATGCCGCCGACTACACCTTGTGAGAGGAGGTCCGCGATCATGCCCGGTGGAATGACTTGGGTCATGAATCCGCCCAGATGGGCGAAGAGTGCGTCAATCCACTCCATCGGATACTGCGCCAACCAAAAAATGCTCGCGAAGAAGAGCGTCATCACGAATGCGAAGACGACGAGACCTCCGATGGGATGCGTGAACGCTGTGTCGAGTCGCTCGGTGAACGAGTCGTCGGTGAGATCGCTCTTGTGAGAGTGTCCAGCAACGTCCTGGAGTGTGCGACTGGCCCAGGCGGAAAGGGCTGCATCACCTGGTTCTCCAGCAGGAGGATCACTCTCGAGCAGTGCTGTTCTGACGCGAAATGGCCCTTGAGACTGTGTTTCGATCGCCTGAGAAAGTTGGAGACAACCTTGCCCCGTTCGTGCGGACAGTGCGATGACAGGACATCTCAGCCGCTCGGACAGAAGTGCTGTGTCAAGAATGAGTCCCTGACGAGCCGCTTCATCGCACAGATTGAGTGCGACGACTGCACGCGTTGATCGTTGCAACACACTGGCGACGAATTGCAAGTTACGAGCAAGGTTGGTGGCATCGGCAACAATGACGACGATGTCGGGAGCCTGCTCGTCTTCTCCCTCAAGCACGCGAAGGCATACGGCACTTTCTGGCGATTGGAGATGAAGTCCATACACGCCGGGTAAATCGATGAAGTCGATCGGCGTGCCCGAGTCCGTCCATGCTCTTCCGCGATGTTCTTCAACGGTGCTGCCTGGATGATTCGCCGTATGAGATCGAAGTCCACACAGTCGATTGAAGAGAGTCGTCTTGCCGACATTCGGATTGCCGATGAGGACAGCACGTATCGGATTCGAGACGCGCGCTTCACCATCGAATGAGTGGGACGCCATGGCCGCGGTTACGACGGGTTGAGTGGCTCAACCAGAACCTGATCGGCGAGTGGTCGAGCGAGCGCGATTCGAGTGCGATCGATTCGGATGATGCACTCGTGTCCCGAACATCGCTCGACCTCGCACTGGTCTGCCAAGCCCATCGCGGCGAGGAGGCATCGGTCCGATTCGGGGAGGTGAGTGAGTGCCGAACAATCCACCCGTGCCCGCGCTCCAACGGGAAGTTGTGAGAGGGGAATCCGCACACGCTTTTTGGACATCTCAACCGACATCTTTGCATCATATTGAGACTCGTTCTCAATATCAAGTCCGACAGATTTCTTTATCCGATTGTCCAGAATCCGCCGCTCTCGGTAGGCATCGTGCTCTCCCTCGATGATCGGAAGTTGCCCCGCCTTGTGCTGTGCATGAAGACTCTCCAGTTGAGATCGGCACCATCCGCAACCCGTTCCTGCTCCGAGGCACTCGGTCATGAGCGACGCAACAGATGGATTTTCGCGTACGAGAAATGCGCGCAACTTCGCGAGCGACACACGATGGCAAATGCAAACATGATCGTGCTCATTCATGGGCTGTCCTTACGCGTGATTGTAATCGTTTGGACATCGAGTCCGATGACCGCATCGCAGTACGGTCCGATGAATGGGCGGGACTGGTGCGAGAACGCACCTGCGCTCGGGCGTTCTTCATCCATCCGAAGATTGAGCCTCACGAATCCTTCGACTGAGACGAGCCCGTTGCCCTCGAGCGCATCGCGAATCGAATCGCCTTGACGGGGCTTGAGTGTGAACTGGATTGGAATGACAGGTTCAACCCGAGTCGTCAGTTGTTTTTCTCCCTTAGTGGGAACTGGGATGGGCTGTGCTGCTTCGACCGTCCAATGTCCGTCGCGCGCACGGACCGAACGAGTGACACGAAGAGTCCAGCGTGCGGTGGTCTTTCGCCACAGGCGAGCTTCACTGACTGTCCATCCGTCGAGTTGTTGCTGAAATCGAGTGATGTCAGTCGAGGACGAACCCTTGGAGAGCGGATTCCCGCCAAAAACATGGATGTATCGCAATCGTTCGTAGTGAATGATCTCATCGGGATCAGACGACTCTTCGGGAATCAGTGTGGGATCGATGTCCAGTTGCGCTGACGGTGTCGACTCGGATGTCGGCACAGTGGATGGGGCGGGCGCGGGTTCAGCAAGAGGGCGCGTCGATGGCGCAGTCCGCGCCGACTCCTCAAGCAATTGAATGCGACGAAGCAGCGCGGCGATTTCCGTTTCACATTCAAGGACGCGCTCCTTGAGCCGATCGTTCTCCTTGCGAAGATCCGCCTCGCTCTGTCCATGGGCGACCGCCCCGAACAGAAGTGGAAGAATGAGGAGAGAAACTTGGGCGGAGAACATTTTGCGCACTATCCTTGTCAAGAGGAGTCTATCGCTGCCAACGTCATCCGTTCATCCGATTCTTGCTCTCACGCGCCGTGTCCGTCAAAGGATGTGTTGGCAGGGCGCATTTTCGTCGAGCAGTCGATCCATCCTCGTGGCGAGCCTGGCGCTGCTCGCGATCGCGATCCTTTTTCGATTCCTGAATCGATGGTGGGAGGGGGTCGCCGATGTGCAGTGGATTCTCATTGGCGCCGCCTTGGTGGTGCTGATAGGGGTTTCGTTCGGCGTGCGAGGTTGGTGGAGATCGAGTCGTGGCGATGTCGAAACCGCCGCCGAAATTGACGAGCGAATGAACCTGTCGAGCCGACTTTCAACGGCTCTTGCGTTGGCCAACTCGTCTGATCCATTCGCGTGCGCATCGGTTCGTGATGGCGCATCCGCCGCGACCTCGACCAAGGTGTCGAATGACTTGCACCGCGCCTTTCAGGTCGTCGTTCCACAGAACACGTGGGTGGGATTGTCAGCACTCTCGCTTGCCGTGGCGGTCGTGTTGTTCGTTCCTGCGCTTACTTCAGCGACCCCGACTTTAAACAATGAATCGCTCGATGAACTCCGAGCTGACGCACAGGCTCAAGTCGATGCCATTGTGCAGCGTGTCCAATCGAATCCTGAGCTCGAGCGTGCGCTTGCAGAAGCGGGCGCGGGTGAATTGGGCAAGGAGGCGATTAGCGAGGGGCTCAGGTCTCCAGAAGAGATTCGACGCGAGTCCGCGCGGAAAGTGACTGAGATGGCGCAGCGTCTCGAGCAAGTGATTGCTGGAGAAAAGGCGCAGAGCCTTTCTGCGCTTGAGCAATCTTTGTCATCTCTTCCGCTGCCCACCGATGGAACCGCACGCGAACTCGCTGAGGCGTTGAAGCAGGGAGATTTCAAGAAGGCATCCGAGGCGCTGCAAAAACTCGCCGAGGCTGCTGAAAAAGGCGAACTCGATCAGAATCAGCGAGACCAACTCGAACAACTCGCGCGCGCGATTGAAAAAAGCGCGGATGCTCAAGAGGCACTTCGCGATGCACTCGCCGCGGCTGGTCTTGATCCTGATCTCGCCAACAATCCCGAAGCGATGAAGAATGCAATGCAGGCGGCGAAGGGATTATCACAAGCACAAGTGCAGGCACTCGCGCAAGCGGCCAAGGCGCAGAAGTCAGCGCAGCAGGCATCGAAATCCTTGGCGAAGGCGTGCCAGTCGTGTGCGAATGGACAAGGGCAAGGAGATGGTCAACAAGGAGCCATTGGCGAAGGCAAAGAGGCGCTTGGCGAGTTCGCAAAGTATGACGAGATGATGCGCGATGCCGCCGCAGCGAAATCGATGTGCCAAGGTGGATCGGGCGGTCCCACTCAGTTGGCAAAGGGGAGTGATGGCTACGGCAATGGACCTGGCATGCGGGGACCGGGGCAAGGCAGCGGTGGCGAGGCTCAGAAGAAGAGCACCGCCACGGGCACTCGTCTCAGAAAAGAAAAAGTGGAATCGCGCAGTGGCGATGTGATCGCCCGTGAACTCATTGATGTCGAGCCATCTTCAGGTGAAGCGATCCTTCAACTGCGCGATATCGGAAGGTCCATCGTGCGAGGCGTTGAAGCATCATCGCAGGATGATCCTGTCCCACCCCACTTGCAGGAAGCCCATCGCCGCTACTTCGGAGAGATGCAGCGCCGCATCGAGAAGAAGACAGGCAAGGATCCAAAATAATTGAGGGGTAATCGTTCTTGACTCGATGGATTGCGGTGCATTGTTTGGTTCTTGGTCTCGTCCTCGTGGGATGCGGTGACGATCGCGCGCAGGACAATGAGACTTTGGTGGTGTACGCATCGGCCGATGAACCCGTTGCTCGCCTCATCGTCGATGCGTTCGAGAAAGAGTCTGGGATTGACGTCACGCTCCGCCTCGATTCTGAAGCATCAAAAACGGTTGGACTCGCTGAAAGACTTCGTGCTCAGCGCGCGCACCCAGAAGCCGATGTGTTTTGGAGCAGTGAATGTTTCGTGATGGATGCCCTTGCGGTCGAAGGGATTCTCACTCCACTTCCCGCCACAGTGGTTGAATCGTGGCCGCGAAAACTGGTGAGCGCAGACGATCGATGGGCGGGATTCGCGGGAAGAGTGCGCGTTGTGGTGTGGAATCCACAGAAGATCGAGGAGACCTTGGTGCCAACATCACTGGAAGGATGCTCTTCGCGTGAGAAGAACGTGACGCTCGCGATCGCCGACGTGCGATTCGGAACTACTCGTGGTCACTTCAGCGCACTTGCGGCGTTGATGAGCGACGAATCGTGGTCCAACTGGTGCCAACAACTGGCGCAATCGAATCCAATGTTGCTGCCCGGTGGGAATGCCGCCGTCGTTGACGCCGTGGCTTCTGGAGAAGCGATGGTGGGACTTACCGATTCGGACGATGCGATCGCAGCGCAGGCGCAGGGACGATCCATTGCGTGGCGTCCGATTGGACTTGGACTTGATGCAGAGTGCGGACCTCACTCGGTGTTTGTGATTCCCAATACCGTTGGCATCATCGTCGGCGCTCGGCATCCCGATTCCGCGGCGGAGTTTGCTCAGTTTCTCCTCTCCTCCCGCGGAGAATCCATCTTGGCTCAAAGCGCAAGCGCGAATGTGCCGTTGGGGTCCGACGCGAAGAATGGCGCGGTGACCTTGGGTGATTCAATCTGCCTTGTGGATGTGCGAACCGTCGCATCAGCCATGACCCGTGCGATCGAAACATTCCTCGCTCGCGTGCGTGACGCGGCTGGTGAACGGTGATCGAGTTCGCAGGTTCAGCGCTTCTCGAGCCGTGGAGCACGACGGTGGCGCGGACTTTCGCATGGATCATTCCCGTCGCTCTGGTTTCGGGAATACTCGGAGTCTTCATCTCGCGCAACACGCGTCCACTGCGCGGTTCATGGTGGTGGCTTGTGATGGCCGCGATGATTCCTCCATTCGCGATGTTTCATGCTGTGTGGTCGAGGTGCGCGACCGACGCATTTCTTGCTCGACCGGTTTGCCTCGCCGCCTCGCTCGTCGTCTGGGGGACCGCGCTGTCAGCCCTCATCTCTTCCATCTGGAGTCGTTCAACCGATGCCGATGATCTCACTGCGCTCGATGGCGCAACATGGTTCGATATCGTGCGATTGGAGTTCGTGCGTCGTGCGCCCGCGGCATGTGCTGGAGCTGCGGCAGTCGCCCTCGTCTTGTTCGGAGAGTCCACCGCATTCGATCTCGCGCAAGTGCGCACCGTCGCCTTCGAGCTCAAAGCACTCGCCGCGCTCGGCGTCTCGCTCGTTGCATTGATTCAGATCGCGTTGCCACTGCTCATCGCACTCATGGTGTGTTCGATTCTTGTGGGAAGGGGCATGGCAGGGTGGACGCTGCGAACATCCAACATCGCCTCGATGCAAGGCAAGTGGACCCTTTCGACGAAGCGAGCGATTGGACCAATCATCCTCGGACTCATCCCAGTGATCTCGATTCTCTGCGCGCGCAATGTCTGGGAGGACGCGGCTGGTTTGCGCGCCGAACATCTCCGAGGAATTGGTTGGTCGATCTCTGCCGCACTGTGCGCTTCCATCGTTCTGGGCAGTTTCGCAGCGGTGGCCACAACGATGATGGCCCAGTCAATCGCCAATCGGCGCGGTCGATGGATCTTGATCGTGCTGTGTTCATCGATTGTGTTGTTTCTTGCTGCGGTTCCCGCTGCGATCCTCTCGTCGGTACTCCTTCATACTGCGGACCTCTTGTTCGAGACCACCGCCACCTCAGGTTGGTGGCTCGTGGTCCTCGGACACTCGTTGCGCGCGGCCGCCGTGGTCTGGTGCATCGCCCTTTTCGCCGCGGTGCAATGGGATCGATCGGCCTCGGATGCAGCGGCACTTCGCGGAGGTGCCACATCCTTCGCGATCGCTCTGTGGCCCACCGCGCTTCGCGTCTTTCTATCGTCCGCACTCATCGTCTTCGTCCTCTCGTTTGGAGATGTGTCCGTCGCCGGAGCACTCGAACCTGCGGGAGCGGATCGTCTCGCGACTCGGCTCATTGACGCGCTTCATTATCAAAGACCAGGTCCGATTGCTGTGCTTCTTCCGTTGGTGGGATGTGCAGCCGTGATCGCGGCGACCGTGATGGCCATCATCTCAAAACGAGTTCGAACCCTTCACCCGTGCATCATGGTGATGCTGTTTCTTCCGCTCATCTTGGCAGGATGTGCTGAGAGCGGCAGCGAACACTCGGTTGGCTCACCACTCTCGCATCCGAGAGTGATCGGCGCACCGGGTCGAGCGAATGGACTCTTCGAGTACCCGCGCGCGCTGGCTGTGGATCCGCGAAACGGCGACATCATTGTGATTGACAAGACGGCACGCGTTCAGCGATTTCACTCAGATGGATCGCTCGATCAAATCTGGATGATGCCCCGTTTCGAGCAGGGCAAACCAACAGGAGTCTCGGTGGCTCCAGATGGACGAGTGTTCGTGGCCGATACGCATGAGCATCGCGTGCTCATTTTCTCGAGCGACGGCAAGGAACTGTTCTCTCTTGGACAATCAGGCACAGGCCCCGGCGAGTTCATCTATCCAACCGACATTGCCTTTCGATCGGATGGACGGATTCTTGTCAGCGAGTACGGTGGGAACGATCGCATTCAAGAGTTCACCCATGATGGCAAGTGGATCCGTTCGTTTGGAGAACGAGGTGATCCGGGTCCCGCTGAATCCATTGATGGGATCGCCAGGTTCGATCGTCCTCAGTCCATCCTGCTCGATGAGCAGGCGAATCGAATCTATGTTGCCGATGCGTGCCACCACCGCATTGTCGAACTCACGGGGGAGGGGGAATTCGTCCGATCCATCGGCGAAGCAGGAGTGGACCAAGGGCAACTGTGGTATCCGTATGGAGTCGACCGACTCGATGAACACACCCTCGTCGTGTGCGAGTTCGGCGCGAACCGACTCCAGCGGCTCGACCTCAAGACGGCGAAAGTGGGTCCCGCGTGGGGGCGCTCTGGAAGTGCGGTGGGCGAACTCGCGGCTCCGTGGAGCGTTGCTGTCTGGGACGGGCACATCATCGTCTGTGACGGACGAAACGGCAGAGTTCAAGTGGTCAGCGTGCCGTCTTCGGAAGCAATGACGGGTAGCGATCCGTAGCATGGCACACGATGGGTGATGGTTACCACATTGCGCTCGAGCGACCGATCGCCCTCTTCCTCCTTCTCCTCATTCCATGGATGGGAGTGTGGGCGTGGCGACATCGTGCGGCCATTGGATCCACGCGCACTTGGATCATCATCACGGTTCGATCGCTGCTCATTGCACTGCTTGCGCTGAGTCTCGCCCAGCCGACTGCACTGCTGACGGGACGCGGCGTCACATCGATGGTGGTGCTCGACGCGAGCGAGTCCATTCCTCCCGCGCTTGCTGAACGCGCCCGCAAAGTGGTTGAAACTGCCATTGCGCAGAAGACCAACACTCATGATCGACTTGGTTTGGTGATCGCGGGACGAGATGCCGTGGCGGTCTCGATGCCTTCTTCCGCGCCCAATCAACTCGATGACGCTGGGCTCACGGCACGAGACGGAACGGATCTCGATGGAGCAGTGCGACGCGCCCTCGCACTCCTTCCACCCGACACATCGAACCGATTGTTGCTGATCAGTGATGGCAATGAAACGGTGGGCTCCCTTCGAGATGCAGCGAAGGTTGCCCGCGCGGTCTCTGTTCCGATTGATGTCATCGTGTTGCCGTATGCGCACGCGAATGAGTCAGTCTTCGAATCGCTCCGCGCGCCCACGCGGGTGCGCATTGGGCAACCCTTCGACCTCAAGGCAGTGGTTCGTTCTCAGTCGGGGGCATCGGGGCGACTCCTTCTCTGGCAAGGAGGGACGCCAGTGGATCTCGATCCCGCATCGCCTGGAGATGGAGTAGCCATCACGCTGCGACCAGGAAGCACAACGCTCGAACTCCCTGTTCTGCTGCAGAATCCGGGTGCGACGCGCTTTCGAGCATTGTTCGAGCCAGACGCCGACTCTGGTGATGGGCTCCATCAAAACAATGTGGGTTCAGCGATCGTCTTTGTCGGAGACGAGGGTCGCGTCCTCATCCTCGATGAGACGGAATCAGAGAGTCACGTGATCGTTGAAGCGCTTCATTCCGCGGGGATCAATGTCGATGTGATTCCTCCATCAGGAGCCGACGACCCGATGACACTCGCCGCGTACGACGCTGTGATTCTCGCGAATGTAGGTCGCTACGAAATCTCGAACGCACTCGATCGCGGACTGCGTGCGTATGTGTCCGACCTCGGCGGAGGACTCTGGATGGTGGGAGGTGATCGTTCGTTCGGCGCGGGTGGGTGGATTGGCAGCGACACCGAAAAAGTGCTTCCTGTTCGACTCGATCCACCTGCGACTCGTGAACTCCCCCGTGGTGCACTCGTGCTCGTGATGCATTCGTGCGAACTTCCGCAGGGAAACTATTGGGCGGAAAAAATCGCACTCGCTGCGATCGATTCGCTGAGTGCTCAGGATTATCTCGGCATCGTCTCGTTCGCTTGGTCGAATACAGGAGCCAACGGTTGCTCGTGGCAGTTTCCGATCCAACTCGCTGGAGACAAGGTCGATGCTCGCATCGTCGCGCAAACGATGAGCGTGGGTGACATGCCTGATTTCACATCGAGCATGGATCTTGCGCTTGAGGGGTTGGGCAAAGTCAAGGCTGCTCAAAAGCATGTGATCGTCATTTCAGACGGCGATCCAAGTCCACCGAACCAAGCCACGCTGGATAGATTTCGTTCCCAAGGCATCACGATCACCACCATCATGGTCGCTGGCCATGGAACGGCAACCGACTTGCAAAACATGCGCGCCGTCGCGGAGCAAACGGGTGGCACATTCCATAATGTCATCAACCCGAAGTTGTTGCCGCGCATCGTGACGAAGGAAGCGACACTCATTACGCGCAGTCTGATCGCCGAGGGAGAGTTCGCTCCACAAGTGGTGGCACAACTCTCGGGGCCACTCTCTGGTGTGAGCAGTGTTCCTGGAATCGATGGTTATGTGGTGACGGTTCCTCGAGAGGGACTCGCCCAAGTGGCGATCGTCAATCGTTCTGCTGACGCCAAGTCACCTGGTCGTGTTTACGATGATCCCATTTTCGCGTGGTGGAATCATGGAACAGGACGCTGCGCCGCGCTGACCACCGATATCACAGGTCGATGGGGAACGAAGTGGATTGCGTGGGGCGGAGTGCAGCCACTGGTGGAACGCACCACGCGCTGGTTGATGCGCCCAGCGGCTCCGCAAGATGTCGTGGTGCGAACCGCGATCGATGGAGAGACGATTACCGTTGAGGTCGAAACAGTGGGAGGTGAGTCTCGCGTGTCGGGACGGTCCGCCACAATCCTTCGCCCCGATGGAACGGTTGGTGCGGTGCGACTCGATCAAGTTGCGCCGGGAAGATGGAGCGGCACTTTTGCAGGGGATCAACAAGGGGCGTATCTCGTTCAAGTTCCAGTCGCGAATGGTGCGGGCGGCGCTGTAGTGCAGGCAGCGGTCAGTATCTCGTACGCGCGCGAGTATCGGAGTGTCCGCGACAATGGTGCGCTGCTTCGTGAGGTCGCCGAATCGACAGGAGGTCGACTGCTCACGCTCGATGATGCTGTTGGTCGCAACATTTTTCTTGCCGATGGACTCACGGTTCCGCAAGCGACGCGTCGCATCTGGGATCTGCTCGCAGTCATCGCCGCCGTATGGCTCATCGTGGACATTGCCGTGCGTCGACTCGTGATCGATTCCGAGTCGGGTCGTTCACTCTTCCTTCGATTCTTCGGTGGAGGAGCATCGACCGCGACGGGGGGATCTGATGCCCTTCGCCGTATTCGTCGTGCGAAGTCAGTCGAGGCAACACCTGTCGACACCGCTTCGACAGACGAGAGGGCTACCCCTTCCCATTCTTCGAGTGCGTCCCCTCGAGTTGAAGTGTTTGGGGGATCATCCGGCACTGAGAAATCGTCGCCGCCAACCACCCATGCAGAGCAGCCATCGAATGAGAGCGAACTGCCACCGCTCGAGCGATTGCGTCGAGCGCGGGACCGAGCGCGCGACCTCACGCGAAACGCGGAAGATGGCCAAGAAAAGAGCGATGGATGAATCGAGTTCCCACGATTCGCGGCGATGCATCCATTGAAGAGGTACGCGATGCGTGCCAATCGTTTCGCGTAACGGCACTCGCCCTTGAAGCAGAAACAACACGGTCGGTGGTGGGGCAATCGGTGGTCGTGCGCGAGACCATCATCGCACTCCTTGCGGGAGGGCACGTACTTCTCGAGGGACTCCCTGGGCTTGGCAAGACACTCCTTGTACGAACACTCTCCGATGCACTGGGACTTTCGTTCGCGCGCATTCAATGCACCCCCGACTTGATGCCAGCTGACATCACCGGCACCAACATTGTGATGGATGATCCAGTCACAAGCCGCCGCGTGATCGGTTTTCGAAGTGGTCCGATCTTTCATCAATTGCTCTTGGTCGATGAAGTCAATCGCGCGACGCCGAAGAGTCAGTCCGCGCTGCTCGAAGCAATGCAAGAGAGGCAAGTGTCAGTGGGCGGAGAGACG
Organism: Planctomycetota bacterium; assembly: GCA_027622195.1. Lineage (GTDB taxonomy): Bacteria > Planctomycetota > Phycisphaerae > Phycisphaerales > SM1A02 > SXOD01. The sequence continues at coordinate 200,946 of JAQBZO010000001.1, forward strand.
CGTCCACTTCCCACGCCGTTCTTCGTGATGGCGACGCAGAATCCAATCGAGCAAGAGGGCACCTATCCATTGCCCGAAGCTCAATTAGATCGCTTCATGCTGAAGGTCTTGGTTCCTGCAGTGACGAGAGAGACCCTTCAACAGGTCTTGGCGCGAACAACGACCGCTGCTGATCCCGTCGTGTCGCGAGTGCTCGACGCGGATGGAATCGCATCGGCGATCGCACTTGCAAAATGGATCGCCGTTGCGCCGCATGTCGCTGACTTCGCCATTCGACTCGTTCTCTCAACGCATCCCGGAGGGGACCATTCTCCCAAAGGGTTCGATCGTTGGATCGTGACCGGCGCAAGTCCGCGTGCGGTGCAGGCTCTCGTCTCGTGCGCGAAGGTTCGAGCACTTCTGGACGGTCGATTCGCCATCGGAACGGATGACATCGCGGCGTTGGCGCCCGCGTGTTTGCGTCACCGCATCGTCAGGTCATTTGAAGCCGAAGCGGATGGACGATCGACCGATTCCATCATTGCGGACTTGCTCCAACGTGTAGACCGTGGCGTCGTTGCCCACACTGTGGCGGGGGTGCACGCATGAGCAATGACCCAACACGCCCTCGCAAGGTCGATGATCTCATCGACTCTCGACTCATGGCGCGACTCGACACACTCGATGTGGTGAGCCGCAAGATATTCCTCGGCAAGATTCAGGGAGAAAGACGGTCGCGCCGTCGAGGACAAAGCGTCGAGTTTGCCGATTACCGTCCGTACAGTCACGGCGACGATCTTCGCTTTGTCGATTGGAACATTTACGGTCGACTCGATCGGTTGTTTCTGAAACTGTTCCTCGAGGAAGAAGATCTTTCGATCGCCATTGCCATCGACACGAGTGGGTCCATGGATACTGGCACTCCCAACAAGCTCGACTTCGCACGCCGACTTGCGATGGCGCTGGGGTACATCGGACTGGTGAATCAAAGTCGCGTGGCCCTTTTCGGCTTTGGTGCGAATCGCACCGAGCGTCTCATCGGACTTCGAGGTCGCCGTCGCACGCGCGAGATGGGTGAGTGGCTCCTTGGGCTCGAGAGCGGTGGAGATGCTGATTTCACTTCGTCCATGCGATCCATCTCGCTTGCTGGGCAAGGTCGAGGTATTTTGATTGTGCTCTCAGACCTTCTTCTGGCCGAGGGAGCTGAAGCAGGACTGCGTGCCGTGGCGGGCCGTGGATTCGATGTGTTCGCGATCCAACTCCTCTCTCCGGAGGAGGTCGATCCCGCATCAGGATCGCTCTCTGGAGATCTGCGATTGACCGATGTCGAGCGTGATGCGCCGATTGAAGTCTCGATCACCTCACGCACATTGGATGAGTACAAGACCAGACTCAACGAATACACGGCGAAGTTGCGCGATTTCTGTGTGCAGCGCGGCATCACACACATGGTCGTGCGGACCGATGTGCCGATGGATGAATTGGTGATCGATTACCTGCGTCGACGAGGGTTGCTGCGATGACTTGGCTCGACCCATTCGCTGGATTGCTCGCGTTGGCCGCGCTCCTTCCTCCATTGGTGGCGTTGTACTTTCTGAAACTACGGAGAAAGGATCGAACGATCTCGTCCACACTCTTGTGGCGTACTGCGACGGCGGATCTTCGAGCGAACACTCCATTTCAGCGATTGCGATTCAGCATTCTGTTGATGCTGCAACTCTTGGTGCTCGCCCTCCTCGCGTTCGCACTTGCTCAGCCTGAGGTGTCGGGTGGAGCGCGCGCCGCTCGCCATGCCCTGTTGGTCGATCGGTCCTTGAGCATGCAAACGAAGGACGCAGGCGCAGATGCGACTCGATTCGCCGAAGCGATCGAGCAAGCGCACGAGCGTGTCGCTGCACTGCACGGTGGTGGATTCTGGTTTGGACAAACGCCCGCCATCATGGTCGTCTCCTTTGCATCGACCGCCGAAGTCTTGACTGGATTCACCGATGGTCGTGCACAAGTCGACGCCGCGATCGGCGCGATCGAACCCACCGACGCATCGACTCGACTCGCCGATGCGATTGCCCTTGTTCGCGCGGCACTCACGCCTGTCAATCCCGATGATCCCAATGCCGCGGCTCCCGATGAGATCGTGATCGAGGTGTTCTCGGATGGGCGCATCGACGACATCGCATCGATCGCCCTTCGCCCAGAAGAGCGCGTTTTGTTTCATCCGATCGGAAAGGCGGCGACCTCGAATACCGCGGTCGCTGCGGTGGGCGTGGCGCGCGATCCAAAGCAACCAGCCGATGTGAAAACGCTCGCGCGGCTCTCCCATTTCGATACCACTTCGAGAACGGTGGATGTTGAACTCCTTGTCAATGGGCGTGTGCGAAGTGTCTTGCCTGAGCCGATCGAGATTCCAGCGCAAAGTGATGATCCACTCCTGGGCATTCTTCCAGGCGAAATCGAGATTGCGTTTCCTCCACTCTTACTTCCAGACGGTGGAGTCATTGAAGTGCGCATCGTCGAGTCCGACGCCCTCAAGGACGATGACCTTGGAGCGGTGGTTGCGGTGCCACCACAACCACTGCGCATTCTCCTCGTCGGCGGTGAAGGATTCATCATTCGATCAGCGCTCGAGTCGCTCGGTCCTCGCGAGTTGATGGAGATGACCACCGAGGAGTTTGAGGCGGCGACTCGCGCTGATCCCGCATCACTCCAGTCATTCGATGTGATCGTCTTGCACGGAGCACTTCCGGCCACGGCTCCCACGGCGCGATACCTCGTGTTCGGTGGTGGCGAGGGGATTTCTGGAGTCGAGGCGTATGGCGAGAAGAGTGATGCATTCGCCGTGGGCAGTCGACCCGACCACCCGCTGATGCGATTCGTAAGTCTCGATGAACTGTTCGTCCATTCCCATCAAGCGGTCGCCGCAACAGAACGAGGAGAAGTCATCGTCGATGGATCCGAGGGACCGCTGGTCCTCACCATCACAGCGCCCGGGACACAGGTTGTACTCGTGACATTCGATCCTCTCGATAGCAATTGGCCATTTCAGCGTGGGTTTCTTAACTTTGTCGCTAATAGCGTGCAGTGGTTAGCAACCTTCTCACGACCCGTCTCTGATGCCCCGTTCAAACCCGGTGATGTGGTTTCAGTGATGGTTGGAGCCGCTGCGATTCCCGTTTCCATTTTGCATCCTTCTGGGGAAGAGATCACGGTGACCTCTGGATCAGACGGAATTGCTTCGGTGGGTCCACTCATGCGCACCGGAGTGTGGACCGTAAAATGGAGCGGTGGCGATCGTCGCATCGCCGTGGCGTCGAGGGATTTGATGGAGTCGCGCGTGAACGCTGTTGAATCGCTTGAGTTCGCCGACGAAACGATCGCCGGCAGAACGAGCGGAGGACTCTCGCGAAGTGCCCTTTGGCCGTGGGTCCTTCTCGCCGCCGTCACACTCTTGATTGTGGAGTGGTGGTGGTACCTGAGGCAGGTGTGACCGGCGCACCGCTCCCGAGCGAGCGGACTAACTCGTCGTCGATCCCAAGAAATTCGTGCATGTGCTGTTCGTACACGGCTTGATGATCCTCGCGAGAGAAGTCCAGACGAAGTTCGTTGATGACCTTTGTGCCTTGACCGATCCACTCTTGCCAAGTTTGAGCGGAGATGTTGTTCGAAATCCAAACGCCGATGTTGCCTCGAAATGGAGGAGCGTCGAGCGCGGTCCCAGGGCGCCCCGTGCGTTGACAGACAAAGGAGCCCGCAGCACGAAGTTGGTCTACCAACTCTTCGGCAGTGGACTCGACTATTGGAATCGGTCGCCCGATCGATTCGAGCAATCGACCCATCGCCGTCTGTGGCATGCGGTCGCCACGCTTCGCCGCGAGGGTATATCCACGTGTCAAGAGGTCGACTGCGCGATCCTCCCAACCTGCGCCGAGCATCGCTTGACCACCCAGTTGATACGCCTTGCTCATGTCGGGGACAATGGCAATGCACCTCTCGAAAGACTCGGCCGCCTCGCCCATTCTTCCTGCTTGCAAGTACGCATTGCCGAGGCTGAAGTGTGCCATTTCATTGGTCGGATCCGCAGATGCCATTTTTTCAAACTGGGCGATTCGTTCAGGCGTGCTCATCCCCCCATGGTATCGGTCGATCTGCCACAATGCGCATGTGTTGACCCTCTTGACGAACCTTGGCGGAATTTCGCTTCGATCGCCACTTATCGGCGCTGCTGGAACAGTTGGATACACGAACGAACTCGCTGATGCGGGCGCACTCGATTCCCTTGGCGCAGTGACGAGCAAGAGCCTGACGCGACTTGAGCGTGTCGGGAACGCTGTTCCGCGGATCATTCCATCGAAGGTCGGAATGCTCAACGCCATCGGACTCGCCAACATGGGGATCGATCGCTTTCTCGCAGAACGCGCCCAAGATGCGGGATCGATGCCGTGCCACCTCTTCGCATCGATTGCTGGACATTCGGTGGACGACTTTGTTTCAGTCGCCGAGCGAATTGATGCCGAGTCGACGATTCCACTGATCGAGGTCAATGTCTCGTGTCCGAATACAAGTGATGGACGTCATTTTTCGGCTGATCCAGCCTCGCTCTCTGCCTTGCTCAAGGTTGTTCGAGCGAATGTGAAGCGCGCCAAACTATTCGCAAAGCTTCCGCCTGATTCCGATTCCGTTGCGCTCGCTGCCGCTGCAGTCGATGCTGGTGTCGATGGGTTGACACTCAGCAACACGATGCCTGCGATGGCGATCGAGGTGCATTCGCGTCGCGCTCGACTCTCGAATGGGCGAGGAGGGCTCAGCGGCCCAGCGATTCACCCCATCGTGGTGCGCGTGGTGCACGATGTGTATTCGCAGGTTTCGAAAGGACGCGTTCCCATCATCGGTCTTGGTGGCGTGATGAACGGTGAAGATGCCGCTGAACTCGTACTTGCCGGTGCGACGGCCATTGGACTCGGCACCGTCCTGCTCGCTGAGCCATCCGCTCCTCTGCGCATCGCCTCACAACTCAGAAGTTGGGTTCGTGAACAGGGATGCTCGAACATGAGCGAGTTGGTCGGTCAACTGAGGATGTGATGGAACGCATTACTCGCCAAGAGCGGGAGCAATTCGATGCGATCCTCGATGAAGTGGTTCAATCATTGCATCCCGATCTGCTGACGCTTCTCGAGCAAGCACCATTGATTGTCGATGACGCGCCTTCCGATGCGCTGCTTCGCGAACTTGGACTTGATCCCACCGAAGATGATCTTTGTGGACTGCACACGGGCATCCCGCTCACCCAGCGTTCGATTGAATCATCGGGACAACCCGAAGATGTGATTCACATCTTTCGTCGAGGCATCATTGATGAGGCGGGGGGTTTTGAACCCTGGGAGGACGATGAGTCTCATGAGTCAGTGGGTGGATCAGAGGAGGTCCGCCACGAGATCACCATCACGATCTTGCACGAAATCGGTCACCACTTCGGACTTGACGAAGAGGATCTCCTCAAACTCGGTTACGGCTGAAACAGCCCAATCACGAAGCAGTCGCGGTGGCGAGTGTTCCAGCGATGTACAGGATGCGTCGGCACGAGGTGCACTGCGCGATGGCATTGGGATTGGAAGCGACCGCCGCGTAGATCGATGACGGGAGTTCAATGTGGCACTCGCCGCACGCATACTCGCGCCTCTTGACATCGATTTCGATGACCTCAGCCATGGCCTCGCCATCGGTCGCCTCTGAGAGTGCATTGAATCGTGCCAGTTCAGCCTCGGGCACATGCGCCGCCGCTTCAGCGCGCTTGCGTTCGAGTTCGCTCAATCGGTCGCCGATATCGGTCGCTCGCGCAGCAAGTTCGACCTCTGCCGTTTCAGTCCGCGCATGGCGATCGGTCTGAGTGGCTTGCGCGGTAACACGCTCGGTCTCGAGTTGGTCTGCCTTCATCAGTAGTCCAAGGGCCTGATCATCGAGTTCGCTCCGCTTGTCTTGGAGCAACTTCATCTCAGAGAGAAGTGCCTCGTACTGGCGCATGTTGGTGCTGAGATTCAGTTCACCGCGATGCTTGTCAATTCTGTCTTGGATGGAACGACTCTCGACGTCGATCCCCGATGCCGTTGCGCGCAATTGATTGACCTGCAACTTCAGTTCGCGTGTGCGCACATCAGCATTGATCTCGGCGGTCTTCGCCGCGCGCAGCGTTTGCTCGGCAGAGGTGAGACGAACGCGAAGAGCACGGACCAAGCGGTCCGCTTGATACAGATTGATCAGATTCTGGGCAAGCGACATCAAGTACCTCATCCTATCAGAATCGCCGAGTCAAAAAACTGCAGAGTTTCTGCGGAAAGATGCCCGATTATCGCTGTATCCCGAAGAGTGCGAGCGCGCAAGGTCCTGTGTAGATGAGTGAATCCACCGCATCGAGAACGCCGCCCATTCCCGGAAGCAATCGCCCAGAATCTTTGACGCCAGCCGATCGTTTGAGCAGACTTTCAGTGAGGTCGCCCATCGTGGCGATGACCGCAGTCAGCAATCCGAAGGCGGCACATCGCGACAATGTGTCGAGCACATGGGTCGACGGAAGGACGCCGAGGCGAGTGGCAATCCATGTGCTGATTGCGCCGAACAGAAATCCCCCCGCGAGACCTTCCCATGTTTTTCCAGGACTGAGCCAATGGATCAGTTTGTGCCGCCCGAATGATCGTCCAATGAAGTACGCACCAATGTCCGTCGACTTCACCACAAGGATCAGCGCGGCGACCGCGAAGCCGCCGTGCTCTTGAACAAGAATGATCCAACAACCGAGCGGGATTCCGACGATCACGAGTCCGATGATCGATCCACGCAGCGGAGCGGAAGCTCTCACCCAGCCATGTGCATTGGAACTGAAGACGAGTCCAATAACGGATGCGACCGTTGGCGCAATGAGCAATCCGAGGGGGTGTCCGCAAGCGAATGCAGCCATCCCCGCGAGGCCTGCGAGAGCGCCGAGGCGCGATGCGATGCGAGTGGATTCATCATCGCTCGAACAAAGTACAGCGATCTCATGCCCCGCCATGGTGCAGAGCACAATCCCCAGAATCCACCACAGTGGCGCTGAAATGGTCCATCCTGCCAGAGAGACTGATGTCCACATCGCATGAATAACTGCGAGAAGGATCAGAAAAACGATCAGCAGCGATCCTGTGAAAAGTCGTTGTCGCAGCATTCCGTGTCGGAGTGTAACTCGCGTGAGCAAAATGGGGGAATGGAGTGCTACGCTTGCTCTATGACAACTTCTCGAAGGACATTCATCGCCGCCGCTTCAGCCGTGTCCGCCGCAGGAATTGTGGCTCCTTTTGCCATCGGAGGAACGAGGGCGCAGTCTGCCACGAGAACGATCAACATCGGTCTCGTTGGATGCGGCGGCCGTGGAGCAGGATCCGCGAACGACTCTCTCACTGCAAACCCGAATGTGCGACTTGTGGCGATGGCCGACATCACGAGCGACAAGGCGAAGTCGGCGAGAGACGAACTCAAGAAGGTCTACGGAGATCGGATCGATGTTCCTGAGAGTCGCATCTTTGAAGGTTTGGATGGATACAAGGAAGTCATCGCTCTCGCGGATGTCGACATCGTGATGTTTGCCACGAGTCCTGGGTTCCGACCTCGCCACATTCAGGCGGCGGTCGATGCGAAAAAGCATGTCTTCGCTGAGAAGCCCACCTGTACCGACCCAGTCGGATACCGCATCTGCTGCGATGCGAATGACAAAGCGAAGGCGCAGGGGACGGCGATTGTCACGGGCACACAGTATCGTCGCCAAAGTTCATTTGTCCAAGGGATCGCGCGCATTCGCGAAGGCATGATCGGTGATGTGTTGAGTATGACGGCGCGCTACTGCAGTGGACCTGTTTGGTATCGCGGACGCGAAGGCGGCATGTCCGACGCGCAGTATCAGATCTTCAATTGGATGCATTTCGTTTGGCTCTCTGGCGATCAACCCGCAGAACAAGCGGTCCACAATCTTGACGTGGTGCACTGGGTCATGGGTGGACCTCCAGAGACATGCTTTGCCTCAGGTGGGCGATTCACGAAGCCAGAGGACAGCGAAATGTGGGATTCATGCAGCGCGACACTCGCGTGGTCTGACGGGCGATTCTGTGACTTCAAATCCCGCCAACTTCCACAATCTGCGTCCGACCATGACAATGTCGTGTACGGCAGCAAGGGCACTGCCTTCCTGCGCGCCTTCAATAGTGGAACGCAAATCTTTGATCGATCGGGCAAGGAACTCTTCTCGGTCAAGGGTGACATTGGAGCCGCCTACCAACAAGAGCACAAGGATCTCGTGAACTCGATCATCGCAGGCAAACCCATCGTGGAGCTTCGCCAGACTGCCGAGAGTTCGTTGATGGCGATCATGGCTCGAGAGGCTGGATACAGCGGGCAAAAACTCAACTGGGACTGGATCGCGAATCAATCCAAGTTGAATCTCTTTCCGCAAGAACTCGACCTTGCGGGATCACTGCCCACCCCGTTCGTTCGTGTGCCTGGAACTTACGAACTGGTGTGATTGCTTGTTTTTCGTGCGACGAGTGTGGCGACTTGCAATCCGTACAGGATGCAGAGCCACATCATGTAAATCCACAGCATGAAGAGCGTCAACGCGCCGGCGGATCCGTAAACAATGCTTGCAGAACCGAGCGAGATGATGGCCTTTCCGAAGGCTCCTTGAACACAGAGGACAAGCACTCCGGCGACGACTCCTCCCACGATGTTCGCGCGCAGCGGAAGAGGCACAGTGGGAAGCACGCTGTAGCAACCCACCAGCAGCGCCCACGCGATGAAGAAGTTCCAGAGTTCACGCACGACGGCACTCCCGCCCGTGAGGGACTCGATCACAGTCCACGCCATCGCACCCATCAAGAGTCCTGCCGCGGCAATGAGAGGACCCGCGGTCAATGCGAGCCAATACGCCGAAATGCTGCGGAAAATACCCCGTGATGCGCGTCGACCGGTAATGTCGTCGAACGAATGTTCAATTTGGGTGGCGAGCGCGTAGCCGCTGTAGAGCAGCAGCACAATCCCGAGCCATGTCATTGCGGTGAGATCGGTGTCAATGGTTCTCGAGACAAGATCGAGAATCCAAAGTCCCAAAGTGTCATGAGGCATCGAGGGATCTGGAGAGGAGATCTGAATCGCATCGACTCCAAGGACGTACAACCCATCCGATGCCATCGTGAGAATGCGTTCGCGTCCGAGAAAGGCGCGCGCGGTGACCGCTCCAAGAATCAAGAGTGGCGGAAGACTAAAGAGGGTTCGGTACGTGAGCGCCGCCGCCATCGTCGGCGCACGATTCGACGCCATATGGTCAATGGCAATGCGAGCGAGCACGAGTGGACGACGAACATGGAACCACCGCTTGAGAGGCATAGGCGCGCAGACTAGGCGATGATCTGATTCGCGACTTTTCCGTAGACCTCTGTCAATCGGAAGTCTCGACCTGCATAGTTGTAGGTCAGACGTTCGTGATCGAGTCCAAGCAAGTGCAAGATGGTCGCGTGCCAATCATGGATATGCATCTTGTCGTTGACTGCTTCCACTCCGTAATCATCGGTTTCGCCGTAGGAGAATCCGCCGCGCACGCCTCCGCCCGCGGCCCACATTGTGAACCCCTTGTTGTTGTGATCGCGCCCGTCGGTGCCTTGGGCATAGGGAGTTCGTCCGAATTCTCCGCCCCAGAGCACAAGTGTGTCCTTGAGCATGCCGCGTTGTTTGAGATCAGTCAAAAGTGCGGCGATGGGCTGATCGATGGATTGGCATTTTGTATCGAGTTCTGCCTTCAGGTTGCGATGGGTGTCGAATCCACCGACCGAGATCTCAACGAAGCGAACGCCTGCTTCAGAGAGTCTTCGCGCGAGGAGGCACTGTCGTCCAAACGAGTCGGTCGCCGCTGTGCCGATGCCATACATCGCAAGAGTCTTCGCATTCTCTCCCGCGAAGTCGAGTAGTTCTGGAACTTCTGCTTGCATCCTGAATGCGAGTTCGTACGACTCGATCACACCATCCACATTCGTGTCTCCGCGCGCGCGACGATCGCGTTCTTTGTTGAGCGCTTGGACAAGATCCAGTTGCTCGCGCTGTCCAGCGGTCGTGTAGACGCTGTTCTCAATGTTGGCAACGGCTTCAGACTGAGAATCCGTGCGACCTCGTTGTTGCCCTTGTCCTCGCCGATTATTGCCTCCGCGCATCCGCATCGGTGAACCTTGGTAGTACGCAGGAAGAAATGCGCTTCCATATCCCTGCGCGCTGCGAGCAGGATTGAGTGTGACGAATCCAGGCAAGTTCTCGTTGGTCGTGCCGAGTCCATAGAGCGTCCATGCGCCAAGACTTGGTCTCACGAATTGAAAACTTCCGGTGTGCATTTGAAGGGCGGCCTGCGCGTGCGCTGGAACGCCCGTATGCATCCCTCGAAGCAAGCACAGTTCATCAGCTTGTTTCGCGACCTCTGGGAAAAGATCGCTGATCCAGAGTCCGCTCTTGCCGTGTTGTCGAAACTTCCAGGGACTCGCGAGCAGTTTTGCGCCCGATCGGAATCCAGACGAAAGACTCTTGCCGTTGTCGGCGATCAATTGAGGTTTGTAGTCAAAGGTGTCGACATGGCTTGGTCCTCCATCCATGCAGAGGAAGATCACGCGCTTCGCAGATCCCGCAAAGTGACCCGCCTTCGGAGCCAACGGCGATGTCGTTGATTGTTGCGCCGAAGTACGCGCGGCGAGCCCTGCAAAGGCGAGGTAACCAAATCCTGCCGACAAAGTGCGAAGCATGTCGCGGCGATTGTGGACGATGAGTCGATTGTTGCAGCAGTCCATGGTGTGTCCTGTGAATGAAACTCAGTCCAGTGTTCGGAACTCAGCGGTGAGATAGAGGCTTTGACAGAAGGCAGTCCAAGCCCTTTCCCGAATAGGGGAATTGGATTGACTCGCACTCTCGGCCTTCGAGAAGTCGTCGAAGAACTTGCGCGACGCACCCCGTTCACTCGATGTTGGATCCCGCCCGAATGCAAGTTGGAATGCGTACTCAATTCGCTCAAGGTCCTTCAGATCCATTGCCATGAGCCGATCGGCGAACGCCTCGGCGGACGCGATCACTTGCGCATCATTCATGAGAAAGAGTGCCTGCGATGCAACGGTTGTCTCTGCACGGTCGCCACACGGGAGTGATGGATCGCAAAAGTCAAACACTTCGAGCATCTCTGGAACCACATCGCGCAGGATGGGCATGTACACACTGCGATAGGGGACGGTCGAATCGATGAGGCGCGTCATCACACCGCCGTTGCGAATCGGTCCCTCAAGCGACTGCGCCTGACTTCCATCGGGACGGGATCGGCTCAATTCTCCGCTCGCCATCAACATCGCATCGCGGATCGCCTCGCCCTCGAGTCGACGCTGTGGCATCCGCCAAAGCCAGAGCGCATCGGGATCCATCTTCATCGAACGACTCTCTGTTTTGCTCGACAAACGATAAGTGTGGCTCAAGGTGATTTCACGGATCAGCGACTTGACGGACCAACCGCGCTCAATGAACGAGAGGGCGAGTGAGTCCAGCAACTCTGGATGGGTCGGTGTCATGCCAGTCACGCCAAAGTTGTCGGGAGTGGAGACGAGTCCCTTGCCGAAGAGGTGACCCCACACGCGATTGACCGCGACGCGCGCTGTCAGAGGATTCATTGGATCCGTAATCCACTGCGCGAGTTCTTTCCGTCCAGATCCGGTTCGAATCGTGGGGACCCAATCACCTTCGAGCACTTGTGGGAAGCCGCGCACCACCGTCTCGCCAGCCTGGTTGACCTCACCCCGTTTAAGGATCGGTGCGTTGCGTCCAGATCCCTCGAGGACTCCCATCGCGACCAGATTCGCATCGGTGGGATTGCCCGCATCATCGAATCGCGCTCTCGCTGATTCCAGTGATCCGAGAAACTGCCGTTGATTCCGAAGATTGCCTCGATCGACCTCTCCCTTTTCGGCGCGCACCTCGAGTGCTGCCAGTTGCTCGGCAAACCTCGTGATCGTCACATCGGCCATTTGGATTTGATCTGGGGACAACTTCGCGCCATTCGCTGCAGTCCCTACTGGAAGATTGATGTACTCACTCGGAAAATTATTGCCAGCAGATTGCTCGGTGCCATAGCAAATCTTGGAGCTGAGGAAAATGCCCGCGAGTGCGTAATAGTCGCGCTGTGGAATCGGATCAAACTTGTGATCATGGCATCGAGCGCAGGCGATCGTCAGTCCGAGCATCGATTGTCCAACCGCATCGATTTGTTCATCAATCGTGTCGGCAGTGAACTGAGATCTTCCGCGTGTGTTGTGTCCCTTCGCGCCAACGGCGAGGAATCCAGTGGCGATGAGGTGCTCTGTGCGCTCATTCAAATCCTTCGAGGGGATGAGATCCCCAGCGAGTTGTTCTCGAAGAAACTGGTTGTACGGTTTGTCGTTATTGAAGGCATCGATCACATAGTTTCGATACCGCCACGCATACGGGTAGGCGATATTCACCTCTTTGCCGCTCGATTCGGCGAATCGCGCGACATCAAGCCAGTGTCGTCCCCACCGTTCTCCGAATGCCGAAGAGGCGAGGAGTCGATCAACGACTCGGTCGAATGCCGTCGGAGATCGATCTCGCGTGAACGCGATCACTTCCTCGGGCGTCGGAGGAAGTCCAATCAAATCGAAAGTAACGCGACGAAGCCAAACAGATTTCTCTGCATCGGCGACAGGCGCGACACCATTCTCGACCATTCCTTCGAAGACAAAACGGTCGATGTCGCACCAACTCCATCCTTCATCTTGAACCGCCGGAGTGGGGTGCGACTTCATGGGAATGAGAGACCAATGCTGACGCGCCTTCTCCCAGTCCACGAATCCATCGTCGCGAATGTTGGGGGCATCAGCGACATCGACGACTGAACCACTTGAGCCCATCATGGGTTCCATCGCCGCGCCCATCATCTCGCCTTCAGCCGAGGGATACGGCGCGCCCATCTCGACCCATTTCTCAAAGTCCTTGATGATCGTGCCGCTGAGAGGACCACTTGGTGGCATTTGGTAGTCGGGATCCTGGTACTTCAGCGCGCGAATGAGAAGACTCTCCTTCGGCTTACCCAAGATGACGATGGGTCCTGATGCTCCGCCCTCGAGCATCAACTCGCGCGTGTCGAGTCGAAGCCCACCGCGCACTTTTCCATCAGCGCTATGACACTTGAAGCACGATCTTGCAAGGACAGGCTTGATCTTCTCTTCGAAGAACTTCAACCCCTCGGCATCGGGCACCTTTGCCGACTGTGCGAGCGCGATCGAAAGGAGGCAAAGTGCAATGTCCATCATCACTCAGGTATTGTCCATTGATCTGCGCCGTTGGGACAGTGCGGATTCACCAATTTCCAAGAATCATTCAGGATTCTGCGGGGACGAGCGGTGCCGTTGTCCACCCAAGGTCAACAAAAAGTTGATAGCAGGTCGGGTTATCGGGAAGGGAGATATGGAATCCCGCCTCGATGAAAACGATGATCGCGTTCGACAGCATCAAGAGGGCGACGAGTCCAACGCAGCACTTGGATGCCCATCCAAACTCGACCGCATGTGGATTGAATCGCTTGGTCCAAGCGAGGTTGACCCCGCTGACTGCGGCGACGACTCCGAAGACGATCAAAGCCCATGTATAAAGGTGCAGTCCGAATGCTGGACTGCCGTACCCGGGATCGCCGGGAGCGATGTGCAGGGCGATCTGGCGAAGCGCGATGATCGATCCGATGACGGCTCCGAGTACGCTCATTCCATATCCCGCCGAGTAGGAGTGAAACTCGATGGGTCCCTGTCGCGAGGCAAGCAAGATCGAAGCAGAACCAAGAATGGTCAGCAGCATCGCCATGCGTTGAAGGATGCACAGGGGACACGGAAACTCACCCTCAGCGAACTGGATGTAGTACGCGCCGAGCAACACGCTGCTGACGGTCAAGATGTTGAAGTGGCATGTCCAGTATCCGAATAGTTGGAGGAACCGACTCATGTTTCTACAGGCTGATGTTGAGCGCGTCCGTGGCGTGGTGTTTGAAGAGCAGGATCACGCCAATCAATGCGATGAAGAATGCGAACTTGGCGGCGAGTCTTCGTCCACGCCAGAAAAGGCCAAGGCAGACGAGCATTGAAAGAAAGATGGCGGCATCAACCATACGGAGAGTGTAGGACACCATGATCCTTCTCGGTGTGTATAAGATGACCCCATGTTCACATCCATCCTCTTGGCAACGTTTGTGTTTACCTCCGATGTTGAAGCGGCTGCGATTCAAGTCGCCGCTCCGCCAGTCCCAGCGTTGACCGGCGAATTGATGATTCGACTTCAACGGCAAGGACGCGTAGAGAGTTCCAAACATGAGGCTCTTGTGTGGAAACCAGAGGCATACAACGGTCGAGTGAAGGTGAAAGAGGTCGTCGTGACTGGTGGAACGGTGAAGGAAGGCGATCTCATCCTTCGTCTTGTTGCAGAGGACATGGATTGGCAGATGAGCGATGCGGCGAGGCGGCTCGCGAATGCGGTGACCGCTCAAGAGGTTCAAGCCACCGAATTGTCGATGGGTGCTGAGCGATCCGCGCAACAAGTGGAACGCACTTCGCGTGAAGCATTCCTCTCCGCACGGCGACTGGCTCGGTGGGATCTCTTCGATGCAGCGAAATCCCTCGAGATGAAGACTCTCTCATCGCAGGGTTCGCAGGATCGTCTTGCCGATGAGAATGAAGAACTCTCGCAACTCGAGAAGTTGTACGAAGGAGCGGTGCTCGATGGACAAACGCGAGACATTGTCTTGAATCGTGCCCGTCGCGCGCTTGTTCGGTCCACTCGATACACCTTCTATTCAGTCGAAGATGCCAGCTACTACCAACAGACTGGACACGCCGACCAGCAGCGCGCAATGAATGATCAAGCTCGCTACTCGGCTCTTGATGCAACCCATGCGCTGACTGGGCAAACGATCGGAGTCATTCGTGCTCAGATGGCTGAAGCTGAATCGAAAGCCAATGTCGCTGCAGCGACGAGAGCGTCTGCCAAGTTTCTGCACGATGTGGCTGCACTTGAGATTCGAGCACCATTCTCAGGCGTGATCTCGATGGTCTCGATCGAAGCGGGAGACGATGTCAGCGCAGGGATGGTGTTCACTCAATTGGTGGATCCCACCGCGCTTCAAGTCAAACTCTCTCTTCCTGCAGAGGCCACTCGCATCGCCGGAGTCGGATCCAAAATTGCACTCACCTATGCGGGACTTCCAGCTTGTAATGGTTCTGGAACGATTGTCGCGATCGGCGCGATCGGTGTGCCGGATGGAGACGGAACCCTTTTTCCAGCCATCGTTTGCTTGGATCCCAGCACTCGGCTGCCGCCTGTTGGAATGGGCGCAACGATTGAGATTGTCGGAACACTCCAGGACGTTTTGAAAGTCAGTGCGAAGGCCGTTCAAACGAATCCGAAGGGTGAGTCCTTCGTTCGAGTTCAGCGCGGTGAACTCATTGTTGAAGTGCCCGTGGTCGTTGGAGCTCGCGGTGTGGACGAGGTGGAACTTGTGTCCGGCATCGCCGCGGGGGAACTTGTTCATGTGGCGCCGTAAGAGGGGACTTTGGTCGCTCCTCTGCTCGTTGTTGTTGGCCTTCACTGCGCTGTCGCTCGTCGCTTGTTCTTCAGCAACCAATTCCGCCCGCGCCATCCGAGGCGGAAACACCGAGATTCCAGCGCAGCCGCTCTGGTCGAGCGCAGCGTCCATGCACATGGCACTGGAGTGGTTGATTGCCAATCAGCAGCCCAATGGAGCCTTCGGTTCTCCTGCCTCTTCGCGGCCCAACGAGATTTGGCTCGACGGGATGGCAAGCCACCGCGCGTTTCAAGGCGCGACGACGGCTCTCTGTGCGATGGCGCTCATCGAGCCTGCGCGATCCGACGCGAGAGCCAAGGCGACTCTGGACCTCGCCGTGCAATGGATGATCGATGAAGAACCCATCGGCGCCGCGTCGGGAGGCACCTTCTATGACACGTGGGCGCATACCTATCTCATCGACTGCGGCGTGCGACTGCTTCGCGAACCAAACCGCGCTGACCAATCGAATGCCATACGGATGATGGTGCAGCGCGAGATTGATTTTTCGTTGCGGCGGCAGAGCATTGATGGAGGTTGGGGGTACTACGATTTTCAAGGAACATTCGAGCGTCCGACGGGCAATGAAACCACCAGTTTCAACACTGGAGCGATGATTCTCGCTCTGCGTGCCGCACGCGACGCTGGACTCCGGGTTGACTCGGTGCGATTGGACCGCGCAGTGAAGCGACTCGAACTCTTTCGGCTTCCAGACGGTGCATTCGTCTACGGCACCTATGCGAAGTACAGACCGGGTGTCGGTTTCAATAGACCAAGCGGGACGAGCGGTCGGTTGCAAGTGTGCCACCTCGCGCTGTTCGAAAGTCACGCTGGTGGCGTCGAGCAGCGAGAGTTGGTGGAAGGGCTTTGCCATCTGCGCGATCGACATCACTACATCGAGATTGGACGAGGACGCCCGATTCCTCACGAAGCCTTTTATTCGACGAGCGGCTACTACTATTTCTTCGGACACTACTACGCCTCTGGTGTGATCGAGCAGTTGACCGATGCCACCGAACGGACGGCGTTTCGAGATTGGCTTGACCAGAACATGAGGCGCGTTCAACATCCAAATGGATCATGGTTTGATTATCCGTTGTACGGATACGGTCATGCCTACGCGACGGGGTTTGGACTCCTCACGATGCAACGACTCGCTTCGATGGACCCTGCAGGAACCCTTCCGAAGTGAGTCATCAACCGATGGCGCAGCAGCCGATTTCGCGAGGCGCAATCATGGCGGTCGTCGTCGCGGCACTGGGATACTTCGTCGATATCTACGACCTGATTCTCTTCAGTGTTGTGCGCGTTCGCAGCCTGAAGGGGATCGGAGTGCTCGACGGGGACCTTCAATCGCTCGGCGCAACGCTCATCAATTGGCAGATGTTCGGCATGCTTCTCGGAGGGATCGCCTGGGGCGTTTTGGGAGACAAGTGGGGAAGAATCAGGGTGCTCTTCGGCTCGATCATCTTGTATTCGGTCGCCAACATCCTGAACGGATTTATCGGTGATGTCCCTCTCGAGAGTGGATGGCACCCACTCTCTTCTGCACTGGGGTTGTCACAAGCGATCGACCAGTACATCGTGCTGCGTTTCATCGCTGGCATCGGCCTCGCAGGAGAACTCGGTGCAGGGATCACCCTCGTGAGCGAACTCTTGGGACGGCACGCGCGCGGATATGGAACAACGATCGTTGCAGGTTTTGGAGTGTGCGGCGGCATTGCTGCGGTCTCTGTGTCCACACTCTTCGAGTGGCGCACCTCTTACTTTGTAGGAGGAGCGATGGGCCTGTGCCTTCTCGCACTTCGAGTGGGTGTGGTCGAGAGCGGCATGTTCAATGTGGTTGCTGCATCCAATCATGCACGCGGAAGCGTCTGGATGCTCTTCTGGCCTCCGCGTCGACTGTTGCGCTACGCATCGGTGGTCGCCGTCGCCATTCCGATTTGGTTTGCTGCAGCGATTCCCGTGACATTCGCACCTGAGTTTGCAAAGTCAGTGGGGATCACATCACCCATGTCAGCCGCAACGGCGGTGCTCTGGTTCTATGTGGGCCTTGCAGTCGGAGACATCACGAGCGGACTCTTGTCCCAGTGGCTTCGCAGCCGAAAGCGTGCCCTTGCGATTTTCCTCGCGTGGACTGCCTTGACTTGTTTCGGCGGATACGAGTGGATTCAGAGCCAACCCGAGGTCTGGGTGTACGCGACGATTTGCGGACTCCTGGGATTCGGCTGCGGGTACTGGGCGGTATTCGTGACGATCGGAGCAGAGCAATTCGGTACGAATCTCCGCGCGACCGCCGCGACCACTGCTCCGAACTTTGTTCGAGGATCCGTCCCTCTGTTGACGGGTTCGTGGCTCTTCCTTCAGAGTCATGGATTGTCCATCACCACTGCTGCTGCAATCGTCGGAACAATCACCCTCGTGATCGCCGCACTTGGACTGTGGCACCTTCGAGAGACATACGGTCACGATCTCGACTTCATTGAGTCTTAAGATCCGAGCAATCCGCGCTGACGAAGCACTTCTCCGCACGGACCAAACCGATGGCGCTTCATCAGTGCCTCGAGTTTTGGCATCGTCGTTTTCATGCCCGTATAGCACTTGAACTTTCGCGAGAGGGGCATTGTGACACGAGGGCAGTCAGGCGCAAAGTCTCGCGGGTGGAGATACATCACCACGGGGAGACCGCGCGCATTGAACTGCGCGAATCCCCGTTCGATGATCCACAGTGGAAGCACGCGCAGATATCCGCCGCCAGAAAAACAAAGACCTCGACCCATCGCACGCATCACTCCCAGAGGCAACTGCGGAATCGATCGACCAGATGGAAGATTGCGAAAGAGATGCGGCTCGTCGGGGCACGGGTATCCACCGTGTCCGCGCGGTGCTGGGAAAAGGCTCGCGTCCCACTCGATACCGCAGTCGAGAAGGGTATCGAAGGCCCACTCGGTTCCTTCAACGATCGAAAAACTGGGGGCGCGATATCCCCTAGGACGAAAGCCGCACGCGGCTTCGATGGCATCGAGGGACATCATCGTGTCGCGACGAAACTCAGCTTCATCGAGCAGGTACACACGCCGGTGCCAAAACGAATGCGATCCGAGTTCGTGTCCTGCATTCGCAATGCGTCGAACGAGTGCGGGGTGGCGATCGGCGATCCATCCGAGCATGAAGAAGGTCGCCTTGGTCGTGTGCCGATCGAGAGAGGCAAGAATCTCGTCGGTCCGGCGGTTCACGAGTGACTCGAGTGAGTCCCAAGTCGACGGGTCATCGATCGCTGGCACATCGACGATGTGAAACCAATCCTCGATATCAAACGAGAGCACATGCAGTGGCTCAATCGAAGTGCCGACCATCACAACATCCTCTGTCCGCGCGCGCGGAACTTCGCTACATCTTCAGGCTGCGGAAACTTGAAAAGCCTCGCCTTGGACCAATCGAGCGGTGTCGTCGATGGCATGGCTCGCTCCTTGGCGATGGCTCGGAGCACGCGAATCATCAGTCGCGCGCCTTCTTGCTTTGTGCCAGAGATGACGCGGTCGAGGGAATCATGATCGTGCAGCGGAAACTCAAAGGTTGCGACAACGCCACCCGAATCGAGTTTCTCCACCATCTCGTGCACGGTCACGGTGACATGAGGTTGCCCTTCGAGCATTTGCCAGAAGGTCGGCATCATCCCTCTGTATTCGGGGATTCGCCCCGAGTGGATGTTCAAGCATCCAATCGTCGCCACTTTGAGAAGGGGTGACTTGAAAATCTCTGGCGCGGCGACCGAGACGATCATCTCGGGTCGAAGTGCTTGCACTGCGGCGATGTACTCCGCCGAATTCACACTCGCCGCTGGAAGCAGCGGAAAGCCGCGCTTCACAGCGAGTGCGCCGATGGATTGCCCTGTGAGTTTCGCCCAGATGTAGCGCGGGAGCAGGCGAGCGAAGTCGACTGCGCCGTAAAAACGCAAGACGCGCTTCGCCGTTCGAGTGATTGGCTCGTGGAATGCTCTTGAAACAGTCACGCCCACAAGTTTGATCTCGTCTCGCGGCAGCTCATCGAAGAAGACATCAAAAAACTGCCGAACATAGAGCGGGTCATTCTCGGTGACGAGCAGCACTCGAAGGGGTGGCTTGGTTGGAACTGTCATGTTGATTTCTGGTTCGTCGATTCGAGGAGGGCGACCCACTTCGAGAGCGCGTGTGCGGCGCTCCACTTCTGAGTGAGCGCCAATCGGCCGCGCTCGCCGTCTTGCTGCACCTTGGAGCGATCCGATGCATATCCCTCGAGTGCGCGCGCAAAACCACTTGCGTCACCGCAGTCGAGGACGACACCGCACCGTTCCTCAAGAATCACGCGGGCGACCTCTCCCTCGGGAGATCCGACGAAAACCATCGGCCGCTCGGCGGCGAGGACTCCGTACAACTTGCTGGGCACCATGATTCCCTCGACGCCGCGTCGAAGGGTGGCAAGATGAACATCCGCAGCGCTGAGGAGTTCATCCAATCGCTCTCTCGGTTGGTAGGGGGCGTCGATGTATCCGTTGATCCCTGCCGCTTGCAGCCGTGAGATGAGTTCGGACTTTCGTTTTCCGCCGCCGACCAACGCGAAGAGAATGCGTTGATCGGAAGAGAGCAGGGCGATTCCGTCGGCGATGGTTTCGATGTCGTGACCGATTCCAAAATTGCCGGAATACATGACGAGCAGTCGATCGCCAACATTCCAATCTTTGCGGTAGGTGTTCGCCTCTCGATCGACCGGTTTGACCTCTTCCTGATCGCTCCACACATTGATGCGCGCAATGTGGTCTGGCGAGACATCCTTGGCGAGGACGCGATCTTCCATGCATCGTCCGAGGACGACGACTCGGTCTGCTCGACGGAGGAGGAATCGATTGATCGCCTCAAAGAGCCGAGTCGCAGGCGAGCCCGCGCGCATGACGCCGCAGGCGACGGGAAGGTCTGGGTAGAGGTCCATCACCCAGTACACGAGGCGTGTTCCTCGAAAGATTCGCATCAGCCAACCAACCAGTGCGATGAACGGCGGCGTGGTCATGCACACCACGGCATCTTGGCGCGGCATGGTGAGTGACTTCCATCCGGCGAGCAGGAAAAAGAGTGCGAAGTCGACGACACGCGCTGCGATGGACCCCTTGGCAGAAAAACTCGATCCAACGCGAATGATCTCGATGCCTTCCACCGTCTCAGAAGCGGGCAGCGAGGCACCCCTTGATCCGTATACCGAACGCGATGCGATCGCTGTGACACGGTGCCCGCGCCGAGTCAATGCTCGCGCAAGATCCCACCCATGTTGCGCCGTGGCGACCACATCAGGATAGAAGCATTGATTCAAAATGAGGATGCGCATGTCCAGCCACGAAGCCAGAGCACATCGGACCGATGGCTCACTCGGTCGAAGGATATCCGATCGATTTGTGCACAAAAAAACACCGACGGTCTTTCGACCATCGGTGATTTCTTCGGTGTAGGGAAACTGGCGGCGAGCCGCGAGTTTCAGTTCCGATCAGTATCAGGCGCGTCGACGACGGCTGACGAGTCCGGCAACGCCAAGAAGCGCGAGCGCTCCTGGAGCTGGGACACCAGCGGCGATTGCTCCACCAGCGGTGCTCTCATAGCCGTAGTCCACGATGGTACGGAACGCGGCACTCGCGCCGAACGCAATGCGCATCCAGCCGTAGTGGGTC
>JAQBZO010000041.1 GCA_027622195.1 Planctomycetota bacterium
CCCTGTTTGGCGCCGTTGGAGTGGGCGCGGGATTGGTGGTTGCCGGCATCGGATTACTCGTTGCTCGGCGCGCTGCCATCCAGTCGCTTCGCCCTCAACTGGTGGCGATCATGGAAGCCGAGGTGCGCGCACAAGCCGCTCTTCAAATGTGGCTTGCCGAAAATCTCAGAAGTCGTCACCACGAAGAACACGAGAACAAGCGCGCCCGCGATGAAGCCATTGATGCAGCTCGCGCGAACCATGCGCCCAAGGCGATGGAAGTGGCTGAAAAGAAGGCAAAGAACTTGGCCGTGCTGGACGGCTACACCAAGTCGACTCGATCCACAGCGCAAAGCGATCTTGATCGGACACTGCGAGAAACATCCCTTGCCCATGCGGCGCAATTGGCAGACGCGCAGGCAACACTGGATGAGGGGGTCGAGATTGAGGACGCGCGGCATCGCACGGCAGTCATCGAAGTTGACCGACATGAGGAGGAGTCGATCGAGGCTTTTGTCGCGTCGTGGTGCGCTTGCCGAGACTCGGTCCAAGAGATGGTCGATGCCATCACCACGGGATCAACCCCACTTCTGATGGACTGGGAAGCAGCCGCATCGGGTGCGTGGGTTCCATCAGTCGAATCGGTCGGAGGAGTTCCCTTCGGTCGACTGACACTCGACGCGTCACTCATCCCTGGTTGCGAAGTTCCTGCTGGAAAGCTCGCGTGGCGTGAGGGTCATCCTCCAAAAATGGCGATGCCAGCGATGTTGACCTTTCCCGATCGCGGCAATCTCCTTCTCGAGACTGATGCAGAGGGCAGGAATGAAGCGATCGCTTGCATGCAGTCGTTGATGATGAGGCTTCTGACTCTTGTGCCTCCGGGGAAAGTACGCATGACGGTTATCGATCCCGTTGGACTTGGTCAGGGATTCGCGGGGTTTATGCACCTTGCCGATCATCTCGAAACGCTCATTGGAGAGCGAATCTGGACCGAAACTCGGCACATCGAATCGCGACTGTCCGAACTCACCGAGCACATGGAGACGGTCATCCAAAAGTATCTGCGTGATGAGTTCGCCAGTATTGAAGAGTACAACCAGCAAGCCGGCGAGATCGCAGAGCCACTTCGTTATCTCGTGGTGTGTGACTTTCCAAACGCATTCAGCGAGCAGGCGGTTCGACGCCTCAACAGCATTATCGAGAGCGGCGCAAGGTGCGGCGTACATGCGATTGTGTTGCGTGACACGCGAGTGGAAGTGCCCACAGGGACTGATCTCGAGTTGATGCACTCTCGAATGGTGAGAGTTCATCTCGAAGGTGGGCGCTGGGTCGTCGAGACGGATGGATTGCGCCATTTGCAATTGGCGCTCGAAACACCGCCATCGGCATCGGCCTCGATTCGGCTCGTCAATCAGGTTGGAAAGGCGGCGAAGTCTTCGTCGCGTGTTGCCGTTCCATTCGACGCGATCATGCCGCGTCCAGAACAAGTGTGGACTGGTTCGACCGAAAAGAGCGTCTCTGTCGCGTTGGGTCGGAGTGGAGCGACTCGCCTTCAAGAACTCACCTTGGGTGTGGGTACTGGACAGCACGCGCTGATCGCCGGTCGAACAGGATCAGGAAAGTCCACCCTGCTTCACGCGATCATCACCAACCTCGCCCTTTGGTACAGCCCCGATGAAGTGGAACTTTGGTTGATTGACTTCAAGAAGGGCGTTGAGTTCAAGACCTATGCCACGCACGCGCTTCCGCATGCGCGCGCCGTGGCCGTGGAAACCGATCGTGAGTTTGGACTGAGCGTTCTCAACGGCCTTGATGTCGAGATGAAGCGGCGAGGAGAACTCTTTCGCCAACTCGGCGTGCAGGACCTCGCCGGCTACCGCAGGGCTATGCGCACAGAGCCCATGCCGCGTGTCTTGCTGATCGTGGACGAGTTTCAAGAACTCTTCGTCGAAGATGACAAGGTCGGACAGGATGCCACCCTGCTTCTTGACCGACTCATTCGACAGGGTCGAGCGTTCGGAATGCATGTGGTGCTTGGTTCACAAACACTTGGAGGCGCGTACGCCCTGCCCCGCACCACGATGGGGCAAATGGCGATTCGCATCGCACTTCAATGCAATGAGGCCGACGCATCACTCATTCTCTCGGACGACAACCCGGCAGCGCGACTTCTCTCTCGGCCAGGCGAAGCGATTTACAACGATGCGGCCGGTTTGCTTGAGGGAAACAGTCCATTTCAGGTGTGTTGGCTTGATGACGAACGCCGAGATGTCCTGCTCGCTGCCGTAGCAGAGCGCGCGAAGAATCATCCTCCCAAGCTGCCTTCGCGACTCGTTGTGTTTGAGGGAAATGCCGCGGCCGTTCTTGATGCTGGAGAGTTGTTGCGTCGCACCCAATCGAACGGAGTGCGAACGGTAGGCGGTGCGCGTCCTCCTGTTTGCGTGTGGCTTGGTGATGCCGTGAGTATCAAGGAGCCGACACATATTCCACTTCGAAGGCAGAGTGGGTCGAATGTCGTTGTGGTTGGGCAACGCGATGATGCGGCGCTCGGACTTTCGACGGCGGCTCTGGCGAGTCTCGCTGCACAGTCGCGAGTGCAAGGTGACACCGCGATCGTGGAAGTCATCGATGGCATCGCGCCAGATGAAGCAGGAGCAGGAGCACTCGCGGCATGTCACCTCGCTTCGGGTTTGCTCGGTGCAGTCAGTTCGCCGCGCGAAGTCGCGGATGTCATTTCGCGCGTTGCTGCAGAGGTCACTCGACGAATGACCTCTGAGAGTGCGGACGGCGCGCCGATGATTCTCATGTTGCACGGAGCGCATCGGTTCCGTTCCATTCGTCGCAACGAAGATGATTACAGTTTTGGATCGAGTGATTCTCCGCCCACCACGGACAAACTCTTTCAAGCGATTCTGCGAGATGGTCCACTGGTGGGCGTTCATGTCATTCTGTGGGTCGATACGGTGACGAATCTGAATCGAATCGTCGATCGCGCTGGGATGCGCGAGTTGGACTGGCGTGTGTGTTTCCAACTGTCGAACAATGACTCGAGTTCGCTCATTGATTCCCCTGCTGCGAGTCGACTCGGACAACACCGTGCGCTGCTGTCGAGCGAAGAACTGGGATCCCTTGAGAAGTTTCGACCCTATGCCCAGGTGGATCCGCACACGATGGCCGCACTGCGTGGAGTGTCGTAGAAGGAATCAAGTCCGTCGAGTAGAATTGGTTCTCCGGGCGCGTAGCTCAGTGGCTAGAGCGGTGCTTTTACACAGCATTGGTCGCAGGTTCGAATCCTGTCGCGCCCATTCTTTCGTTTTTGCGCCAATAAGCGCACTTTCGCACTGCATCGCATTGCGCTGCAAATCATCACGAAAAGCACTTGAAACAAGCCGTTTCTGCGATGGAGTGCGACGCAGTGCGGTCGGATGCTGTGTCGCTTTTTGTGTTTCGAATGTGTCGCTTTTTGTGTCACTTGTTTTGTCGCACAAAGTGGTGTCGAAACCGTTGCATGAATTGACGCCTGCGGCGAGGTCGAAGTGCGCATCGCGAACCTGCAAGTAGTGCTGTGCTGCGATGAGTGGACTATGCCCCAACCACTTCGCGACTGTATGGCTGGGGTACTGCTCCACCCAGTCGGTTGCGCAAGACGCTCGAAGATTGTGAAAGAGCCGAGGCCATGGTGTCAGCCCAGCCCGTTCGATGATGCGATGAAACATCTTCCGCAGGTTCACTCTGGGATCGCTCAACCTCGGGATGATCTTTTCTGCCCCAACCTCGGCGTTGTCGAAGAGGTCCTGCAGGATTGGTCGCAACTCAGGGGCGATGGGGACGATGCGCACCGCGTGCCCTTCGTGTCTTGCGGTCTTGGGGCTCCGTACAGTCAACCTGCCGCGTTCCCAGTTCACATCCCCCCACTTCAACGCAACGAGTTCAGAGGGGCAGCGCAATCCGCCGTACCGGCTTAGAGCGATGATGCCGCGCCATTCATTGTCGGGACACATCTGGCGGTCGTCCTTGGGGAATGGGGAACCGACGGGACTGGCGGCGAGTTCTTCGCGGATATCAACTATGACG
>JAQBZO010000021.1 GCA_027622195.1 Planctomycetota bacterium
GATTGTCCTCATGGTGTGTCTCCCTGGAACCGCCGGACTCCCAGTGTTCCAGTTGTTGCAAGTGTAGTGAGAGTCCTTGCCAAGTCAAACAGAACCACGGGGGAAAAAGCGGCGACAGAATCGCTCTGAAGTGTGTCGCTTTGTGTGTCGCCTTTTTCAGAACCTGCGTATTCCTCGGTGTTTTCGATGGTGCTTCGAATCCTGTCGCGCCCATTCTTTCGCTACGATTGACGGAATGATGCTGCGTCGACGCCTTGTCCTGTGCGCTCTCTCCTGCCTCGCTGCGGCGGGGATGTGGAGTTGCGACATGACCGAACGCGCCAACCGGAGTGACGTCACGCGCGTCAATGCCGCGGACAAGACGAACTTCACAATTGATGTCGACCCCATCATGCGAGGCACGATCGCTGCCGAGACGATTGTGAGTGGATTCAAGCCAGCCGTCTTGCGTGGCTACGGCATCGTGGTGGATCTTGCAGGAACGGGAAGTCGGACTGCCCCCGCTCCGATTCGCGCTCAGGTTTTGCAAGATCTCGCGCGTCTTGGTTTTGGTTCCGATGGACACACCAATCTCCCCAATCCAGAAGAGTTGCTGAACTCGCCGAACACCGCGATCGTTGCAGTCGAGGGAGTTGTTCCGCCCGGCGCCGTGAAAGGAGCTCACTTCGACTTGCGCGTGTACGCAGTGCCAGGAAGCGCGACCACGAGTCTCGAGGGTGGACGGTTGGCGTATGTCGATCTTCGACCGGGTCCGTTTCGAGTGGGAAGTCAGCAATCCAAACTGATGGCGACTGGAAAGGGTCCAGTGGTGGTCAATCCGTTCTCGACTCCAAACGCGGTCGAGAAGGACAACATTGATCGGCTTGTCGGTCGTGTCCTTGACGGAGGCACAGTCCAAGAGGATCTTGTCATTCGATTGCGACTTGCGACTCCGAGTCATAACAGAGCGAAGGTGATTGAAGCAGCAGTGAATAGTTCGTTTCCGCCAGAGTTAGGGTTCAAGGAACCCACCGCACGCGGACGCACGGATGAACTCATCGACATCGCCGTTCCTCCGAGTTACCAAGACAAGACGGATGACTTTGTGCAATTGCTTCGGCACGCACCCGTGCAGTTGTCTGACAACAGTCGGCTTGCACTGTCTGTTCAGAAGGGACTGCTCGCCAACCCAGGTTCGGCAGAAGGAGCCCGTTGGCGTTGGCAAGTACTCGGCAAACAGGCTCTTCCTATGATTCAAGAGTTGTACGACTACTCGGAAGAGCAACCTCGGTTCGCCGCGCTCACCGCTGGCGCAGCCCTTGGCGATCCTCTCGCCGTCAAGCCACTCGAAGACCTTGCCATCAGCGGTGATCGCTCGCTTCGTGTTCGTGCCATTCGCCTTCTGGGTGACATGAACTCAAATCCAAGCATTGACATGGTGCTTCGCCCCTTGCTGGACGATGAGGACCTCGACATTCGTCTCGAGGCGTATGACGCGTTGGCGAAGCGGGCCGATCCAGCCATTCGACGCATTGATGTGGACGGGAAGTTCCTCCTCGATCTCGTCCCCTCGAAGACAGCGCTCGTGTATGTCATTCAAACGGGAAAACCACGAATCGCCATTTTCGGCGGAGAGGGAACGGTCAAGATGCCGCTCACAGTTCGTGAGTGGGATGGACGACTGATCCTGCGCGGCGATGAGGGCGAGGAGCGCATCGATGTGTTCTATCGGCCTGCCGATGGTCGAGAACCACAGCGCATGACGATGGCCCCGAATCTCCCTGAAATCGCCTACTTCTTTGGGCATGGAGAGAGTCGCACGGCCGCTCCGAGCGGGCTTGGGCTTTCTTATAGCGACACGATCTCCGCGCTCCACGGGATTTGGAGACAGGGTTACGCGAACGCGGATTTCCGGGCTCAGCAAGATCGCTTGCTCGCGGAAATCATGCGCACTGAGCCGATCACACGCGCCGATGATCGCCCCGATTTCGATTCTGAGTCGGCCAACAGCACGGACCCTTCACTCGCAGGACTGCCGATGAATTCCCAGAATCCTGAACCCGCGGCGCCGACGGGACTTGAACCGGGAAGCCGTCCCGCAGATACTGTGCCGCGGTAGTGCGGAGCGTCCTTCGCATGGTGGCGAAGTCATTGACATGGAGGTTGTTGAGATGCGTCTTGCGAAGATCACACTGAACGGGTTCAAAAGTTTTGCTGATCCCACCGAGTTCGTTTTTGATGAAGGCATCATCGGAGTGGTCGGACCCAACGGATGCGGCAAGAGCAATGTCATCGACGCCATCAAGTGGGTCCTCGGTGAACGCAGTGCCAAGAGTCTTCGCGGACTCGCGATGGCCGATGTCATCTTTGCAGGAAGTGCCTCGCGCAAACCAGCGGGAAGTGCCGTCGTCACGTTGTCCTTCTCGAATCCGATCCTTGAGACCGAGATGGCGAGTCGATCCGACCGCGAGAATGGGCGGGACTCTGAGTCGGCGATCGTGGATGGCATTGAGATCATGGATGGATTGGATGAGACCGATGCCGAGAGTGGCGTCGTGCAGCGCAACACCGTCCGGAATCGTCTCCTTCCAGTCGATACCGATGAAGTGGATGTCACTCGGCGCCTTTGGGCTGATGGACGCAGCGAGTACCTGATCAACAACCGCAAAGTGCGACTGCGTGACATCAAGGAACTGTTCTTTGATACTGGCATCGGGACAGATGCCTACGCCATCATCGAACAAGGCAAGGTTGCTGCTCTGCTCGAAGCGAATCCTGCGGATCGACGAGGCGTCCTCGAAGAAGCCGCCGGCGTGGCGCGCTTCCGTGCGCGTCGAACCGAGACCATTCGCAAACTGGATGCTGCTGAACGCAACGTTGTGCAAGTGCGTGAGCAATTGTCGGGCACCGAAAGGCGACTGCGCATTGTGCGAAGCCAAGCAGACAAGGCTCGCCGGTTTCAAGAACTCGATAGTCGCCGACGAGCCCTGCGCGAGGCGATCGCACTCGACCAGTACCGAGAATTGACGCAAGAACTCACGCAAGCCCAGGCCCAATGCGCTGAAGCGGTGAATGCGAGGACCGCAGCCGAAGTGGATGTTCGCGCCCAGGAAGGAGCGCAACTCGAACGTGATGTGGATCGAGACAAGGCTCTTGGTGTCGTCCACGCGCTCGACCGTGAAGCACTCGAGGCTGAGAGCGCTGCGCGTGAAGCGGCGAGCCGAGTCGAACTGTTGACCACTCGATTGAATGAGACCACAGTGTCCTGCCAGCAGGAACGCGAAGGCATTGTCGCATTGGATGCGAGGCTGACTGAACTGACATCCGAAGTGGAACGCGCTCGCGATGCCGAAGTTGCCGCGACCACGATCGTCCGCGAATCCGATGGAGAGGTACTCCTTGCGAGTGAGAGGCGTGCCGCCGCCATCGCTGCAAGCGGACAAGCGCGCGCCAGAGTCGATCATGCCCGAGATGCATTCCACGCCGCTGAACGCGAACGCGCTCGCATGCAAGAACGCTTTCACGGCGCGACCGGGCGCATGGATGCAGCGCACGAACAGATTGTCAGACAAACGGCGAGAGAAGCACCGTTCGCCATCGAACTGGATCAGCATCGATGCGCGGTGAACAACGCCTTCATTGCCGTGCGCGTTGCTCAAGACGACGAAGCGCGATTGATGGCTCAGTTGTCCAGCGTTTCGGTGACGAGTGAGGCACTCGGAGATCTCAGCAGCGAACTGTCGCAGCGCATTGCTGACGCGCGAGACGAACGATCGCGGACCGAGAGTCGGCATCGTGTCTTGGCCGACATGGACGCTTCGCACGAAGGACTCGGGAGCGGCGCGCGCAGTGTCCTGGCGAATCGAACGCGGTTCTCGATGGTGCGAGGTGTTCTTGGAGAACTGATCGAAACGGATCGGCAGCACGCCGCCGCAGTCGAAGCAGCACTCAGCGACCGACTTGATTTGCTCGTTGTGGCGACCGACGCTGAGTCAGAGCCTTTCCTTGCCGAAGCATCCGAGCTCGCAGGACGGATTCGATTCACCGCAGTCGACTGGCCTCGGCGTGCCGCATCCGCCCACGCATCGATAGACGGTGCACAACCCCTCTCGCACTGCGTTGTGGCATCGGATTCGATTCGTCCACTGCTCGATGCTCTGCTGACGAACACTTGGCTTGTTGCCGACTTGGCGACGGCGCTCTCCCTCGCGCGAGGTGCACTCGTTGGCGCGCGCCTTGTGACTCGCGCTGGAGATCTCGTGGACGAATTCGGCATCGTGTCCACAGGTCGTCACGAGCAGTTGGCGACGGGCATTGTGACGCGACGAGCAGAATTGGCAGAACTGGCCGTGCGCGCTGAGGCGTGCCGTGCGACGGTCAGTCAACTCGAGAGCGAACATCGCCAAGTCGAGTCCGAAGGTCGCGCCGCCGAGGAGCGACTGTCGGATGTCGAGACATCACTCGATGCAGCGCGTCGACTGGTGGGAGAGAGCCAATTCCAAATCGAGCGATTCCAACAACTCATCAGCCGTGTTGAGCGCGAGCGCGCGTCCGTTGCTGCCGATCGATTGGATGCTGAGCAGCGAGCCGCATCGCTTGTGGAAGAGAAGTCGCGACTTGAAATCTCCTTGGATTCACAGTCGAAACAAGTCATCCAGTGGAAGGACGCGCATGAACTGGCGCAGCAACAATTGACTGAGGTTGAGACCCTCGCATCGGTGGCGACCGATCGACTGACTGCCGCACGCCTTCTGCTTGCGCAGCGCAGCGCTGAGTCTGAGTCGCGCCGGCGTGAACGAGCACTCCTTGCAGCGAGCGCAGAGGAAGCGGATCGTCGAAGGGCCGAGTTCTCCAAGCAACTGGAGGGGCGCGGTGCACAGATTGTGTCGATCCGTCGTGATGTCCAACATGCCACCGGAGCGCAGGCTGAAGGACAGCAAAGGGCTGATCGATGTCGGGCTGAACGCGCGACAGCACACGAAGTGCTTCAATCTGCGATCTCGCGGTCTGAGGTTGGACTCCGCGAACTGCGTGCAGCACGCGAGCGTCAGACCATCTCGGAGCGTGGTTGGAATAGCGTCGAACTGCGGCGGCGTGAAGCCGAGTTTCGTCTCGAGACTTTGTGTCAACAAGTTCGCGAAGAGTTGTGGATCGAGCTTGCTGGTCTCAAGGAGTTGTGTGAGCCGCTCGAGAATCGTGCGCAGTGCCTCTCGGACGCCGATCTATTGCGAGCCGAAATCAAAGCGCTTGGGAATGTGAATCTCGATGCCCTCGCCGAGATCGATGACCTTGAGAAGAAGTTCCATGACCTGACTGGACAACTCGCGGATATCGATTCTGCACGAACCAGTCTTGCCGAACTCATCACTCACTTGGAGCATGCATGTCGCACTCGGTTTGAACAAGTGTTCCAAGCGGTGCGCGAGAACTTTGGTGGAAACGACGGCATGTTCCGTCGACTCTTTGGCGGCGGCAGCGCGGACATCTTCTTGCTTCCAACCGAATCAGGAGAGATTGACTGGCTCGAGTCGGGTATCGAGATTCGTGCGAAACCCCCTGGCAAGGAGCCTCGCGTCATCAGTCAACTGTCGGGCGGCGAGAAGAGCATGACGACTGTGGCGCTCCTCCTCGCCATTTTTAGAAGTCGCCCAGCCCCGTTCTGTGTGTTGGACGAAGTGGATGCATCACTCGACGAGGCGAATGTTGAGCGGTTCTGCGCGAGTTTGAACTGGTTCCTCGACAAGAGTCATTTCATTGTCATCACCCACCACAAGCGCACGATGCAATCCTGCCACAAGTTGTATGGCGTCACCATGCAGCAGCGCGGAGTCTCGAAACGTGTGAGCGTCCGATTCGACCAAGTGGGTAAGGACGGTCAGATCAAGGAGACCGTGGAGGACGAAGTGTCCTCCGCACTCACGGCGTAACATTCAAGATCCATCTCATGAGCAAGAACGACAACAAGACGCCGATCAAGACTTTCATGACCCATCACTATCGGCACTTTAATGCTGCCGTTGTGGTCGAAGCCGCTGAAGCCTATTGCAGGCACATTCATGCGGGCGGGACGATGTTTGTCACCTTGGCGGGAGCCATGAGTACGGCCGAGCTTGGCATCCATCTCGCCAAACTCATTCGACGCGGATTGATTGGTGGCATTTCGTGCACAGGCGCGAACTTGGAAGAGGATGTGTACAACCTCGTGGCGCACACGCACTATGAGCGCATTGCGAATTGGCGTGAGTTAACGCCACGCGATGAGAAGCGACTTCTCGACAAGCATCTCAACCGAGTGACCGATACGTGTATTCCCGAGGAAGAAGCGATTCGAAGAATCGAAGGTGCGCTCCTTTCAGAGTGGCAAGCGGCAGATCGCGCTGGAGAGCGGCGGTTTCCGCATGAGTTCTTCTTCAGAGCCCTTCGGTCGGGTGCACTGAAGAAGCACTACGACACCGACCCCGCCCATTCGTGGATGCTCGCCGCCGCCGAAACCGACTTGTTCATGGTGGTCCCCGGTTGGGAAGACTCGACGAATGGCAACATCTTCTCAGCCCATTGCATCGAAGGCGATGTGCGCGATGTGCGAACGATGCGCAGCGGCATCGAATACATGATGAAACTGGCCGAGTGGTACACCCAGACCACCAAGAAGCAATCGATTGGTTTTTTCCAAGTGGGTGGAGGCATTGCAGGTGACTTCCCCATCTGCGTTGTGCCGATGCTTCATCAAGATCTTCGCCGGCGATCCGTCCCGTTGTGGGGATACTTCTGCCAGATCGGCGATAGCACCACGAGTTACGGTTCGTACTCTGGAGCGACACCCAACGAGAAGATCACGTGGGGCAAAGTGTCGGTCAATACGCCGCGCTACATGATCGAATCGGATGCGACGATCGTTGCACCGTTGATCTTTGAGTACGTCCTCGAAAGTTTCCCTGAGAAACGCGGCGGAAAGCGTCGGCGGTTGGGAACGAAATCGAAGGCGACCCAAAGAGTCTCTGTTTCACGCACTCAAATGGCGTGAGCGGTGAGCACGGCGGTCAAACTTCGACACGCGGATGAGGGGGACGCTGCGATGGATCCACTTGCCGCTCGAAGACTTCGTTTGAATACTTCGAGCACCTTGCCTGTGTCATCGCAAGAAGCGAGCCATGCCATTTGCGCGAGGATTTCTCCTCGACCGCTTGGCACCGCGCCGTCGTGAGTTTCACTGATTCGCACAAAGAGATCACTCCGTCCCGCCGCGGTTTCGTACCACACCGAAGAGGATTCTTCGAAGAATGTGGCATGGGCATCCTTCCATGTCAACATCGCTCGATGGAGCCAGACTGAATCGTGCGTTGCGAGAAAGAGTGCTTGGAATCCGCGGATCATGCAAGCGAGGTCCTCGAGTGATGCAGCGAATCCGACACCATCGCGTTTGACTCTCGACCACGCGCCGTTCGATTGTCGGAATGTCGCGAACGCCACATCCGCCGTTCGAGCAGCGAGAGCAATCCATGTCGGCTCATTCAACATGCGCCCCGCCGTGGCGAGTCCATCGATGGCGAGCCCATTCCATCCGAGAATGGCTTTGTTATCTCGGCGTGGTTGAGTCCGAAGATCGCGGACGGCGAGGAGAAGAGCGCGCGACCGCTCGATGAGTGGATCGACGGCGCACGCCTCGTCCGCCATCGTGAGCACCCATCCACTGGGCGCATCGGGGTGATGTGGATCTTTGAAATTCGCGTGAGCATTGAGTCCAAGCGCATGGAGTGCATGCGAGATTTCGGTCGCTGACAAACCTGCACCCGTGAGGACAGCCGCGGCTTCTTGTGGCGTCCACAGAAATGAAAGTCCTTCGCGACCATTCACCTCAGCATCCATCGAACCGTCGAAGAGTCCATCGTCGCGGAGGGATTCTCGCTGCATCGAGAAGACGATTCGCTCGCACACTCCGCGAAACAACGGTCGATTCGTCCGCATCGCCGCCTCGGCGTAGAGCGCGAGAAGTTGAGCGTTGTCATAGAGCATCTTCTCGAAGTGAGGGACCGTCCACGTGGCATCCACGCTGTACCGATGGAATCCGCCGCCGAGTTGATCGGCGATCCCTCCGAGAGACATTTGGCACAAGGTAAAATCAATGAACGATCTCGTTGCACCTTCCGGTTGCCAGTGCGCGAGAAACTCAAGCGAGCATGGATGCGGAAACTTCGGCGCCGTGCCGAATCCGCCGTTCGATTGGTCAGCACCGCGCATGAGTGCTTCGCCTGCACTGCGAAGGAGTGCGGCGTCGATGTCGGTCGGCGTCATGGTGGACGCGGATTCAGCCTGGACCGCCTTGCTGAGACGGAGTGCCTGCGTGTGAACCTGAGCTCTTTTTTCTTGCCATGCGGTCGAGAGTCCAACGCAGAGTTGTGTGAAACTGGGTCGACCGAAGTTTGGATTCGGAGGGAAGTACGTCCCTGCAAAAAAAGGATGCAAATGCTCTGGTTCGAGAAAGACCGAGAGGGGCCATCCCCCACTCGCGCGACCTTCGGTGGCTGCGGTGTAGACCTGACACGCCGACATACACATGGCATCGACGTCGGGCCGCTGCTCGCGGTCTACCTTGACGCACACAAACCGTTCATTCATGACTTGAGCCGTCGATTCATTGTCAAAACTCTCGCGTTCCATGACATGACACCAGTAACAACTGCCGTATCCGACTGAAACGAAGAGTGGAACCTGCCGACGCCGCGCTTCTGCGAAGGCTTCGTCTCCCCACGGATACCAGTCCACAGGATTGTGCGCGTGCTGCAGCAAATACGGGCTGTCCTCGCCCGAAAGTCGGTTTTTTCTGGTCTCGTTCATGGCGTGCAAGTGGATCGATGGACAAAGCCGATACTACGGCAGATGGATTCCACCACCCTCCTCGCTGCCACCATCCCCGCCGTTGCTCTTTTTGGAGCGAGCGTGATGATCGGTTTCATCCTGTTGCTGGCAGGATGGAAAGTCATTCCCGCCATCGCGCTCGTTGTCGGCGCCCTCATCGGGTGGGGTTTTGGGATCGCCGCGCAAGTCTTTTTCCTTCCGAATTGGCCGTGGTTTTTCTGCGCGCTCGCGTGTGCAGTACTGGGCGCACTCGTTGGCATCGCAGGCCTTCGACTTCTCGTGGCAAGTGGTGTGGCTCTCTTCGGAGCGATCGTCGGATTGCTCGGAGGATCACTCGCCGTCGCCGAGGGGGCGGTGCCTCCTGCTGCAGTGGTGACGACGCAGGTCGAATCGATTCCTGTCGAAACAGGTCCGAATGCAGCCGCGCGTGCCATACTCGATGTCACTGCGGCGACCCTTTCAGATGGTCTGCTCCTTCAGATGGCCGCTCGAATTGGTCCCTCATCGCTTGAACCTCAGGTTGCGGCGCTTCGTGGGCAATCCAAAAAATGGTGGGATGGGCTCGACGGACCTTCGCGCACGACCATTGCCGCAACAACCGCCGTTGGCGCATCGATGGGATTCCTCGCGGGACTTCTCTTCTCAAAGATGGCGACCGCCCTCCTTGCTTCGATGATCGGTGGCTACCTTGTGGCGTCGGGTGGATGGCCACTCCTTGCGCATTTCTCGCCGGGTACTGCACCCGTTCCTGTTCCGCTCGCTTGGTGGTGGATGTCTTTTGCACTGTTGGTGCTCGTCGGACTTTCTCTGCAACTCCATCTTCAGGGTGTTGGTCAGTCCAGCGACAACGCATCTCAAAAACCAACGCCGTAGAATCGAATCGTGGATCATTTTCGATATGTCGATGGCCGCCTTTGTTGCGAGCACGTTCCCATGGAACGCATTGCGCGTGAAGTCGGCACTCCCTGTTTTGTGTATTCCACGGCGACCCTTCAGGAGCATTGCAGTCGGATTCGCAGCGCATTTGCGCCACTCTTGCCTTCCATTTGTTTTTCGGTGAAGAGTTGCTCGAACCTTTCGGTGCTTCGTGTGCTTGTTGAGGCTGGTGTCGGGATGGATGTGGTCTCAGGTCATGAACTGCGCCGCGCGATGGAAGCAGGTTGCGACCCTTCACGGTGTGTGTACGCGGGGGTTGGGAAGACGGACTTGGAAATCGAGTTTGCCCTCCGCAGCGGCATTGGGCTCTTCAATGTCGAGAGCGAGCAAGAGTTTGATGCGATTGCCGCCTGTGCAGAGCGACTGAATATTCGATGCCACGGCGCGTTGCGTGTGAATCCTGATGTGGACCCAAAGACGCATCGATACACCTCCACGGGAAATCGCGAGTCGAAATTCGGCGTCGATCTCGAGCGCGCTGCCGATTTCATTCGCAAGGTGCATGGCAATCCATGGTGCTCTCTGCGCGGAATCCATCTGCACATCGGAAGTCCGATCTATTCATGCGAGCCCTACACGCAGAGCATTCTCAAAGCACTCGCGTTGATCGACGCACTGTGCGCCGATGGCATCGTGCTCGACACGCTCGATCTTGGCGGCGGATTCGGGGCCGATTACGAGACTGGACAGAGCCCGAGCGCCGCCGACTACGCCTCGACTATTGTTCCGCTCCTCGAGGAGCGCGTGCGCAATGGGCTGCGCGTCATCCTCGAACCAGGACGCAGCATCGCCGCGAACGCAGGCGTGCTTCTCGTCTCAGTGGTGTACACGAAGGAGTCAGGCGATCGCACCTTTGCGATCTGCGACGCTGGGATGAATGCACTCTTGCGCCCGAGTCACTACGACGCTTTTCATTTCATCTGGCCAATTGATGTGAGCGCGGCGTTTGTTCCACCATCACGTCGAGCGAAACTCGAGATGAGTGGGCTCAAACTCCACGACATCGTGGGACCACTTTGCGAAACAGGCGATTTTCTCGCACTCGAACGGGCAATTCCGCCGGTGAATCGCCACGACCGACTCGCGGTGTTTACCGCCGGTGCGTATGGGATGACGATGGCGAGTCGATACAACTCGTCTGCCCTCCCAGCCGAAGTGCTCGTGGAGGGCGACACGTTTCGAGTGGTGCGACTTCGCGAGTGTTATGACGATCTCGTGGCGCATGAGCGCGTCGGATCAGAACGCTGCGCTGCTGCGATTACTGAACCGCAGGGATGACGAAGCGAATCGCCACTTGGACGAGAATCCAAGCTTGTGCGCCCGCGATGAGATCATCGATCAAGATGCCGAGTCCGCCTCCAAGAGATTGAAGTCCTCGTGCGGGAGGAAACTTCACGATGTCGCAGATTCGAAAAGCGAAGAAGGCGATGGCGATGTTCGACCAGAATGGAAGTTCGAATCCAAATGCTGAACCAGCTATGGCTGGAAGGGCAATCAGGGTGATTGCCATGCCGGCCACTTCGTCCGCCACAACCCACGATGGATCCTTCTTGCCGAGTGCTTGTTCAGCGAGTGCTCCGAATCGCAAGCACGCGATCGAACCTGCGGCGATGAAGAGGATGAGCGTGGTCCATACCATCCAAGGCGATGCGCCCCATGAGTTCAGTGCAAGGAGCGCGACGCACGGAGGCAACGATCCCCAGGTGCCCGATGCTGGGCGCATCTGACCGAGTCCGCACGCCGTCAGAGAGAGGCGAGCGGTCGCGCTGAGATCAGACCATTGGCGGGCAGGATTCATGGCAGAGGCGATGCACGGTAAAAGAGCAATGTCCACCCGCGACGAACATACGGGTACGCGCTCGCAACGGTCGCGATGACGGCCACGATCACGAGCCACTTCGATATGCCCACAATGAAATGGTTGGAATCATCACGGGTTCCAGCAAGGATGGAAACGCCCAGTGCGATGGACTGAATCACCATCTTGTACTTTCCGACGCGATCCGCTGGAAATGGATGTCCGATTGATTCAGCGACGGCGCGCAAACTGGTGACAAACAGTTCGCGTGAGAGCATCAAAACGACCATCCACGGAGCCACGCCGCTCGCTGGTGAATAGGGCGCGGCGGCGACGAGAATGAATCCACCCAGAACGAGCACCTTGTCGCAGAACGGATCCATCACTCGACCGAAGGTGGTGACCACGCCCCACTTTCGAGCAAGGTATCCATCGAGTGCATCGGTGGAGGCAGCAAGGGTGAAGACTGCGGCCGAGATCACTCCCCAGAATGGTCGCTCATCGGCTTGTGTGCAGGTCGCGAGTAACACAAAAAGTGCGCCAGACAAGGCGAGCCGACCCATGGTGATGAGGTTTGGAAGGTACTGGCGCGTGGCAGTCGGCACAGATGAATCGTATCGCCTTGCCGCACGGGCTACTTGGTTGCGCTCTCGGACCTACCACCCTATTCTTCCGCGCTCTCCCCCTATGGACGGGCGGGACTCGCGCGCGGATATTGCCCCCCCCCTCATGTTTCCAAACGCTCTTCTACTTGGCGGTGTGCTTTGTGCAGCTGGGCTTCTCGTCCTCATTCAGCCACACGCGGCGCGGATGCGTCCTGTCGGGTTCGCTGCAGCATTCGCGGGGCTTGCGATTCTTCTTGCGGAAGCGATGGGAATCGGCAACGATCTGGGACTTTCGATACCCGTCTTGGTCGCGGTCCTCGCGGCGGTGCTCTCGGTTGTCTCGGCGGCTCGAGTGATCGCCAATCCACGGCCCGTCCTCGCAGCCGTGTTTTTTGTGCTCGTCGTGTTGGCTGGAGCGGCGATGTTCTTGCTGCTCGCCGCAGAGTTCCTCGCGTTCGCGCTGATCATTGTGTACGGCGGAGCGATTCTGATTACCTATATGTTTGTGTTGATGCTTGCCCACCAATCGGACGGTGGCTCTGGGCAACACGCAGGCGCTGACTACGACAGAAACCCTCGAGAGCCGATCGCCAGCGTGATGGTGGGATTCGTTCTCTTCCTCGCCCTCGGAGGCGCGATCTGGAATGCCACCGACGGATTCGATCCTGCGAAGAGCGAACGAATTGCATCCACTCGATCGTGGGAAGGCCTTCACAAAATGCCCAAGGCACTGACCGAAGCGGTTCGCGCGGTGGATGAATCGGCCACGATCGCCCAGGGGCCCGATGGCTTCAAGGTGGAGAGTGGACGGGCATTCGTCCAAGTGAATGACGGTCCCAACACGCCCGTTCGCACCATCGAACTGCCGTCCACGCTTGCACCGACCAATCCGCAAAGTGTTGGACTCGCGCTGGTTTCCACGTTTCCTGTCAGCCTTGAACTTGCTGGTGTGATTCTTCTGATGGCGATGCTCGGAGCCGTCGTGCTTGCACGACGACAGATCGATCTTGGCATGGAGGATCACGCGTGAATCCGCTTCTTGCCATCGCCGCCGACACATCGATTATCCGAGTGGCACTCCTGTTGAGCGCACTCCTTTTTGCAATTGGTGTGGCTGGATTTCTCACTCGCCGAAACATGATCATTATGTTTCTTTGCACTGAACTGGTGTTTCAAGGTGCAGCACTGGCGATGATCGCCTTCGGACGATTGCACGGAAATCTCAGCGGGCAAGTCTTCACGATCTTCATTCTGACGGTGGCCGCAGCAGAGGCAGCGCTGGCCCTTGCGCTGGTCGTCTTGCTGTACCGCCGCCGTGAAACATTGAGTGCTGAAGTGTGGTCGGAGCTCAAGGAATAATTGATGACGCCGATGCTCGCCCTTGTTTCTTCTGATGTCACCACCGCAGTCGTCGACGGCGCGGCGTTCTCGTGGCTCGGATGGACGCTTGCACTTCCAGCCATTTCAGCGGTTCTCTGCACCCTGTGTGCTTTGCTGAAGGTGCCCGGGAAACTCCCCGCGATGTTGACGGTTGCCTCACTGGGCGCCTCCTTTGCGCTGGTGTTGCAGTTCTATCAACAGATGCCCGCAACACCGATCACCATCCACCTTGCTGAGTGGATGAGTTTTTCGTGGGGACCGACCGACTTTCACGCCCTTCAAGCACCTCTCGCGCTGTACATCGATCGCCTGACTGTTTTCTGGATGCTCTTTGTCACCGGTCTTGGCACCCTCATCGCGCTCTACGCAAGTGAGTACATGGAGGCTGATGTCAAAAGTGGATACGCCCGGTTCTTCGCTGGAGTCAGCATCTTTCTCTTCTCGATGACCGCACTGGTGATGGGCGGCAATCTCCTTCTTCTCTATCTCGGATGGGAAGGGGTCGGACTCGCGAGCTACCTGCTGATTGGTTACTACTACACCCGTCCTGCAGCCGTCGCCGCCGCAAAGAAAGCATTCATCGTCAACCGCATCGGTGACCTCGGACTTGCACTGGGTCTCTTCCTGACATGGCGTTGCTACGGCACGATTGAGTTCTCAGAACTCTTCTCTCGCATTGCGAGCGCACCGTCGAACGCTCCTTGGGATGAAGCGCTGATTCCATACCTCTTTATGCTCGGTGCGTTCGGAAAGAGTGCTCAGATTCCGTTGTATGTGTGGTTGCCCGACGCGATGGAAGGTCCGACTCCCGTATCGGCACTCATTCACGCGGCCACGATGGTGACCGCAGGCGTGTACCTGATTGCGCGCATGTATCCGATCTTCCTTGTTCAACCCGACGCGCTCGTTGTCGTGGCGTGGGTGGGCGGATCGACCGCCCTGCTCGCCGCCACAATTGGCATGGCGCAGTTCGACTTGAAACGAGTCTGGGCGTACTCCACGATTTCGCAGTTGGGTTACATGTTCTTGGGACTCGGCGTCGGAACGACATTCGGCGCGTGCTATCACACCTTCACGCACGCCTTCTTCAAGGCACTCCTCTTCCTCACCGCAGGAGCCGTGATGCACGGATTCGCAGGTCAGCTCGATCTGCGCCACCTCTCAGGACTTCGACGCGTTCCAGGATTCAGACTCGTGAGTTGGCTCGCGTTGCTCGGATGTCTCTGGCTTGCTGCCATCCCATTCTCGGCGGCCTATTTTTCGAAGGACACGATCCTTGCGACCGCTCTTGGTTCCGATCGCGCGGACTTCCGATTCCTTGGATGGATGGGCCTGTTCACCGCGGGGTTGACTGCCTACTACACATTCCGCATCTGGTTCAGAGTCTTCGCTGGACCAGTCCACTTTGTTCCAGGGAATGATTCGCATGATGCCGATCACGCGCACGCCAAGTTTCATCCGCACGGACCTCGATGGGCGATTCGCCTGCCGCTGATCTTGATTGCGATTGGTGCGGTGCTCTCAGGATTGCCCGGATACATCGAAACATTTGCACACAAGGAAAACTGGGCGCAGTGGATGATCGCGGGCTCCTCTGCTGTCGAAGGGGCGGGACTCTCGCACGGCGGCCACGCTGAACACGCCGACCATGGGCACCTTGTTCTTGGAATGGATGCCCACAAAGCCGCATCGCTCCTCTCTGGCATTCTCGGAGCCATTGGAATCGGCATCGCCTTCTGGATTCACCTTGCTCGCCGAAGTGCCGCTGATTCCATCCGCCGCACGATTGAACACACACCTCTCATTGGGTGGATTCCCCGCGCCGCTGAGAGGAAGTGGTATGTCGACGAGGTGTATCACGCTGCGTTCCGCATGCCATTGTGGATGACGGCGCATGTCCTGCACTTCATTGACAAGCACATCGTCGATGCTGGCGTGGTCGACGGAATTGGCCGCGCGCCCGCATCGCTTGGACGAGTCTTCCGTCCGCTGTACGGTGGAGCACTTCAAAGTTACGCCGTGACGATGGCCGGTGGCATCGGCTTGATTCTCGTGTGGCTCGTTTGGAACTGGGTGCGAGGAGTGCATTGACTATGTCAGCAGCTTGGATCACGATTCTGGCTCCACTTCTCGGCGCACTGTTGATTGGACTTTCGCCAGCGAAGGCTGCTCGGTGGATTGCCCTTTCTGTCTCTGGCGTCGCTCTTGCGGCCATCCTTCAACTCGTGATGAACTTCCCAGGATGGAAGAGCGGACTCTTTGAGAGCGAAGCGAATCCTGTTCCATTCCTTCCCGAGTTTGGAATCACACTCTGGCTCGGATACGACTCCGTCGCCATCATGTTGGCGCTCCTGAATGCGGTACTCGTGCCGCTGTGTGTGCTCGGATCATTCAGCGCGATTCGAGAGCGTGAGCGCGAGTACTACGCGTGGTTCATGGTGCTCAGCGCAAGCATCATGCTCGCCTTCGCATCGCGTGATGCCATTCTGTTCTATATCGGATACGAGTTCACCCTCGTGCCGATGGTGTTCCTCATCGCGATCTGGGGCGGTCCCGAGAGAAAGTCCGCCGCAACGAAGTACTTTCTGTACACCTTCTTTGGATCAATCTTTGTCCTCGGTGCGATCCTGTGGCTCGGCGTTTCGATGCATGCCGCGACCGGTGTGTGGAACTTCGACATCGATGCATTGATTGCCTACGGACAATCTCTTCCCGCATCGACGCAGTGGTGGTTATTCCTGTGTCTCGCGGGTGGATTCGCCGTGAAGGTGCCGATCTTCCAACTGCACACATGGCTTCCGCTCGCACATGATCAGGCACCGACGGGTGGTTCGGTCATCTTGGCTGGAACACTGCTCAAGCTGGGCACCTACGGCATTTTTCGCATCGCACTCCCCTGCGCACCTGAAGGCGCAGTGGCACTCGCTCCATTCTTCGCGGTGCTCTGCGTCATTGCGGTGGTGTACGCCTCACTCATCTGCTGGGTGCAGCGCGATGTCAAGCGACTGATTGCCTATTCATCCATCGGACATCTCGCACTGTGCGTCCTTGGACTCTTCGCCTTCAATCCCATTGGCGCAGAGGGTTCTGTGTACTACATGGTGAACCACGGCATCTCGACCGGAGCACTCTTCCTTTGCATCGGCATGGTCTACGAGCGGTATCACACGAAGGACATGGAGCGACTCGGCGGACTCGTCAAGCGAATGCCGATTTGGGCATTCTTCATGGGTCTCTTCACATTCGCCAGTCTTGGACTTCCAGGTCTCAATGGATTCGTCGGTGAAGTGCTCTGTTTGATGGGCACATTCATCGCTGACTCTGGATCGACTCCAGACAACTATCCAGGCGTGCTTGGACCTTGGTACGCAACAGTCGCCGCGAGCGGACTCGTTCTGGCTGCGATGTATCTCCTCATCATGCTCGGCAAGATCGTGTGGGGACCGCTGACAGAACCGCATGATGATCATCATGCTCCCAGCGGATTGTCGGTCGATCTCAATTGGCGCGAGATTGGTGTACTGGCTCCACTCGCGGTCCTGTGCCTCTGGCTCGGACTCGCACCTGGCTATGTGCTTTCGAATCTTGAGCCAGCGTGCACGCGAATGTTGGCTCCGTTTCCTGCCATTGTTCAAGCGCACATCGCCGCAGATGTCCAGACCGCGCACGACTCTGAAAAGGAGCAAAACTAATCCATGTTGGACATGTCCTCACGACTCGCACTGCTCGCTCCTGAGATGTTTCTCTTCGGTGCTGCTGTCGTTCTGAGCATTCTTGGATTGTCCCGTTCAAGGTCTCGGCGTGCCCTCGTGGGACCGCTCGCCATTCTCTCGCTCGTGATCGCCGGCGTTCTCTCGATCGTGACATTCGACTTGCAAAAGGCTGAGTCTGCAGGACTGCTCCTTCCATCCCTCGCGATGTGGTTGCGACCGATGGTCGCATTCATCGCCGCAGGACTCATGGCGATCAGTGGCGACTTTGTCGATCAATCCCTTGAAGCATCGATCGCCAAGTCGGCTGCGGCTTTTTCTCCTCTTCGCGCCGTGCGAGGTGAGTTCTGTGCCTTTGCCCTCTTCAGCGTGACGGGAGTGATGCTCCTCGCGACGGCCACCGATCTCATTTGGCTCTTTCTCGCGCTCGAACTCGTTTCGCTGCCCACCTATGTCATGGTGGCGATTGCGCGAGGCGATCGTCCCGGACTCGAAGCCGCGGTGAAGTATTTCTTCCTTGGCGCGATGGCGACTGGATTTCTGCTCTACGGATTCGCGCTCCTCTACGGCGCAACGGGGACGATGCAACTCGATGACTTGCGCGACATCGCGTTGGCTCAACTCGCTACCGGAGAGTCATCACTCTTACTGGTGACTGGCATCGTGCTCTCGATTGTGGGGCTTTGTTTCAAGATCACAGCGGTGCCGATGCACTTCTATGCACCAGATGTGTACGAAGGCGCGCCACTTCCTGTCACCGCATTCCTCTCTTTCATTCCAAAGGTCGCCGGTTTTACCGCGCTGATTCTTCTCCTTTCGTGCATTGGACTCGGCACCACAGGACTGCCCCGCTCAGTCGTCGCCGTCCTTTGGATGATGAGCCTGCTCACGATGACACTCGGCAACATCGGGGCTCTCTTGCAGCATTCGATGAAGCGCACGATGGCGTACAGCTCGATCGCCCACAGCGGATACATGTTGGTCGCACTCGTCGCTGGGTCGCACGATGCCATCGACGCGCTGCTCTTCTATCTCTTTGCGTACGGCGTCACGACGACTGCGACCTTCGGCGGACTCGCGTGTATTCAACGCGCAGGACTGGACGCGGACCGATTCGAGGATCTCGCTGGATTGCGTCGCACGCATCCCTGGGCGACCGCGATGATTGCGCTCGGTGCCCTCAGTTTCACCGGTATCCCTCCACTCCTCGGCTTCTTTGGAAAGTTCTGGATTCTCGTCAGCGCTTTTGAGGCAGGTCAAGTCGTGCTCGTGGGGGCCGTTGTCCTCAACAGCGTGGTGAGCGCGTGGTACTACCTGCGATTCGCCGCCACTCCCATCATTACGGAACCAGCGGGACGCTCGAGCGATGTGGGGCAAAACACCAGTCGATGGCCAGTCGCGGCAAGCATCGTGTTCGGATGCGCGCTCGTCGTCCTCCCTGTTTTTGTCGGACCATTGATGAAGAGCGTGCAGGAATCGACGGCCGCGCCGGTGGTTGTGGTCGAGACCCCCCTCAGGCAACGATGAGTGCCGCCGCTATACTGCTTTGCTGCAAGCGATCGTAGCTCAATTGGATAGAGCACGAGCCTACGAAGCTCGGGGTTACAGGTTCGACTCCTGTCGGTCGCGTTCCAACCGCCCTTCTTGAGAGGCGGTTTTTTTCTGCACGCAGAGTATTCGGTGGCCACGAGATACGCTGCTGGCATGTCAGCCAATGAACAGATCGGCGCGCGTTTTGAGAGGCTGGCTGACCTCCTTGAAATCACGGGAGCCAACCCTTTTCGCAT
Organism: Planctomycetota bacterium; assembly: GCA_027622195.1. GTDB lineage: Bacteria > Planctomycetota > Phycisphaerae > Phycisphaerales > SM1A02 > SXOD01. Next base: position 19,052 of record JAQBZO010000021.1, read on the forward strand.
CAATGCACTTCGACGGTCCGCGCGAGCGATTGATGCATCGCCGCTCGACCTCGCCGGAATGATCCTTCACGATCGGGCATCGATCATCGCCCTTGCTGGAATGGGAGAAGGGACAGCCAATCGCATCGAAGAAATCGTGCGAACTGGAACGATGGCCGACCTCGATACGTTGTCGAAGCAAATCCCCGCTGGAGTTCCTCCGCTCCTCGATGTCCCTGGACTTGGTCCGAAGAAGGTGCGAGTGCTCTGGCAAACGGCGGGAATCGAAGATGCTGCGACGCTCAAGGCGAAGTTGTTGGATGGAACGGTCGGTGCCCTTCCTGGATTCGGTGCCAAGACCGTTGCCAACATTCTCGAGTCGCTTGCTTTCATGGAGCGTGGGATTGGTCGTTTTTGTGCTGATGTGGGATGGAACGCTGCTCAACGATTCCTCGCGCTCCTTCGGGGTGCGAAGGAAGTGGAACGCGCTGAGTTTGCCGGAAGTCTGCGCCGTGGGCGCGACACCGTGGGCGACATTGATCTGTTGGTGAGTTCGTCCCACCCAGAACAAGTGTGCGAGCTTTTTTGTGCCGACAGAGAGATCGAGAAAGTCCTTGTGCGCGGAGACACCAAGTGCTCAGTCCGTCTTAAGAACGGATTGCAGGTGGATCTTCGAGTGCTCACAGGCGACCACTTTGGCGCAGCGTATTTGTATTTCACAGGATCCAAAGAGCACAATGTCTTGTTGCGAGAACGTGCGCAGCGTCGCGGAATGACGCTGAATGAGTATGGTTTGTATCCCGATGACGGCGAGGGTGCTCCGCAAACGCGTGGTGTGCAAGCCATCGCCTCGGCGACCGAGGAATCGATTTATGCGGCTCTTGAGTTGCCGTTCATTCCAGCGCACTTACGCGAAGAGATTGGCGCCGATCCACTCGGAGCCCCTGCACCGACTCTCATCTCGATGGACTCCATTCGCTGCGAATTGCATGCACACACCACGGCGAGCGATGGTGAACTCTCGATTGAGGATCTTGTCCTCGCCGCGAAGGCGCGCGGATTCCACACCATCGCCATCACCGACCATTCGCGAAGCAGTGGGCAGGCGAATGGACTGTCCATCGAGCGACTGCGTGAACATATCGCTGCGATCCGCGAGGTGTCGTCGATGATCTCCGGTATCCGCATTCTCGCTGGCAGTGAGGTGGACATCCTCGCTGATGGTTCGCTGGATTACCCAGATGATCTGCTGTCTGAACTCGACATCGTGGTGGCGAGTCCTCACACGGCGCTTCGACAAGATCCAGAGACGGCGACAAAGCGTTTGTTGCGGGCGGTCGAACATCCCGCCGTGGACATACTTGGACATCCAACCGGGCGCATGGTGAGAGGTCGACCTGGAATGGATCCCGACATTGCCGCGATTGCTCAATGCGCCGGCCGCCGCGGTGTCGCTCTGGAAATCAATGCGCATCCCTCTCGACTCGACCTTCGGGATACCCACGTTCGCATCGCGCTCGCGGCGGGAGCAATGATCGCGATCAATTGCGATGTCCACAGCGAAGAGCATTTCGACAATTTGCATTTCGGAGTCGCCACCGCGAGGCGAGGTGCGTTGACGACAGATCGTTGTGTCAATGCACTCGATGCAGACGCGCTGAGTGGCTGGCTTGCTCGCCCGCGTGGGTAGCGGCGAGCGATCATCGTACTCTCGTTAGAATCGCACTATGTTTGAAGGACTGACCCATCGACTTCAGGATGTGTACCGAAACCTATCGGGGCGCGGACGCATCTCGGACGCCAATGTTCAGGAGGCACTCGCTGAGGTTCGCACTGCATTGCTTGAAGCCGACGTGGAACAGTCGGTCGTTCGCGACTTCTGCGATGAAGTCCTGAAGGAAGCACTCGGAGAGTCAGTCACACGCAGCTTGAAGCCTGGTGACGCTTTCATCGGAATCGTTCATCGAAAACTCGTCGAACTGATGGGACCCACCCCTGAGGGACTTTCCCTCGTCTCACCGGGACCCACCGTTGTCCTGATGTGCGGACTGCAAGGATCGGGCAAGACCACCACCTGCGGAAAACTCGCGCATTGGTTTCGCAAGAGAGGACAAAGCGTCCTCGTCGCAGCATGCGATCTTCAACGACCCGCTGCCGTCGAGCAGTTGCAGCAAGTGGTCTCATCCGTTGCCGCGGGTGGAGGCACACGCGTCGAGTTCTACGGTGAACCCGACCAATGCGCTGCCTACGGAAAGGCAGTCGGCGTCGCAGTGTCGGTGGCTATGCGCGCGCACAAACATGCTCGTAGTGAACAATTTGATGTGCTTCTTGTGGACACCGCGGGTCGATTGCATGTCGATGACGCGCTGATGTCCGAACTCGAAGCCATTGACCGCGCCGTTTCGTCGCATCACCGACTCCTCGTCATCGATGCGATGACAGGACAAGACGCGGTCCGCAGCGCGAAAGCATTCCATGATCGTCTCACCGTCGACGGAGTGATTCTGAGCAAGTTTGACTCAGATACACGCGGCGGCGCTGCGATGAGTGTGAAGCGCGTGACCGGTGCTCCGCTGCGATTCGTGGGTGTGGGAGAGCGTTTCGATGCGCTCGAAGAATTTCATGCCGAACGCGCTGCGGGTCGCATTCTCGGCATGGGAGACGTCGTCTCGCTCGTCCAGAAAGCTCAGCAAGAGGTCTCTGAAGAGGAAGCAGCGCGGCTCAACGAGAAGATGCAAAAGGGCCAGCTCACGCTGGACGACTTCCTCTCTCAACTGCGCGCGATTCGCCGAATGGGTCCGTTGAAGCAAGTGCTCGGACTCCTTCCTGGTGTAGGAAGTGCGCTGAAGGGCATCGACATGGACGATGGTCGGCTCAATCGAATTGAGGCGATGGTGTGCAGCATGAACAAGAGAGAGAGGACGGACCTCGCTGTTCTCAATCGGTCGCGCGTCAAGCGAATCGCCACGGGCAGCGGCACCAGCGAGTCAGAGGTGAATGGACTCGTGAAGCAGTTTGAGTTCATGCAGAAAATGACGAAGCAAATGGCGAACCTCGGTCCAAGCGGTCGAGCCAACGCGATGCGGCAGATGGCGGCCAACGGTGCTCAAGGTGGGATGGGCAGCATGACCAAGGGGTCGACTCGAACAGAGAGCATTAAGTCCCGCTTCAAGCCACGCAAAAAGTAAAAACGGCGGTCGGACGCATCACGAAGGAATCGTGCGGATCGACTTCCTCCCAAGGCAGTGATTCGTGATTTCGCCTCGTGCGAACGCCTCATCGAATTCAAAAACACCACGGAAGTCCTCGATTGAATCGCCTTCGGTCGTGGACAATTCTCCTTTCTCGACCAATGCGAACACGATGCGCCCGAAGTCATCGGTTCGATTGACATTCCAAAACCCGAGAACCTGAGGCGCAAGGAATCCGAAACGATCTATGGCGAGATCCCGCAGGCCGATGCAGAGTTCCTGTCCGCTGACATGCCGTGCAGGCCCCGTTTCGACACCACGGTTCAAGATCGCAACGGTGTGCGCGATGCCCGCCTTGACGAATTGAAACGCTTCGGGGTGGTACGGTTGGGCGGCGGTTTTTGCGGCACGGGACTGAGCGGGCATACCGAGATTCTAGGAGTTGAGGGAGTCCAAGTCATCCCCCTTGCCGAATAGTTTTTTGTGACCGTACAAGGGCCCTTTCCTCGGGACGCCAAAGCCAACAGGCTGTACACTCCGCCGCGAAAGAGGACTCTCCATGCGCCGATTCACCGTACTCGCTATCGCCCCCGCTCTCCTGTTCGCATCCGCTTGCGTTCCGCAGGAAAAATACGACGAACTTCGCAATGCCTACCGCAGCCAAGAGCAACAACTCTTGGGCGTGCAGGGCGACCTCGATTCCACTCGCGCCAATGAATCGCGACTTCGGACCCAATTGGCACAAGCGGCAGCCGATCTTGAGCGCCTCCAATCCCTGCGCGCTGGCCAAGGTGCAGATGTTGAGGGACTGCTCAAGGATTACGAAGCGTTGCTTGCGCGAGTCTCTTCGCTCGACATGGGTGCCCTTTCACCCGATGTCGACTCTGCACTCGCTGCCCTTGCCGCACAGTACCCCGACATTTTGCAATACGACTCGAAGCGCGGAATGATCCGATTCGCTTCCGATTTCACATTCGATTCTGGTTCAGCCACCTTGAAGCCAGAAGCCTCGGCACTGCTCAAGAAGTTGGCACCGGTTCTCAATTCGGCTGCTGCCGCCAATCTTGAAATCGTTGTCGTTGGACACACCGACAATGTGCCGATTAAGCGCAGTGCGACTCGGCAAGCACATCCGACGAATGTGTACCTCTCGGCACACCGCGCCATTGGCGTTCGCGATGGACTTGTGAGCGATGGTATTGCTCCAGTCCGCATCGAAGTGGCTGGGTACGGTGAGTATCGCCCCATCGTTGCGAATGGTCCAAAGGGAACCGCCGCCAACCGCCGTGTGGAGCTCTTCCTCGGTCCGATGCCACTCGTCAGTTTGGTCGAG
>JAQBZO010000022.1 GCA_027622195.1 Planctomycetota bacterium
GACGACGGGCTCGAACCGTCGACCTCCAGTTTAGGAAACCGGTGCTCTATCCAACTGAGCTAGTCGGGCCTTTTCGACCCATTCGACGACGATTGATCAGTCGTTCGAGGCGTCACTCATCTCGTACCTCGGCGGTCTCGATCGGTCGACCCTTGCCTGAATGAAATAGGCAACGCACCAAGCCGTGAGGAGGACGACCCAACCGAGATTTGCAAAGAGGACTTCTTTCATAGTGTCTCCGAGCCCTCAATGATAGCGGCTACTTCGCCGCCTTCACTGCAGCGTAAGAGGCCGTGACATCGTCCGCCGGGACGCTCTTGTCGTGGAGATCCCACACTTGGACGAAGTGATTCGGGCGACGCTTCCAGCCCGAAGCCCAGATTCTGTGCATGGGATCATCGAGATTGGCCGCCGCGAGCGCCGCGGTTTGCGAAGACCACCAGCAATCGTCGTATCCCCCTGCAGAAAACGCCTCGACCTTACGCCACTGTCCTTGATCCCACACTTCGATCCAGGTGTGATTGCCTGTTTTTTCGAGCCACAATGGAATGCCCACGACACGCGCGGGAATACCACACGCACGAAGTGCATCGGCGAGCATGATGCTGAGTCCACTGCAACTTGCATATCCAGCATCGGCGCTCTCGAATGGACTCTGATTGCTCTTGGGTCGCTTCGTCGCGTGATAGACGACATGCTGATCTTTGAACACAAGATCGTTGAACAACTGGACAACCTCTTCTTTCGTCTCAGCTGACTGACTGCGCGCAAAATATCGATCGAAGTACATCTTTCTCCACGCATCACGCCGCTCATTGACATGGGCATAGGGCAGCACAGCATCGAGCCACACCTCGTCTGGAGCATCGGCGCTCCAACGACTCTCGCGCCGAGCACGTAACGCATACTCCAGATTCTCGCACAGCAACTCTGATCGAATCGACTGGAGATCACCCTCTGGCATGAAGGCGATCAAGAACCCAGCCGCATCGAGTGCGAATGGATCAGTGGACGAGAGATCCACCGCGCAGCCGAGAAACGCGGCGATTTCCCCTTGATTCTCTTCCGCCACACTGAGCGACTTGATGAGATCCGCTCGATAGGCCGATGGAAATTGTGCCGCGAGTTTGAGTAGTTCCCCCCACGGTGGTATTTCACGTTTCGATGGCTTCGTCGCGATGCCATCATCGGCGAGGACGATCGTCCGCCGCTCTCCTGCTGCAAGTCTTTCGAGTCCTCGAAAAATGACGAAGTCATCGGCGATGATTGGATCGAGTCCAGCATTCTCAACACAACGCACGTTGGTAAGGCGACGCGGAAGAAACACCGCAGGCGGTTTCCCAATCGACACGGCATCGGGAGCAAACACCGTCACGCGCACGACGTTCCCTTGGTCATCGATCTCTGAATCCCACACATCTCCTCGGCGCGAGAGGCGGGCATCTCGATCGGGACGACCGTAAAACGCAACGCTATCTCGGTCCCACAACAATCCTGCGAGCGACTTGAGTTGGTCGGGTGTTTGATTCGCCGATGCCTTTTGAAAACAATCTCGAAGGAGAATCATCGGATCATCTTGAAGAAATCCAACAACCTCCTGTTTCGACGCCCCTGGAGATTCTCGCTCGAGCGCGTCCACAATCAGTTGGTTGTTGATCCAAAAAGCTTCGTGGAGCGAGTATCGGCCTGGATCGCTGAAGAACCAATCTCGTGTGCCCCACCCTCCACAGCCAGCCCAACTCTTGATGGTGTATCCAACAAGTTGGTCGAATCCCGCTTCGTCACCCAAGAATGCGAGTGCGAGCGCATCGGGCCCATCCACAAATCCAAGAAGGCAATTGCCCGCTGCCAGCATCACTTTCGGGTTCGGCGAGAGGATGGGATGGATCACACCCGCGACGTCCACTCCCACGAGCGCACCACTTCGACCCTGGAGAGAACCACTCGGAAACGAATATCCAATCTGCCAATCGCGCTGCGAAGCGTGACCGCTCGTCATCATGAAATCGGGATGGATCGCATTGAACGCATTCACAAGATCGGCCGTGGTATCGGTTGCTCCAACCGTGGTCGTCGTCGTTCCATCCGCCGTTTTTTGCGTGCGTGCTCCCGCGGCTCCCTCGTTGAACCAAACACCTGAGTCGAATTGATCGAGCGGAATGCCAGTGCCGCCGAAACCAATACGGACCGCGATCGGTTCGTCTCGAGTGGCGATGCGCAGCGCGTCGTCCGCAGTGCGTCCGGTCACGATGCCCCAGCGCGTATCGGACCACGAATCGCCATCGAGTGATCTTGCAAGTTGATGCACCGAGGCAACGAATGCGCGACCCACTTCGGTTGGAAGGGCTACAAAGGTTGTGTAGCGCGGCATGCGCTCGACCAACTTCGTCCGCACCTCGTTCACCGACTCACTCCACGAGAGGACCTCGGCATTCTGGCTGACCGACAATGCTGAAACAACATTCATCCACTCGAGGTCAGCCATCGCCCCGTCGCTCGCCACGACGACTGCGCGTGTGTTTTCGGCGGCACACACTGCAAAGGTGAAGATCACGGAACAAACCCATGATGACAGCCACATTGAGGAGCGCATGATGCGAGAATACGCGCGTGCCATCACTTCAGGACCCACTCTTTCACATCGTCCTCTTCCAGCCACAGATTCCAACGAACACAGGCAACATTGGTCGCACCGCGATGGCTACTGGATGCCGCTTGCATGTCATCCACCCCATTGGATTTCAGATGGATGAAAAGGCTCGTCGCCGTGCGGGACTTGATTACTGGGAATTGGTGGACTGCGTCGAACACGAAACATGGGACGCTTATCTGCGCGATGCCATGCCGAAACGGGTCTGGCTCTACACCACGACGGCAACGCGTGCTCACTGGGATGCCCCGTTCAAGCGCGGAGACCACATGATCTTTGGACAAGAAAACGGCGGAGTTCCGAAGTGGCTTCATGATTGGGTTGACTCAACTCACGGTGCAGATCATCGACTCACATTTCCAATGCGTCCGATTCCCCAGGCGCGCAGTCTCAATCTCGCGACAGCGGCAGCATGCGCTGTCTACGAAGGGATGCGGCAAGTGTCGGATTCTGCGCCACTGTGGTGATGCGAATCGAGTGATAGTCCGCAACGAATACACTGAAGGCACGACACCATGACCACCACAACGCCAGATTCAACGATTCAATCCGCAACGCCGCGCCAGATTCAGCAGTGGATATCCGAAGGCACCTGCGTGCTCATCGATGTGCGCGAGGAAGATGAGCATGCGCGCGAGCGGATTCATGGAGCCATACTCATTCCCCTTTCCAAGTTCGACCCACGCCTCGCCGCGTCATACGCAACGCGCGGTCAACGTATCGCCTTTTACTGCAGGAGTGGAAAGCGGTCTGCTGATGCGTCGCGCATCACAGTCGCTTCACTCGCCACAACGCACTCAGTGGTGAACATGACCGGAGGCATCGAAGGTTGGAAACAGGACGCCCTGCCCATCACGATCAACTAGGCCGCGTGCTCGATCAGCGTCATGCGGCAAGTACAACTCACGCTCGGCGTATCGCTCACGACGGCAAAGAGTGCCTCGTGCACGCGCGGTTCGTGCGGATGACGTAACTCATGCTCCCCGCTGAACTCGTTGAAGTCTCTGCAGCCGTGCGCCACGCGGGCGATGTGATCCAACCCCTCTTGCATCCGCATCCCGGACTCGCCAAGCGCAATGCCTTCGCGCATCTTTGGCTCGGAGTCAAGACTCGGTTTGGCGACGATTGGCGCGAGCGCGCGTCCCAGAAAAGTGTCCTTGCCTTTGTGGCATGGATGATCGAAAACCCCAATGCCGACTACGAGGAATACGCGGGCGAAATCGAACTCTCAGCCCCCCGTGTTCGAGTCGCTCCTGCGCCTGAACGGACGCTATTTGATCCATGAGGATTCAATCCACAATTGTGGAACGGTTTCGATACCTCCTCCGTATACTTTCACAGTCGATTCTGCCCCCAAATCAAGGTTTCAGCATGCCACCTACGAAAACCGCTCGCCGCGCATTCACATTGACTGAACTTCTCGTCGTGATTGGCATCATCGTGATCCTGATTGGACTCTTGCTGCCTGCCCTCTCGAAGGTCTCTCAGCGAGCGAAGGTCACCGAGACTCAGGCGCTCATGCAAGAGTTTGGCAAAGCGTGCGATGCGTTTCAATTGCAGTTTGGTTTTTACCCAGGAGTCGCTCCTGAGAACGCGCTCGCTCCGATTGACGGCGTGATTCCTCCGATCAGTGGGATGGAAAACGCGCTGCTCCACCTGATGGGAGGCGCGATTCGAAACGATGATCCGGAGTATGCAACATTTACAACGGGTTGGGCAACGCTCGCCCTCGCGAATGGTGTGATTCTCAAGATCAATCCAGCAGAAATTGGAAAGCGAACGCGCGTTCAAGGGAAGTGGTATCCACCGTTCTTCACCCCCAAGGGAAATCAGATCGGTACAGCGACTGGGCAGGTCAACGAATCCATCCTCCTTCCAGAGGTGCTCGATTCATGGGGACAACCCATTCTCTATGTTCGTGCTGCACGCGGCACTGGACCTCTGACAGGCACCGTCGCCACGAATCCTCAGTTTCTGATGGAGTCGATGAATCCCTACCTCAAGTCCACTGCACTCGGCGAACTTGCGCTTGATCAGACGAGCACCACAGAGGGCAGCATTCTCAACAGCTCATCGAACTACGGCGCATGGGGAGCCGTGCTTCGCCATCCAGGATTTGGAAAATTCAGCACACTCGCCGATTCGCTCGCTGGGACGGCACGCGGAAAGTATGTACTCATTTCACCGGGTGCTGATGGAGTTTTCTATTCGTATAAGGACGGGGTAAATCAGACAAGCTTGGCCCACATCGACTATTCAAAGGCTGGGATTGCCGAGCGGTACAACGACATCGTTGTCTTTGGCGGTGGTTGAAACTCGAGTTGAAACAATAGAGAAATAGAAAAGGGGCATCCAATCGGATGCCCCTTCTTTGTTGGGTACGAATCACTCAGTGCGATCAGTCATTGAATGCAGGGGCATCAGGAGCACCCTTCGGAGGCGCACCGTCAGGTCCACCCTTGCCTGGACGACCTTGACCATCAGGTCCACCCTTGCCTTGGCCACCCTTGCCTTGGCCACCCTTGCCTTGGCCACCCTTGCCTTGGCCACCCTTGCCTTGGCCACCCTTCTCCTTACGCATCGCAGCCATCTTGTCGTCCATAGTCTTCTGCTGTTCTGGGGTGAGTTCAGCGCGAATCTTCTCGGCAAACGCCTTGCCATCTGGGCGACCTGCTTGGATCTTCTCGATCTCGGCCTTGATTGCAGTCTCATCACCGCCGCTGTCCTTCGCGGCACGTGCCTGCTCCATGAGGTCGCGCATCTTCGTTTCATTCAATTCACGAAACGCTTTGGCTTCCGCTTCGAATGCAGTGCGCATGCCATCGATCTTCGCCTTCTGGTCGGGAGTGAAGGTCGCTTCGAGTTCCTTCAACGCCCTGCCCATCGCCATTGCTTCACGCTGCGGACTGCCGCCTCCCATTCCCTGCTTGCGTCCGCCCTGTCTGTCTTGGCCCTTGTTCGCCTTGTCGCCTTTGTCGCCCTGCGCTCCCTGTGGAGGTCCGCCGCCGTCCTTGCCCGCTGGAGGTGGACCTTGCTTCGAGTCGTCAAAGCTTGCGAATGCCGCGGTTCCACTCAGGATGAGTGCTGATGTCAGTACCAGTGTGATTGTCGTTCGATTCATTGTTGGCTCCTCTGCGCTCTCGCGCGTGTTGTGTACCGATATTCGCCACAGGGGCGACGTTCGGGACAAGTATCTCAGCAATAACTCATTCGCGCCCGTTTGAGGGATGAATGGCTCTTTTCCCTCGATGCGCTACAGTTCGTGGCTCTCAAAGCGAAACCACAATGACTATTCCAGAAGAAGCGATTCGAGACGCACTGCGCACCGTGAACGACCCAGATTTGGGCAAGGATCTTGTCACGCTCGGCATGATCAAGGGGATCACCATCGATGATCGCCGCATCTCGGTTGGCGTCGAACTCACCACGCCAGCATGTCCGATGAAGGACAAGATTCGCGGCGATGTAGAACGCGCTGTTCGTCGCAAGGCGATGGAGTTCGGCGTCGCCGATGCGAGTGTTGAAGTGCAATTCACTGCGGATGTGCGACGCGCCAACGAGAAGACGCGCGAGGGTGGCAATCCACTTCCGAATGTGAAACATGTCATCGCCGTAGGAGCAGGCAAGGGAGGAGTTGGAAAGAGCACGATCAGCGTCAACCTCGCCGTTGGTCTCGCGCGTTTTGGTGCGCGGGTGGGATTGCTCGACGGAGACATCTATGGCCCCAGTCTTCCCACCATGCTTGGACTCGACGCTTTCGGTGCGACCGCCAAGGGCAACGTGCTGCTCCCGTTTGAATTGCACGGTGTAAAGAGCATGACGCTCGGGAAACTCGTCGATCCAGACAAGGCACTCATCTGGCGTGGTCCGATGGCGCACGGCGCATTCAAACAACTCGCAACACAAACGGAGTGGGGCGCGCTCGACTATCTCATCATCGACCTCCCACCTGGCACAGGTGATGTGCCGCTCACGCTCGCACAACTTCTTCCGCTCACGGGTGCGGTCATCGTGTGCACTCCTCAACGAGTCGCACAAGATGATGCGCGACGCGCGGTACGAATGTTTCAACAACTCGGAGTGGATATCCTCGGCGTCGTAGAAAACATGTCTTACTTCTTGGGCGATGATGGCAAGGAGTACGACCTTTTTGGACGAGGCGGCGCAGAAATGATGGCGCAGAGCATGGGACTTCCGTTTCTTGGATCCGTGCCGATTCACATGGCACTCCGTCAACACTGCGATGCGGGTACTCCCCTCGCCAACTGGGACATTCCAACGCTCGCATCCGATCTGGATGCGATCTGCCAACGCACTGCCGCGCAGATCAGCATCGCTTCGATGACAGCGGGGAGATATGTTCAGCCAACGATTAGCGTGACGTAAGTCTCATTCAGCAGGAGACCAGTCCGTCGGGAGCGCCACGCTCAACCTCGAATCCGCGACCCGCCCACGGCCAGTAGCCGCCGCGCATGTTCGACACTTTGAATCCTCGGCGACGCAAGTAACTACACGCACGCGCGCTTCGATTGCCAGATCGGCAATAGCAGATGATCGGTTTTGCGCGGTCCCATTCCATTGCACGATCTGGCAATTGTGAAAACGGAGCGAACACCGCACCCGGAAGATGTCCTTGTTCGTACTCGACACAATTGCGGACATCCACAAATGTCGCCTCGCCCGCCTGCCATCGTTGCAACGCGCGCGGGGCGGCGATCTCTTCGATCTCATCTCCAGCCAATGCCGCTTCAGGAATCCTGTCGTACTCGCTTGGAGGAATCCATCCTGCGAATCGGTCGACACCGAGCCTCCACAAGCAGCGAACGGCGCAGCTTCGCTCTGGCTCGGTGCAAACGAGCAGCACTTCATCTCCAGACTCGAGATAACTGCCAGCGCCCATCGCGAAGAGCCGATCCATCGGGGCGCTGATTGATCCAGGAAGGAATCCATCATTGAATCGAGCCCACGCGCGGCAGTCGATGACCACGCATGCTGGATGGGATGCTGCTTCGACGAATGTGCTCGCGTCGAGTGTTGGAATCACCGGCGGCACATCCCCCGCTCTGCAACATGCTCCTTCTGAGTTGAGCGCCTTCACTCGCGCGAAATAACTTGGAGGATCGGGCATCTTGGACATCACTTTGTCAGAGAACGCCTGTTCTTCTCCGGTGCTTTCCTTGAGTGTGGTGTTGATTCTGCGTTCGATATCCAAGCGAGAAACAGGAAGCGCAGAGATCGAACCGCCGCACGCACTGCCTGTGGAGTGTCCTGGATAAATCAGGACATTGTCTCCGAGGTTGGACAATCGCTGAAGCGCCCTTTGCAACTTCCGTGCCACAGAGGCCATGTCTGCTTTCGCCCCTTGAAGACGCGCACCAACATCTGGACGACCAACACTTCCTGCGAAGAGAAAATCTCCTGTCAACAGAGCGCGAACCACTCCTTGTTCATCGAGCACAGCGAGTGTGATCGCTTCTGGAGTATGTCCCGGAGTGTGCAGCACTCGAAGAGAAAGGTCTCCCACCGAGAGCGTGTCACCGTCGTGCAGCAATCGCATCGCGGCGCGTGCGTTGGCGTCCACCGTCGCAGCCCATGATGGTGCTCCGCAAACACCCGACACCCAGGCGGGAATGCCGTGGGACTGACAGAGCGACGGCACACCGCTCACAAAATCGGCATGAATGTGCGTCTCGACGGCAGCAATGAGATGGAGTCCCTCACGCGCCACAAGTTCGAGCACTCGGTCGATGTCTCGTTCGGGATCAACGATGATGGCGTCGCGCGTTCGCTCGCACGCGACGAGATACGCCGTCTGTGCAAGGGTCTCATCATGGATTCGACGAAGGATCACAACGAGGAGTCTATCCCCGTTCTATCAGACTTCTTGCCGAAGCTTTGCCAATGCGCTGATCAGTGCATCGAGGTGTTGTTTCTCGTGCGCCGCCGAAATCTGAACGCGCAGTCGAGCGTGCCCTTCCGCAACAACGGGGAATCCGAAGCCAATCACAAAGACTCCCAGATCGAGAAGTCGTCGGCTCAGCGCAATCGCCCGCGCCGTGTCGTGCACGATGATCGGACAAATGGCGGTGGGACTCTTGAGGACTTCCCATCCCGACTGTCGAATCCCCTCTCGTGCGTACGCCACATTATCACGCAATTTCTGCACTCGCTCGGGCTCTCGCATCAACACTTCAATCGCCTTCTCTGCACTCACGGCGACTGTCGTCGGAAGGGCATTCGAAAACAATGTGGGACGACCACGCTGCACAAGGAGATCAATGGCGCGCCGAGATCCAGCGACATATCCACCCGCGGCACCACCGAGCGCTTTACCGAGTGTGCCTGTGAAGTAGTCGATTTCTGTCGCCTTCATTCCGAAGTGCTCGTGCGTGCCGCGTCCCGTATGCCCCATCACCCCCGTGCCGTGACTGTCATCGACAACCAGTTTCGCTCCAAACTCGTTGCAGAGCGCGCGCATCGTGAGAAGATCGGCGATGTCGCCCTCCATCGAGAACACACCATCGGTCACCACCCAAATCGTGCCAGTCATTTGTGGATTCGCCCGCGCTTCTTCGAGCCGAGTGCGCAGCGCAGCCACATCATTGTGTCGATACACCGTCTTGAGAAGTCCCTTCTTGATCACGGTTGCGAGGCGAATCGCATCGATGATGGAGGCGTGATTCAATTCGTCCGAAATGATGATGTCCCCTGCTTCGCACAACGTCGGGAAGATCGCCTCGTTCGCGTTCCAGCAACTCACGAAGGTATACGCCGCCTCGACGCCGTAGAAGTCCGCGATGCGCTGCTCCAACTTGAGGTGACAATCGAATGTGCCACAAATGAAGCGGACGCTCGCGGTCCCCGCGCCGTATCGATCGAGCCCTTCATGCCCTGCCTTGACGACCTCGGGATGATTCGAGAGACCGAGATAGTTGTTGCTGCAAAAACAAGCGACCTCACCGTACCCGCGAAGGCGCACGGTGGCATCCATGGGTCCTTCGATGACTTGCAGCGTTTTGAACTGACCGTTCGCACGCAAGAGGGTCAGTGTGTCGTCGGTGCGCGCGTCAAACGTCGTTTCGAGAGTGGGCATTGGGTCGAGTGTATCGCCCCATCACACTCCGTAGCGCGCGCGAATACTCGGCACGAGGTACTGCGAAAACGCCGAATCGAAATCGTGCTCTGGCTTCCATCCCCAATCGCGCCTCGCTGCTGAATCATCGCAGTCTTCGGGCCAACTATCCACGATGCGCTGCCGCTCAGGAGTTGGAACATAACGAACGTTGGACTTCGGAAAAAACTCGCGAACCTTCGCTGCGATCTCTTCGGCAGAGGGAGCAAAAGCGGAGACGTTGTAGGTCTCACGGGTCAACGACTCACGAGGAGCCTGCGCCAGTTCCATCAATGACCGCACCGCATCGGGCATCGTCATGAACGGGATACGCGCATCAGGGCGAACGAAGCATGTGTACGCCTTCCCTTGCGCCGCGGCATGGAACATTTCTGGACCGTAGTCGCTCGTCCCTCCTGTTGGAATGGTTTCAGCTGAGATGATTCCAGGAAAACGAATCGCGCGAAAATCGACGGTGCACTCGAGTCGATCGGTCGAGAGTTGTCGATAGTGCTTTCCGTAATAACGGCCGAGTTCTTCGACGGCGCGCTTGTTGACTCCGTACATCGTGATCGGCTCCATGCACTGATCCTCGTTGACACGACCCGCCGCACGCTTCGCTTCGAGGGTAGGCACGCCGTAAATGGCAATGGTGGACGGGAAAAGAAACTTCACAGGACGTCCACGCCGCGTCGCACTGTCCGCTGCCAATTTGAGCATCTGTGCACTCCCCATCACGTTGACACGCAGTGCGAGTTCTGGAACGCGTTCCCCTCGCGTTGAAAGTAACGCCGCGAGATGCCACACCTCAGAGATGTCGTGTGCAAGGGCGATCCGTTCGGCCAGTGCGGGATCGCTAATGTCACCGGTGTACGAAGCAGATACATGCGCGTCTCGATCGTCGGTCAGTTCCCGAAGGTCCACCGCGATGATTTCTCGCTTGTTCAAAAAACGGTGTGAGAGAGCCGCGAGCAGTGCATGCCCCATCTCCCCGTCTGCACCGGTCACGAGAATGCCTCCGGTGCCACGATCATCAGCACGCACATGATTCGAATCAGTCATAGTGGAACAACCTTGCATTACTTTCCTGTGGTCTCTTTCTTACCGCTGCATCCGAGCGATTCCAGCAGCGCCTTGGTCGCGAGAATTCCATCCATTTCAGAAAGGCGCGACCCCTCGTATTCGATACCGATCCATCCTTTGAATTGTGTCGCACGGATAATCGAGAGCATGCGCGCAAAGTCGATTTTCGTTTCAATGCCACTCGGGGATGAGAAATCGTGACTCTTCGCCGACACCCCTTTGGCAAACGGCATGAGTTCTTCGACTCCTTTGTAACAGTCGTAATCGCCGAAGTTGCCGAAGTCAGGAAGCGTTCCGCAGTTTGGAAGATTCACCAATCTCATCACGCCGGCTAACCACGCGCCGTTGCTCGAGAGTCCGCCGTGGTTCTCAACAATCACATTGAGCCCAAGGGGTGTCGCACGCTCACACAGCAAACGCAAACCGTCCGCGGCGAGTTTTTGTTGCTCGTCGAAAGTGCCCGTACTCTGCGCGTTGACACGAATCGAATGGCACCCAAGCGCCTTCGCGAGCTCGAGCCACTTCACATGATTCTCAACGGTGACCCCTCTCGCGGACGAATCGGCTGCGCCAAGTTCTCCCTCGCCATCACACATGATCAGCACACTCGTCACACCGTGATCGTCGCACCGGCGACGCAGTTCTGAGGCGAGTTCAGCACCCTTGGCGATGCGGTGTTTATAAAAACTGTTGACGTACTCGACGCCGCCAAGACCAAACGTTGTTCGAGTGATGACAGGGAAATCGAGTGGATCGATCTTGAGTCCAAAGTACTCGCGGTGCAGGCTCCACTGGGCAAGGCTGATAGAAAACACAGTGCTGTCGCTGTCCTTCACTTCGAACGAACGAGCGACCGACGCACCCGCTGTGCGGTGCATCAAAGCCGCCGCCGTCATGGCAGCCATTCGAAGGGCATCACGACGGTTCACCGATCCACTCATCTCGTCGAGTGCCCTTCAGGATCGCGATGCGGATGAACCATGCGCTCACTCATCGAATCCACATTGGTCCAGTGACCGTGCTTGAGGTGCCACCACGTGGCGACCCCCGCAAGAATGATGGGCAGCACAAAAACGAGGACGAGAAGTTTTCCGGCATCAGGTAAAAAGTCCCCCATCTCAAATCCAGCGAACGCCCCGATGACAAGAAAGAGAACGGCGTTGAAGAGGAACAATCGAAGTGCGTGTCCCTTGCGGTGAGTACTTGGCATGGCTGTAAGGATAGCGAGCGGCGCGGACGAATCCCACTACTCCCACTCGATGGTCGCAGGAGGCTTGCTCGAGATGTCGTAGACGACTCGATTGACTCCGCGAACCTCATTGATGATGCGATTCGAAATCGTGGCGAGGACGTCGTAGGGAATGCGAGCCCAGTCTGCGGTCATAAAATCCTCGGTGGTCACGGCCCGAATCGCGACCACATTGTCGTAGGTGCGACCATCACCCATCACGCCAACGCTCTTGACTGGAGTCAGCACGGCAAACACTTGGCTCGTTGATCCATACAAGCCGGCAGAATGGATCTCATCCAGCAAGATCTGGTCACACTCTCGCAGCACTTCGAGTTTGGGAAGAGTTACTTCTCCGAGCACGCGCACGGCGAGTCCCGGTCCTGGGAATGGGTGACGCCAGACAATTTCCTGCGGCAATCCGAGCACTTTGCCGAGCGTGCGCGCTTCATCCTTGAAGAGCATGCGAAGGGGTTCGATCAACTCGAATCCAAGTTCTTCCGGAAGTCCACCGACGTTGTGATGCAACTTGATATTCGCTGCCTTGCCAGAATGTCCGTGTCCACTTTCAATCACGTCGGGATACAGAGTTCCTTGGGCCAAGAATCGAACCTCACCGTCGACATGTCGCGCTTCATCCTTGAAGACATCAATGAAACGGTGTCCGATGCGCCGCCTTTTTTCTTGCGGCTCTTCAATCCCTGCGAGGTCGCCGAGGAATCGGCTTGCAGCATCCACCACGCGGAGGTCAATATCAAAGTGTTCGCGAAAAGTGCGCTCAACCAATTCGCGTTCGTTTTTTCGCAGAAGGCCGTTGTCGACAAAAATGCAGCACAATTGGCGTCCGATGGCTCGCGCAAGAAGTGCTGCCACAACGCTCGAGTCGACGCCACCAGAGAGTCCGCAAATCACACGGCTGTTTCCAACGCGTTCGCGGATGCGATCGCATTCAGTTTGCATGTAGTCCGCCATCGACCACGACCCGCGGCAGTGACACACTTCAAACAGAAAGTTCTGAAGCATCGCTGCGCCCTGCGGCGTATGCGTGACCTCTGGATGAAACTGCACACCGTAGAACTTCTTCTCGCCGTGGCGCACTGCGGCGAGTGGACATGTTGGCGTCCTTGCGAGGACTTCAAATCCAGGACCGAGCGTCGTGACCTGATCGCCGTGACTCATCCACACTTGCGCGTGGGATGGGACTCCTTTGAAGAAATCCGAGGCAACCATGCCATCCAAATGGGCTCGTCCGTACTCGCGATGGTTCGACGGAGTCACAGCGCCACCGAGCATCTCGGCGCCAAGTTGCATCCCGTAGCAAATGCCAAGGACGGGGCATCCAACTTCAAAAAGTCTCGGGTCGCAGCGGGGCGATCCACTCTCGTGAACGCTTGAGGGACCACCCGACAGAATGATTCCCTTGGGGTTGTGCTTCCTCAACTCTTCAAACGAGGCATCGGGGCGCACGAGCAGACTAAAAACGCCCGCTTCTCGGACCCGACGCGCGATCAGTTGCACAAACTGACTTCCAAAATCAAGGATCAGAACCGTCTCGACCCCCGGTGGCGCCTTGGTCGTTGTGAAGGAATCCGCAGTTGAGTTCGTCATGGGGCGTTGGGGAAAGGGAAGAATCTATCAGGTTGCCCCGAGGCTGAGTGAATCCTGCGAAACCTGAAGCGTCCTGCAACGCTTGGAGAATGTCTTCCGGAGCCTCAGCAAGCATGGCCCACCCTTCTCTGATCGCTTTGTGGCAACCGTGCGCCTGCCAGTCGCCCACCCTGCCTGGAACGGCGACCACATCTCGTCCAAGATCGCAAGCGAGACGTGCGGTGATCAGTGCTCCTGAGCGAAGGGATGCCTCGACGACAACCACTCCGTGAGAGAGTCCCGCGAGAATGCGATTTCGACGGGGAAAGTGGTGCGGCAGCGGCTCAGCCGCGCAAGGAAGTTCGCTGACCATGGCACCACCCGATGCAACGATCTCTTCGTAAAGTCGCGCGTGCTCGGGTGGATAGCACTGCCCGAGTCCTGACCCGACCACGGCCACGGTTGGAGCTCGCGCACGGAGCGCTCCGCGGTGGCTCGCCGCGTCGATTCCTCTTGCCCCGCCGGAAACGACGACGCACCCAGCATCCCCGAGGGCTACTCCCAGAGTCGATGCCACTCCCACCCCGTAGTCCGATGCCAGACGCGAGCCCACCAACGCCACCCACCACGCATCAAAGTCCAATTCCTCCCATCGCCCCCTGATCCAAAGCATGATGGGTGGATCGTGCATCTGCGAGAGCCGATCGGGATAATCGTCGTCACCAATCACGATCGCTCTCGCGCCGATCCTCGTCATCTCCGCCCGTTCGATCAGCGGGTCTGCAGCGCGAATCCCCTCGCACACCTTCTGCGCTTGCGACTCTCCAATCCTCCCAGCCGCCCCCAACTGAATTGCATCCAGCCTGCACACCTCGTCCGCCGTCAGTCCCGCCGCGCGAAGGTGACCCCAGACGACGGGACCGAGGCCCACTGCGAGCGCGATACGCATCGTTGCGTCATCAATATCCCCCGGGTTTCGCGCCATGAAGACACAATAACCGCATCCGCACGCCCTTTGAAAAAGCGAGCGGAAAAGATTCGAGAAACTGCGAAGATCGAATTAGTCGGATCCAGAATTGTGGGTGCATTCCGCGATGCTGGAATTCCCCGCGTCCACCCGCTGCGCAGCACCCGCCTCGATCGAAGCACTCTCGGAAGTTTCTGGGCCCACCAGTCCATCGACCGCTCGAGACCGACGAGGGATCAACTTCCCACTCGCGCCGAGCATCAACCCCGCGAAAGCGCAAAAAGCTCCCACGCCGCCAAGCCAAAACCGATGACGCCCCTGCGTCCACCGCCGGAGCAGTGAATCCGTTGCAGGACGCTCGTTGTAGGAGTCGAAGGGAACCGATTCGTCGACCCATTCGGCGACGGGTTGCCAAGCCGAAGACGCCACCGCCAACGGCGTCGCCTCACTCGCAACGAGATGCAGCTGACTCGCAGCGAGACGACGAAGGAGGGCGGGATCGTCCGACTCCACTTGGTCAATGAACTCGGTGTAAGCCTGCTGTCGTTTGAATCCGTAGCGCTCCAAATGCTCGAGAGCGTTGAGCTGCTCGCTCAATTGATGCAATCGCACCTCTTGCGGCACGAGGACACTGCATCCAATCAAGGTCAACCCGCCGATCAGGAATAACCATCCTGGGTCAACGCGAAAAAGTGGTTGAGTCACACGTCGCACGGCGAATGGGTATCGGACAGATGAACGTGAAAAGTTCACGAATCTCGAGAGGTCGGCGTTCAGGCAAGATCTGGGAAGAGATCACAGACCACCTTCACGAGATCCTTCACGTGCGCGATGCTTGTTTCCATCAGGACTTTTTCGTCGGCACTCAATTGAATCTCGATGACCTTTTCAGCACCATTCTTGCCGAGAATGACAGGGACTCCGATGAAGTACCCCTTCCCCTTCTGCCCTGGCGCAACGCCAAACTCATTCTCACAGTACGCAGCGCATGGAAGGATTCGACGCTTGTCCTTGATGATCGCCTCGGCCATCTGAATACAACCGCTCGCCGGAGCGTAGTACGCGCTCGTCCCCATGAGCTTGACGATTTCACCTCCACCGGCCTTGGCGCGCTCGACGCACTCATTGATCTCTTCCTTCGAGAGCAATTGATCAACAGGTATGCCATGGACGCTCGTGTACCGAGGAAGCGGAACCATGTCGTCTCCGTGTCCACCCAAGAGCATGGCCTGAATGTCTTCGATGCTGCAGTTGAGTTTCATCGCGAGAAACGCTCGGAAGCGAGCCACGTCGAGGCATCCCGCTTGACCGATCACTCGATGCGTCGGAAATCCAGATGCCTTCCACGCGGTGTACACCATCGCATCCAGCGGATTCGACAAGACGATCAACACCGCATCGGGACTGAACTTCGCAATTTGCTCGGCGCATGATCGCACAATCTTGACGTTCGTCTGAATGAGATCGTCACGACTCATGCCCGGCTTCCGAGGAATGCCCGCAGTCAAGATCACGACATCGCTTCCCGCCGTGTCGGCGTAGTCGGATGTGCCGTGAATGGAGCAGTCGAATCCTTCAATCGGACCGCTGCACAAAAGGTCGAGCGCCTTGCCCTTCGCTACTCCTTCAGAGATATCGAGCAAGACCACATCACCGAGTTCGCGACTCGCTGCCCACACTGCGCATGATGCTCCGGTATTGCCTGCTCCGATGACGCTGATTTTTGTGCGACGCATAGTTTCTCCGCTGTAAATGGTGTCGAATGGACCGATTGGAAGGGAGGGATGGTAACGCGCGCGATCGAGGCGCGCCACCTCTCAATTCCCGCGCCAGCGGAGCGCAATAGCATCCTGCTGCGCCTTCGTCCAGAAGATGTTCATGTAAGGAAGAGAAAGGCACCGATCGACATACTCTGGATGTTGGCGCACCTGATCGCGAACTCGATCCAACACAATCGGCGGGACGTACACATCGTTTTGATTCTCTCGCTCCACCGGAGGAACGGGGTGCCCAAGCCACTCCTCAATTGCGGTTCGCTTCTGATCGTCCGGGATGTCGCAACGAAGGACAAGAGCATCCACTCGTCCCGACTGGAATCGCCCCCATCCGCGATCGGCATCAAATTCACCCGGACGTATCACAATGCCAGTGAAGGCGCTGTGTTCTTTCTCCCACCACACGCTGGCACTCGAGTGAGGAAATACTCTTTGGAATCGAGACCACAACTCCTCGGGACGAGCGTAGGGAGCGGCCCTCCAGCATGTTCTCATCCAGTAGGCGCGTCCAAAGTACGTGAAGTTGCTGACATTGAACCCAACGGGTTCGCGCACCATCGAGACCACCCGAATGGGAAGGTCTGTTTCAAACAACATCGATCGGCAGGCCCGCTGTTCGGCCGCCTTGTGTTTCAAGAGCCCATCTCTGCCCACCATCGAGTGCCCCACCCCAGGAAAGAGATGTTCTGAACCCATGATGTGGACTCGCGGAACAACATACCGCTTCGTCGCCTCGAGCACTTTGAGGACGGCACTCGAAGCGGTCTTTGGAGCGCTATACACCGCGCAGACGGGGCGACCTGAGAGCAGTTCAGCCTGGAGCCATTTTCGATAGCGATTTTCGCTGAACGGAAACCGAATCGCGTCTTGCGTGAACCGAATGGGGGTATTCAAAACCTCCAGAATGTCGCGAATGTGGGCGAGTGGCTTCGGAAGCATGGATCTCTCAAGCAACATCCATCGGGCAATGCGCCGGAATGGGCTCGAACCATCGACCTCACCCTTATCAGGGGTGTGCTCTACCAACTGAGCTACCGGCGCGCGGGGTCGAGGAGTATAGCGAGGCAGACCATCCAGGAAAGTCTCCCACAATCGGTCGCGCGAGGTCCTTCAGCGAGAGTAATCCAAGCGGGCTTTCAGCAGTTCCAACGAACGCCATTTGCGTTCTCTGATCTCGCATCTTTCTCAATACAGTGGGCGCCGATTCAGTCGGCTCCACAAAGAGCGCCGCCAACATGAGTGACTCGGATGTTCGCTGCGGATCGAGCCACGCATCCAAACACGCCAGCATTCCCACCACATGATTCTCTGTGTTCACCACAGGCAATCGAGTGAATTCGGACTCTCGCAAGAATGCGACGCGAGCCTCTCCTTCGAGATCCACACCGATGACCTGCACATCACTCCAAGGGATCATTGCGTCCAACGCGGTGCGCGCGGATGCACGGAGAGTCTGCTCAGCGACCACGATGTCCGATTCACGCAAGAGTCCAGCGCCCTCTCCCTCGCGCAACCAATGCGACACCTGTTCACGACTTGAAAGAACGGTGGTACTCCCCTTCACTCCAACCAAACGTGCAGCAAGAACCGCAACACCCTCCAACATCGGTTCGACACCCGTCCATACCAACACTCGTCGAGCCCACACGAGGGCTGGCACGAGCGGATACGTCCACCGATCAGAGAAAAGGCGGAAGAGGTCTTTGGGCACAAGGTCACACACGAGAAAACTCAGCGGGAGAATGATCGCGAAGTCGATCAACGCCGTGGTGCGCGTGTCAAATCCCATTTCATGAAGGATCGTGGCGACCCCCCAAGCCTGCGCATATCCCGCGATATTGATGGCGCACAAGAGCACAATGAGCGATTGCGTCGAACGTTGCACTTCCTGTTGGAGTGCGATCGCCCGCTTGTCGCCCTGCGCGATTCGGACGGCGAGTCGCACACGATTCAACGTGTAGATCCCGGTCTCAAGTCCAGCGTAAAGAGCCATGAAGAGCACGCCTGCGATCGTGACGGCGAGTGGAATCGTCATCATCGCGGTGGTCCCTCCACTCCTCGATCAGGACTTACCTCAACCGCCGTTGCGCGTCCGCTGGATGCCGACAAGACCCGCCATCGCCAGCCCGCGAATCGCACCGTATCTCCTGCATGGGGCAGCCGTCCGAGCACCTCGGTGACGAGGCCTCCGACAGTCGACGCATGGACTTCCGGAATGGTTGACTCAGTCTCATGCGCAAAGTCAGCGAGACTGGTGCGGCCATCAAAGATCGTTGTTCCATCGATCGATCGAACTGGAGTTGCGTGAACCTCTTCACCCCTTGCGGTAATGTCGCCGAGTAATTGTTCGAGCGAATCTTCGACGGCGACAATTCCAGCCGTGCCGCCGAATTCGTCCACGACGATCGCGAGATCGCGCGCACCAGACCGGAACAGCTCTCCCAGTTGCTCGAGCGAGGCGACTTCCGGCACATACACAGGTTTTTCAACGCATGGACTCGACGATGCAACCGCATGATCTCGACTCTCTGGATTGGCGAGAAAACCCTTGACATCGAGAATGCCGCGCGCATCATCAAGATCCTCGCCAGTGACAACCAAGCGCCGCACTCTTCCGCGCCTTGCGCTCGCCACAACCTCAGCGCGACTCGCGCCTTCACGCACACTTGCGATCTCCGTCCGTGGAGTCATCACATCGCGCACACGAAGTCTTCGATGCACCATCAGTCGACGAAGAAAGAGTTCTTCATCGCGAGAAAGAGCGCCGCTCTCTTCCCCTGCCGCGATCATCTGACTCAAGTCTGCGGTCGTCAACTTCGCTGTGCCGTGCTGCACTCCAACCAATCTTGAAATAGGACGCATGACAAACTTCATGATGACCACTCGGAGAGGACCCATGCCACCGTGAATCACCCACAACAACGGAGACAGTGCTCCAGCCACGGTCACTCGTGCGATCGAAGCGATCACTTTGGGAACAACTTCGCCGAAGAGAATGATCCAAAACACTTGGATTCCACCCACCACGATTTGTCCGACACGGCTTTCGATCTGCACAGCCATCGCGCCGCCGATCGCGAAGTAGAGCGCGTTGACCGTCACATTCCCGAGCAAGACGGTGACGAGGAGTGCCTGCGAATCAGCGAGCAATGCTTCGACCGCGAGTGCGCTGAGTTTTCCAGATCGCCGCATGGAAGCCCGCTGCGAATGAGTCAGCGCAAAGAGTGCCGTCTCTCCCGCAGAGAAAAACGCACTCGCGACGGTGAGCGCGCCGAGGCACGCCACCATCCACATGGGAATCTGTGCCCACCAATCGCTCATGGAAGATCCTCACATTCGCGAAGTGCTTCGATCATCCGATCGATGTAACGCCAAGAGACACGAGCGCGCCGCGCAGCCATCACATCGGACGACCACGCATTCGAAAACTGGTCCACGGCCCCTTGGCGTTTCGCCGATAATTCATTCTTGATCGCGGTAACCCACTCGTGATCGAGAGACGATGCCGCCCGCTTCTCATCGATCTGCTCACGAAGTTCGATCGTCCAGAGCAAGAACCCCGACTCAGGAGGTGGATCGCGCCCAAGCGGATCAACCAATCCAAGAAGGGCATCAGCACGGGCCGCATCATTGAAGAGAGTCTGCGCCGCTTGATTGACGCGCGCTGACACTTCCACCGCATTGGCCACCGAACCACAGCACACATCGGGGTGACTCTCTCGAAGCGCACGCACCTGGGCGAGTCGCACTTGATTCCCATCGATGGAAAAATGGCGCTCAACCCCGAGCACCAAAAATGGATCGATCGAAGCAGCCATGATTATGAATCGCCAGACGCCACTCGATCCACTTCATCCATGCTCGTGATGCCCTGAGCGACGAGTTGAATCCCGAAACCCTGAAGCGAAACAAAGTGATCGCCCTCGAGTGCTTGTTTGATGTCAGAAATCGTGGGCTTGCGAAGAATCACATCGCGAACACGGTCGGTGATTTCCATCAACTCAAACAAGGCGCGGCGCCCGTGATAACCCGATCCGAGACACGCGCTACACCCCTGCGGAATGTAAATCTCTGGAATACCGCTGATTTGGCGACCCATCTTGAGCGTTTGCGCCGACGTTGGCCGTATTCCCTTCCTGCACGCAGGGCACAGAAGGCGAATCAATCGCTGTGCGATCGTCATTCCGAGTGCATTGGCCACGAGATAAGACTCGACACCAAGATCCAGCAATCGAAAGATCGCTCCGATAGTGTCACGGGCGTGAACCGTACTGAAGACCAAGTGTCCCGTCATGGACGCTTGAGTCGCGACGGTTGCCGTTTCGGCATCGCGGATCTCCCCGACAAATATGACATCGGGGTCTTGGCGAAGCACCGATCGAAGAATCTGCCCAAACCCATGCCCTTGCTTCGCATCAATGGGAATCTGAGTGCACCCCTCGAGGTAATACTCAACAGGATCTTCAATCGTCACGCCGTTGCGCGTATCAAGATCGATCTCGCGGAGGCAAGAGTAAATCGTCGTGGTCTTTCCACTTCCAGTTGGTCCTGTTGCCAACATGAGCCCAGCGTCGCGCACCGACATCGCGCGGAGTTTTTCGTATTGCCACGGCAACAATCCGAGTTCATGCATTCTCGTCGGCGAGTTGCCCGAATCGAGCACGCGCACCACGAGTTTTTGTCCATTCACCGCAGGAGTCAAGCTCACCCGATAATCCACGCGCTTCCCCGCAGCCATCGCAGAAAAATGTCCGTCTTGCACCGCGACCTTGAGTGACGTATCGATCTGGCAAAGGATCTTGACGACACCAAGTACACGGCGCGCGAGATCGCCCGACACTTCGGCAGCGGGCATCATGAGGCCATCGACGCGCAAGCGAATAATGGCGTTCTCTTGCCGAGGCTCAACATGCAAATCGGTGGCGCGCGCACGGAAACAAGCCAAGAGCAGCAGTCGAAAGAGTCGAATGCTCTCGGCTGATTCGTCTCCCCCGCCCTTGCCCTTCTTGCGGGTCACTCCCGACGCCGTGGCGTGATGGACGGTGACACCTCGGCAGTCCACGAGTCCAATGTCTTCCTCACCGAACGGCTTCTCGGGCGCACTCTCGATGATGCGCATGAGCGTTCGCTCGTAACCCGTTTGCGACTCCTCAGCGGTCACATTCATCACGCGCGAGTCCGCATCGATTGTGCTGAGATCCTGCGCCTCTGCCGCGCTCTCTCGCGCTCGGCGTGCGGCTTGGGGGGACAAAGCGCCGATGCCAACAGGGTTCGCCGCAACCTCTTCAGGATTAATGTAGCGAATAGCAACCGGTCCAATACGAATCGTGTCGCCATTGCTCAGATGTCCGACGAACACCTTCTGTCCGTTGAGTTTCGTTCCGTTGCGGCTCTGAAGATCACGCACCTGCCAACCACCGGTTGGATCGGGTTCGACGACACATTGCCGCCGAGACAAACCGTCGTCATTGAAATTGATGGCGTTTTCCGACAATCTCCCCACGGTCACAGGCGTTCGTGAGAGCTGGACCTTGGTGATGCCGCGAGGAGTCTTGACTTCAAGGAATGCCATAATGAGAACTGCCCCACAGGCAATCCTAACCAAGTTGATCGAAGGTCATGCGTACGGGTTACGGAGTGGAAGGCGGTCGATCGGATCCGCTGGAGGATCCTCCCGCGCCACCACCAAACCCACCGCCACGGTGCCAAGGTCGAGATCCTGGGCGACGCTCTCCTGATCCTCCATCTCCGCGCGGACCTAAACCCGAAGGTCGATCCCCACCGAAGGGACGACTCGGAGGTCGATCGGAGGATGTGGATCCGAAGCGACTCATTGGTCGCCTGGTTTCGGTCGGACGATTCTCAGCGGATGGTGCAACGCCACCTTCTGGAGGAAGATCTTTCTTCTTTCCCTTCTTGAGTGCGTGTGTCACGAGCAATGGTCGCCCGTGCAAACGACGACCTTGAAGAGTATCGATTGCGAGTTGTCCACGCGCATCATCCTTAAACATTGCGATCGCGAAACAACGCGATTGCCCAGTCTCTGGATCTTCTCCCAACACCAAGTCGTCGATGTCAGGGAATGCCGTGAAGAGATTCTTGACGTGCTCAAGCGTTGTGCGCTTGTCGAGGTTGCCGATATAGATTTTGAACATGAATTCGGACCAAGTGAGTGGCCCCGGAAGTCAGAGTCATTCTATCGAAGTACAGAGCGTACCCAAGTCGCGAAAACCTTTCGGCACGATAAAAAAAGCGAGCCCTGCTGGATTGCTCCAACAGGGCTCATAAAGTCGGCGATGACCTACTTTCCCGCGTTGCAGTATCATCGGCGGCTTGGTCTTCACTGCTGTGTTCGAGATGGGAACAGGTGTTTCCCCAAGCCTATTGTCACCGACAAATCTCTTAGACGCCTGTCGGCGACCAAGAGCGGTGAGATCGAAGGTTCAAGGCATCTGGGGTCTCCAGATGCGAGCATTCCGAGTCAGAGCAGCTTTGGCTGACCTGATTCCGTGACGGAATCTGGTAGACAAGGCCAAACAATCGACCGTTAGTACCGCTTTGCTTCACGCATTACTGCGCTTCCACATGCGGCCTATCAACCCAGTAGTCTACTGGGGGTCTCAATGCAACACTTATCTTCAGGTGGGCTTCTCGCTTAGATGCTTTCAGCGATTATCCCTGCCGTACTTAGCTACCCAGCTATGGACCGAGCGGTCCAACTGGCACACCAGGGGTACGTCCAACCCAATCCTCTCGTACTAAAGTTGTCT
>JAQBZO010000042.1 GCA_027622195.1 Planctomycetota bacterium
CTCTCGCCAGTAGCAGCCGTGTGCACTTCCCGCGCTGATCCACCCGAGCCCCACCACAGTGCTCCCGTCCTGCGAGATGCCCCACCCGGAGCTTGTTGATGTCCCCGAGCTCGAACCGAGGTTGCCGCAGATCACCCACGTGGCTGTCGCGCGGTCGTAGTAGGACATCTCTGTGAAGTTGGTCACTAAGTTGCGCGAAGTTCCGCCGACGCGCATGCCATCGCCCGAGAGCGAGGGATGGCCGCCCACGTTGTCGCCGGGGGGAAGTCCGCCAATCTGCTGGTAGCCGCCATCATCCGTGTAGATGAAGTAGGAGGTGCTGTCGTAGCCCGCTACCACCGCACCATTCGTGCTCGCGGCATAGGGCGTCACATACGCGCCGATCTCCACATAGGTGTCCCCGGCAAGGCATGTACCGAAGGTGACACCAAAGCCCGCAAGGACAACTAGCAGTGGAGCGCGTTGCATGCGATCAAAGTATGTATCAAAAATGGGCCCCGCGCAACGACTTTATCAAGGAGACTTCGCCCCGAGGTGCCTTTATCCTTTGGAGGTCTCTTGCCATTCCCAGGCGAATGCGTATTACGAATCGGCATACACTGCGAGGGCGCAAGCATAGAAGCCCTGGCAAGGCTAAGACGGTTACTGCTAGCGATTCTCCGCAAGGCAGAGCACTCAAGAAGATCTGCAAGAAACGGGGTCCAATGCTGTTCGATCTTGCGAACCCATAGCGAACGGGCTCGGCATCCACTGCGGCGGCAAGACCGTCTCGGCTGTACTTGCTGCCAACCTTAATGGGTGGGTGTTCTGTGGCGCGTCCACTCAACTTTCTTTCAGAGATCGATACCCCAGTTGTCACATGGAGATAACTCAACGCCTCCTTTGCAATCAGTTCGGCCGGACAATCATGGGCCTTTAGCGGCCATGCCACCACTTGATTCGGCGAGTCCCCCAGCAGCGCCGTCGTGCACTCGCCGCTGTTGAAACTCATAACCAACGAATGGACGGATGCCGGCACCACTTCGCGGTGATCAAATCATCCACCAACCACCGTTGCCGTCACAACGAGCGTGCCGTTAGGAAGTGCGGCGACTCCAGGATCCGCACCGGGAAGTCCAGGAGGCGGTGAATCGATTGTCCACGACGAACCGTTGGTCGAGCGTGCGCTCCATACGCCATTATTAGATGAGCCGTAGAAGCGCAGTCCTTTTGGAATCTGAATCATCGCGCCGAGCCAGCGATTCGTTGCGGGTCCCGTGAGATCGGCTTGCCGCACGAAGTTGAGTCCATCGCTGCTCGTCGCTCGATACGCGGCGCCGTCCGCATTCTGAATTGGCGAGATCAACTGCCAGGTGTTTCCGAGTTGCGCAACGGCGCAGTCGATCACCATCTGCCCCGATACCGCGAATCGATCCCCCGCTTCGAGCGCGAACTGTATGCCATCTGTTGAGATTGCACTTCCGATGCGCGGCACTGACGCCCCAACAAGTTTGTTCATCGTGAAGTACATCCGAATGCGACCATCGTCGAGTGCGATGAGCGTCGGATCAAAAGGCGCGCGATCATCCGCGAGAAGCCCAGTGATCGGTGGAGTTGTTGGAGTCGACCACGTCAGACCGTCATCGACCGAGCGACTCAACGCAATGTGATCGAACGATGCAGGGTTGTTTTCTGGGAACCACTGAAACGCTGCAACCAATTCTCCGCTCGCCAACTGCACGACCGACGAGACTCCCGCACGCGCGAAGGTGTGTACGCGCACGGGAGTTCCACCGACCGCGATGCGCCACACACCGATGTCGTTGTTCCATGGACCAGTGCCAGTGCCTTGCGTGCTCCAACCAGAAAGGAGTATCGCGAGATCTATTCCACTCACGACATCGTCATCGTTGAGATCTGAATCTGCATTCGACGTCCCCCACATTGAGAGCAATTCAGCGAGATCGCCTCCTTCGACCGTGCCGTTCTGATTGATATCTGCGATCGCTGCACGCGCTGGTCGTGCGGCCATTTCCTGCATGATTGTGCGCAGAAACGGCTCGAGTGTGACTGTCTCAGGCAGCGTCGACGCGAGCATCGTGCCAGAAAAAGTCTGATTCGGAGCGTTCGATCCTGCGCCAGTCGATCCATTCACGCGCACGAATCGCGCGCGACCCGTTCCGCCAAATGATTGCATCGCCGCTCGGTTGTTCAGCTTGATCGTGTGCAAGTGATCGGGCTGTGCATGATCGACAACCGATTGCACCGCGATGAAATCTCCCCGAAACTGTTGGAGCCAGTTGATCGGCTCGTGCTCAAACCACCACGCGTTGTCTGCAACATCGTGTCCCGTGAACGAAGCCGTATCGCTGCGATCAGCAGGACCCTCCCACTCGACGAGTGACTTCACTTGCGGAGTGTGTGGATATCGCGCAATCGCCCCCGCAGACATCGTCACGCCGAATGAACGCGACTGGAGATGTATATTGTTGCCATCGACATCCACGCGCCCTGCGACATACTTCAGCACCGAGTGCAATCCATCTTGTTGGATGAATCCGCCGAAATCTTCAAACGTGTATGTGCCACCATTCGTGCTCTGTCCACGACCATCTGGATCGAACTTCACAGTGATGAATCCAAGGTCGGCTTGCGCCTGCATGTTCGCGTCCGAGAAATTCACAGTGGTACCGAGACCGCCAGGCACGAACACGATCGCGGGGTAACGCACCCCTGCCTGTGCGTTCGCGGGACGAAATGTGAGCGTGAAGAGTTGGACGCCGCTGGTGGGGTTGGGCACCCAGTTCACCGTGGGCGCACTCTGCGCGAGCGCGAGAGTTGTGCAGAACGCGGCGAGGATCATTGCGATGGCGTTGACGAGTCGATTGTGCATGCGTGTCTCTTTTGAAAGGTACTCCCGCAAATTGCACTTTCCACTTTGAGGTGGGACAAACACTCAGCCATTCTTGCCGAGGTTTGCGTAGAGTCCATCCATCCACCTCGCCCTGATCCCCATTGCGATGGTCGTGTCCCTTCTCCTTTTGCAGGTTCGTGACGCCCACTTTGATGCCGCAACCGGTCTCAATCTAGGCGACACAAAAAGCGTCACACTCGAAGCACAAAATGCGTCACAGCATCAAGCCGCACGCCTCGCGTGGCAAGCCGCTGAGCGTGCGAAAGCGAGTCACGACGAGTCGAGGAGTCGAGGAGTAGCGCTAGCAAACGCCCCGCGGCATCGACGATTTGCGTGAAATCGGGCGGATTGCGTGAATTCTCGAGATTTTCTTGGCGCGTGAGGAAAGTCGTTGTAGAT
>JAQBZO010000023.1 GCA_027622195.1 Planctomycetota bacterium
CGAGCAAATCTCGAGAATTCACGCAATCCGCCCGATTTCACGCAAATCGTCGATGCCGCGGGGCGTGAAGCGTAACGGCGCCGTCGACTTTCTATGTCCCACTCGCTGACCTTGATTTCGCAGCGGGCGCGAGCGTCAAGAAACTCACGATGGCTGGCGGAAAGTGTTACTCCGGCAATGCGTCGGAGAAGTTTGGAAACGCGCCGCCGTTCGCGTTCTTGCCTGCGGGCGGATTTCCGCCGGCGAAGTAAGCGCGCTCCTGCTATCGCATGCGGATGGGCTCGGCGGTTGGTCGGAACAACGCTGGCGTCATTGGTTCCGCCATTCTCTATTGAGCCCCAAGATGGCAACGCTCACCACGAGCGATTTGGAAAAAGTGTCGAGGTGAAAAAGCAAAACGCAATAGGGAATTGTGGTGTGTTCAATAGAATTCACACACAATCGATGCCCCGCTTTACCCACTCATCGGATTCGGTTGTCGTGTTGCATACCATTGACGCATGGTTCCGTTTTTCCATAAGTCGACTGCTTCGTGCGAGCCGCACAAGCCAATGACTCTAACCATTTTTCGTTTCTGGATCTTCATTGCCTATGCATTCACAGCGGTGTTTGGGATTATGGCACTCGCGTTCTTGTACTGGGGGATCAACAAGATCGATCTTGGTCGAAAGAGCGAACACTGGCCGACGACGACGGGATTGGTCACGAGGAGCGAGGTCGTCGAAACGGTTTCGAATGATAAATATGGAGTGCAGCGCTCGTACGTTCCCATCGTGGAATACGAGTTTGTCGTGAACGGCGTCACGCAGAAGGGAGATGTGATCTCGTACCGAGTGGACGGATATTCAAAGCAAGACGCGGACGCGGTCGTCGCACAACACCCCATCGCAACGCCGACCACAGTGCACTACGACGCAGATGATCCAACTTCTGCCGTGCTGAAGTCGGGAGTGGACGGCGGGTTCGGATTCGTGCTCGGCATTGGTGGAATCCTCCTCGTCGGCGCGTTCATCATGTTTGTCTTTTTGCGAAAGATGGTGAAGAAGACGGAATCGCGTCTGACTGAACTGTTTGCGAAGTCGTTCACAAATGCGTAAGTCCTCTTGCTGCCAGATCACTCGCACCGATTTGTGAATCACATGCCATCCTTCGCGACCGAGCAAATCCTGCGTGTCACACCATCCGATTCTGAAGCGGCATTCTCTCGCACACCTCGCCGAACAACCCTCTCTCGTCCGTCCGTCCCTCTTCCCACTCGAGACGGCGTGGGCCCAAGTCACGTCGTTCTGCCCAATGGGTCTTGGAGCACCATCACCGATTGCCTCGTGACCCTTTTCCCGCATGTTTCGGCAGTCGAGTGGTCTCGTCGTATGGATGGGGGAGAAGTGGTGGACGAACACGGCGTTGCCGTACGACCTGAGAGGGGTTTCGTGCCAAACCTTCGCCTCTACTACTACAGGTCACCGTCCGATGAACCGCATATTCCTTTCGATGAGGTGATCCTCTTTCAGGATGAGCACATCGTTGTGGCCGACAAACCGCACTTTCTTCCCGTGGCTCCATCGGGGCGATTTCTGCACGAAACACTGCTTGTTCGGTTGAAGCGATCGCTCGCGATTGATTCGCTCGTTCCCATTCATCGCATTGATGCAGGCACGGCGGGGGTCGTGATCTTTTCTGTGCAGGCGCGAGATCGGGGGGCGTATCAGCAGCTGTTTCGCGAGCGCGCCGTTGAAAAGTGCTACGAGGCTGTGGCGGCTGTGAATCCATCACTCTCGTTTCCTTTGATGTATCAGAGTCGCCTCGAGCAAGATGCACACTTCATGAAAACGCGCGAGGTGGCTGGTGAGTCCAATGCATCTACTCGCATCGAACTGATTCAGCATGTACCCGATCGTCCAAACTGCGCGCACTATCGACTCTTCCCATCGACGGGTCGAAAGCATCAACTGCGCGTGCAGTGCGCTGCGCTTGGCATTCCCATTGTGAGTGATCCGATCTATCCAGTGTTTGAGCCGCCGCGGACCGCATCCACGCCGGATGATTACGCAAGGCCCCTTCAATTGTTGGCGCGGAGCATTGAGTTTCTCGATCCAGTTACAGGTTCATTTCGGAAGTTCGAAAGCTCGCGCCGACTCGAATGGGCGAGTGCGCCCGTATAGTGGAGCGATGTACACGAGTATTGCTGCCTACAAGTTCGCGCCGCTTCATGGATTGACCGAACTGCGCGAGCAGTTGCGGGCGACTTGTGCACAGTGTGACCTCAAGGGGACGATTCTGCTGAGCCCCGAGGGAATCAATCTCTTCATTGCGGGAACGAAGCAGCGCATTGACGTCTTGCTCGCTGAATTGCGTTCGATCGTGGGGCTCGAGGACCTCGCCTACAAGGAGAGTGAGAGCGAAGAGATGCCATTTCGTCGCATGCTGGTGAAACTGAAGAAGGAGATCATCGCCTTCGGTGTCGAAGGGATTGCTCCTAGGGGAAAGACTTCGACGAGGCTTTCTGCGCACACCCTGAAGCAGTGGATTGACGAGGGTAAGCCGCTCACGCTCCTCGATACTCGCAATGACTACGAGATTCGGATGGGGACCTTCAAGAATGCACTGGCGATTGGAGTCTCACACTTTCGTGACTTCCCCGAAGCGACGCGGAAACTTCCAGAAGCGTTGAAGAATGAAACAGTAGTGATGTTTTGCACAGGGGGCATTCGCTGCGAGAAGGCTGGTCCCTTCATGGAGCGCGAGGGGTACTCCCACATTTACCAACTCGACGGCGGCATCCTCAAATACTTCGAAGAGTGCGGCAGCGCGCACTATGACGGCGATTGTTTTGTGTTTGATCGTCGCGTGTGTGTTGATCCTCAACTGCATGAGACAGGGGCCGAGTTGTGTTTCAACTGCCAATTGCCCTTGACCCCGAGTGAACAGGCTGATCCGCGCTATGTGGTTGGAGAGTCGTGCCCGTATTGCCACACTTCGAGTTGATGCACGAAGAGGGGGATGACGGTGGGAATCAGCCCTGTTTCGGGCGCGTTTGGACCGTAAGGTCCAATGTTTGTGCGACCGCCTCGGCCACTTTGATGCCGTCCATCGCAGCAGAGAGAATGCCGCCCGCATAGCCAGCGCCTTCTCCAGTGGGATAAAGTCCGCGCGTGTTGACGCTCTGAAGCGTCTCGCCATCACGGCTCACTCTCACAGGAGAAGAAGTCCGCGACTCAACGGCCGTCAACACAGCGTCAGCAAAGTCGAACCCATTCACTTGTCGCGCGAATGCAGGCAATGCCTCTCGTATTGCTTCGATGGCGTAATCAGGAAGTGAGGACGACAAGTCGCACAAATGAACGGCGGGGGTGTACGACGGCGTCACACTTCCAAGTTTGGTGGATGGACGCCCAGCGAGGAAGTCTCCGACGAGTTGCGCGGGTGCCGAGTAGTTGCCTCCACCGAGTTCGAACGCGCGTGTTTCCCAAATCCTCTGAAACTCAATTCCAGCGAGTGGGCCTCCGGGATAATCCTCACTCGGGGTAATGCCAACCACAATGCCAGCATTCGCATTGCGTTCATTGCGCGAATACTGGCTCATGCCATTCGTAACCACGCGACCGACTTCTGAGGTGGCCGCGACGACCGTTCCGCCTGGACACATACAAAAGGTGTACACCGTTCGTCCATTCTTCGCATGATGGACAAGTTTGTAATCCGCCGCACCGAGCAGCGGGTTGTTCGCATGCTGCCCAAACCGACAATGATTGATCAAGGACTGAGGATGCTCGATGCGAAATCCAATCGAAAATGGCTTCGCCTCGAGGAATACTCCTCGCGTGTGCAGCATGTTGACGGTGTCTCTTGCGCTGTGGCCCACGGCGAGAATCACATGGTCACAGGCGATGCGCTCTCCGCTTGCGAGGACCACGCCCGTCACGCGACCACTGGTCGTGTCTGGTCCATCCTCTTCAATTTCGATGTCATCGACGCGGCTTTCAAAGCGCACTTCACCGCCGAGCGCGATGATCGTCTCTCGCATCTTCTCGACCACACCAACAAGTCGGAATGTGCCGATGTGCGGCTTACTGACATACAAGATTTCTGCGGGCGCGCCCGCTTGGACGAACTCATTCAAGACCTTGCGACCATAGTGTTTTGGATCTTTGACCTGACTCGCCAACTTTCCGTCTGAAAAGGTGCCAGCGCCGCCTTCGCCGAACTGCGTGTTGGATTCTGGATCGAGGGTCCCTTCCTGCCACATCTTGAATGTGTCTTTTGTCCGTGCGCGCACAGCCTTGCCCCGCTCGAGCACGATGGGACGAAATCCAGATTGCGCGAGGATGAGCGCCGCGAAGAGTCCCGCTGGCCCCATGCCAATCACGATTGGTCGCGGCGAGATCTCACCGCTTGCGCGTGCCACAAAGCGGTAACTCGTATCGGGCGCGAGTCCGATGCGTTTGTCATTTCTGTGGCGGACGAGCAGTTTCTGTTCATCTCGCACTTCGACATCGATGGTGTACACAAAGAGAATCGCGCGTGGTTCCCGAGCGTCGACGCCTCGTCGAAACACCTCGAATCGAATCATCTCGTCCGCGCCAATGCCCAGTCGGGCCAGAATGGCGGATGGAAGCGTTTCAGTTGGGTGTTGAAGTGGAAGACGAAGTTCGTTGAGTCGCAGCATGCCATTCAGTTCGTTCGGGAGCGGACTCGGTAGGTTACTCGCCTATGAATCGAAGAGCGAGCAATGTACGCTCTCGCGAGAGTGAGTCCGACCGTCATTACCGCAGTCAATGCGCGTCGAGTTCTGCTTCATTTGCAGGGACTGAGTGCACAGCCGAGCCAGTCATCCACAAAGAAGGTCAGTGACCTGGTCCATCGATTGGGGTACTTGCAAATCGACTCGATCAATGCACTCGAGCGCGCCCATCATCTCATTCTTGGAACCAGGCTCGACGGTTATAAACCTGCGCACCTTGCGCACGGACTTGAGCAATCGCGCAACCTCTTTGAGCACTGGACACACGATGCGTGCGCGATTCCAACAATCTGGTTCGACCATTGGAAACATCGTTTTGCCCGCTACGAAATCTCGGTAAAGGAAAGTGCGTGGTGGCAGTCGCACTTTCGAGGAGATCCCGCCACCTACCTTCGCCGCACACTCGCGCGCATTCGCCGTGAGGGACCACTCCGCGCGCGTGATTTTGAGCCTCCCGACGATCATCGCAGCCAAGGATGGTGGGAGTGGCACCCCGATAAGGCTGCGCTCGAGCATCTTTGGCGTTCTGGACGACTTGCTGTCGTGCGGCGTGATCGATTCGAGAAGGTGTACGACTTGATGGAGCGAGTAATCCCAGACGCGCACGCCACGGAGCGCAGCGACGAGGGCGCGCATCTTGACTGGGCATGCCGCGAGGCGATTGCTCGAATTGGCATTGGCACTCCCGCCGAGATCGCTCGGTTTATGGCGGCAGTGTCTTTATCGGAAGCACGAATGTGGTGCGCCGCGGCAGTCAAGCGCGGTGAACTGATCGAGGTGCTCGTCGAAAGTGCGAACGGAGAGCGTCCATCAAAGTGCGTCGCGCTCTGTGACTGGAAAAAGTTCGCACGCGCACCAATCGATGATCGAATCGTTCCACTCTGCCCATTCGATCCAGTGGTCCGCGAGCGCGCGAGAGTGTCGCGACTCTTCGGCTTCGATTATCGATTTGAGGCGTTTACTCCCGCAGCGAAGCGTGAGTTTGGTTACTACGTCTTGCCACTTCTCGAAGGGGACAAGTTCATCGGTCGCATCGATCCGAAGTTCGATCGAGCGAGTGAAACATTGATCGTGAGAGGTCCTTGGTGGGAGGATGGAGTGAAGGCGAATGCTGCGCGCATGACGCGGCTTGAACTCGCAATCGATCGACTTGCTTTGCAAATTGGCGCGAAACACTGGACTTTCGCCGAGAAGTGTGCTAGGATGCTTTCTCCCCGCCGGTAGCCTCAGGTCGGAGCACTTCGCATCCGACGCACTCTGGGATTCAGCCGGCAGCTGTGGTGGCGCATCGGAAGCGCCCCATCAGCGCCATTCGGCCTGATCCTGTTCCTCTCGGCTCGTCCGCGGTGGTATCAGATCCGTCCAATTCATCGACTCTTCGCCTCCGAACAGGCGAAGCGGTCAGAAAGTTTGTTGTCCATTGTTGAACACTGTTCATTCGTTTTCCTCGTCGCCTACGACCCCCGCATTCTCCTCACTCCATCTCGCAAAACCATTGATGGATGCATTGACCGCTGAGGGGTACATCACTCCAACGCCGATTCAACTGCAATCGATTCCACTCGCACTCACTGGACGCGATGTCCTAGGTATTGCTCAGACTGGAACGGGCAAGACCGCTGCATTCGCACTGCCTGTCCTGCAGCAATTGATCGCGAATGAGCCGCATGATGCATTCCGTCAACGAGGTCGTGCTGCTCGTGCGCTCGTGCTCGCTCCAACGCGTGAGTTGGCTGCACAAATCGGCGAAAGTTTTGCCGCTTATGGCAAGCGCACGTCCCTTCGCTACGCCGTGGTGTTCGGAGGAGTGAGCCAGCGTCCGCAGGCACAGGCACTCACCGCTGGAGTCGATGTCATTATCGCGACACCGGGACGCCTTCTCGATCTCATGCAACAGAAGTTGGTCGATCTGCGCTCGATTTCCTTTGTAGTCCTCGATGAAGCGGACCGAATGCTCGATATGGGATTCATCGTTCCGATTCGTCGCATCATGTCAGCCGTGCCCACGAAGAGGCAGACGATGCTCTTCTCGGCCACGATGCCGCGTGAGATTCAACACCTCGCCGATTCGTTCATGAAGAATCCGTCGCGTGTTGCAGTCACTCCCGTTGCGTCGACCGTCGAACTCATCGAACAACGACTCTTTCATGTTTCGACAGGACAAAAGATTCAGTTGCTCGTCCACTTGCTTGGACAAGATGAGCACAACCGCACCCTGGTCTTCACCAAGACGAAGCACGGCGCAGATCGGGTTGTAAAGCGACTTCGAGCTGTGAACATGGAAGCCGAGGCGATCCACGGCAACAAGGGTCAGAACCAGCGCACGCGAGCGCTCGAAGCGTTCCGCTCAGGATCGGTCGAAGTTCTTGTGGCGACCGATATCGCCGCGCGAGGCATCGACGTCGATGGCATCACGCACGTCATCAATTTTGATCTCCCGATGGAACCAGAGGCGTATGTGCATCGCATCGGTCGCACCGCGCGCGCTGGTGCATCGGGTGTCGCGATTTCTTTCTGTGCAGCAGAAGAGAAGGGGCTCTTGAAGAGCGTCGAGCGACTCATCAACAAGCAGTTGAAAGTCACTGCGCTGCCGAGCAATCTTCCTATTGTGCATCAGCCTGTTCATGCGCCCGCGGCGGCCAAGAATGACGCGCATCGACACAAACAGGGTGGACCTCGTTCAGAACAGAAGCGTCGTCCAGCGTCGCACCACAAGACGACTTCATCGACTTCCGCGCCTTCGCGTTCGCGTGATTCTCTTGCGGCTCCGAAAGTTGCGCAGGGTCCGCGTGGATGGGCGAGCGCTGGTCGATCGACCTCAAGTCGAGGCGGAAAGCGGTAGCCGATTCCCGATCGGGAAATCGCCTGTTTGGTTCTAGAGTGTTCCCATGAACGGGAGAGCACTTCGGCACTTTGGTCTGTGGGCTTGCCTCGCCGTTGTCGTTTGCTTTTTCACGGCGCAATCTGTGGCGACGAGTGTCAAGACAATGACCATGCAAGAGATGGCGGATCTCTCTGCGCAGGTGTGCACCGCGAGGTGGAACGGTGGATGTTCTTCTTGCTCCCAGAGTGGAGAGTGCATCCGTGTGTTGGAATCTGGCAGGGGGCATTTCGATTTGAGGAAACATCCACGGGCACCTTTGTCCTTGGATTCTGGGGATTGCCCAATAGCAATGCCGACATCGATGGAGACGGTCAAGTGTCTGGAAGCGATCTCGCGCTTCTCCTTGGATCGTGGGGTTCATGCGCTCCGTAGCCGCAAACCGAGTTACCACTTGATATGGCTGTTGTCTTCGATGATGCCGTAATACCCGTCGCGATCGCGGTGGAGTTTTCCATCGGCAACAAGCGCGTCCCACACCGCCATTGGAAAGTCACCTGGCGGGAGCATCGAGTCGATTCGTCGATCCACTCCAGAACTCATCGGACCCACGCCGAGTCTCGATTCTGCATCAAGCTGCGAGAACTTGAGCCTTCGTCGAAATACCTTGAGCGCACTCTTCAAGATCGAGGGATCAATCGCAGCGACTTCGACCACTGGCGGGGGCGGCTCGTCTGCGACGGCTTCGCCTCGAAGTTGGGCGACGACCTTGGTGAGTGCAGGAAGATCGCGCGTTCCCACCAAACGCATGATGACCTTCGGATCGACCTTCGCCTTGAGGAGCAACTTGTGCATCGCGCCCCAGCGCGAACCTGCAGAGGCTGGCTCAGCGGATGTGATGGTTGCGAGCGATGCAGCGATTTCAATGAGCAGTTGTGGAGATGGAATCATGGGGTGTTGAAACCGAGCAAAAACGCCCGAACGCTCGACTGAGCGCGAAGTGGGTGATGGCCGAGATCCCGAATCCTACAAACCATGCAG
This sequence comes from Planctomycetota bacterium, assembly GCA_027622195.1. Taxonomy (GTDB): domain Bacteria; phylum Planctomycetota; class Phycisphaerae; order Phycisphaerales; family SM1A02; genus SXOD01. Next base: position 8,604 of record JAQBZO010000023.1, read on the forward strand.
CCGAATAGATCTCCGTCCAGAACGACCCAATACGATGAGCTTCGAGGGCATGGATCTCCACGAGAAACCCTGGAACGCAAGGGGCGATGCCAAGAACGAGCGCGATGATCGCAATGGGATTGAATCCGCCGAGATACGAGTATGCGCCGTGGACGGTGTAGAGCGCGCGAAGGTTGAGTTGCGTGCGTCTCAGTAAAAAGTAATCGCAAATCAGGATGCCGCCGATGGGGCCAAGCAAGGCGCTGTATCCAACGAGCCAGATAAAAATGTATCCCGATGGGTCGGCGATCAACTTCCATGGCATGATGAGGATGCCGATCACTCCAGTGATGATGCCGCCGGTGCGAAACGAAATGTGCTTGGGTGCAACATTGGCGAAATCATTCGCGGGACCAACCACATTCGCTGCAAGATTGGTCACGAGTGTCGCGATGCACAGCGCAAACATGGCGATGATCAAGATGGCTGGATTGGTGAATCGCGTGAGGACGTCGACAGGATCCCAGATGGCGGCTCCATACACGATCGTCGTTGCCGAAGTCACGGCCACGCCGATGAATGCATAGAGCGCCATGGTGACGGGAAGTCCGATCGCTTGTCCCACCATCTGCGCCCGTTGCGACCGCGCAAACCTCGAAAAATCAGGGATATTCAAGGACAAGGTTGCCCAAAAACCAATCATGCCCGTGAGTGAAGGAAGGAAGGCGTTCCAGAATTGACCATGCTTCGGTTGCCCAACATCGAAGAGCGATGGCTGTGACAACATCGGTCCCCATCCATCCGCTGCGCGGTAGGCCCAAGCCAAGAGGAGTAATCCAAGGGCGATGAGCAGGGGCGCTTTGAATTGAAGCAGCACACGGATCGTGTCGATTCCTCGGATGACGACGAGCATGTTGATTGACCAAAAAATGAGGAAGCAGATGAACTGCGGCGCGGTGACGTCCATGAATCGAGCAGCGGTTGCGGAGTCCATCGATGGAAAGAAGACGGCGAGGATTTTGAAAATCGCCATGCCGCCGATCCATGCTTGAATGCCAAACCATCCACAGGCCACGATGGCGCGCATGAGAGCTGGAATGTTGGCGCCACGAACTCCGAACGAAGCGCGGCAGAGCACTGGGAATGGGATGCCGTACTTGGTGCCAGCATGAGCATTCAAGATCATCGGGATCAAGACGATTACATTCCCGAGGAACACAGTGAGAATCGCCTGCCACCAATTCATGCCCAGACCGATCAGCGATGACGCGATCATGTAGGTCGGCACACACGCGGCCATCGAAATCCAAAGCGCCGCCATGCTCCACGTTCCCCATTTTCGATTGGACAGAGAGACGGGCGCGAGGTCGGCGCTGTAGAGGGGCGACTGTGCGATCTCTGGGTCGGTGGTCATAGCGCCACATTACGGGCGAATTCTGCCATGGAGGGGTCGCGATTTCCCCCCAAGAGCCATTATTCGATGAAAAACTCGATCTGCTCAAAGAGGAAAAGAATATCCAGATCCCCGCGATACTCACTCAGATGAACCCTTCTCGGACCGTGGTTGGATATCTCCTTGACCAACTTGCCCAGCGCGGAGCGCGTCATGTCTTTGGTGTCGCGGGGGACTATTCGTTTCCGATTTGTGACAGCGTGTGCGGGCATCCCACTTTGAAATGGATCGGTTGTACGAACGAACTCAATGCGGCCTACATGGCGGATGGAGCAGCGCGCGTTGGAGGATTGTCTGCGCTCTGCACCACCTTTGGCGTGGGGGAACTCAGCGCGTTGAACGGTATCGCTGCATTTCGTGTGACGCGGCGATCCTCACTCCATCGACGGAAAGAAGTTGATCGAAGTCGAAGATGAATCTGGTCCCAAGGTGAATGGACTTGGAGTGTGGACCAAGGCCGCCGCGACGGTGTCTCTCGTATGCAACTCATGCCAACAAAAAAGGGAGGCCGCGACTCGCGCGACCTCCCTGACTTTCAAACAGTGTGAAAACTGAGAGTTAGGACTTCAGTCCGCCATCCTCTGGGATGCGCATCGAATAGAACGATCGATACACGAAGATCAGCGCGACGAGCACCAAGATGCCGCCGATCCAGAACTTCAAGGGCTGAACCGCATCTTGCACTGCGATTTCAACGGCAAGAAGTCCGAAGAGCGTGGTGAACTTGATCACCGGATTGAGACTCACCGAACTAGTGTCCTTGAACGGATCGCCCACGGTATCTCCAACGACCGTCGCAGCGTGCAGGTCAGTTCCCTTGGCACGCATATCGACTTCGACGATCTTCTTCGCGTTGTCCCATGCGCCACCAGCGTTCGCCATGAAGATGGCTTGGAAGAGTCCGAAGAACGCCATGCCGACGAGGTATCCAATGAAGAAGTACGGATCGAAGAAGGGGAGTCCCAGTGAGAAACAGAAGACGACGATGAAGATGTTGATCATCCCCTTCTGCGCGTAGACAGTGCAGATGCGGACGACTTCCTTCGAGTCAGCGATGCTGGCTTCGGCCTTCTCGAGATTGATGTTCTTCTTGATGAACACCACCGCTCGGTATGAGCCTGTGACCACGGCTTGTGTACTCGCTCCGGTGAACCAGTAGATCACCGATCCACCCATCAAGAGGCCGAGGAGAATCGCTGGTTGCACCAAGCTCAGTTTCTCAGCGACTCCGCCGTACAACTTGTCGAGCATGAGGATGATGCCGAACACCATCGTGGTCGCGCCGACGACGGCTGTGCCGATGAGCACAGGCTTCGCGGTGGCCTTGAATGTGTTTCCTGCGCCGTCACCCTTTTCGAGCTGATGCTTCGCGGTTGTGAAGTCGGGTTCGAATCCAAAGTCGCGCTTGATTTCAGCCTTGATGTTCGGCAAGGACTCAATGCGGCTGAGTTCAAAAATGCTCTGCGCATTGTCCGTCACGGGTCCGAATGAATCGACGGCAATCGTCACCGGTCCCATGCCAAGGAATCCGAAGGCGATGAGTCCGAAGGCGAAGATTGGTGCGGCGAACGCATACTGAGTAGGCATTAATGCACCCAGATCTGAGTGCGTTGATCCCCACCAACCGATAGCCATCAAGACAAGGATGACGAGTCCAGTCCAAAACGCCGAGAAGTTGCCCGCCACAAATCCAGAGAGGATGTTGAGACTTGCACCGCCCTGTGCGCTTGCGTTGGTGACTTCGCGAACATGTCGCGACTTGGTTGATGTGAACGCCTTGGTGAACTCCGGAATCAGCGCGCCAGCAATGGTGCCGGCCGAGATGATGATCGAGAGCACCCACCACAAATCAGGCAGAGGCTTGTCGCCAATCGAAATCGAGCCGAGGAGTGCCTTGCTTGCGACGAAGGTCACCGCAATCGAAATGACCGAGGTGATCCAAACGAGCCAGGTGAGTGGAGCTTCTTCATCGAAGTCCTTGAGTCCACCAAAACGACTCTTGTTGATCGCATCGTTCACGTAGTAACTGACGAGGCTCGTGATAATCATGAGTGCGCGCATCGTGAACATCCACACGATGAGTTGTGCACACATCGTTGGTGAATCACTCAGCGCGTACGCGAGGAAGGCGATGAGAGCCACACCAGTCACACCGTAGGTCTCGAATCCGTCAGCAGTTGGACCCACTGAGTCACCCGCGTTGTCGCCCGTGCAGTCCGCGATGACGCCGGGATTCTTCGGATCGTCCTCAGGGAGTTTGAAGACGATTTTCATGAGATCCGCGCCGATATCCGCGATCTTCGTGAAGATTCCGCCGCAGATACGAAGCACCGAAGCTCCGAGCGATTCACCGATGGCGAATCCGATGAAGCTTGGTCCGACGAGATCCGGTGGCAAGAACATCAGGATGCAGATCATGAAGAACAGCTCGACGCTGACGAGCAGCATGCCGACGCTCATTCCAGAGGCGAGCGGAATGGAAAGGACTGGCAAGCTCTCTGATTGCAAACTCGCGAATGCTGTGCGGCTATTCGCTTGGGTATTGATTCGGATGCCGAACCAGGCCACTCCGTACGAACCAAGGATGCCCAAGATGCTCGCGAGCAAGATAACCACGACATCGCCCGCGGCCTTGTGTTCAAGGAAGCCGAAGTAGTAGACAATGCATGCGCCGATCAAGAACCACAGGATTGCAAGGAACTTTCCTTGCTGTGCGAGATAACTCTTGCAGGTCTCCCAGATGATGTTGGAGACGGCGAGCATGCTCTTATGGGCAGGCAGCGCGACCGTTTGCTTGTATTGGAACACTCCGAAAAGGGCTCCGAAAACGCAGACCGCAATTCCGAAGTACATGAGGTGCGCCCCCTTGACGATGGTGCCAAACACATCAAAGGTCACGGCGTCATCAATGGGTGGAAGTTTGAGGTCCGCTTCACCCGCGAAGGCCGCAGAAGCCAACGCGAGGGTGGGAAGTACAAAACCGATTCGGGCGAGTGCCTTCGTCATGGTCGCAGGTCCGTATTGAGGAATAGAGGACGGGGTCGCAGCCCCGCGTGAATGGGGGCGGAAATATACCCGAAACGGTGGCGATCGTGCGGGAAGAGGGGTATTGACATCAGTTATAGGACTACTCAAGCAGCCATGCGTCACAGCTGGCGTACTCTTTCGCCGTGAATCCGACCGCGAAGCCCCTTCGACTCCGTTCGATTCGCAAGACATTCGGGAATCACCCTGTTTTTCGGGGTTTTGACCTCGATGTAAACGCGGGGGAGTGGTTCTCGATCATCGGACGCTCTGGCTGCGGCAAAACCACACTGATTCGGCTGATCGCCGGTCTCGAGACAGCCGATTCGGGATCGATCATTGGCGTTCCGCCGCGCATTGGAATGTGCTTTCAGGAGCATCGACTTCTTCCATGGCGCTCCACGCTCGACAATGTGGCGCTGCCACTTGAACTCGCGGAAGTCAACCAAACAGAGCGGCATGATCGTGCCGAGGCCATGTTGTCTCGAGTTGGATTGCAACACGCCGTGTCGCTTTATCCCGCGGCACTCTCGGGTGGAATGCTCATGCGGGCGGCACTCGCGAGGGCGCTCGTCACGAATCCAGACTTGCTGCTTCTCGACGAACCATGCGGCGCACTGGACGAAATGACACGCGAAGAGATGGACGACCTGATGCGGTCTCTCTGGAGCGAACTTCGACCGACAACGGTCATGGTCACGCACAATCTCGCTGAAGCAGTCGCATGCAGCGAACGCATCGGCATCGTCAGCGCGTTGCATCCTTCACTTACCGACATTATTTCTGTGCAACTTGCCGATCGCGATTCGAGTTCGCACGGATCGAGCGCTTTCTGTCAGTGTGTTGCGCGCGTTGCCGAGGCACTCCGCGCACCGGTTGGGGTGGCATCATGATGCAGCGTGCGTGGGTGATGATCTGGCCTCCTTTCTTGCTCTTGTGCCTCTCCCTCGCCGCCTGGGAATCGATCGTCCATGCCTTCGATATTCCCGCCTATCTCGTACCGGCGCCGTCGGTGATCGCAAAAACGTTCTTCGATAATTCCGAACTCCTCCTTCGCGCATCGATGTGGACCGCATTCGCAGCCATTGGCGGATTACTCGTCAGCGCGCTTGTCGGCGTTCTCGTTGGCACAATCATTGCGAGTTCAACCTTTCTTTATCGAGGCGCTTATCCCATCGCCACGTTGTTGCAAATGGTTCCTCTTGTCGCGATCGCGCCTCTGCTGGTGATCTGGTTTGGATACGGAGTCAAGACAAGTCTCGCGAGCGCAGCGATCGTGAGCCTCTTTCCAGTCATCGCCAACACGGTCGATGGCCTTCGCGGCACCAACCGACAATGGATTGAACTGTTCGATCTCTACAAGATCCGCGGATGGACGCGTTGGCGAAAGTTGCTCCTTCCCGCAGCAACGCCCAACATCGTGACGGGACTGAAAATCGCCGCAGGATTGGCAGTCATCGGTGCCATCGTCGGCGAGTTTGTGGGTGGATTCATCGGCGACCAAAGCCCACTCGGATCGGTCATCATGTCGAGCCTTCGACAGGCAAGAACGGATCTTGTCTTCGCTGCAATCGGACTCGGCGCGATCGTCGGCTTCATTCTCTTCGGTCTGGTGACCGTGATCGGACACCTTGCCCTGGGTCGATGGCATGCCTCTGCAGCATCGAATGACTAGATCTGTTGCCTACTATCCAACCATGAAACTCCGCAGACTCCTGCTCATCATCGTTGCGTTCGCTGGGGCGTTCGTGTTGTGGTTCACTCTTGCCAAGGAAGGCGGAACACCGCGACTCCAACGATTCAGGGTGCAACTCGATTGGGTTCCAGAGCCAGAGTTCGGTGGACTCTTCGCCGCTCAGGCAGAGAATCGATTCGCTGACCTTGGAATGCCACTCGAAATTATTCAGGGTGCTGCCTCGCTCGCGACTCCGCAGATACTTGCCCAGGGAGTGTGTGATGTCGCGTTGATGGGCGGAGACCAACTCGTGACGGCGCGTGCCCAAGGTGCTGACATCGTCGCTGTGTACGCCACATTTCTCGAGAGTCCATACGGACTCATGGCACACGACGCGAATCCAGCAAAGAACCTTGAAGAGTTGTGGACGGGCGGCAACCCGGTTGCTGTGGAGGATGGACTTCCGTATGTGCGATTGCTCAATTCAATGTTCGGCACATCGGGTGCGCAGTTCGTCCCCTACGCAGGATCACTCGCGCCCTTTGAGGCGGATCCGCTGTACTCGCAGCAGTGCTTCGTGACTGCCGAACCAGTTCAAATGCGCCTCAAGGGGATACAGGTCAAGGTCTTTAGCGTGTCGAAGTACTACGACCCGTATGTGGCGGTTTACGCAGTGCGCGGCGAGACACTGCGCGAGTCACCAGAACTTGTCGGTGCATTCGTGGCGGCGCTGCGCGCGGGCTGGGTGTCCTATCTCGAGTCTCCAGCGTCATTCACTCCAGCAATTGCCAAGATGAACCCCGCCATGACCGTCGAAGCGATGAACATCGCCACCGAGCTCGAGGGACCGCTCATTCGGCGAATCGGCATGGCGGACTCAGATCTCGGTCGCATGACCTTTCAAAAATGGAAGGACAGCATTGCCATTCTCGAAAAACTGGACATGGTGAAGGACGGCGTCGTGAACGCCGCGGATTGCTTCGCCAACTTTCCACCCGACGTGGACGGCGACGATCCAATCCTGCCGATTCCCGCGAATCAGTAGTTTTACAAGGACATTTTCCCTGTGGCACAACGACCTCGAAAAGACGACGATGCTGACGAGATTGATCTCCGCGCGCTTCGGCAGCAGCGGCCGATCTCATCGACGCCCGTGCGTCGAGGAGGACCCGATCAGCCTCCTTTGCGTGTGATGACGACAACCCTCTGGTCCTATCCGAGTCAGCATTATGTGGGCAGTGATGGTCGTCGCATGCAGGGCGACAAGGATTTTCTCGGCGCCACTCCCTCATGGGTGATTTGGCAAGTCCTCTCTCGATACACCCGCGAGGGAGACACCATCGTCGATCCCTTTTGCGGAAGCGGCACGACGCTTGATGTGTGTCACGATCTCAAGCGCAAGGGTCGCGGATTCGATCTTGCATCCGTACGACCCGATATCGAGAGTGCGGATGCGCGCGCGCTTCCTCTTGAGTCGGAAAGCGTCGACTTCATTTTCATGGATCCTCCCTACGGCACACACATCGCGTACTCCGATCATGGTGATTGCATCGGCCGACTCGGTGGAGGTGATTACCTCAGCGCCATGGATGCCGCCATCGCCGAAGCACACCGAGTGCTGCGCAACCGACGCTACATGGCCATCTACGTCAGCGATTCATGGAAAAAGAAAAAGGGTGGCCCTCCAGGATCTGGTGCAGGCACTTTCCTTCCCATTGGCTTTGAACTCTGGGCGCGACTCACCCAACGATTCTCCGGGGTCGACATCATCTGTGTCGAACGACGCAACGCGAAGCTCGCCAAGGGGAATTGGAACAAGGTTGCCGAAGAAGAAAACTTTTTCCTCCGCGGATTCAACTATCTCCTCATCGTGAAGAAGACCGATCCGACACCCGCGCGCTGACGCGACGCCCACTGCGGTTCGTCCTGCGCGAAGGGGAAAATGCTGCCACCTGCCGTTGTCGCTCAGCCAGAACGCCATTTCGAGGTTTTTCGACGATTGTGATCGGGTTTTTGGCACTCTCCCCAAAGTGGGGTGTCCCTTTTCCCGAAAGAGGGAGCGCGACAGATTTCCGACCGAATTTGAAGAGTTCGGCTTGGATCTGGCGCATTGAATCTGAAATTTATGAAGTTCGCCACCCTTCGGTGGCACAGGAGACACCCGCCAGTGAAACTGCAATCAACGACAACGCGGAGCAGAGGAATGGGAAAGATGACCAAGTTGTTTGGTCTGGTGCTCCTTGTGGGAACTGCCACGGCATCGTTTTTGCGTGGTGCAGTGGCCGGTCGGACTGAGGGTGCGGAGATCGTGTCTCCCTCCGCGCCCTCATCCACCGGCATTCGCATTGTGCCAGACGAATACCCAACCATTCAATCCGCGATTGATGCTGCAATGCAAGGCGACACGGTTCTCGTTCGTCCTGGTGTGTACAGCGAGCGCATCTCGATGGGATGGAAGCCCATTCGCGTGATCGGTGAGGGTGGATCCACTCGCACCTTCCTCACGACGGATGGCAAGAGTGGTCCAATCGTTCGCATTGACGGCGCGCGACTTCCCAACATTGAGTTTCGCGGATTCGACATTCTTGGTGCGCGTGGAACCAACGGCGTCGGACTTCTCCTCGCCGATTCGACACTCGCGATCATCGATTGCGTCTTCGAGCAAAACGAAGAGGGCGGCGTGCGACACATGGGTGGAGCTGCGTCGTTCACGAACTGCATTTTCCGAGACAACACTGGTTCGTTCGCAGGAGCGGGCGCATCCAATGAAGGTGGAGATCCAGTCTTCTTGGATTGCCAATTCGAAGGCAATGTGTCGAACACCTTCGGCGGCGCGTTCTACAACCGCGCTGGAACCGCAACTTTCTCAAACACCGTGTTTGATCGCAACGCCACGCGCAATGGAGCGTATGGCGGCGGCATCTACAGCGACTCCGGAGAAATCCGCGCCACCGACTGCGTGATCAATCGCAACCGTGCGATCGACGCTGGTGGAGCGGCCTATCTCGCTTCGGGCTCAGGACAATTCATCCGCTGCTCATTCGCAGGCAATGTTGCCAATGAGGGTTGGACGATCGCGAGTGCGAACGGCACTGCACAACTCATCGGAAGCACCATCTGCGGATCCGATGCTCCACACGCAACATCGAAGACCGTCGTCATGGGCGACACCATCTTCAGTAACGCATGCTTCGCCGACTGCAATCGCAATGGTGTCGATGACCTCGAGGAGATCGCCCTCGGAACCGCTGCAGACACCGATGGCAACATGGTTCCCGATGGATGCGATGCCGATTGCAACGGCAATGGAATCATCGACGCTGTCGAAGTCCGTCGTGGATGGCGCAGCGACTGCAACGGCAATGGAATCCTCGACTCGTGCGAAATCGAGTGGGGCACTGAACTGGATGAAGACGGCGATGGACGCATCGATGGATGCAAACCAACCCCAGAGTTCGCTTACGCGGGCTCATAAAGTCGAAGGAGTTCGTTCCTCTGGCGGGAGGAGCAGTTCCTGGAGTGCGCGGCCGATCACTGGCGGGTGATCGGCCGCTGTCCTTTCATCATCTGATACCTTTCCCATTCCTGCATGCGTAGCTCAGCTGGATAGAGCATCGGTCTTCGAAACCGAATGTCGTTGGTTCGAATCCAACCGCGTGCGTTGCTGAAAGTCCGAGGAAACAAGCGAAAAGCACTTTTTTTGTAGTGGTTTTGGGCTTTCAGACACCGCCGCGGCGATCGCAAGGTTCGATAGTCGCTATGGCGAAGGACGCGCAGGAAAATGAGTTCTTGACGCGATCTCTGGTAAGAGGTTCAATCGCTTGGTTTCAGAAGTACCTACGCTGCGTGGAGTACAAACAAAGGATGGGTGGCAGCCCATTGCTGAGGCGTGGAGGTAGCTGTTACAGCCACAGGAACTTCCGGGCCTAACGAACGGATGCAGTTGACCGAGCCGGCATTACGACCTTCCAGTCTTACGGTCTTCCGGTCTTCCAGAGTACCCCTGTCAAACGAGCCAGCCCGGCAACTGATTCGGGTCGTTCGTCGATAATGGAATTCTTGATGACAAAGGTATCCTTGCGATCCAAGTTTGCATTGATCAATGAACATTGGCGTCCTAAAGTTGTGGCATCGCTGAATGGACAAGAAGTAAAACTCGTGAAGTTTTGTGGCACCTTTCCCTGGCACGTTCACGCGAACGAGGATGAAATGTTTCTGGTTTGGAATGGATCGATGATCGTTGAATTCCGCGATCAGATCGTTGAGCTAGACGCTGGAGAATTGTGTGTGGTACCTCGCGGCGTCGAGCATCGGACGATGGCAGAGACTGAAGCCGAGGTGCTTGTATTTGAACCCTCAAATACAAGAAACACAGGCGATATTGTCGACGAAACGTTCACCGCCCCGAACGGAATTGTGATTTGAGTACGCGACGAACCAAGCGATCCATCTAAGCCACTGATTGGCGCGTTTTGACAATGGAGAGATCGCTCCGGCGGCTAGGTGATCGCAAACATTCGCTTCAACTGGCGCCTCAAGACCCCAAAGTAGATCCGACTGCGAAGGAGCGTCGCGCCAAAGCGAACAAGACTGTCATTCGATATCTCGTGTATTGGACGCTCGGGATTGTGGCTCTCCTGGCAATTGACATGTGTCGGCAAGGAATCATTCCCGTCAATTGGATTCCGATGGCGGTCGCGGTGCCCATTTTGCTGGCATTTGGCATTGCATATCTTCGCACCACTACGTCGAAAGAGAGGCAGAGAGATGCGATCCGAAAGTTGACAGATCGAACCTATGAATAGGAAGCTCACAAAATCGGTCGCTCACCTCTGTCGTTAGGCAGCGTCCAAAGTGGGCTTCATCTAGAGTTCCAAGGTGCTCAATTAGGGTGAGGACAGGATCCTGATCTGGCTTCTAGTCCCCACCGTCGTTAGCCGAGAGGTTCCCATATGACTGACTTTCGTCTTCGGAGAATGATCGCCGGCGGGACTCTGCTCTTTCTCGTTGTCCACCTGCAGGCTTGCCGAAATGCAAGTCCATTCGAGACCATTAGCGTCTCATTGACAGGCGCCGAGATGTATCAGTACCCAACTGTCGGTGGAGACGAAGATGGCGCTAGGATCGCAACGCAGGCCAAGCATTACGGCATCAGCGAAATCCGTCGTGACGCGACAACCAACTGGGTTGCGACTTACGTTTACCAGCCAGTGGTTGGGTTTGTGGGCGCTGATACGGTTGCCATTGAAATCTTCACCGGGTCTGAAGGTGCGAGTCCGCCAACGAGCGTTAAGCGGGTGCAAATACACTTTCTCATCCATAACTAGGGTGACATGGCGCTGCCTAACACGGTTAAGCGCGGAGGAGAAGTTCAGGTGAAAGTCCGACGGCGCGAGAGCGGGGGGAATTGGGTGGGTTCTGCGGAACAGA
>JAQBZO010000043.1 GCA_027622195.1 Planctomycetota bacterium
TAGATGCACGAGAAGAATATCGAGTCACGTCCCGAGCGCAAGGGGTAATCGCTAGGTTTCTCGAAGTCGTGGGTTCAACCCTGATCAAGTCCAGTCCAGAGTGAGCCTCGCGCGATGTCCAGGACCGAGTTAGCGGTGAAAAAGTGCCCTCATGAGAGCACATTCCTACCGCCAAGCGGGAATGATCCGTCGTCCCAGCGTTCCGAGTCGAATCCGTTTGTGTGTTGGTCGTCCAACTCTCACTCGATTGTGACATGCGGAATCCGCACAAGGCGTTCTGATCCCACTCGCGGCCGACGCGTTGCAGGGTCGAACTGGGAGTCAATGTAAACAACTTCGAGCAACTGAGCCATTGCAATCATGCCAGCTGCAACACTCATACTTTTCTTGCCGCCTGTGGCGTCGAGAACGAGTCGGCGCGGTGACATCGATGTGGTTGGACTGGCAGCACTGGCAGCACTGGCAGGACTGGCCAAACTGAGCGACCTGCGCCAATCCGCCAGCGCGCTGCTCATACTGTTCGGATCGATCGGATCGCACACGGCAACGGTGATCGATGGCGAAACCCATCCGCGATCAGCAGCATCAAACCATTCGCGAATCGTCGCGACAGAAGTGCCCACACCTTCTGTCGAAAGCAAGAGTAGGTGCGTCGGTCGCAGCGCCTCCGCTGCGAGAATCGATGTCTGAGGAGAACTCCCGACCATACTTGCGAGACCGAACACAGGTGGATCGACGAGTGTGCTGATGATCGCCATGCGAAGAGCGGAAGCAGATTCTGAAAGACCGGTAAAGACTGGATTTGGCATCGTGGTTTGATCAAAGTTGATGATGTCGTTCAATCGTCCATCAGGATGAGGATGTCGTCACCAACTTGTGCCTGATTTGTTTGTCCGTAGTTGCCCACGCAACACACCCATCGTTGGACTCCTCGCGCGTGAGCCCAATGACTGAGCCGCAACTTTGAGTCTGCAAGTCCGCCAGAGAGGTCGCAGACAAGACCATCGTCGTTGTCGAGGAGGTCACTGAGGGCGAGTCTGTATCCCTCGGCTGACTCAACATCAACTCTTCGTAGTTCGACTTTGGCTTGTTTCCAAGAGAGATGTTGCAGCAGGTGGCGGAACGCATTGGCGAACTGCTCTCCCTGTGTCGATGGAATCCACAGCGTGATGACTCGTTTGGGACGAAACACTTCGATCGTCCGAATCAGAATCGGAGTGGCACCTGTCGAGTTCATCACGAGCGTTGCTTTGCCAGGTTGGATTGGAAAGGCACGCTTGTGTTCCTCCTCCCAACCCGAACGAAGTTCAGCCGCGAGGTCCTCTGCGATGTGCTCCGCGTAGTAGGAATCGTGCCGATGACCGCGGCGGGAGCGCGATCGGTTGAACCACCCCATCCGTGCGCGCAAGGAGTCCGATCGACTGGGCGAAACATCGAGCGCGCTCAGTAGTGCGGCGATGGCACCTCGAATCGAGCGCGCATCGTGAGGCGTACTTCCGTCACGAAGGAGGGGGCAAACCTCCATCGCACTCAAAGATGAAGTCATCGCGAACACCGCTTCCTCGACATTGGGAGAAGGAACGTGGAATTGCTGAGCTCCGAGTCGCGCGGCTTCACTGGTCTTGGCAGCGACTCCATCCACGGGAAGCAAGCCACGACCTGAATCCCATGCGCCCGTGCTCATGATGTGTGTTGCGTTTGGTGTCCCCTCAGTCGCCATCAGGAGCGCCGCAGCAAGCGGAACAAAGGCGGATCCAAATGCGAGTGAGAGACCAGTGAGGCGTACGTCCGCCCGATCAATCCGCAATTCAAACTCTTGAGCGGGTGAAGGTTTCGCCGGATCCGTGAGGGTGAGCTTGACGAGGTCCGCAATTCGCCTCAGTTCTATTGGTGCAGGAGAGGTCTTCGACTTCGACTCCACATCGAGATCCGATCGACACCAGCGGACAGGCAGCACAAATGCATCACGCAAGGCAACGGTTTTTTGCGTCTTGGTTCGAGCCAACAAGATCACGGTGCTGCCGGGCGTCGTGCTGAACAACTCTGCACTCTCGGTCGTGGTCTCATGCACGGCGCCCGAGGTTTGACACCATTCTTCCAACACCGAATCAGTCAGCCAGAGGGCCGCCAATGACCCGAGGCGATTCACGAGGGAGTCAACATCAAAGAGGCTCTGTCGTGTTTTCATGACACCATCATTCCAAACTCAGTGTCCACTGAATGCCATCGATGACAAGTGCCTCGGGGAATACTTCACCGACATCACCAGGAGTGGACAAGTCAAACATCGCAATGCCATCGCGAATTGTGCAACTGAGATCTCCAAGGAACGCCTCACGACCATCGAGATCCATGTGGAGTGACAGTCCATCCGGCTTGAACAATGAGATGTGCAGATGTTTGTCTTCGCTCTGATGAAACTCGCCGCATGTCGGCAAGAGCGCGCGACCATACGAACCATCAGGAGCGCTCCAGCGCGCGATGCGCGGATCGGATGGTTCATCCAAAGCGGCTGCCGCGAGCAAAGGGGAGCATGCAGCATCGCGAAGTTCGTAGAGCCGAGCGAGCACTGGTGAGGCATCTTCATCGTGCTCAAGATCTTGCTCCGCGTCGCCGTGCAGCCACGAGTCCAACCAGCGGAGGAGCGCGATGCTCGGCAGAATGCAACGACTCCAAATCGCTAGCGCAGGCGCATTGGGAGGCAACTCGATCAGGGCGGCTTGTTCGCGAATCCACTTTGCGGCGACTCCATTCAATTGGGATGCGCGAGATTGCAAAGAGAACGAAGCCAGAGAAAGGAGCGAGTGAAAGTCCTCATCGACTCGGCCAAGGATGAAACTGCGCGTCGCGTGAACGCACCATGCATGATCAATGGCCTTCGTCAACTCATACAGTTCAGTTTCGGTGATCGGGTGCTCGCTGCGCAACCGTTCAAGCCACGAATGAACAGGGCTTGCGCTTACGAGTTCGGCGACTGACTCGCTGTCGTCGCGGAGGATCAGACCTGCCAGTTCCCCGCGCGCTTCGATTGCAT
>JAQBZO010000024.1 GCA_027622195.1 Planctomycetota bacterium
ACGGTTCTCTTCCAGTTCCGTTCGCTGGTGACAGGGGCTTCTACCGGAACCAATCGCATCGACAATATCATCATCAGCGGCAGCGCAGTGCCAGCACCTAGTGCACTCGCCCTGCTCGGAGTTGCTTGTCTCGTCGCGCGTCGACGACGCTAATCTCGGATCAACCAACCAATGAAAAACCCCAGTTTCGACTGGGGTTTTTTGTTGAACTCATGCTGTTCTGTTTCGTTCAGGCGAGCGCGCCGACGAGTTGATCCTTGTTGACATTCGCGCCCACGAATTTCTGTGTCATTTTCCCGTCCTTAAACACGAGAAGGGTTGGAATGCTCATGATGCCGTACTTCACTGCGACATTGCGCGCGTGATCGACATTCACTTTGCCGACCTTCGCCTTGCCAATCGTGGCATCGGCCACCGCATCAATCGTTGGACCAATCATTCGGCATGGCGCGCACCACTCAGCCCAGAAGTCGACGAGAACTGGCGTCGTGCTCTGCAAGACTTCTTTGTCAAAATTGTCATCCGTGAACTCCAAAGTATTCGTGCCAGCCATCGGTCTCATGCTCCTAAAGAATTGCGGTGGACAAGATCAACACTTCGATCTTGATTGAGAGAGAGAGTCTAGCAGGGCGAGTTGGGCGGCTGGCACCGCGAATCCTGCGCGGTTAGCGTGACACCATGCGCGCGAAGTCCTCTCAAGGCATCACGACCAACGCAACATTGACTGCCGTAGCGGCGCTCGGGCTCGCTTCAGGAGTTCCTTACCTCCTTGTCAACGATGCGATCTCTGCGTGGCTCGCCGATATCAAGATTGACATCAAGACGATCGGACTTTTTTCGCTCATTACTTTGCCGTATGGGATGAAGTTTTTATGGGCGCCACTGCTCGACGCGCTGCGATCTCCATTCGCGAGTGCTCTGGGACGACGACGCGGATGGCTCGTGTTTCTGCTCCTCTCGTGCGGGCTGTGTGCTCTCACACTTTCAGCCGCACTCCCCGCAACATCGATGGCCGTCGAGACCCTCAGCAACAATGGAACCCTCCAGTCCACCCTGCTGTGGGCATCGATTGTCGCACTATTGCTGGCCGTTGCCTCGGCAACACTCGACATCGTGGTCGATGCATTTCGCGCTGACAGTGTGGATGAGAAGTCCTTGGGACGCGGCGCGAGTTTGTATGTAGTGGGATGGCGAGGAGCGGTCGTGATCGCGGGGGCAGCAGTCTTACTCTTGCCTGACCGAATTGGATGGGCAGCGAGTTACGCATTGGTGGCGTTCGTCCTTGTGATGCCACTCATTGCAACACTCTTCGCAAGCGAGCCGATGCGCAGCGCAACGCGCCCACCGCAGACCATCCGCGCCAGTGTCTCACTTCCATTCACAAACTTGTGGGAACGATTCGGATGGCGCACAATCGCACTGGTGATATTTGTCCTCGTGTACCGATTGCCAGACCTCTTTCCATCGCGGATGGTCATGCCCTTCTTGATGAACGAGGTTCACTTCACCAAAGATGAAATCGGATTGCTGCGACAGTTTGGCGGCGCAGTCGTCACGATCATTGGCGCACTCATGGGAGGAGCACTCATCGGTCGACTCGGCGTGGCGCGGTGCCTGCTCCTCTTTGGAGTCCTCCAAGCGGCGAGCAACGCTGGATACCTCTGGCTTCACTCTGCAGGGCACAACATCGAGGTGTTCATCGCCGCGGTCGCCATCGAAAACTTTTGCAACGGACTCGTCGCAAGCGTCTTCGTGGCGTACCTCATGTCGCTCTGCGACTCTCGCGTGAGTGCAACCCAGTACGCGCTCTTCACGGGACTCATGTTTGGGGCGGCGTCCCTCGCCGCTTCACCAGGCGGATTTGTCGTCGAATCTCTTGGTTGGAATGGCTTTTTTTGGGTGTCCATTGCGATTGGATTGCCTGGGATCCTCCTCCTTCCCATCGTGGCAAAGATGGGCGAGTCCAAGAGTCCCCCACGACCTTCTTGAGGCGATGTTGACGGTATGCCCATGGGTGATCCAGGTCGCATGGTGCTAACGCGCGAAGAGGCTCGGATGATGTCTGCTGACGATTTCCTTCCTCCGAAGGAATGAACCACCATCAGCGGGTTACTCGACGGTCACGCTCTTCGCGAGATTTCGCGGCTTGTCGACATCCTTCCCACGCATGACTGCGGCGTGATACGCGAGCAGTTGAAGCGGGACGACGGTGACCAACGGCTGAAGTGGCTCTGGAAGATCGGGGACAAAGAATGTCTCCTTGGCGAGTGACGCGACATGATCGTCGCCCTCGGTCGCCACGGCAATGACATGGCCTCCACGACTGCGAACCTCTTCGATGTTCGAAAGCACCTTCTCGTATTGACTATTCCGCGTCGCGATAAACACGACGGGCATTCCCTCGTCAATAAGAGCAATGGGACCATGCTTCATCTCAGCGGCGGGCATTCCCTCGGCGTGGATGTACGAAATCTCTTTGAGCTTGAGTGCGCCCTCAAGTGCGACGGGGTAGTTCACGCCACGACCCAAAAACAGCCAGTTTTCTCGGTCAACATAGCGGGATGTCGCTTGCTTGATGTGATCTCCGAGTTGCAGCGTTCTCTCAATCGCTGATGGAACACTCTCGAGCGCGCGCAAATAGTTGGTGACCGTTTCCGTACTGAGGTAGCGACGACGACCCATCCAGAGCGCGACCATTGCAGCGACCATGACCTGTCCTGTAAATGCCTTGGTACTCGCGACGCCAATTTCGGGACCCACTCGCAAGTACACACCAGCATCCGTTTCTCGAGAGATGCTGCTTCCCACGACATTCACGAAGCCGAGCGTCATCGCGCCGCGTCGTTTGGCCTCGTGGAGCGCTGCGATGGAATCGGCGGTTTCTCCACTCTGGCTGACAAAGATCGTGAGGGTGCCTTCCTCGACGATGGGATTGCGATAACGAAACTCACTCGCGAAATCATGTTCGGAGTGAATCTTGGCGAGCTCTTCGAACATCATTCGTCCGACCATGCAGGCGTGGAGTGCTGTGCCTTGTCCCATCAGCACGATGCGACGCACTCGCTTGAGTTCGCGCTCGAACCCAGCGAGTCCTCCCAAGACGATTTCGCCAGTAGACGAATCCACCCGCCCTCGCAGCGTGGTGCGCAGCGCATCAGGCTGCTCATGAATCTCCTTGAGCATGTAGTGATCGAAACCAGAGAGTTCAATCTGTGCAAGATCGATGTCGAGTTCGCGCACTTCGGGGGTGACTGGGACATCATCGAGCGTGACGGTATTGAAACTTTCGCGAGAGAGTTTGGCGATGCAACCATCAGCAAGCATGAATGCTTGGCGCGTGTGAGCCACGATCGCACTTCCATCGCTCGCCACAACGTACTCGTCGTCACCAACGCCCACGATGAGCGGCGATCCCTTGCGCGCCACGACGAGCGTGTTCTTTTCTGCTGGACATATGACCGCAATGGCGTAGGCACCCGTGACCTGTCGAAGAGCCTTTTGAACCGCGGCGAGGAGATCTCCCTCATACAGATGACCGATGAGGTGAGCGAGGACTTCGGTGTCGGTCTCACTCTTGAAGAGGTGTCCGTGTGAGGTGAGCCACGTCCGAAGTGCCGTATGGTTCTCGATGATTCCGTTGTGAATGACCGTGATCCCGTGACCGAGTTTCTCGTCGTCGCGGTGCGGATGCGCGTTGCGTTCGGTGACCGCGCCGTGCGTTGCCCAACGCGTGTGGGCGATCCCGAGTGTGCCGTTGTATCCGCCGAGTTCTTCGATGCGCTGTTCAAGTTTGGCGACACGTCCGACCGTTCGCGCAATTTTCATGCCGCCATCAAGAATCGCAACGCCCGCGCTGTCGTATCCCCGATACTCGAGACGTTTGAGCCCCTCCAGAAGGATGGGGGCCGCTTCGCGATTGCCGATATACGCCACAATGCCGCACATAGAAGATTCTCCGCAGTGTCCGAACAGCCAACTCAAACGCTTACTTGTACATCGTCGGGTCCGTTCGTGCTGACAGGGCATCTATTCGACCGATTGAGGTAATGAAGTGACCAAAAGGAGCACAGAAACTCTGACCGCCGCGGAGCAATCGAAGCGGGTTCTGAGGCAGCGCATGCGAGTGTGTTTTGGCACGCTCTCGGTGTTGGAGGCAAGAAACACGGGAGATAGTGTCTGCGAACGTGTTATTGGACTATTGTCCAGCAAAAACCATCGAAATTCTGCCGGTGGAGTCCTTCTTTTTTCGGCTCTTTGGGATGAGCCGGATTTGAGCTCGCTTCGTCTGTCCCTTCAGGCGCGTGGGCACAGGGTTTTTTATCCTCGAATGATCTCCAAGGATGCCCCGCCGATTCTCGTCGAGTCGTTTGCCGACGAGCAGCGAAGCCGATGGACACCCGACGCGCTCGGTGTGCTCTCCCCCGAAGGTCTCGAAACGAGTCCGTGCGAAATCTCGATCGCGGTTATTCCTGGACGCGCATTCGATTCGGCTGGAAATCGCCTCGGCCGAGGCGGCGGTCACTTCGACAGACTGCTCGCCATGTTGAATCCGACAACGGTGCGTCTTGGTGTCGCATTCGACCATCAAATTGTGGCGCGTGTTCCCGCAGAGGATCACGATCAAAAGGTTCACCTCGTCGCCACCCCTTCAAGGACCATCACCTGCAATTCTGCCGTGTGCGCTTCAATGTCGATCGCGTAATGTGCGCATGATGGCACTCGAGAGTCAAACAGTTCGATCGGGACGCAACAAGCGAATGATGACCAATCTCAGTCCTCGGCGGTCGAATGGACTGCCGTGGAAACTCATCATCATTGTGGTGCTGTTGATCACAGGCGTCGCAGTTTTTGCTTATTACAGAGGATGGCTTGATCGGATTCCTTCCACTTCGAGCGCGGCGGTTGACCAGGTGAAGCGCGCGGTCGCGCCCACCCCTGCTCCCAAGACGCAACCGGTCGCTCCCGCGCAACCAGTGAAGGCGGTGACGAAAGCAGCACCCGAAACAGCGCCGATCGCGCCAGTAGCCCAAGTGGCACCCGTTGCGCCAGCTGCACCTCCAACCCAAACGACCAATGCTGGACAGGTCGACCGAGCACTCGCGCAGATTCCAACAGATCCAGTGGAGGCGCGGCGCGTGCTCACACAGGCCGTTGAGTCTGGACAACTCTCGGGAAGCGTGCTCGCCACCGCAATCGACGGCATCGCCACCACCAATCGGCAATTGTTTTTTGCTCCTGTCGCCGATCCACGCGATCCGCTCATGACCACGTTTGCGATTCGCAAGGGAGACACCCTCGCGAAAATAGCTCGTGACGCAAAACTCGACGGCGACTGGAGACTGCTGCAACGCCTCAACGGCATCAAGGACGAACGCAGGATTACGGCTGGGCAAACGTTGAAAGTTCCGCAAGGGACATTTCATGCCGTCGTTCACAAGAACACATTTCGCATGGATGTCTTTCTGGACAACGGCAAGGAGCGCGCGATCATCGCGTCGTTTCCGATTGGACTCGGCGAACTCAACAGCACTCCCATCGGAGTCTTCAGGGTGCGCAAGAACAGCAAGTTGGTCGATCCAGAGTGGCGCAATCCGCGAACAGGAGAGTTCTTCGAGTCATCGAATCCAAAGAATCCAATCGGCGACCACTGGATTGGATTACAAGGGCACGATGACAACACCAAGAACTTCATCGGATATGGAATCCACGGCACAGTGGATCCATCGAGCATCGGAGCCATGGCGTCGATGGGTTGCATTCGCATGCATGCAGCCGATGTCGCCTTCGTCTATGAACTGCTCACCGAGCCGAGCAGCACCATCGCCGTCAAGGACTGATCGTGGCGACCACTGACCCACGACCCATCATCGCGCTCACCATGGGAGATCCACTGGGCGTTGGTCCCGAAGTCGTGGCTCGCGCGATCGCTGATCCTGAACTGCGCAAGGTTGCGCGGATTGTGGTGTATGGCCAGAACTATGTACTCCAACTCGCCGCGGAACGGTGCGGCATCTCGCCACTCTGGTTTCGAGTGAGTGCCAAGAGCAACCGAGCGCGTGGGCCGCTCGATACGGATCCTGTTGTGTTGGACTTCGAAGCACCCGACGCGATGAGTGAGAAGCACCCGATGCCATCGCGTGCGGGAGGACTTGCGAGCAAACTTTTCGTCGAAGAGGCGATCGCCGATGCGATGCGTTCGCAAGGCGATCCGCGACGAGTGGACGCCATCGTCACCGCACCAATCTGTAAAGAGTCGTGGGCACTCGCTGGATATCGATGGCCAGGACATACTGAGTTGCTCGCTTTTCGAGCGAGAGTGCGCCATCACACGATGGCATTCGTCTCTCCCAAACTCAAAGTGGCCCTCGCGACGACTCATGTTCCTCTCATGGCTCTGCGAGACCTCTTGACGATCGGTTCGGTGTACACGCCGATTGACCTTGGCGCGCAACTCTGTCGGATGATGGGCAAGAAGAATCCTCGCATTGCTGTGTGCGGGCTCAATCCACACGCGGGCGAGCATGGACTCTTTGGAGACGAAGAAGGTCGCATTATCCGACCCGCGATTGACATGGCGAGATCACAGGGCATTGATGCCCACGGGCCACTCTCCGCCGACTCACTTTTTGTAGAAGCCGCTGCCGGAAAGTGGGATCTTGTCGTTGCCATGTATCACGATCAGGGGCTCATTCCGATCAAGTTGCTCGACTGGGAACACGCTGTGAATGTCACGATCGGACTTCCGTTTGTCCGCACCAGTCCAGACCACGGCACCGCATTTGGCATCGCGGGCACAGGTCGCGCGAGTGCGTCAAGCATGGTCGAAGCCGTTCGTCTCGCCACACAACTGGTGGTGGGGAATGCAACGCACGGCGGCATTGCGCTGAATCCGCCCCATGGACTCGACCTTTCTGTTTCACCTCTCCATGATTTAACTTGGGACGACCAAGGAGCAGATTAGAAAGAAGCGACTCTGTCCCAGGACCGCCACTCCTGATGAATCTCCTCGTTCTCTCATCCAGCCTTCATCTCCATTTGCCGCAGCCGCAGCCGCGCGCTCGCGCAGCGTGCACTTACCCGTTCGCAGGGTTCTGAGACTGTTGCTTCCCTAGTCGAGCGCGTGGGTGAAACTGCGCAATCACCTCATGCAGGTTCGATTGATCCACGTGGGTGTACACCTGCGTCGTCGTGACATTGGCGTGACCGAGCAACTCTTGAACAAGTCGCAAGTCTGCCCCTCCCATCACGAGGTGGGTGGCGAACGAGTGGCGCAGTTTGTGCGGATGAATGTGATCCATTCCAGCGCGAAGGGCACAGCGCCGAATGATCTGCCACAACGCGACACGCTCGAGAGGTCGGCCCGAGTGTGAAAGAAACAATCGATGCCGATCCGCTCCTCGTCCCCGCTCAGCGAACAGTGGCCGCGACTCGGCAATCCACCTCTTGAGCCACTGAATGGATGGAACTCCAATCGGCACAATGCGCTGCTTGTTGCCTTTGCCGATGACCGTCACGCAACCGAGCACTTCGCTGAAGTCATTCAACTTGGTCGTGCACACTTCGCTTGCTCGAAGTCCTGCGGCGTACATCAGTTCGAGAATCGCTCGGTCGCGCAACCACAGGTCTCCGTGATCGGGTGATGGGCTCTCGACCAGTTTCTTCATTTGTCCCGGAGTCATCGCATCGGGTACGCGCTGCCACTTCATTGGACGCTCGACGAGCCGAGCGGGATCGTTCGGTATTCGCCCCATGGCGTGCATCCACCTGAACAACACGCGAACTGATGCGAGGTGTCGAGCAATCGTGGTCGCCTCAAGTTTTCGCTCGCGGGACAACCACTGCACATGCTCAGCGATATCGACCAACCGCACGGTCGCCACGCCAGCATTCCCGCGCGCCGTCATGTGATTACAAAAATCGCGAATGTCTCGTCCGTACGCCTCAAGAGTGGACTCGGCGAGTCCGCACTCGATGCGGCAGTAGGACAGAAACTCAACCTGTGGCGCGCTGAACACTGGTGCGTCCATGCTTTGCGACCGAGTCTTGCGTTGCGGAAGTGCCACCCACGGTGACCTGCTGTCGAGTTTCATACCAAGGCTGCGCGGTCGGATCGGACGATGCGATTTTGTCTCGGAAGGTCTGCTCCATGCTGATGCGGTGAAAATGTGCGCACGCATTCCAGCCTGAAACACACACCGAGAATGCCTCTTCGAGTCCTCCCAATGTCAAATTCTGGGCGCAGCGCGGGTCGCCTCGGTCCATGAATGGGCAGCAGTCGGAAGTGGAACTCATGTCGCCTTGATTGAATCGGTTCGAAGCATACTGAGACTGCAACAGAAGGCGAACGAAGTGCGCCCGATGCCGATTTCCCAGAACAGGCTCTCGACTCGGCACCGCCTGAACTACATCGCCAGCGTGCGAGGCCAGAACTTCAGTCCTACCGCATCCTTCGCGCGAAGGAGTGTCTGTTCAGTCAATCGATTCGCGCGCGCGGTGCCATCGTGCACGATGTCGACGATGAGGTCATCACGCCCCTCGAACTGTGCGCGCCGTTCTCGCATCGGAGTCAACAGCGCATTGATTGCCTCACTCAGTTCGGCCTTGATGTGTCCATCGCCGATGTTGTCTCCTCGGCTGTATCGATCCTTCAGCTCAGCCACCCTCGCTTCGTCCGCGATGAAACAGTCGACGAACTGAAAGAGTGCGTTCGACGTATCGCCTGGCTCTGTCGCGCTCTGTCGCCCCGTGAAAATCTTGTTGACTTTTTTCTGAACTTCCTTCGGAGAATCGCTGATGAAAATCGCATTCCCAAGGCTCTTCGACATCTTGTTCTTGCCATCGATGCCGACGAGCCGTCCCACCCTGCCGACATCGGCGCGGGGCACTGGGAAGACTCCTCCGAGTTTCTCGTGATCCTCGTCCTCTGCATCGGTCGGAACAGAGCAGTACATCTGGTTGAATCTTCGAGCCACTTCGCGAGTCAGTTCAAGGTGCGGCACCTGATCCTCGCCCACCGGCACTCCGACTGGACGAAACGACAAGATGTCGGCGGTCTGTCCAACCGCGTAGAGAGGAAAGCCAAATGAGAACTTCTCGCTAAGTCCCTTCAATTCCAATTCTGTCTTGAGCGTTGGATTGCGCATCACTCTATTGAATGGAAGCAACATGGCGAAGAGAAATGTCAACTCGGCAATCGCGGGCACTTCGCTCTGCAAGAAAATAGCAGCCTTGTTGGGATCAATCCCCATCGCGAGGTAGTCGCGCACAATTTCAATCGTGTCTCGCCGAATCCCCAGCGGATCTTCGCTGCGCGTGGTGAACGCGTGCATGTTGGCAAGGAGAAAATAACACTCGTGCGAGTCTTGCAATTCAACGCGCCGCTTCACACTGCCCACCCAATGTCCGAGGTGCAAACTGCCCGTGGGCGTGTCACCCGTCAGGATGCGCGGTTTTGAACTCGAGACCAATTGCGCCGTCATGGGGAGGGGATCGTATCCGCACTCACCGTCAACGCCATCGCGAGATTCGCTGCGTTGAAGATCACGTGCATGACGAATGATGCCACGAGAGAGCCCGTGCGTTCGGTGACGGCACCAAGCGCAAGACCGAGCAAGAAGAGGAGACAGAAACCGCTCCACTCAGCCCCAACGGCGAGGACTGGCCAGTGCGCCAAGGCGAAGAGCCCCGCTGTTAAAACCACGGCCGATGTTGCGCCGACTCCCAGTCCATGCATCGCCTGCTGGCACGATCCTCTCCACACGATCTCTTCTGCGAGCGGACCAGCAATGATGGCGTAGAGGGCGGACGCAATGAACCATCCATCCTTCGGTCCGGAAATCATTCGCTCGAGTTCGTCGTGACCGAGAAAGGGAACCTGTTCGCCAGACCAGTACTGTTGAAGCCACCCGAACAATCCTCCAGCGACTTGCAAACTCGGCCAGATCAAGGCGATCGCGACTGCGCCCACCAGTGCTGCCCTCGTCGCCGAGAGTGCTGGTTTCTCGATGCGAGGGTCGGGTTCTTTCGAGAGTCGCGATGCGCGAAGTCGAAGCAACCACCACGCCGCAACAAGTTGAGATGCGATGGCGCCCAACATCCGAGCGTCGTCGACATGCGGTGCCGTCTCACTCGAGAAGAGTGCAACGGATCCGTCGACCAGCCAAACGCCAAACGCTGGAGCGACCATGAGCGCGAGAAAGACCGCGACCCCTTGACCGCCCGTGAATGGCCACGCCACGCCGCGCCAATGCAAGTGGGGTTTCACCCACCAAAGCAGTGGAAGCGAAATGAGGAGCAACACTCCATGGAATTGAAACCAGAGACCAATGTCGTACACGGTCGCACTTTACTCGTCGCTGTTACGCTTCCTCCCCACAACAAGCGGTTGAGCATGGCGAACCTTCTCCAGTCCATCCTTGCGCG
Organism: Planctomycetota bacterium; assembly: GCA_027622195.1. Classification (GTDB taxonomy): domain Bacteria; phylum Planctomycetota; class Phycisphaerae; order Phycisphaerales; family SM1A02; genus SXOD01. Next base: position 10,423 of record JAQBZO010000024.1, read on the forward strand.
AAAACGGATTGAGGTCGATGCGGCCCTTCAAACGGTTCCTTTGGAATTGCTTCGCGAGCGGATTTCCGAGCTCGGCCGCCCCCGTAATTTCTTCCAAGCGGTCGTGGCGCACGGCAATAAGAGCACAACTCGCATCATCGCCGAGGTCAAGGGGAAGAGTCCTTCAGCGGGCGTGATTCGAGATCCATTCGATCCGGTGGCGATCGCGCGCGCCTACCACTCAAACGGTGCCTCGGCGATTTCGTGTCTCACCGATGAGGTTGGATTTGGTGGACGGTTAGAGTTCATCCATCAGATTCGCGATGCCGTCCCCCTTCCCGTGCTTCGCAAGGACTTCATCATTGATGAGTATCAGGTGTATGAGTCACGCGCGAACGGTGCCGATGCCATACTGCTCATCGCAGAGTGTTTGACTGAATCTCAAATCGTTGACTTTCAAATACTCGCCATCGAGTTGGGCATGACCGTTCTTCTTGAAGTGCATGACATGAAGAATCTCTACCGTGCACATCCATACATTGGATTTCCGCACTCGGGATACTCGCTCCTCGGCATCAACAACAGAAACCTCAAGACGATGAAAGTGGACTTAACCCACTGCATGCGTATGGCAGAAGTCATTGATGACACGAGCGTCCTCGTCGCCGAGAGTGGAGTCCACTCAGGCGAGGACTTGAAGAGACTTCGTGATCACGGGATTCACATCGCGCTCGTTGGCGAGCACTTGTGCCGACAACCCGATCCAGGCAATGCGCTCAAGGTGCTCTTGGCGCCGCCTGCCTCTTGAGTCGTCGAGACCAATCGCTCGACAATTTGCACTGCGTTGAGCGCCGCACCCTTTCGCAGTTGATCTCCTGCGAGAAAGAGGCTGACCCCTCGACCCTCGGGTTGACTTGAATCCATTCGGATCCGTCCAACGAGAACATTGTCGCGTCCACTCGCGAGCCGCGGTTCTGGAAATCGATTCGCGGCGCGGTCGTCGACAAGTTCGACTCCAAGCGCGTTTTCGAGCGCGAGCCGAATCGCTGATTCGGTCGTTGGTCTCTCGAGTGTGAGATTGATGGACTCGCTGTGCGCACGCAACACGGGCACGCGGACGCATGTCGCCGACACGCCAACCGTCGAGTCGTTCCAAATGCGCTGCGTCTCAAGGAGCAACTTGCGCTCTTCTTCATTCGCTCCGTCGGCACCGACCGCGCTGTCGTGACTGAACACATTGAAGAGAGACGGGCGACCAAAGAACGAAGTCGTCCAAGGTTCTCCACGCGAAAAGGAGTGCGCTTGCGATTCGAGTTCGTTCATCCCATCGATACCAGCGCCACTCGCAGCTTGGTAGGTCGACACCACCATGCGCGTCACGCGCGCGAGTCGGTGAATCGGAGTCACCGCCACCAGCGCGAGAATCGTGGAGCAGTTTGGGTTGGCGATCAAACACCCTTCGCCGGCGCGACGCGTCGTCCGAATTGCATCGAGCAAATCTCCATTCACTTCTGGAACGACGAGCGGCGTGGATGGGTCCATGCGAAAGGCACTCGAATTATCGACGACGATGGATCCTGCGCGCACTGCGAGTGGAGCGACCACTTGCGCGAGATCTTTGCTCACAGCGAGAAGAACCACGTCGATGCCATCGAACAATCCCTGCGTCATCGCTTCGGATGGCGGAAGCTCTTCCACGAACCATGAGCGTCCCTGACACTGGACCACTTGTCCTGCAGAACGTCTGCTCGCCATAGGTCGCAGTGTGCCCAGTGGAAACACTCGGTCCTCGAGGACGGCAATCATCTCTTTGCCAACCGCTCCAGTCGCGCCGATGATGGCGACGGTGAGTGGTCTTGGAGATGCGTGGGAGGAGGAATGCATGGAGACCATCACGGCGTCGGCGCAACGAGAAAGAACCGTCCCACCTTGGCATGCAGTGGTTCCGCGTCAGGACGGTCGAAGTGATACGAACCTTCCATCGTGCCCCATGCTGTTGGAATCGGACAAAAACTCGCGTACTCAAAGATACATCCTGGATCGATGAGCGGCGTTTGACCGACAACGCCGCGTCCCTTCACTTCGTGACGCTCTCCATTCGCATCCACAATGGTCCAGTGTCGACTTAAAAGCGTGATACGCTCGGTACTGCCGTTGGTCACGCGCACTCGATACGCAAAGATGTAGCGACAACCCTCTGGATCAGAATAGGTGGGCAGGTACTCGGGTCGCACCTCGACTCGAATCGAATCGGTCGTTGTATCACTGCCAAGATTGCGCTGCTCAGTTGTAGTCACACATGAAGAGTAGAAGAGGAATGTGCCGCGAGCAAATCTCAGTCCGAAAGGCATTGGACCTGTTCGATCGCGCCGGGGTCAATTCCTCCCAGCCGCCTTGCGTCCAACTTTGACGAATCCCCAAGCGTCTTTGCCCTTCGAGAGCCAAATCGTGATCGTCTCGCCGTCTTCATAGAGACTGGTGGATGGAGAGAGAAGTCCGACGCGGTACCCCAACGCATGCACACTCAACCGCACGGGGTTTGGGCCTTGCAGAAGCACTTCTGGAGTGATTCCGTCCGATTGGCTCTCGACCTTGAAGCAGTCCTCACTGGGCGGAAGTCCATCCCGCGCCTCATCCGCCGTCACGACGGCACCGCCAACGGGTTTGCGGGACTTGGCGTCGAGGACTCGAAATCGAATGCGCCGAGACTCGAGGGGAGCGAGTTGCACCCGCACCGTGTCCACGCCCTCCTGCGCGGAAGAGGTCGCCGGATCACGCAGCGCGATGCGAATCTCTTGCATCCCCTTCGCCCTGATACACGCGCGGTTTTCAAAACCACTTGTCCAGTGGATCTCGGCGCGTCCTGCCGAGTCTGTTCGACAGACCTCCAGAGGAAGTCTTCCCCACTTGGGCTCAATGCCGATCATGGGTAAGTACAGAAAACTGCTCGCGAGGATTTCGACCGCTTCAAGAGGATGTCCACTGGGACTCATCACTTGGATCGTCACAGGCTCACGGCGGCATCGCGTCAGTGGGATGAGGAGTTGATGTTTCGAATCGAGCGATTCAAAGTCAACAACCGACGAATCCACTTCGGCGCGTTCGATGGGAGGCGCGTCAACCTGTGGAATGGGCTCCAATGCGAGAGGCTTTGCTCCACCAGGCACCACGACGAATGTCCGCGGCTCATACCCTTCGCGCAGGACTGCGACCTGTGTGCGCTCACTCCTCAACGTCAAGGTGGCGCATCCGTCCGCATCGGTGGACTCTGGATTCCAATGATCAGGAAGGATTGAAAACCAGTGCACGGCATCGGACGCGATGAGTGCGCCCGACAAACCACCTCCTTGCGCCGAGTCGATCACCACGATCGGGAGTGGTTTGTAAACGCATCCCGTGCAAAGCAAATGGAGCGCGCCGCCAACACACAAGAGTGCGCGCAGAGAACACGATCGAGGTCTGGCGTGGCGGATTGCTTCCATATAGAATGAGCGACCCTATTGGGGATTGGTGTAACGGTAGCACAACGGATTCTGATTCCGTTTGTCCTAGTTCAAATCTAGGATCCCCAGTTTTCTCCATCAGCCGACTGCGCCCACGATGGTGATGATTCATGCGCGTTGTCAGCCTCGTTCCATCTGCAACTGAATTACTCTGCGCCATCGGCGGAGAACACTTGCTCGTAGGACAAGGTCACGAGTGTGATGGCGACGCCATTCGCGCACTCAACCCCGATGTCATTCTGACTCACGATGGATGTGATGTCGGGTGTGTTCCACTCGACACCGTGCGAGCCATTGCGGCAACGATGAATCCGCCTCCAAGAATCCTCTCGCTCAATCCGACGAGTCTGTGGGATGTATTCGATGATCTCCTTCGTGTCGGTCACATCGTGGACCGCGACGCTGCAGCGTGTGCTGCGATGACCACACTGCGCGATCGAGCATGGACCGCGCTTGACCGAGTCACTCCATTCATCGATGGCCCCAAAGTCCTCTTTCTCGGAGGGATCGATCCCCCACGCGCCGGAGGACAGTGGATTCCAGAACTCATCACACTCGCTGGAGGAACGGCATCGCTTTCGTCCGCGGGCACCCCGAGTCGCGTCGTCGCAGCCGACGAAATCGTGGCGTCGGCTCCGACTGGAATCATCATTGCGCCGTGCGGTTTTTCTGTCGAGAGCACACGCGCCGCTCTGTCAACGCTCACCGATCAGCCGTGGTGGAGCGAACTTCCCGCTGTTCGAGCGAGCGGCGGCATTCTCTCCGCTGCGGATCCCTCCGATGGTCCAACGCATCGGTCCATTTCAGAGAGTCCAGTCGTCCTGATCGACGGGCAGAAGTACTTCCATCGTCCATCGCCTCGGCTCGTGGATTGTCTCGAATGGTTGGTGGAATGGTGCTCTCCTCGTCCTCGATAGTCATTCTCGCCGTCGAATCCTCGTTCCATCACATTGGTACGGGGTTTGCACTATCACGAGGATCATGCGACTCGAGAAGTTCACCACCGTTGCACAACAAGCCATCGCCGATGCGCAGTCACGCGCGATTCGCGATCGGCACACCGAGATCGCGCCCATCCATCTGTTGAGCGCATTGCTTGCAGAGAAGAACAGTCCCGCTGGTGCCGCACTCGCGAAGATCGGGATCGATCCAACGCGCGTCGCTTCGGTCATCGAAGCTGAGATGCGGCGACTTCCAACGAGCACTGGTCAAACGGCGAATGTGGGACGAGAACTTCTCGAAGTGTTTGGACAAGCGGAGCGGGACGCAGCAGCGATGAAAGATGGCTACGTGTCGAGCGAGCATCTGCTCATGGCACTTGCTGAAACAGTCTCGAGCGCGAAAGAGGTTCTCAGCACGCTGGGCATCGATGCATCAAAGGTCAAACGATCGGTGAATGAGATTCGAAAGAGTTCTGGAGTGTCAAGCGTGCAGGACCCCAATGCCGAGAGTTCGCTTGAGGCGCTCAAGAAATACTCCATCGACCTCACCGAACGCGCGGCGTGCGGCAAACTCGACCCCGTCATCGGTCGTGACGAGGAAATCCGAAGATGCATGCAGGTCCTCTCGCGACGAACTAAGAACAATCCTGTCCTCATCGGCGAGCCGGGCGTTGGCAAAACGGCTGTTGCCGAAGGACTCGCGCAGCGCATCGTGAGCGGCGATTGTCCAGAGTCGATGCGTGAATCAAGAATCCTTTCACTCGATGTCGGTGCGCTGCTCGCAGGAGCAAAGTTTCGCGGCGAGTTCGAAGAGCGACTCAAAGCCGTCTTGCGCGAAGTGGCTGCGAGTGAGGGACGCATTATTCTCTTCATCGACGAACTCCACACGATTGTGAATGCAGGGCAAACTGAGGGATCCACAGGCGCGGGCAATCTGCTGAAGCCGATGTTGGCACGGGGAGAGGTTCGATGCATTGGAGCCACCACACTCAACGAGTATCGCAAGCATGTTGAAAAAGACGCCGCATTCGAACGGCGTTTCCAACCCGTCTTTGTCGGAGAACCCAACATTGAAGACACGATCGCGATTCTTCGTGGATTGAAAGGACGGTACGAAGCGCACCACGGTGTGCGAATTCAAGACGCAGCACTCATCGCTGCGGCCACCCTGAGCCACAGATATGTCGCCGATCGATTCTTGCCTGACAAGGCGATTGATCTTGTCGATGAAGCGTCGAGCCGACTAAGAATCGAAAACGATTCGATGCCCACCGAACTCGACGCGCTTCGACGCGACATCCTTCAACTTGAGATTGAGCAGACGGCGCTGCATCTCGAGAAGGATGATGCCAGTCGGAAGCGACTCGTCGAGATCGAGCGAGAACTTGCTCAGAATCAAGAACGCAACCGGGCACTCTCTGCTCAGTGGCAACTTGAAAAGAAGGATCTTGACGCGATCAAGGAGACCAAGAGATCGATCGATGCGAAGCACACCGAACTTGAACAGGCACAACGTCGCGGCGAACTCGATCGTGCCGCGCGCATTCAGTACGGCGAGTTGCGTGAACTCGATGCGCGCCTCAAACAAGCTGAGGCGGCGATTGCGACACATCACGCATCGGGCAAGGCACTCGTCAAGGAAGAGGTCGACCCAGAGGCCATTGCCGACGTGGTTGCGAAATGGACTGGCATCTCGGTTTCGCGTCTCATCGAAAGCGAACGGGAAAAACTGCTCGGACTCGAATCAGCTCTCCACAAGCGGGTGGTGGGCCAAGATGAAGCCATTACTGCCGTCTCGGAAGCGGTGCGTCGAAGTCGAGCGGGACTCGGTGAAGCACACCGCCCCATCGGCTCATTCCTCTTCCTAGGACCCACTGGCGTTGGTAAGACCGAGTTGTGCAAGGCACTCGGTGCCCTGCTCTTTGATAGCGAAGAGGCGATCGTTCGAATCGACATGAGTGAGTTCATGGAGCAACACTCGGTCGCTCGACTCATCGGTGCTCCTCCTGGATATGTCGGATATGAAGAGGGTGGACGCCTCACTGAAGCGGTGCGCCGACGCCCCTACTGTGTTGTCCTCTTCGATGAGTTTGAAAAGGCGCACCCCGATGTCAGCAATGTGCTCTTGCAGATGCTCGATGATGGAAGACTCACAGACGGACAAGGAAGAACGGTCGACTTCAGTAACACGATCATTGTGCTCACCAGCAACATCGGATCGAGTGTCATTCTCGAAATGACCGATGCCGCCGAGGCGGAGGAGATCATCGCCGCGAAAGTAAGGTCACTCCTGAAGAAGCACATACGCCCAGAACTCTTGAATCGCATTGATGAAACGATTGTGTTTCACGCCCTCTCACGCGAACACACCGCCGACATTGTGCGCATCCAACTCAAGAATCTTGAGGCGCGTCTCCATGAGCGTCATCTTCGCCTTTCGACCACCGAGGCGGCCGTCGCAGCGGTCGTCCAAGAGGGTTACGACAGACAATTCGGCGCGCGTCCACTCAAGCGAGTCATTCAGCAGCGCATTGAAAACCTGATCGCCGCGCGCATCCTCGAAGGACTCTTCGTCGATGGTGACACGATCGAGGTGGACTACCGAGGAAAATCGTTCATTGTTTCAAAGAGTGCGACTCTCAAGGCAACGACGGCTGGACATCCATCGTCTGAGTGACCTTGAAGGGGCCGATGCTGCCGTCAAGAAAACTCGTGAGCACATGGGTGTTCAGAAACAACTTTGAAACACATGGGACAGACACATCCATGTTCATCCAACCGCTCTAGTCGCCACCCACTCCAACAGAATGGCTGTGCGCGTGCGCATGTGACACCAAAGGACGCCGATCAGAATCAGCGGAAGCACAACGAGGAGACTGACCAGTCCGAGTGTTGGCGTTGTCCCGATCGCAACTTGGTAGGTCCCCCACTGAATCCACGCGAAGAGCGCATTGATCAAAACTCCCACGATCAGGAGTAAGAGGGAAGATGGTTCGACCGCTCTTTGGCGAGCGTTCGCATCCAACTGAATGAACTTCTCCTTCTGCGGCACGTTGACAATTTGTGGATGATTTCGCGCCATCCAAGGGAGAGCGAATGCGATGGTGGCGAGCAGAATCTGCACCGCCGTGCCGATGAAACTCAAGAGAAACCACGACCGCGGGGTCGTCGTGGTCCACCGATCTGGAGTCCCTGTCCCGTCAAAATGGATTGGAAACTGCTCTGGAAGCTTGGGATAGAGCCACACAGCGAATGCCCAGAGCGCGGCAAGCGCAACCAGTTGGATCAGAAGTAAGGCCCAACGCAGCATCAAACCACTCTACAACTGACGGCGAGGCCAGACGCTCCATCAAAATGAGTTATTGCCCATTTTCTGCGGGAATGATGGTATTTTCGGAATGGAGATCGAACCCGTGTACCATTCCCCCGTTGAACTGTTACTGGATCGCGGCGTTTTTGACCCGACTGGCGCGTGCCTCCGGAGCCCCGACCTTGGATGGTTCTGGAGATATCTCTCGTGCGAATCTACGTTGGAAACCTGAGCTTTAATAGCTCGAACGAAGGCCTCAAGGCTTATTTTGAATCATTTGGCGCCGTTGCCGATGCACACATCGCAATGGATCGTGAGACTGGCCGTGCACGTGGCTTCGGCTTCGTGACCATGGACAACGACACCGAGGCGAAGGCCGCGATCGAAGGTCTCAATGGCAAGGAGTTCGATGGTCGTGCACTCACCGTGAACGAAGCAAAGCCTCG
>JAQBZO010000025.1 GCA_027622195.1 Planctomycetota bacterium
CGGTGGTCGCGGCGGTGGTGGCGGCGGTGGTCGCGGACGCGGTCGTGGAAACGATCGGGACGAAGCCCCTGTTGCTGCACGCGGCGACGATCCAGAACTTCGCAAGTTGATGGCGAAATTCGCCTCGAAGAGTGGCCTCAAGGGAGGCATCGGAGAGTTCGGCGGCAGCGGCGTCGGGAAGATCTAAAACGGCGAAATCAAGGTGTTGTTGCGCAGACGATCAATCGTCTCGCGCGATTTCATCCATTGGTTCACCATCTGCTGCGTTTCGAAGCAAGATGTAGATCCGAGTGCTAATGGTCCACAGGAGCGCGAACGCGTATCCAGCGATCACCATCGCCATCGCTGACTTCCAGACGAGGAGGATGGTGGCTGAAAGGTTGGCAGTGAATCCGGGGACGAATGCAAAAACCGATTGCATGGGATGGAGCGGTTCCATTGTTCCTGCGACCTGCGCGATCTCCGGGTTGCCGATCCATCCGTTGAGACTGATGACGGAGTTGAACGCCCATGAAAGGGAGAATTCAACGAGCAACATTCCAAGCGCGAAGGTCAAGAGTCCTGCGATGGCGTAGCAGAGCGCGTGGACAGGACGCGCGATGAGATACGAACCTGATCGTTGAACGGCTTCAGTTCCATCGCAGTTGTCGCACGCAATTGATGGTGCGAGAAGTGGCGCGCCGAGGGTCAGCACTCCAATCACGATGCATGCGAGGAGAGCGATGGGGATGGCGAGTGCGACCCAGAGCGCGGCGAGGATGTCCAGTCCTGGGACCCTCATGAGCAGCGCGGGAGCCGCAGCGAGAATCCAAAGAAGGAGCGCCACCAATGCGGGAGTCAATGGTGCAAAGAGAAAATGTCTCCGCCGAAGTTGAACAAAACGACACGCCGATTGCAGCGATGGCTGGGGTCCACCAGCAAGATCGAATGCGGCAAGTCGTGCAATGATGCCCGCGCCAGAACCGATGACCACGAGTGAAAACAAGCCAAACACAGCAGTAAACAAGCGAGAAGCATGCCAACAACTCTCGGGGATTCGAACGAGGAGTGTCCATGCGCTCTCGGTGACATCGGCGAACTGAAGTGCAAACACATGTTGAAGGAGCTCACTCGTCGTGAGTGCGACCTGATCATGGAGCGATTCGTAGGTGCCGCGCGGACGAGCTGCATCGAGAATCGCCATCGCTCGGGAGTATTCCTCGGCGTTCAAATCTGAGTGCCCACTCCTCATCGCTGCGGTGAGAATGTCCATCCCCTGATTCGCCGTAACTGTTTCGGGACTGATATGGCTTGGCCATGCTTGACTGGTCACAAGGGGGATGAGCACACCACGCACTGTGTGCTGACTTGACTCGAGCATCATGTCGCTCATCGGTCCCGCGGTGAGACCGAATGCCGAAAGACGGGCTGGCGCGAAGGCGTCCCAGACTCGTCCTCCTGTCACAACGACCAGCATGGTGACGAGCCCGACCAAGAGTCGACTTCCGCGCATCGCCGCAGCCACACTCGACAGAATCGCTGGAAACCGAATGAGTTGGTGCCAATCGACCGAATCCACTGTGACGCGTTGATGCTGTTCCATATGCGGTGCTCCTGCGCGTTACTGTAATGGCGACTCCTCGCCTGTGCCAGTTCGCTGCCATGGTCAGCGCGTAAACTTGTCCGCATGTCATTCGAACTCGATCCAGTCCTTCGTTGCCTCGAATCCAATCGCAGTGAGGCCCTCGCTCGCTTGTGTGATTTCCTTCGCATTCCAAGCATTAGCACCGACCCAAAACATGCAGCCGATGTGCGTGCCGCCGCGGAGTGGGTCACTGCCGATTTGCGTTCGATAGGTTTCAATGCTGCGGTGCGCGTCACCAAGGGACATCCCATGGTTGTCGCCACGGCGGATGGTCCATCACCAGATGCTCCTCGGATGCTTTTTTACGGACACTACGACGTTCAACCTGCTGATCCACTCGAACTTTGGACCTCTCCACCATTCGATCCGCAGATTCTGAAGGGAGCGCACGGCGACCGAATCGTCGCGCGCGGTGCGGTGGATGACAAGGGACAGGTCATGACATTCTTGGAAGCCTGCCGCGCGTGGCGCTCGACTCATGGAGCGTTGCCCTGCGCGGTCACCGTCTTCTTGGAAGGAGAAGAAGAATCTGGAAGTCCAAGTCTTGAGCCATTTCTTCGAGAGAATGCACAAGAACTCAAGGCTGACTTCTGCATGATTTCTGATACGGGAATGTGGGACATCGAGACTCCTGCCATCACGACTCGACTGCGCGGACTGGTCTATGTCGATGTCACAATTCATGGACCAACGCGCGATTTGCATTCTGGAATGTACGGCGGAGCGGTGCCCAATCCGTGCGATGTGCTCGCTGGAATCATTGCGTCCATGCATGACACCGATCGTCGGGTCACCATTCCTGGTTTTTACGATGGACTCACGATGCCATCCGACGAAACGCTCAAGAGCTGGAGCGCCCTCCCCGATATGGAAGGTGAATTGCTCGGAGACATCGGACTTTCAAAGGGATATGGCGAAAATGGGTTCTCGCTACTCGAGCGAGTGTGGGCACGTCCTACCGTCGAGATCAACGGCATGTCTGGCGGATACACAGGGCCGGGCGCAAAAACGGTGATCGGTGCATTCGCGAACGCAAAGATTTCGTGTCGACTCGTACCGGGGCAACAAGCGGTGTCCATCGAGAAATCGCTCATTGAGTACATCTCATCGCGACTGCCTGAGGGATGTCGATTGGAATGGCACAGCCACGGATGCAATAATGCGATTTGTGTTCGTGAAGAAAGTCGTTGGCTCAACGCCGCTGAATCGGGACTTCAATCCGTCTTCGGTCGCCCCGCTCTGCGCGTGGGATCTGGAGGCAGCATTCCCGCGGCTGGCATGATCGGTTCGATTCTCGGCATGGACACGCTGCTCGTTGGATTCGGACTCGACGATGATCGCGTTCACTCTCCCAATGAAAAGTTTGAAGTGCGATGCTTCGTCAATGGTGCGCGAAGTCACGCTGCCATGCTCAGCGCGTTTGGGCGACTGCACGCATGATGTGCACGCGACTCATTGCGTTCATCCTCTTTGCGCTGGTAGTCATGGTGGCGCCGCGCGCGAAGGCGGACACATCCCTTGCAGTCGAACGGTTTGGTGTGGGATCCACAATTCGAAGCGGTGGATTGTGCGGCATTCTGGTGCGCGCGCAAACAGATGTGGCGGCTCCGACCGATGGAGAGATTTCGTGGGAACTTCCCAACGGAGATGGCGACCGCGTCGAAATGTCGCGTCCTGTCATCTTCGAGCCGGGCCGTCCTGTTCGAGCATGGGTCTACGGCGTGGTGCCTCCGGCTCGGACTGCAGTCGAAGCGCAAGGGTTTGTGTCGACCCTTCGACTCTGGCGCATCGAGAATGGTGCACGAGTCGAAGAACTGGGACGCGTTCGATTCACTCCCAATTCTGCACAACAACCTTCCCAAGCGGTCGACAGCACCACTGACCTCATCGGTGTGATCGGCAGTGGACGAATGGGGTTGGATGCGTACTCCAACATCCCTTCTGGTTTTCAAGTTGTTCCGAGTGAGAACGGTGAACTCCGCGTCGTGATGGGGATCGAACCAGAAGGAATGCCCGATCGATGGTGGGGACTCGACACATTCGGCACACTCGTCTGGACGAGTGCCACGCCGCAGTCACTTTCGGCATCGCAGGCTGAAGCAGTCCTCAGTTGGATTGGGCGCGGCGGACACTTGGTCATCGTCCTTCCATCCGCAGGAAATCCATGGGATCTTGGCACCGCTCCAACACATGCGATGGGGTCCATTCTTCCACGTACTGGAAGTGTGCGCCAACGCGCAGTGGCCGTTTCAACATTCGTCTCGACCTTGTCCCTCTCGAATCATTTGCTGAATCCTTCGGCATCGACTGATCTTTGGACATTTGACCCATCCACTCTCGATCGTGCCTTTCGACCGCTTTGTGCAATGGCTACTCCGCACGCTTCCAAGAGTGGCATCGCGATGCCGGCCAAAGACACACTCGATGGCGCGATCTGGGCCGTTCGGCGCAATTGGGGAACTGGCATCATTTCTATTCTCGGGATCGATGCCGATGCGTTGTCGAGACGCGCGCTGCAAGCTGGTGCATTTCCACAAGCCGATGTCTTCTGGAATCCCATTCTTGGCATGCGATGCGACACACCATCACCGCAGGAGTACGCCTCGCTCGCCGCGACGAATCCTCGCCGACTGGTTCGAGGAGATGGTTCGGCAATCGATGTGCTCGGAGATCTTGTTGATGAGTCGATCGGACTTCGCGGCGAAGCGGTGACGAGCATTTTGTGGGCGTTTCTCGCCTTTGTTTCCTATTGGGTCGTGGCGGTCCTCGTCTCGTACTACGGACTTCGATCTCGCGGCCTCGAGCGCCATTCATGGGTGGCGTACACGCTCGTCGCCATCGTCTTTGGTGCAGGAGCATGGACACTGAGTCTCTGGAGTCGTTTATCCCAACTTCGAGTGCAACATTGGTCGGTGATCGATCAAGTGTTGCAGCCCGATCATGTTCCAACCGCAGGAGAACCACTCCCGATTCACATTCGCGGATGGATGGGCGCGTATCTCCCTGGATACAATCGAACTCGTGTCGTCCTCGATGATGCCGCGGGAGGAGATTACATCGCGGGATGGACGAGTCCTCGTTCCACTGGCTCTGGATTCCCCGATCCGCAGACGGTGGTGCAACCCATTTCGTCGTGGTCATCGACCACCGTTCCAGCGCGCGCCACGGCAACGCTACTTTCATTCGATCACGCAGGAGCTCCGCCCGATGGCTGGGGATCGCTCGTGCGTGTCGCCGAGGGTTCATCGGTGAACTGCGAGGTTCGCGCGGGACGATCTCTTTATGCAGTCTTGTCAGGTGTGATCGAGCATTCCTTTCCTGCTCCACTCGAAGATGTTCACATCTTGATGATGACCACAGTGCGTGCGATGCCCGCGCGATTGGTTGGCAATCCACCAGTGCGAAGTCCCTCTGGAGTGATCGCCCTTCGCGGGACAATGCGGATCCGTTCGACGTGGTTGAAGGATGAACCGCTTGACCTTGGATCGATCATCGGCGGTGTGGATCTTGGACCATTCGAAAGCGCGCAGAATCCCCTTTCAACACAAATCGACGACGCTTGGATCAAGAGAATCCGCGATCTCTCGGCATTTGACATGGGACAGTCCACGATGACACCGAGCATGCGCATCGGAGCATCCACCCTCTACTCACTCCTCACCCCCCCGCGCTATTTCATTGAATCCACAGACCAACCCGAGTTTCGCTCCGTACACTGCTCGCGGTCTGATGCGCATTGGCTCGATCTCAGCGATCATGCGATGACGTCGTGCATCATCATTTGGGGCACCGTTCGTGGGCCTCTCCCACTGCGACTCTCGATCGATGGGGTCACCCCGATTGCGGATGGAATGACGTTGGTGCGGACTATCATCCCACTGAATCAGGATGCTGATTGGTTGGCTCCTCTGGCCACTGGTCGTGCGGAGTGAGTTGCATCGAGAACACGCGAGTCTTCCATGCCGATGATTGAAACGATCAACCTGACGAAAAAGTACGGCGAACTCGCCGCGCTCGATAATCTCAATCTCTCGATTGAGGCTGGGAGTTGCTTTGGATTCATCGGTCCCAACGGCGCAGGAAAGACCACCACCATCAAGATTTTGGCGACACTTCTCAAGCCCACTTGGGGCGAAGCGCGCATTGATGGCAAGGTGATTGGCTATCAGAATCATCTCATCCGACCGCTCATTGGATATGTCCCCGACTTCATGGGCTCGTATGACGACATGCTTGTTTGCGAGTATCTCGAGTTTTTTGCGAGCTGCTATGGACTCCACGGCGCGACACGTGCGACGCAAGTGCAAGAAGTCCTTCAACTCACCGACCTTGCGCACAAGCGCGACACCGAGGTGAATGCTCTCAGTCGAGGTATGCAGCAGAGGCTGAGCGTGGCGCGAGTCCTGCTCCACGACCCAAAGGTATTGTTGCTCGATGAGCCCAGTAGCGGACTCGATCCGAGAGCTCGCATTGAAATGCGCGAGTTGCTGAAAGAACTGCGCCGCATGGGAAAGACCATTGTGATCTCGAGTCACATCCTCTTCGAACTTGCTGAACTGTGCACCGATATCGGCATCGTGGAGCAAGGAAAACTGGTCTTTTCTGGACCCATGCGAGAAATCATGGCACGCACCTCCATCGGACGAAGAGTTCACATCATCGTGGACGAACGACCACAAGAGGCGGCGCAATTGCTTCGAGCACTCCCTGCCGTGCGCACCATTGAACTCACCCGACAAGATGACTTGATCCGACTGGATGTTCAAATCAACGAGAAGGCTGAGTTGGCGACGAGTGAACTGAATGCTCGCCTCGTCGCGAACGGTTTTCGCATTCGATATTTTTCTGAAGAGCGAGTCGACCTTGAAACTGCGTTTATGCGCTTGACGAAGGGATTAGTCGCATGAGTCGTTGCCGCGTTGCCATTGCATGTGATCCCCATCGAGAAGGTGCCCGCGAAGCACTGAAAACGGTGCGTGAGATTGTGGAGAGGCACGCCACCCTCGTTGCGGAGTGGCCTGCCGATGAGAGTCCGATTCCTGAAGGGATTCGGGTCGATCGTGTCGTCAGCATCGGTGGGGACGGAACACTGCTTGCACAAGCACGCCGAGCCCACGCCACGAACACGCCTGTCGTCGGTGTCAATGCTGGACGACTCGGGTTTTTGACCAACTTCACAGTCGATGGACTCGCGATCCACGCGCCCATGGTCTTTGGAGACGCGCCGATTCTTCAGCGCCGTTCCGTCCTCGCCGTCGGAATGACGAGCCCATCGAATGCAGCGCGAAGTGATGGCATCACCGTGAATGATTGCGTCATTACCGCGGGCGCGCCCTTCACGATGCTTCAACTGCGCCTCACGATTGATGGCGAAGCGGGACCAGTCTTCCGTGGCGATGGATTGATTTTTTCGACTGCTCTCGGTTCAACCGCCTACAACATCAGCGCGGGCGGTCCGATTGTCCATCCCGATGCCGATGTTTTGCTCGTGACGCCCATCGCGCCGCACTCGTTGAGTTTCCGTCCCATCGTCTTGACTGGCAACGCGGATGTCCGCGTCACCGTCTTGAAAGCAAATGCAGGATCAACCGTGGTGGTCGATGGCAACTCATTCAGCAAAGTCGCCGATGGAGACGAGATCCATGTGCGCGGGCACGAAAAGGGAGTGCAATTCGTCGCGAATCCCGATGCGCATTTCTGGCCGATTTTGCAGCGAAAACTCCGCTGGGCGGAAGCACCGGTCTACTCGACCGACACTACCGCCCAGGGATCATCGTCAGCAAGCACCCCAGCCTGAGAGCAGTATTCCCAAGTCGGTGCCGTCGGTCGTTCCGCTTCCGTTCACATCGCCTGCTGCTGATCCCCAGTAGTTGAGCATCAGTGCGAGGTCAGCGCCGTCCACAGTGCCATCACCGTTGAGGTCTTCAGGGCATGGTGGCGCAGCGGGAACACCGGTGACAGTGAGCGTCGCGAATCCCGATGCCATGGAGGTTTTTCCACCTAAGCGAACGAGATACTGAGTGCCGACTGTCACATTCCACGTGACTGAGGTGGATCCGCCTGAACATCCCGTCGTGTCATCGTCGCATGCAATGCTCTGCGTCGACGCTGTTGGACACGTGGTTGGGTACACCGCGAGGCGTGAATCGAAAGCTGAACCATTGCAAGTCGACACGGTCATCGTGCCCGTGAATGGTGCCGTCAATCGATACCACACATCTTTGTACATGACGGTCGTTCCGCCATCGATGCACGTTGTTGCCAACGCAATCGCGCTGTTGGTTGCCAACGCCGTGGTGACGGTGGTCGATCCAAGAGGGAGTACAACCGCACCGGCGCATTCATTGTTCGCTGGTGGAGGATCTGGAGGAGTGGAGACGGACACGGTCATCGAGTACTCGTTGCGCGTATCCGTGAAGAGGAAAACGCGCAACACTGCGGTCGTTGCGGCACCCGTATTCGTCCAAGTGAAATTCTCGTTGTTCGCGTTTCCAAGTGCAGAAGCCACCGCAGTCGCTCCGCATGTGGTGAACAACTCGGCATCGATGTCACCGTTCGCGTCGATGAAGGTGAGCGACATCGTGGCCGTGGATCCCGAAGGAACTGTGAACGAGTAGAAGTCGGGATCGGTGCTCTTGCAAACCAGACCAGTGAGCGGAGTTCCAGGAACGATCGCCCTCGGTGCAGTGCAGGTGTCGTTCGGTTCTTGGGCGTCGTCGGATCCCGCAGCGAGGAATGCAGCAAAATTGCCGCCCGTTGCAGAGACTGCTGCATCCCATCGACCGTAGCCATCGTCTCCTCCAGGGTTCTGGCATGAACTCGAACCGCAGGTCAACACGCCGTACAACTTTTGATCACTATTGCGATAGATCCCCGATCCTGAGGAACCAGGCTCCGTGATTCCATTGGTCCAACTCATGCCGGTCCAATAGCTCGTCGATCCGCAAATCGGATTGCTGATCTTCGTGCCGAAACTAATCGCCTGCGCCGCTCCGCCTGGATGGTGCAGACAAGTACTCGCCGCCGCGTTCGCGGCAGTCGTCGTCAGCCATCCGACAAAGTAGGTCGTTGCGGGAATCTCTGCACGAATCATCATGAGCGTGCAGTCGCTCGTCGACCATGTGTCCGTCAGGTTGCCGCCGGTAACCGTTGTTCCTGCGGAAATACCTCCTCCACAGGAGGAGTTGCGGAAGTTGAAAAGATATTGGCAACTGTTCGCATCAGCTTGCGTCGAGATGCAGTGGTTCGCCGTAGAGCAATAGGGAGTGGCATCCGCCGCGGTCGTTGCCATCACCTGACCCGAACAAAGGTATCCCCCACCGAAGGCCAAACGAACGGTTGCTGCACTCTGATTCGCCCACGTTGGGAAGCACAGCGGCGCGTTGTGGCAGTTGCCGGCAACCCCGCCCTCATCAGCACCGATGGCGGCGCTGAACACATCGCGATATCCGTGAGAAATCTCAACGGATGTGAATGGAAGTTCTGCGCGATCTTTGAAATCAGGCACGAACCACTCGATGCGCGAACTCTGTCCTTGCGCAAACAATCCCCACGCTTCACCAGTCTCGAATGAGCCAGTGCTTGTGAGTGGACCGACGAATTGCTCAATGTCACCCGTGTTGACAAGGAAGAGGGATTCTCCGTCGCCGAGCGAGAGTCCCGAAAGGTGAAGTCGATTGCACGTCGAATCGGTCGCGGTCACGGCCAAACGCCAGAGTCGACCTCCTGGAACATCAATCCACTGACCATCAGCAACACTCACATTGACTGGTCGGGGAATCGCGAATCGAAGCGGTGCGGGCTGCGGAGTCATCTCGTCTTCGATCAGCGCAGCATCCACATCAATGGCGCCCAACGTGATCGATGGAACTGGAATGAACTTCACGCCATAGAGTTCTGACAATGATGGCTCGATCGGCTTCGAGGCATTGGGTGGCGTTGCCCAACCGTGTCCGTCGGCGCCAACCTCTTCCGCTGGGAAGGGGGCGGCCACGGAAAGCGTGGACAGGATGAGAGTGGCGGACAAAAAAGAAGCCATGGTGTAGGTGGTGGCAGTGCTCATATATGAATGTTCCATTCGCTGCTTAAAACCTCAGACGACGATTCAAACATAGATCAGGAAACAACAGTTTCCAAATGAAGATGCAATCTACTGACCAGTTGAAGCCTTGGGGGACCATCTGATACAGGATCCGCAGAAGTTCAGACACCTTAGAATCCTCCACCATGATCGACCTCAAGGCTTTCCGCGAAACCCCGTCCCGCTTTGAAGAGGGAGCGCGGCAGAAAGGAATCACCGTGGATTTCGGCCGTTTGACGGCGTTGGACGAAGAACGGCGGCGGATTCTGACCGCGATGGAGACCAAGCGCGCCGAGCAAAACCGCGTCTCGAAGGAATGCGGTCCCCAAATCGGGAAGTTGAAGGGACAAATTAAGACGTCCGCCGAGGGGAGTTCCGCGAGGAGTGCCCTCGAGGACGAACTCCGATCGGTGGAGGGGCTTGCCGTGTCGCTCAAACAACAGATCGCGGTACTCGAGGACGAACTGCGCCAGGTCGAACCAGCGTGGATGCAATTGCTCGTGACGGTGCCGCAACCGCCCGCAGCGGATGTTCCACTTGGCGCATCGAGTGATGACAATGTCGAACTTCGCCGATGGGCTCCAGCGACATTTGATCCATCAAAAACTTTTCACTCGAACCGAGGATTTGCCCCCAGGTCCCACCTCGATCTTGTGAAGTCGATGAATCTCGCTGACTTCGAGCGTGGAGTCAAGATGGCGGGCACTCGCCATTACATCTTGAAAGGTTGGGGCATGCGCCTTCATCAAGCGGTGCTACGCATGGCCGTCGACATGATGGTGGAGGAACATGGATTCACTCCTGTGGGAGTTCCAGTCATCGTGCACGAGAAGTGCATGATTGGCACGGGTTTTTTCCCCGCGGGCCGCGAACAGGCGTATCACATCGAAGAGTCAAAGCGTGGTTCGGGTCATGATCTCTTTCTCACGGGGACTGGCGAAGTTGGCCTGATGGGTATTCATGCCGATGAAATCTTGAACGAAGATCAATTGCCAATCACCTACACCACCGTCAGCACTTGTTTCCGTCGTGAAGCAGGAGCCGCTGGCAAGGACACAGCCGGCCTGTATCGAATCCATCAATTCGATAAGGTTGAACAAGTGGTCGTATGCCGCGCCGATGATGGCGAGAGTCGCGCGTGGCACACTCGCATGCTGGGATTCGTGGAGTTGCTCTTGCAACGTCTTGAATTGCCGTACCGATTGCTCCAATGCTGCACAGGCGATCTCGGCGTAAAAAACGAAGACATGATTGATGTGGAGTGTTGGATGCCCGGGCGCGGTGCGATTGGCGCAGACGGCATTCCGTCAGGCGATTGGGGAGAGACCCATTCCGCAAGCCGACTGAATGATTTTCAAACGCGCCGACTGAATCTTCGCTACCGAGATAGCGCGGGGAAAATTCAGTTTCCATTTGCCCTGAACAACACGGTGTGTGCGAGTCCGCGCATCCTCATTCCACTGCTCGAGATTCACCAACAGCAAGATGGATCGATTGTGATTCCAAAAGCGCTGCGCCCTTACTGTGCCGGAACGGAACGCATTGGACCGTAATCGCGAAGAGTCATCCGATCATGATTCAACTCCTCCGCTTCTTTCTCGCGCCCGTCATTGGACTTCTTGCGCTGGCCGCAACGGTCTGGCTGATTGAATCAGTCCGCCATCAGATCTTCCCTCCCAATCCAGAATTGGTCGAGCAACTCAAAGTTATTCATGCAGCACCTGTGACCGATTGGGACGGAGTTCTCGCGGTGCGTGCCAAGGTCAGTGCGATTGTGGCAACGGTTCCACCGCAGACATTTCTACCCGTTGTAATCGCATAGATCGCAGGAGCCGTCGTCGGAGCTGGAATCGCTTCACTCGTCGCTCCTGCGGGCGGGCGAGTCGTTCACCGCTGGAAGATTCGGCGTTAACGAAGTCCGTCTTTCGCCGCCATCATCTCAAGCATGTCGACACATCGATTGGCGTATCCATACTCATTGTCGTACCACGCAACGACCTTGAAGAATCGGTCGTTGAGTTGAATACACGCCTTCGCGTCGAAAATGCTGCTTCTCGGATCGGAGAGGAAGTCGCTCGACACCACTTCATCTTCGGTGTAGCCCAAGATGTCCTTGAGTGCGCCCGTCGACGCGGCTCGCATCGCGTCATTGATGGCTGCCAACGAAGTGGATTTCGAACTTCTGAAAGTGAGGTCGACGCACGACACATTGGCGGTGGGCACTCGGAAACTCATTCCAGTCAGTTTTCCCTTCGTTTCAGGGATGCACAGGCCAACCGCCTTCGCTGCTCCCGTGGACGAAGGGATGATGTTCATGTAGGCATTGCGTCCGCCGCGCCAATCCTTCTTACTCGGGCCATCTTGTGTGGGCTGCGTGGCAGTGACTGCGTGGACTGTCGTCATGAGTCCTTCGTCAAGACCACAATGTTCGAGGATGACTTTGACCACTGGGGCAAGGCAATTCGTCGTGCAACTCGCATTCGAGAGAATCGTGTCGCGCGCAGGATCGTATTTCCCGCAGTTGACTCCACGCACAAAGGTGCCCACGTCATCGCTCTTGGTGGGTGCGCTGATCAGGACGCGCTTCGCTCCAGCGGCGATGTGCTTCGACGCTCCCTCGCGGTCGGTGAAGAGTCCTGTCGATTCGAGGACGTAGTCCACTCCCATCGACTTCCACGGCAATTGAGATGGATCCTTGACTGCGACGCAGGTCGTCGTCGTCCCCTCGCAATGAATCGTCTCGCCCGTCAACTTCACCTCGTGTCCGAAGCGCCCGTGCGTCGAGTCATACCGAAGGAGATACGCAAGGTTGTCGGCAGGAACGAGGTCGTTGATTCCGACCACATTCAACGTCCCCCGCTCCTTCGCAATGCGATACACGAGGCGACCGATGCGACCGAATCCATTGATAGCAACGTTGACTGGCATAGTGATCCTTTGAACTGGGGCGTCGGGTTAGGCGAATACCCAATAAACGAGGGCGCATACTACGGTCGTCAGACGATGTGTGCGCCCGCCTATCCTGTGCGCCCACATGACCGAGCATTTCACGATTCTGTCTCATCACACCGCGACCGACACACTTCGAGTCGGAGTCGTCCACAACCCGCCCCTCTCGGTCATCGGCGCGGACGGATCGATTGAAGGACTCCTTCCACAAGTTTGGAGAGAAGCAGCAGCGCGCGCGCAAATACCCTACGAATTCGTGATCATCACGGACGAGACTGCGTCGAGCGAACTCGCCGCTGGGCACCTTGACATGGTCGTCAACGCGGTCGACTTGACGCCGCAGACTTTAGCGGTGACGAACTTCACGACTCCCTTGATGCAGGGCAATCTGCGCGCTGTCGTGCGCAGTGAAGACTCGATCACACTTCCACACTTGCTGAAGGAGTTGTGGCAGAGCGACCTCTGGGTGTTGCTTGGAATCGCCGCCGCTCTGGGAATCACGGTCGCATCCCTCATGGTGTTCGCCGAGAGGCGGCGACATGGGTCGATGTCGAAACACAATCGCGCGAAGCGCTTGGAGCACAGCGTGTGGTGGTCCATCGTGACTTTCTCGGCCGTGGGATACGGAGATGTTGTTCCGTATACCCGCGTAGGACGATTAATCGCATCGGCGTGGATGCTGACGAGCGTGCTGATGGTCGCACTCATCAGCAGCATCGTCGCCTCCGAGTTCACCGTCGTGAAACTGCGTCCATCGATCGACTCGGTAATGAATGTTTCTGGAAAGTTGGTTGCGGTCCTTTCCGACCGCGACGCCGAGCGACTCAATCACCTCGGCGCGATCGTGCAAGTTGCTCCAACCCTTGAGTCTGGATTGACGCGACTGTCATCGGGTGCGATCGATGGACTGTTCCTGAGCGATGTGGAACTCATCATCGCCTCCCAAGCGATTCAACGAAGCGGATTCCGCACCCTCGGTGGCGGAATCCCATCCTCCTTCCTTGCATTTCCACTGCGCGATGGACTTCCATCCGATCTCGTTCGAAAGCTCAACGCAGCGTTAGCAGAGACGGTGCGGTCATCCGTGTGGCGCAC
This sequence comes from Planctomycetota bacterium, assembly GCA_027622195.1. Taxonomy (GTDB): domain Bacteria; phylum Planctomycetota; class Phycisphaerae; order Phycisphaerales; family SM1A02; genus SXOD01. The sequence continues at coordinate 13,749 of JAQBZO010000025.1, forward strand.
TGCCCCTCGACTCTTGGGACACACGAGAGTGATTGAAGATTCTGGAGAAGGCGGATGAATCCAACGCAGCACAAGACGCCACTCTTTCGACCGAATCACGCGCTCGTGGGAATGGTGCACGCGCGCGCCCTTCCTGGAGCTCCGAGGCACGCGATGGCGGTCTCTGAGATCGTGCGCATTGCCGTTCACGAAGCGAAGACACTCGCCTCGGCTGGATTCGACGCGGTCATTGTGGAGAACATGCACGATGTTCCCTATTTGCGCCGCGCCGATACACCAGAAACGATTGCGGCGATGACGCGCATTGTGGGAGCGGTCGTCGAAGCGGTTCAGATTCCCGTTGGACTTCAGATTCTGTCGCACGCCAACTCGGCAGCACTGGCGATCGCGCACATCACCGGCGCCCGCTTCATTCGCGCTGAGGGATTCGTTTTTTCTGCCGTGAGCGACGAAGGAATTGTGCATGATGCGTGCGCAGGATCCTTGATGCGCGACCGTGCTCGACTCGGCGCATCGGATGTTCGCGTGTGGGCCGACCTTCGGAAGAAGCACTCGTCGCACGCACTCACTGCTGACTTGACCATGACGGATTGGGTGCACGCGGCGCAGTTCTTCGATGCCGATGCACTCATCATTACCGGTCGAGAAACAGGCGACCATGTCGATGTCGATGAGTTGACGCGCGCAGTTCAATCATCCGATCGACCGGTCTATGTCGGAAGTGGATCCACTCCGGACACATTGAATGAGTTGTTCAAACAGGCACACGGAGCAATCGTCGGCAGTGCCATCAAAGTCGACGGATACTGGGCCAACGAATTGGATTCCGCCCGCATTCGTGCGATGGTTTCAGCACGCGACACCATCGCCTGCGCGAGGCGCTCGGAGTGAAGGTCTTTCTGAACGGCGACCTTGTCGCTCCCCATGAGGCAAAAATCAGCGTCTTTGACCGAGGATTCCTCTTCGGAGACGGGGTGTACGAAGTGGTTCGATCCTTCGAGGGTCAACCGCTCGACCTCGAACTCCACACAGGGCGACTGAAGAAGAGTCTGACGGCGATCCACATGGACTCGATCCACGCCAACGCGCTCTCGACGGCGTACGCCGCGCTAGCCGCATCGCATGGGCTCGCGAATTGGAGTCTTTACTTTCAGATCACTCGCGGAGCAGATACCGATCGCGTGCATATGCCGCGACCCAATCTTGCGCCAACGGTTTTTGCGTGTGCCGCTCAAACAGACTCGCTCGCGCTGCTTCGTTCACAAGCAATGCCCGATGTGTGCGAAGCATCGACGGCGATCGATCAACGATGGCTTCGCCTTGAGATCAAATCGATTTCGCTGCTTGGAGCACTCCTTCCATTGCTCGCTGCACGGGAATCTGGATCCAGTGAGGTGATCCTGATGCGCGATGGTCGCGTGGCCGAGGGAGGATCATCGAACTGTTTCATGTTTGCGGATGGCGCACTCGTAACTCCACCGCTGGGCGATCCACCGATTCTGCATGGATGCATGCGCACCCTCGTCCTCGAGACGGCCGTTGCGCTTGGCATCCCCGTGCGCGTTCGGCAGATTCATGCCGATGAACTGAACCGAACAAGCGATCTCTTCTTCACTGGAAGTCGATCGATCATGCGCTCCGTCTCGATACTGGATGGACGAGTCCTCACTCCTCGATCAAACGAATTGATCGGACACATGTGGTCGGGCCTCGTCGCAGCAATCGGCTCCAAATGCGCCGTCCAACCGCTGACCGCGTAGAATGGCGCGATGGCATCGATTCTCGCAGTCAGCGTCGGGAACTCCCGCACATCGCTCGCTCGGTTTGACGGAGGCACGCTCGTCGAAGCACGCCGAGTGGACTCGGTGAATGCAGCGGCCGTCGTTGCCGAGGCCACATCGCTTGCAGACGGCGATTCGATGCCGCTTGTGCTCGCCACCGTTTCACCCACCGCGAGTGACGCGATTCTCAAGGCAGTTCAATCGGCGGGGTTTTCAGAAGTCCTTCGCATTGGCGAGGAGTTCGGCATTCCCATCGCGACGCAGGTCGACGATGCATCGAAGACAGGACAGGATCGGTTGCTTTCTTCGTGCGCCGCATTTCGCCGACTCGGTCAGGCATGCGTCGTCGTCGATGCAGGAACCTGCGTGACCGTGGACTTCGTCGACGGTGCAGGTGTTTTTCAGGGAGGAATGATTTCGCCTGGCGTCATGATGCAACTGAACGCCATGCACGAACACACTGCCGCGCTCGAGAAGACGACTCTGACGCCGGTGCCAACCGACACATTTGGTCGCAACACGAGCGACGCCATGCGTCTTGGAGTCATCGAGGGAGTGCGTGGGCTTGTTCAGCGAGTGATCGAGCGGTATGCGACTGCCTACGGCGCGTTTCCCCTCGTCATCGCAACGGGCGGAGACGCTGAATTGCTTTTTTCAGATGATGAGTTGATCAATCTCATTGTGCCAGATCTCGTTCTTGAAGGCATCGCCAGTGCGTGGGCGACCGCCACCGATTCCGATGACGATCAGCCTAAGTTCACCGATCCGGCACGACCCGCAGCGGTGACGGTGAACGACGATGGAGAGTGATCCATTCGTCTGGTCGTGTGATTCTGGTCTTGGGACTGGCGCGATTGCACTGATCACCATTGTGGCGACTCCGTCCACGCTCGATCGAGTCTGCACAGCATTGTCGAATCGACCTTCCCCGCGAATCGGATCCATCGCCCACCGATCGTTCCTCGACATCGATGATGGACTCTTCATGCGAGCGAGCAGCAACATGATGTTGATGGCGCCGCATGGAGGCATCGCCGTTCGCCACAAATTTGTTGCTGCCCTTACTGCACTCGGTGGAACGCAGAGTGAGATGGCAGCGAGTGAGGTCGAACTGCGCAGCCGTTGGCCCGAGGCCAACGAGATGGTCGAAGCATGCATGCTCGAGACACTCTCTCATTGCCAAGGACGCATCGCGGTCGAACAACTGCTCAAGCAACCTGCCCTTTGGAGATCCGCCAAAGCGAGCGACGGCCTCGACCACCACGACCAATCACTTCGGTGGCTCGTTTCGATGCCGACCGTCGTCATTACTGGTCCAGCGAATGCTGGAAAAAGCACCCTGATCAATGCGCTCGCGGGACGCGCTGTCAGTCTTGTGAGCAACATCCCGGGCACCACGCGCGATCATGTGGGGACGATCGTGGATCTCGCGGGCATCCATGCTGCGGTCGTTGATCTTCCAGGCGAACGAGGTGATGCCGATGCCATTGAAACGCAGGCCTCTCGCATTGCCGAGGAAGTGATCGAGAGAGCCGCCCTCATTGTTGCTGTCCACGCGCCGGGACAACAACCATGTCGTCACCGCGCCTGCGCGCAGTCGACTGCGCAGACGCTTTCCGTCCAACTTCAAGCGGATCGCCCATCCGTCGATTCAAAAGAATTCGCAAGTGACTATTGCATCAGCGCGCTCACTGGTGCAGGAATGATCGACTTTGTGACTGCAGTCAAAGACGCGCTGGTTCCACCCGCGGCGCTTCATGCGACGACACCGTGGCGATTTCATCCACTGTTGAAATCCTGGCGAGATCGTCAGAGTCCAACGATCGAGTAACCGTTGTCCACGTACAGCACCTGTCCCGTCACACCGCGAGCGAGGTCGCTCAGCAAGAAGAGTGACGCGTCGCCGACATCACTTCCCGCGATATTTCGGCGCAAAGGAGCCTTCTTTTCAACCCAGTCGAGGATGTCTCCGAATCCACCCACCGCCATCGCGCTCAACGTCTTGAGTGGTCCTCCGGAAATCGTGTTCACTCGGATATTGCGCTGTCCGAGTTCGAGTGCGAGGTAGCGATTCGTCGCTTCAAGGGCCGCCTTCGCAACACCCATCACGTTGTAGCCGGGGACCGCTTTCTCAGCACCGTAGTACGAAAGCGCAACCATTGAACCACCATTGGGCATCAGCGCCGCAGCGCGGTTCGCCATCGCGGCGTAGGTGTATGCCGAAATATCCATCGCCTGCGTGTACACATTCCGAGGCGTGGAGGTGAACTTGCCTTCTTTCAGCCAATCCTTGTCGGCGAAGGCGATGGAGTGGACGAGAAAATCAATCGATCCACACTCTGCTCCGAGCCGAGCAAACACATTGTCGAGGTCAGCGTCGCTGCCAGCGTCCATGGACACAATCCATGGATTCGCAACGCCAAGTTTTTCGACGGCACCACGGCATCGGCGCTCCATCTTCTCGCCCGGAAGGTGGGTGAAACAGCACTGCGCCCCCTCGCGGAGCAAACTCTGGGCGATCGAATACGCGAACGAATGGTCGTTGGCGATCCCTGTGACGAGTCCGCGCTTCCCTGACATCAAACCCATAGATCGTTACTCCTTCGCAACAACGCACTCGGAGCGAGAGCAGTTGGAACGAAAACCGAGACTCAAACAAAGCCTACTGATCCTAACCTAGCCGGGGTGTTCGGTTCGTGGGAAACACTCGCGCCGGCGGTCAAGGCTGGCATCATGGCGATGGTGCGGGCGACCGGGTCGCTCTCATCGGTCCACCCCCTGTGAGAGCGAGGATGATGAGTCTGATGTGATTCATATGATCTCCTGTTATCCGGCCGAACGCTCCGGTTCAGCGGCGGGCCGCTTGCGGACCGTCCGCTGCAACTGGTTGTTAGACGGATCATCGCTTGATGGCACGAATTGCCGCCGCACGCTGCTCTAATGGTTCGGCTTCCATATCCCGCTTTGTGGT
>JAQBZO010000026.1 GCA_027622195.1 Planctomycetota bacterium
CATGCTGGCTGGGTGGGGCACGGCGGGCGGTGACGCCAACGGTGACGGCACCACGGACGGCGTGGACCTTGGACTGCTGCTCGCGAACTGGACCAACTAGTTTTTCTTGACCTTGAGACTCAAGGAGCTCGGTTACTGCCGAGCTCCTTTTTTTTTGGTGTGGGCGATCGACTGAGTGATTGCACTCCATGACGGCGCGTAGCATCACCCGCTATACTCCCACGCTCGCCCGAGTACCCCTCGGAGCCGCCGCCGTGGTGGCGAAATTGGCAGACGCGCCAGCTTGAGGTGCTGGTGGGAGTAAAATCCCTTGGAGGTTCAAGTCCTCTTCACGGCATTCCCTTCGACACCAGTTCCTTCGGGAGCCGATCTGTCGATTCGGATCAACGAGATTTTTCATTCGATTCAAGGGGAGAGCACACGCGCGGGTGAACCGTGCGTGTTCGTGCGCCTTGCGGGGTGTCCGCTGCGCTGTTCCTACTGCGACACCTCGTACGCATTTCGCGAGGGGAAGGCGATGTTGGCAGGCGATGTGGTCGCCGCCGTCCTCTCGACGGGTTGCCCTCTCGTGGAACTGACCGGTGGAGAACCATTCGCCCAGCGCGCAGCCTTCGATCTCGCCCGCCGCCTCGCCGACCTTGGACTCACCGTCATGGCCGAAACTTCGGGAGCGATCGATTTGTCTCCGTGCGACCCGCGCGTTGAAATCATTCTCGATGTCAAAACTCCGGGAAGTGGCGAAAGCCATCGCAATGTCTTGTCCAACCTCGCGCTGGTGGACGGCAACGACGAGATCAAGTTTGTCATCACCAACCGCGCCGACTACGACTTTGCCAAGTCGATGATCGAGGAGCACCGATTGGTGGGGCGGGTCCGCGCGATCCTGTTGAGTCCGGTGTTTGTGCAATCAGGGAATGCTGACATCGTCGGTCACTCGGCACTTCCACCGCGCCAACTTGCCGAGTGGATGCTGGCCGATCGACTCGTTGCACGGCTGCAGTTGCAGATACACAAATTCATTTGGGATCCGAACACACGCGGGGTTTGAGCGGGATCAGTTGTTTCGCCCGCACCCCGAGGCTGGTTTCCCACACGGGCAGCATCCTCCCGAATGAACATGACCTGACGCGCCTGATCCTGCGGGAGCGCCATTGACTCCGAAGACCGAGTGTCGCCGTGTAAAGTTGCGCCCCTGTTGCTTTGGATCTTCCACCTTCGCATCAGCATCGCGCATCGGGCGAAGGAGTTCAATCACTTCGCCATCTTCAACACATTCGTATTCATAGAGTGGCATAGGAAGGACCTCGCTTCAACGACCGCGCGGCGGACCTCGACGTGAATCACCGCGCACACCGCGCGGCGGACCTCGACGTGAATCACCGCGTGACGGCCGATCGTCTCGTGAAACGCGCTCATCGCGCAGTGGCCGAACAGGCTTCGTGCCCCACGAGATGATCTCGCGAGGTCGACCGAGGGTGCGCTTCGCAATCCCCTTCGTTTCAAGTTCGCGCGCGCGGCGCACATCTTGTACATCAGTGCGTGCCGACTTACGACGCGATGGAGCAAGCGCTGTTGGAACTGGTTTCGCCGCACTGGCCTTCGCCGCAGGGCGCGTTGCTTCGGCAGTCTTTCGTTCGGCGGTCGCAGCCGTTCGCATCTTGGCTTCGTAGGCCGCCTCTTCACGATCCACTGCGATTTGCTCGAGCGCACTGCGACGCTTCGTGGCAGCCTGTTTTTCTGATCGCTCTCGGCGAGCGGCAATCTTTCCAGGATCAGCCATCGCCTCGCGCTTGAGCATGGTCAATTCGGTATTCGTCAATTCGCGCCACTCGCCTGGAGCCACGCCGCGAAGACGAAGTGGACCCATTGAAACGCGTCTAAGTTTCTTGACGGGATGTCCAACATCAAGCATCAGTTGGCGAATCTGACGATTGCGTCCCTCACGAAGTTCGAGATACAAGGTCGTGCGATCTCGATCGCGACCGATGAGTTCAAGGACTCCTGTCTGCGTACGCACACTGCGATCGGTGCGCTTTTCGGTCAGAAAAATCTCGCCCTCGATACGGCGCAGGTCTCGGTCAGCGATGGATCCCGCCACCGTGACTTCGTAACCCTTGTGCATTTCATACCGAGGATGGGTCAGGCGATCCGTGAGTTCTCCATCATTCGTCATCAGCAAAAGTCCTGACGAATCAATGTCGAGTCGGCCCACTGGATAAATACGCAGACCACTCGGGTGCTGCACGATGTCCATCACAGTGGGTCGTCCTTCTGGATCGGACAGCGTCGTGATGATTCCCCTTGGCTTGAACAACATCACATAGAGACGACGAGTGGCGCGCTTGATGTTGCGTCCGTCCACAACAATTTCGTCCTTGGCTGGATCGACCCACGCCGGAAGCGTTTCGACCTTGATGCCGTTCACCTCGACCAGACCAGACTCGATGAGCCCTTCCGCGGCACGGCGACTTGAGAATCCGGCGGCAGCGATGACCTTTTGCAGCCTCTCGCCGCGCGATTCATCAGTGAAAGGATGTGGCTTTGCGCCTCGTGACCGTGCATTGGGCATTTGGGTCATTCTACTCTGAATTAAGACCGCTCTCCCACCACGAGTGTTGGACGACAGAGTGGTGCCGTATCGTCCCATCCCATGCATCAATTGAAATTGATTCGCACGTCCACGCTGATGCTTGTGTGCATTGTGATGAGTGGATGCGCCACGACGCACAATCAACCATCCGTCGCCGAGATCACCCTTGTGGAGAGCGATTCATTTCGGAATCGTCCCCTGCACTGGACGGTTGAAACGCTTGCCGAACGATGGACCATTCAGCCTCCAGACTCTGAGTATCAGGGAACGCTTGCCATTACGAGTCGCATGTCCGCGTACTACGCGATCGATTTCTATGCGCGTGGTCCGTGGCCTGATGTCGCGACTGCACTGCCAGAGTGGATCGACCCAACGACGGCAGACGGGGCAGCGCGACTGCTCGAGTATGCCCAGGAAGTCGTTGATGGCAAGCGATCCAACACGAAGAGTGAGATGCGCGACTCGGTTGGATTCTTGCGCGCGATTGCACTGCTTGACATCGGGCTCGATGTGAGTCCGTCCTTGACCGAAGGTCCGCCTATGCCAATCCCCGACGAATTGGTCGCTGCAGTGCAGGGCGACATCCTTCTCGCAGCAGAGGTGTATGGATTTGGCTGGGTCGTGGTCGGTTCGACGGGCAACAATGTTTACGACATGTCGAAACTTGCGGGTGTATTCGATCCCAGCGGAGACGATTCATACACATGGACCTCACCGCGAGTGGGTAATCAATGCATCGTCGATCTGAGCGGCAATGATCGATACATCGGCGGAGTGCTCCAAGGCCCGGCGGCCGCCATTGGCGGATGCAGCGTGCTCATCGATGTGTGCGGCGATGACCATTACAGCTGCGGGTCCATCGGCGCAGGATCAGCGGTCTTTGGATTGGCGATCCTGCTCGATGAAGGGGGAAATGACACGATCACGGGCGCGACCACTCTTTCGCTCGGAGAGACCTACGCTGGTTGCGGAGTCGTGCTGAAGACGCGAGGTCAACTCTCGATTGAGCGATCGGCCCGTTGCTCATCCACCGTTTCGACTCCACTGCGCGGCGGTGTCTTTCAAGGCGTGGGAGACTGAGTCGGCTGAGTCGGCTGAGTCGGCTGAGCCGCAGCATCTCGTATCACCTCGAGTTGATCTGGAATCACCGCTCCTGCGAGCGATCTCGCCCACGACGATCCCGTGGCATTGCGAGTCTGCGCGAGTTCGTATCGTTGCCAACTGCGCTCGAGTGCGTCGGGGTCTCCAAAGTGGGCGACGAAGACCTCGTGTTGCTGTGATGGCTCAAGCTTGAGTCCCATTCCATCTCCTCGAAACCACGCGAGATACTGCGACAGTTCGGTGCGACGCTCGGCGAGGAGGAAGATCACAAAGGCTGTGGACTCATCGTAAAAATGCTGCTTCGCGCTTGCTTCGGTGGGAGGAGTGTCCAACACGAGAATACGAAACAGTGGATCCGGCGTCGATTCAAGAATGATTCGCTCAAATGAATCGCGACGGCGCACGCTCGGACGCATGGGTCCAAAGGGGCGATCGGTATTGATCGACTCGAACGCGCAGGCGAGTCCTTCCGAGAGCCACGCTGGATATTGCGCTTTCGGTGTTTGTATCCCCAACTCAAAGAAGAGTTGGTGCGCGCCTTCGTGGGTCACCACCGTGGAAAGCATTTCTTCAGCATCGCTGTGCAACCGACCGCTCTCTGCCGCAACCTGCAGACGAATGGCGCGGGCTTCTCCTCGAAGGCGCTCTGCTTGAGCGGTCGAATGCCGCTCGTGCAATGTCTTCGCTCGCTCCATCATCGGCTCAATGCGCTCTTCCGCGATCGCGAGTTGTTCGGCGCGGCGAAGGACATCTCTGTGATTGCGAGTATCAAAGAACACACTTCTGCCTCGTCCTACCGCGTAGTAACCCGGAGGAGGAGTCTTGCTGCCGTCGATTTCCAATGCGAACTTTTCAAATGCTTCTTGTGTTCGAAAGTACACCACCTGATGGCGCGCATCGGCACTCTCGACCACCCAGCCCTGCCGAGTTGCTTCTTCGGAAAAGGTCTCAAAGAGCCTCTCGAAATCGGTGAGGAGGGATTGGACCGCCGCCGCATCGGCATCTGAATAAATAGTGAAATGAGCCGAGGAGAATGGACGAAGTCCACGAGATTGAAACGCCTCGTCCGACATCTGAGCCGTCGTCGCGGTCGTCGTCGCAGCAGTGAGCGCGAGCGCGCAGAGGTTGATCCAATTCCACAACATGAGGACATTCTAGAAGAGTTTTTTTGCCCATCACCCAGACGGTGGATGGGTTGTCTACAATGGTCCATTCGACGAGGTTTGCTCCGCGACTGGAACTCATCATGGGACTCGAAACCGCACTGCCTACCGACAGCATTCTGACGACCCAACTCACACGCCTTGTGAACTGGTCGCGGCGTTCGAGCGTGTGGCCCCTTCCCTTCGCGACGGCATGCTGCGGAATCGAATTGATGGCGACCGCATGCAGTCGATTCGATCTTGCGAGGTTCGGTGCGGAGGTCATGCGATTCAGTCCTCGACAGAGTGACTTGCTCATCGTTGCTGGACGAATCAGCATCAAGATGCTCCCTGTGCTCCAGCGCACCTATCAACAGATGACCGAACCGAAGTGGGTCATCTCCATGGGCGCGTGCGCTTCCACAGGCGGAGTGTTCGACACCTACGCGGTCGTGCAAGGAGTCGATCAGTACCTTCCGGTGGATGTGTACATCCCAGGATGTCCTCCGCGACCAGAGATGCTCATCGACGGAATCATGGCGATTCAGCGCATCATCGATGTTGATGGAATCCCACGCGATGCGTCGGGGAAACGGCTTCCGCTCAACATCGCTCTCGAGCCGAACTACCAGCCTCGTGCGCAGCCGATTCCGGTGACGCTGAGCTCAAGGAAGTAACAAAGTTCGCGATTCGCTCGATCCCCTTTTCGTACTGCGCTGGAGCGCAAGCGAATGAGAGGCGGATGTGCGTTTGCGCGCACGTTCCGAAGTCTTCGCCAGGAACGACCGCCACAGCGTGCTCTTCAAGGAGTGCTTGCGAGAAGGCATGCGCCGAGTTCAATCGCGTTCCACGCGGCGTGATCTTTCCAATACACCGACGAATATCAGGGAATGCGTAGAACGCTCCGTTGGGAGCGACCGTGGTGAACTCGGGGATCTTCGACAGCAGGCGATGGACGTGCGCAGCTCGCTTGGCGAACTCGCATCGCATCCGCTCGACGTCATCCGCACAATTGGTCAATGCCTCCACGATGGCGGGAAGCGCGAACGAGGTGACATTGTTCGTGAGTTGTCCCTGAAACTTGATGAGTTCTTTCATCCATGCTCCGCCGTTGGCGGGAGACGCCACATAACCAAGCCGCCAACCCGTCATCGCGTACGCCTTGCTCATTCCGTTCACCGTGACGGTGCGATCGGCGATTCGCGGATCACTTCCTGGAGACCAGTGGGTCAATCCAGGTGTAATTTCTGGATAAATGAGTTTTTCGTAAATCTCGTCGCTCAGCACGGCGACTCTCGGATGGGCGCTGATCACATCAACGATGGCACGCAATTCGTCTGGGCGATACGCGATGCCGCATGGATTGGATGGCGAGTTCAAAAGGATTCCAACGGTCTTGGGAGTGATGGCTCGCGCCACTTGCTCTGGTGTGACGCAGAGTCCGTTCTCGATCAATCCTGGAATCTCGACGCAACGCGCTCCCGCGAGTTCGATCAGTGGTTTGTACGACACCCATGCTGGCGTGGGGAGAAGAAACTCATCTCCTCGCCCAGGTTGGATAAGGCAAGTGAGGGCCATGAAGATCGCATGTTTGGCTCCGCATGTGATCGAGACATGATTCCACTCCACTGGGATCTTGTTCTCTGATCGCAACTTCGATGCGATTGCCTTGCGTGCTGCGGCATCACCGGGAGTCGGTGCATACTTCGTCATCCCCTGCTGAAGTGCTGCGATGGCGGCATCTTTGATGCGCTGCGGGGTATCAAAGTCTGGTTCGCCGACGCTGAGTCCGATGACATCCACTCCTTCAGCCTTGAGCGCTGCGGCGCGCGCTGAGACGGCGAGCGTGGCAGACTCCTTCATCGAAGCGATCGCGGTGCTCACGGTCAATGGATGCATTATCGTGGCTGAGTTCATCTCGTGGGAATGATACTTTCGTTGGTCGGACGACATTCGCCTCGGCTCAGCCAAGCGACGATGGCAACCTATACTCATCGAATGCACTTTGATGCGCACCAACCCGTAATCGACGACCTTGAGGCGCGGATCTTGACGCTCCGCGACTCTCTTTGACTTGGCGAATAAACAAGTAGAGCGCAAAACGCTCCAGACCGAGATGGAGTCCATCGAGTTTTGGGCCGTCCCCGATAAAGCGCAAAAGGTGATCGACCGACTGAAAGTCGTCCGTGCCCAGATCGAACCACTCGAAGGAGTCATGCGCGGACTCGACGATGCGGTCGTTGGACTCGAACTCACGAAAGAAAGCAACGACAAAGACCTCTTCACCGAAGTCGACGAGAGTCTCTTCCAATTGCTCGCTCGGATGGATGATGTTGAAACGAAGTCGCTCCTTTCAGAGAAGCACGATCATCGCAATTGCTTTGTGGTGATCCAGGCTGGAGCGGGCGGAACCGAGGCGAATGACTGGGCAGAAATCCTCGAGCGCATGTACCTGAAGTATTGGGAGCGGATGGGATGGAAGGTCGAAGAGACGAGCCGCTCGTATGGAACTGAGTGCGGAATCAACGAAGCAACGTATGCCGTTCGCGGCACCTTTGCCTACGGACACAACCGCTGCGAGTGTGGGACGCACCGACTCGCGCGGGTTTCTCCATTCAATGCTGAAGGTAAGCGTCAGACGAGTTTCGCGACCGTCGATGTCACTCCAGAGTTTGAAGACTCGAAGCTGGAGATTCCAGAACAAGATCTCGAAATCACGCCATTTGTCCGTGCCACTGGACCTGGTGGTCAAAACGTCAACAAGGTTGCATCGGCGATCCGCGTTGTGCATATTCCAACAGGCATCATGGTGGTGGCGAGCACCTTCCGCGATCAACCACAGAACAAGAAGCAAGCCTTCGCCGTGCTTCGATCGAAGTTAGAACAACTCGAAGAAGAACGGCGCGAGGCGGAGTTGCTCGCGGCAAAAGGTGGAAAGATCGAGCGCGGTTGGGGATCGCAAATCCGCTCGTATGTCTTCTACGACAATCGCGTCAAAGATCATCGCACGAATTACGAAGAACCGAATCCGATTCATGTTCTCGACGGTCGCCTGCAGGGTTTTGTGGATGCTGAACTTCGGCGACGTCGAGCCGAACGCGAAAAGACTGAGTCGGCTCTCCGAGCTCGCTCATGACCTCGCCACACCGACTCGAATGGGGAGAGCGGCGCGAATGGCTCGTGACGAATGGCACTGGCTCATACGCCATGGGCACCGTGGCAGGAGTCCGTACACGCCGATATCACGGGTTGCTCGTGTGGGCATCGGACCCTCCCGCCCATCGCATGATGTTGGTCTCGGAAGTGGGAGATCAAGTGTTGTTCAATGGTGTGTGGTACGACCTTTCAACTCGCCGATGGAAAGATGGCACGGTATCGCCCGCTGGATTCGCACTGATCTCCGGTTTTTCGATCGACGATGGAATGCCCACATGGACCTACACATTCGGCAGAGATACTCTCGTGCGGCGCATCCTCATGGAACCTGCGCGTCCTGTGACACTCGTCATCTGGGAATGGAATGGCACCGAACCGATTGCGCTTCGAAGTGCGGTGCTCCTCGTTCACCGAGATGCTCATGCGTCCATGCACGCGGGGAACGCCCCCACTTTTTCGCTCGCTCGCGGTGGAGTCGATGTGGAGTGGACCGCAGATGAGCCACCGTCTGTCCGCATTCGACTGCGTTGTCCACAAGCGACCATGCGTGAGGGTTCTGGATGGTGGCACGGGCAACATCTCGCAGAAGAAGAGGCGCGTGGATATGAAGCGGACGAAGATGTGTTTCACGCGGCCGATGTCGAATTGATCTTGGCACCTGGACAAGTTTCAACGCTCGCCATTGGAGCGGTGGAGCCGAGCGGTATTGCTGGATTAGACGCCCTCCGTCGACAGCGCGCTGCAGTGAAACTCAAGACATCCGCCGCTGTGGACGGAGCCTTTCACAGGGCTCATCGACAACTGCTCCTTGCAGCAGACCAATTCATCGTGACTCGAGTCGTAGACGAGATTGGCGAGGTCCCTGCTGTCATCGCGGGATATCCCTGGTTTGCAGATTGGGGACGCGACACGATGCTTTCCCTTCGCGGACTCTTCCTCACGTCGGGTCGCCTTCGCGAAGCCGGTCAGTTACTGGTCGCGTGGGCAAGTTTGCTTCGAGACGGACTCCTACCCAACCGCTTTCCAGATCAAGCGGAAAATCTTGTTGAGTTCAACTCGGCTGACGCGCCACTTCTGTTCATCCGCGCCATCGGTCAGTTTCAGGATGCAGGTGGAGATCGCCCGACACTCCTCACTCTGCTCCCCGCGATCCGTTCCATCATTGCCGCGTACCGAGATGGCACTCATTTTGGAATTCGGGTGGATCCATCCGATGGCCTTGTCGAAGCGTCGGCGGAAGGAGTCCAACTCACATGGATGGATGCCAAGGTGGGAGACTTGGTCGTGACACCTCGGCGCGGCAAACCGATCGAACTTTCGGCACTCTGGCACCATGCGCTCATCGTTGCCGCATCGATTGAACGCCTCTGCGGAGAATCCTCGCGCGCGCAGGAAGACCTCACTCTTGCCCAAGCGACTGCACATGGATTTGCACGATTCTGGGATGAATCGCTCGGGTATTTCAAAGATGTACTCGATGGACCAACCGGCGATGATGCGACGCTTCGTCCCAATCAACTTTTTGCGCTCGATCATTTGGAAGGCCTCGTCGACGAACGGTGCGCACGGCTCGCGATTGAATCGGTGCGAATCCACCTCCTTTCTGGGATTGGGGTGCGAACCTTGCCTCCGTCCCACCTTGGGTACTGCCCCTCGTACACAGGGGATGTCCATCACCGCGACCGCGCGTACCACAACGGAACCATGTGGCCATTTCTCGCCGCACTCCTCGACCGAGCACTTGGAATCCGCGCGATGAATCAGGACACCCGCGACGCCCTGCGTGTGGCATTCGCCGAGCATCTTGCTGAGGGAGGCGTCGGGTCGGTGAATGAAATACTCGATGCCGATGAACCCCACACCCCCCGCGGATGCCCCATGCAGGCATGGAGCGTCGCCGCCGCACTCGAACTCTTTGGGACGGGTCGCATTTCATCGCCAATCGTTTAGTACAGTTCCATCGCATGTCGCTAAGCCGATCCATCTGGCTGCTCTCCGCAACGGCGACCGCCGTTGTCGGAACTGGACTGATCATTGATGTCTCGCTGCGATCGACTCTGAATCCAACAGTATCGGCGCTTGCTCCGTCAGTTCAGTTCCTTATTGGATTGTGTGCGATCGCATTCGCGCTGGGAATCCTCGCGTCACAAACATCAACGCTCGGTCGCGCGACTCGTCTCGGTGCCATCTTCGTGGTGGGCCTCGCTGCTGTGTTGTCGATGAGCGGTCAACCCTTTCTCATGCCTGGCGCGCTGATCGCACTGGCCACGCTCTTGAGTGTGCATTGGCGAAATCGAATCGGAGAGTGGACATCCGCCGTGTTGGCATCGATGCTGATTGGTGTTGGATTACTGGCACTCCTTCATCTCGAAGAGTCGCCACTCGAAGATGTGCTCTCAGAGGCGATCAACAACATCCCGAGAACGCTTGGTCTTTTGGCCTGCCTCGCAGGAGCCTCGGTCCTGGCGCGAACCTATCAAGAATCTCGCCGCGGACGTGCTGGAACAGAGTGGCTGCCTGCGGCGACATTCATCGTGCTCACGTCGGGCGCCGTCAGTCTCACTCTCAATCTTGTTGCATATGAAGACAAACTCATCCTTGAACAGGCTTCAAGTCGTGAGAACCGATTCGCGATGTTAATGCGATACGAGTGGGAGATGACAAGCAAGGCAGCGCAACGATTCGTTGCGAGAATCGAATCAAGTGATTCGATTGCCCTCGCACTTCATCGTCGTGATCTTCTTCAACATTTCGCTGATCTCGAGGGACTCCACGCCGTGAGTGCTGTTAACCCAGATTGTGATCTAATCTGGACGGATGGCGCGTCATCCGAATCCGTTCCCTGGGATGAAAATGTGGAGAGCGCGCTGCAATCCGTTCTTCGGGATGCGTCCATCACGGGATCACTTCGCACACTGGACCATGTGACCTTGCGCAATGGTTGCCGCGGCATCCTCATCGTCGCGCCACTTGATTTTTCACCGTTCGATTCGACGGACGCTTACATTATCTTCACGATCGATGTTGGAGAGTTCGCACATGCCGATGAAATGTGGTTTGAGCGCGGGTTTCGCACTGAGGTGTTGCTCAACGGTGAAATGGCGTACTCGTTTCCAAACGACCCCGTTGGCCTCGTGGAGACATCCAATCCAGGAACAACTGTCGCCTTCGCTGGCGGACTCTGGACGGTGCGCGCCACTCCAACGCAGGACTGGATTGATGAAAGAAGGAGCATCGTTCCGCCGCTCGTTCTCACCGCGAGCCTCTTGATTGCAGCACTCGCGTCGATGAGCATCGGATTCGCACAACACGCCATCCGCCGAGCGGAGCGCGCCGAGTTTCACCAGAGGCGAACGGACGCGCTCGTCGATGCCGCTCCGATGGTGCCCATTATTGCAACAGACCACAATGGGCTCATCACTCTTTTCAACGGAGCGGCCCAACTGCTCTCGGGCGTTGCGGCTCGTGATGTGGTTGGCTCTCGAACATTGGCCTCGCTCCTTCACTCAGACGAACTAGAGTCACTCGCCGCGCAACGCCCCGATGCAGCGGCCGCTCATGCGATGATCGCTGAGATTTCGAGATCTCGAAACGCTGGAGCGATGCGTGAATGGCGCGTCCGCCGTTCGGATGGATCGGTACGCGTTGTCACTTTTGCTGCGACGAATTGGGCTGGCGAGAGGGGCAATGCACATGGCCACCTCATCATCGGCGTCGATGTCACCGACGGAGTCGCCGCGCGCCAAGAACTAGTGAGTGCTCGCGAGCAAGCCGAAGCAGCCAACCGCGCAAAGTCTGAATTGCTCTCCACCGTGTCGCACGAGATTCGCACACCCATGACGGCAATTTTGGGTTTCGCGGACATGCTCGACGACCCAGCATTGTCCGACGCCGAACGGACGGACTTTGCGCGGACCATTCGCTCGAACGGCGAACACCTCGTCAAGGTGGTGAACGACATCCTTGATCTGCAGCGCATTGAATCTGGATACATGGCCATCGAGTCCATTGAGACGGTTCCCGCCGAGGTCGTGCGAGATGTGGTTTCGCTGATGCGGGTTCATGCTGCCAAAAAGGGAGTCGAACTTACCCTCTCGGTCAATGGCGATGTGAGCGCGGTGTGCTTGACGGATCCAGGACGACTGCGCCAAATTGTCACGAATCTCATTGGAAACGCAATCAAGTTCACGCCGCAAGGGTCGGTTCAAGTCGCTCTCGATTGCATCTCTCGACGGGGCAGTGTGCAGTGTCGTTTGCAAGTGGAGGATCATGGCATCGGCATGACACAAGAGACGCTCTCACGTGTCTTCATTCCATTCGGACAAGCGGATCCATCCATCGCTCGCCGTTTCGGTGGATCCGGACTCGGACTCGCCATCTCTCGTCGACTCGCTACTTTGCTTGGCGGAACCTTGACCGCAACGAGTACGTACGGCTCTGGTTCAACTTTTGCGCTCGCGTTCTCGGCTCCACTCATCGGCGATGCACGATCGATCCCTGCCGTGGGGAGTGGAACCTACGGTGCAGCCACTGCAGAGGTGCTCCCTCCCCCACCTGCAACCGACGAACCTGATGCAGCCCTTGCTGGACTGCGCATCCTTCTGGTGGAAGACAGCCCCGACACGCGCCGACTGCTCAAGGCGATTCTTCAGCGCGCGGGAGCGTATTTTGAAGAAGCGATCGATGGAGTGGACGGAGTTGAGCGCGAATCCACTTCACGCATCGCGGGCCATCCATTCGACATCATTTTGATGGATCTCGACATGCCGCGCATGGACGGACGATCCGCTGCCGCTGAGATTCGAAAGAACGGTGGGCGAAGCAGGATCATCGCGCTCACCGGACACGGCACGACCCATCCCACCGACCCGACCACGAACGCGGTGTTTGACGAGGATGTGATCAAGCCCATTTCGCGACAGCGACTGATCGCAATCTGCCAGGCAGTGCTCACGGGACGTCGCGCCACACAACCGACTCCCAAGTCTCGCTGAATTATTTCCAGAGCATCTTTGCTGCGATGAGGATGAGACAGATGGCGAGGACCGTTCGCAGTTTGTTGGCATTGATGAGTGATGCAAGTCTTCCGCCGAGCATCGCCGCGGGAATGGAACCGATCAAGAGCCATTGAAGCAGTATCCAATCGGTCTTGCCCGACTGCGCGAAGACTCCGCCCGCAATGAGTGCGATGGGGACTGCGTGAATCGTGTCGGTGGCGACGAGGCGAATCGGTGCCATGCGCAGTGGGTACAGCGCGCGAAGCATCGCCGCGCCGAGGGCCCCTGCTCCGATCGAGGTGAGTGCGATCGTTCCTCCCAGAGCAGCACCGCATGCCATGGTCCATGCTGGCTGCCCCCGCTTGAACTCTTCTGGATGAGCGAGCCTCGATTCGGTTCGAATCTGCTGCATGCGCTTTGCGAACAGCATTGAGATTCCCGAAATGAGGACGAGCACCGCGAGCACTTTGAGAATCACGCCTTGATGTGCAGGAACGACACCGAACGCGACCAACGCCGACACGATCAGGCACGTGGGAATACTGCCGATCCAGAGTCGCTTGAGGACGAGCATGTCCACATGTTTCCCCTTGAAATGCACGAGCGACGCAGCGATCTTGGTGAATGCGGCGAAGAGAAGATCGGTCGCGATGGCGGTCACTGGTTCGACACCAAAACCGAGAATCAAGATTGGCGTCATCATCGATCCCGCGCCAACGCCCGTCAGTCCGACGGTGCCGCCGACGAGGACTCCTGCCCCGATGAGCATGAACTCAGTGTGCATGAATCCAACCGCTTCCATACACGATGAAGTGTGGATTCAAAAACGGAGCACGACCGTAGGTCAACCGAGTGCCGTTGGGTTGAAGAACCGCTCCTCCAGCTCCTTCGACGACAGCTTGCGCCGCAGCGGTATCCCACTCATGCGTCGGAGCAAGGCGCGGATACACGTCGGCTGTTCCTTCTGCGACGAGACAAAACTTGAGCGAACTGCCCGACTGTACGAGCGTTGTTTCTCCGAGCGAGGCAATGAACGATCGCGTCTCATCGTTGAGATGACTTCGGCTTGCCACAACGCGGCAGGGAGATTGTCGAGCGGCCACAGAGATCGGAAGGAGTGCATCGCCGACTCGTTTCCACGCACCGAGTCCAACGCCGCCACAGTATCCAACGCCGATCGCTGGAGCTGTGACGACCCCGGCGATTGGATGCGCGCCGTTCATCAGCGCGATGTTCACCGTGAACTGTCCATTG
This sequence comes from Planctomycetota bacterium, assembly GCA_027622195.1. Lineage (GTDB taxonomy): Bacteria > Planctomycetota > Phycisphaerae > Phycisphaerales > SM1A02 > SXOD01. The sequence goes on from JAQBZO010000026.1 coordinate 14,241, forward strand.
CCGTGGATGAACTCTTTTGTGCCATCGAGCGGATCGATCAACCACCACCAGTCATCGAGTGATGCATGCGCGGTGAGATCTCCCTCTTCTGAGATGATCGGAATACCGGGGATCAAGCGAGCCAATGCACGGGTCAGGATTTCGTGGCTTTCGAGATCGGCAGCGGTCAGAGGCGATGTGTCCGCTTTTTGGGTGATCTGCGCGCGTTGACCGTAATGGCGAAGAATGGCGGCTCCCGCATCGTCGGCGATAGAAAGGAGGGATAACCAGTCTGGAATGTGTCGCGATTTGCTGACTAGATCCATTTCATTGGAAAATAGCACACTGGGTCCTTGCGTCAACCAGAATTCATCATATTATTGCAGATCGCGACAGTACAACTGCCATGAAACCCCTCGATCCAACTCGTGACCTGCGCCTGCCGCGCAAATCTGACACAGGATTGGCGATCCCCTGGGACACCGAAAGCGCGGTCGAACACCTCCGAAGCCTCGGAATTGATGACAGTCGCCGGACCGTCGAGCGTCAACTTGAGTCTGCGTCGTGGCTTCCACCTCCGATCGCCCTCGAAGAGGTCACCGACGAAGACGGACGACTGCTCAAGGGTGCGGTGCGCGATTCGATCATCGAGTCAGCTCATCGCAAGCGCCACCTCCACTTGGTCGTGCAATACCACGCGGATGCAACGGGTTTCACTTGTCTCTACGCGAATGATGGGCGAATGGGGCATCGGTGGATTCCTCGAAGCGAGCACGGAGCGATCACCGCCGACGAACTGCGAGATGTACTCGATGCATTCTCAGTCCATGCAAAAAAGTCGATCGTTGTTTGGCCGCACGGACCGATCATGGCGACCGCTCGCACACTCGTCTCGAACGAGGGGACCCACGCGATCACACTTCCCTCTGGAGGCAAGGCGCTCATCGCCTCATTCGCAGCGCATCCACGGCTCACCCTCTCGCCATCATCGAAGAGTCTCACTCGATCGCAAGCGATGAATCTCGACACGAAAACTCTGTCGCATTTGGATCGACTGGAGTCCGAGAGCATGCACATCATGCGAGAAGTGGCGGCCCAAGCCGACAATCCCGTCATGTTGTATTCAGTTGGAAAAGATAGCGCCGTGATGCTGCACATCGCGCAAAAGGCGTTCGCGCCGAGCGTCCCCCCCTTTCCGCTCATGCATGTCGATACAAGATGGAAGTTTCAAGAGATGTATCAGCTGCGAGAGGAAATGGCGCGGCAAAGTGGGATGCAGCTCATCGTGCATATCAATCCAGATGGCGTCGCACAGGACATTAATCCATTGGACCATGGGAGCGCGCTTCACACCGACATCATGAAGACTCAGGGGCTCAAGCAGGCGCTCGACCTCCATCGGTTCGATGCTGCATTTGGCGGAGCGCGGCGCGACGAAGAGAAGAGTCGGGCGAAGGAGCGCGTCTTTTCGTTTCGCAACGAGAACCATCGATGGGATCCGAAGACGCAGCGGCCAGAGCTGTGGCGTTTGTACAACGCGCGCCACCATCCAGGCGAAAGCATGAGAGTTTTTCCACTCTCGAACTGGACCGAACTCGACATTTGGCACTACATCTATCGAGAACACATTCCCGTCGTGCCGCTGTACTTCGCGGCTGAGCGTCCCGTGGTCGAACGCGATGGCATGCTCCTGCTCGTCGACGATGATCGTCTCACCATCGCGAAGGACGAGGTCATCCAACTCAAGTGCGTTCGGTTTCGCACACTTGGCTGCTATCCACTCTCAGGAGCAATCGAGTCAGACGCGGCCGACTTGCCAGCGATCTTGCTGGAACTCCTTCAAGCGCGCACGAGTGAACGACAGGGTCGACTCATCGACATGGATAGCGCCAACAGTATGGAGAAGAAAAAGCAAGAGGGGTACTTCTGATGAGTGCCGTGAATCGCATTGCACTCGTCGAAGAGTTTCTCGAGCGGCAGTCCCGACTCGACACTTTGCGTTTCATCACCTGCGGCAGCGTCGATGATGGCAAGAGCACCCTGATCGGACGATTGCTCTTCGAATCGCATGCTCTGTTTGATGACCAAGTCGAGGCACTCAAGAATGATTCAAAGCGAATGGGAACGCAAGGCGGAGAGATCGACTTCGCCCTTCTTGTCGATGGACTTGCAGCCGAGCGCGAGCAAGGCATTACGATCGATGTCGCCTACCGATTCTTCTCGACTGATCGGCGCAAGTTCATCGTTGCGGATACGCCAGGACACGAGCAATACACGCGCAACATGGTGACCGGTGCGTCGACTGCGCAGGTTGCGGTGATCCTCATCGATGCTCGCCAAGGAGTGCTCCCGCAAACGCGTCGTCACTCATTCATCGCATCGCTCCTCGGCATCCGACACGTCGTGGTTGCGGTCAACAAGATGGATCTTGTTCAATCGTCGAAAGAAGTCTTTGACCGCATCGTCGCCGACTATGCGTCGTTCGCGAAGCGCCTCGCCTTCGAGTCCATCACACCGATTCCACTGAGCGCACTCCGAGGCGACAACATCATCACTCGATCGGCGCATACCCCTTGGTACCACGGCCCGACGTTGATGGGGTATCTCGAGACTGTTCCTGTTCACAGAGCCGATGCGATGCGTCCGTTCCGAATGGCTGTTCAGTGGGTCAATCGTCCATCGGATCAGTTTCGTGGGTTTTCTGGGCTGATCGTCAGTGGATCCGTCGCGCGCGGCGATGCAGTTCGAGTCCTTCCATCTGGAGTGACCGCGCATGTGCAAGACATTTTTGTCGGCACTGAATCACGCGCCCACGCGGTGCCCGAGCAATCCGTCACCATCACCCTCGACCGAGAAATCGATGCCTCTCGCGGAGATGTCTTCGCCGCTGCCGATTCACCGTGCGAGGTCGCGGATCAATTCGAAGCGACGCTCGTCTGGATGGATCAGTCCACTGGACATACGGGTCGCAGTTACATTCTCAAGTTGGGCTCCGCAACCGTCAGCGCTTCGATCACCGACATCAAGTGTCGTTTCAATATCCAGACACTCGATGAGGTGCCAGCTCGGCAACTCAACCTCAACGAAATCGGAACGGTCAAACTGAGCCTCGATCGCCTGTTGCCGTTCGATCCTCATCGGGAGATTCCCGATATGGGAGCGTTCATCTTGGTCGATCGATTCACCAACGCCACCGTGGCCGCGGGAATGATTCATTTCGCACTTCGCCGCTCGAAGAATGTGCACAGGCAGTCGCTCACAATCGATCGCGCTGCCCGCGAACTTCAAAACGGACATCGTGCACGATGCATTTGGCTGACAGGTCTCAGCGGGTCTGGAAAATCGACCATCGCCAATGAACTCGAAAGGCGATTGCATGCGCGTGGCATGAAAACCTTCGTGCTCGACGGCGACAACATTCGTCATGGACTCAACAAGGATCTTGGATTCACCGATGCGGACCGCGTCGAGAACATCCGCCGCGTCGCCGAGGTTGCAAGGCTCATGGTGGATGCAGGAATCGTTGTCATCACCGCGTTCATTTCTCCATTTCGAGCGGAGCGCGAGATGGCGCGCCTGCTCTTTGGCCAGGATGAGTTCATCGAGGTTTTTGTCGACACACCCATTGCGGTCGCTGAATCTCGCGATCCGAAGGGGCTCTATAAGAAGGCGCGCCGCGGCGAGATTCCAAACTTCACGGGCATCAACAGTCCCTACGAAGCGCCCGTTCATCCAGAAATCACCATTCGATCCCACGAGACCTCGGTCGACGAGAGCGTTGGACGCATTGTCCTCTACCTCGACAGCCCGCACTAACGGGTTAGAATGCATTGCTCGGAACCGAGAGGTAGCCGACACCCGAAGGTGGGGTGGCTGAGTGGTCGAAAGCGCCAGTCTTGAAAACTGGTAGACCCGTAAG
>JAQBZO010000044.1 GCA_027622195.1 Planctomycetota bacterium
CGCAGGATCTGATCTTGGGTCAGACGTACTACATCGTTGCTGGTTCATACTCAGCCACGGTCAACGTGACAAGCAACTTGGTCATCGATGGACCTCCACAAGGCGCTCCTTGCCCAGGAGACTTTGACCAGAGCGGTGCCCTCGATGGTGCCGACTTGGCACAGTTGCTCTCATCGTGGGGCACTCCTTACGGCGATATCGATGGAGACGGAGATACGACCGGTGCCGATCTCGCTGCACTGCTCGGCGCATGGGGACCATGCCCGTAATCCACGAGTGATTGACCTGTTTGTGCTGTGAAAACAGAAACCCCTCGGTCATGTGACCGAGGGGTTTTTTTATGCGGGGATGAACTCGAAACAACTACTCAATCCTCATCGCCGACAGGTCCCCTTCGGGCTTTGGCCATTGAAGGTTGAGCGAATCGAATGTTCGCGCGTTCGCTCACATCATTGATGCTGAACTTCCACTGTTTCGTTGGATCATCGAGGCGACTCTGAAGACGGCTGCGCTGCTCTTCGTTCGAAATGAACAAGAAGAACTTGAGGACAATCGTTCCCTGCTCAGTCAGCATCTGCTCAAACTCGTTGATTTGCCTCTCTCTGCGCTCGACTTGAGCAGCCCGTGCACACTGCCGAAGATGATGTCTTCGTAGTGACTGCGATTGAACACCCCCACCTCTCCCTTGCTCGGACAACGAGAGTGCACGCGCCAGAGATAATCGTGACCCGCCTCGGCATCGGTTGGTTTCTTGAAGGCATGAACGGCGACTCCTTGGGGATTCATCCCCGTGATCACGCGACGAATGATCCCGTCCTTTCCCGCAGTGTCGATCCCCTGCAACACAATGAGAAGCGAATGACTCTTGCTCGCCCAGAACTTCATTTGCAATTCCTCGAGCACGCGGAGGTTCTTTTGGAGCAGCAACTCACCGTCTGCCTTGGTGATTCCACCATCATCGCTCGGACTCCAATGGGACAAGGCAACTTTGGAATCAGTTCGGACGCGATAGGTCTTCAGGTCGATGGCGGGCATGGATGGCTCCTCGCAATTCCATGGCAACTCACCAATGACCCCATCTCGCGATTTCGACGAGATCGCGACCCTCGAGCCAATTCGCTTTGCTCGCAAGTCGCAGATCGACACCGAGCGCGATGGGCCGCGGATCCAAACGCGACTTGTTCTCGGATTCGACACTCAAGCATGTGAACTCTGTTTCTCCTGGGAAAATGCCAAGAGTGACCATGGCTTCTTTGCATCCGTGCACTTGGACTGCTTTGAGCGCGATCTCTCTGGCAATGAGCGGACCTGCTCGGTCGACCTTCCAGAAGTCCTTGCCGCTCATCGCACCGCCGCCGATGGGGATGCGCGGACCATAGAAGTCGACCACGAGTTTTTTCCCTGACAGTCCGTTGTCACCCATTGGTCCTCCGACCTCGAAGCATCCTGCACCATTGAGATGAATTTTCGCCGATGGTTCAAAGTCGAATCCAGCCACTTTGAGCGCGAATTGTTCGAGGGCAGGGATCATCGCGTGGCGCACGGCGCGGTATGCCTCCGCTCCATCCCAGTCCAACCGGTGATGAAGTGAGACTGAAAGTGATTCGAGCCTCCACCTTCTTCCACACGACGACTCAGAGAGAATGACGAAGACTTTTCCATCAGGTCCGCACTGTGTTGGGTGCGACTTCGACATCTCATGCAGTGCCTTCGCCAGATGTCTTGCGAGCGCGTGCTCCACAGGAAGGTGGTCGGTCCCAGGAGTGCTGCAGGCGTATCCCGTGACGATGGATTGATCGTCCGCCATCGGTCGAAGGTCAGACTCTCCTTTGGCAAAAGGTCTACGGATGAGATCGGACATGATGTTGAGATTGCCAAGCGCAGCCCACGATTCGCTCGAATATCCAGCACTATTGAAGACTCGATTCACGACAGTTTGCATATTGATCCTGGTCCTCCCAAGGCTGCCGATTCGACCGTCGATGAAGACTGAGTTCCGAAACAACGCGACCTCGACTGCAACAAGAGCACGATGGTCCACTCGCCAAGCGGATTGGACGATGTCGTCGGCGATCGCATCGGCGAGTTTGTCTGGATGACCAGGAAGAACCCACTCGGCACCGCGAAGTCGCCAACCGTCTGTGTCCACAATGTGTTTCATTGTTGTCCTCCCATGGATACCCAATCATTCGCGACACTCCGCAACTGATCGAGTGTTGAATTTCCCTCTGTCAGCGCGACACCGATGAAGACACCACTCATGATCTCGCGCTGTTGGGTGTTTGGCCAACCGACGAATCCATCGGTCACGATGATGGCGCGCTTCACATGGTGTGCTTCCATGTGATTCGCCACACAGGCAATACAGTTTCCTCCGGTCGTGATCACCTTCCCTCGCGCGAGTTCCTCGAAAGTGACATCGGCAATCACAGTCGAGAACAGGTGAATCGTTGGCACAACGCAATCGTGACAATCACGAACAGCGGCATACAGCGATGGGATGAAATCATTCATGCTTCCCGACACATCCAAGTACACATGCACGCGTTCGGCAAGTGGCATCACTCGGCGAGTGTTCGTCGAGTGGGAGTACAAGAGGGGCTTTGCGCCAAGTGCGCGAAGGACGACCCCTCTCCGATCCATGCGCGGTAGCGGAGACTGAATCGACATCGTCGATAGACCGCGTCGACGCAGAGATCGCTGATCACCATCGCGGCTGATTTTTCGGATGAAATCTCGAAGAACGGCACGCTTCGGCTTGGGCACGACGATCGTGTCGGCGCGCGCGATCTGCTCAGCGAGC
>JAQBZO010000045.1 GCA_027622195.1 Planctomycetota bacterium
TGTTCGACCATCGACTGCGCCACCGATGCGATCGCGGGGGCGACATTCTCGAGCGGTTGGGCGAACGATCCACTCGCTGATGGATCAACGCTGTGGTCTCCCAAGAGTGGGACCAGTTCGATATCGGCGGATGCATCACTCTCGCTCAGTGCATCGCGCAACTCGCTGTAAGTGCAACCGTCCTTGTACAACTTTCGATGCAACGCCGCGAGGACGCGATTGTCCCTCAGCCCAGACGGCGTGACGGCGAGCCCTGTTGGACTCCATCCAGTCGCGGGCCGAAGGAAACACTGCACGGGATCGTTCTCATCGTAGTAATCGCGAAAGAGTGCCGTGAATGCTCGATCTGGATTCGCGTGGCACAACATCGCGTTGATCACGGCGTCAAATACAAGATTATCCAGCGTGGAGACTCTGGAGAAGAGTCGCGTATGCCCGAGCACGATGTGAAACATCTCATGCAGGATGAGCATCGTCATCTTCTCCTTGGTGTTCGCGTGTGCGGCGCAGAACTCGGGGTTGATCTTGAGCGTTGAATACTCTCCGCAACTCACGCACGCGGATGGAACGTCAGTCGTCTCTTCCACCGCGACGAGTCGCAAGAGTGCATCCATCCCGAATTGCGAGGCTGGGATAGAATTCATGACATCGTCGATGAGTCCACGATGTGCGCGTGCGTCTCTTGTGTGTGGTGCTTCTGGGATCATGGTGTTTCTCTTTTCTGTATCCAGGACAGTGGGACATGAAGGGTGACGACCCGACTCAATATTGCTGGGGTGTAACTCGGCGACTGAGAGCGGATGAACGCCGCACTGGTGCACCGCGCGACGACTGGAAGTAGACGGCACGGATTGATCTCGCCCTGCCCCTCTTTCGGATTCAGCACTTCGTCGAAGTGGAGTTGGGTCAGGCGAACACAGGTTGCTGGAACGATCATCGGCAGTTGCTCGACGAGCGAGAGATCCTCGGGGGTATCTTGCAAGAACTCACACAACTCGTTCGCGCTCGCGAGTTTGGGAATGTTCCAGTACCTCGTTACGCGCTCGAGAGAACTCTCGACATCAAACGCGCTCGCGACCACCCGCTCCTTTTTCGTCACGATGGGAGTTTCAGGAAGAAGGAGCAGTCCGATCGCATTTTTTATTTGACGAATGCCGACTCCAGTCTCCTTTACTTTGAAAGTGGGACCGCCCATGGAGCACTCCTCTCTTGCACCCGACTCAACATCGATTTGTATTCGCGAGCGGTTCGTGTGACGTCCACCTCGCACTTCAGTTCCGAAGAGTCCCAGAGTCGAAGGAGCAGATTGTGCAGTGCAATGGACGACTCCGTCGGCACCTGGACCTCTCCCACAACACGGGCGATTTCACTCATTGCATTGTGTTTTGCTCCGTTCAACTCCACACTCATGTCGATCACAATTCCACACTCGAGTTCTCCTACGAGGATGGCGAGCTGTTCAGCGATGGCTGGATTGATGCGAGTGATTGCAGGATGGTTCGCAAGCGTCGACGCGAGAACATGTCTCGCGCCCAGCGGGCAGGATGCGAGAGCGTCCGCCGCATATCCCGAGAGTTCGTGACCGGGGAGGGTGTCGATCTCGAGCGCCATGAACACTCGATTCACCGGATCGTGCTCTTGACAGAGCAATCGGCGAGGATCGATTTGATCCATCTTGATGGACTCGCAGACTTTTCGGTGCGCCAATTGCAGGGTGGCTTGATCAATCACCGCTCCCCACGCGAGGTCTGGAATCGCATGACTCAGCGCAATCCAAGCAGATTCGTCCAAGTTGAGTCTTGCGCCAAGTGTCCAGCTCGCCGCGTGGACGGCAATCACGGCACTTCGAACCATCACACCGCGACGAGCAGAAAAACGAATGCGCATTGGAATGAGTGCCTTGGAGACGAGATGCACATACTCAGACGCCCACGATCCGTAGGCCGCCTCGACAGTCTCAATGTGTTCTTGTGTCACCTCGACTGCTCGCCGCACACCGTCTCGAATTTCTGGAGTGAGCGGTTCAATAGAGTGGCCAATGAGTGCGAGCCGATCCGCATCAGAGAAGTGGTGCCAATGGGGCATCTCCACGACGAATGGGAAACGATCGGCGAGCGCGGCATCGAGAGGTTCGCTCCCGAGATACTCGGTGTCAGCGACACCACCTGCGACGTCGCTCGGCGGAGGATTCATCGCAGCCCATCGGTGCTTCAGCCTCGCAATGGGAATGCCCTGGATGCACCTTTCGTGAATGATCGGGAAACACCTGTTCTGCATGTCGGGACGACATCGCGAGATTTCATCGAGCAAGACAGCCTCTGCTGGCCAAATCGATGCGGGTGTTTCGACGAATCTTAATTCGCCATTCGCATCGGGAAGCGGATACCCAACGAGATCGTCGTAGTTGAGAAGGCTCGCGTTGTAGTGACGAAACTTCAGACCAAGCGCATCAGTGATGCGTGTGAGCAGCAAACTCTTCGCGGTGCCGTGTGGACCAATGAGCAGAAGCGGAGCCTCTGTCGCCAGCGATGCGAGGATGATCGCGTCGATTCGATCGGCGCCGATGATGCCGACTTGTCGCAGAAATCGGGACGTTCCGGGTGAGTTTTGCGCCATGGGGGTCTCCATGGCATCCACAGTTCGGCTCCGAACTCACGCATTGAAATCGCAACTCGCGCCAAAAAGCGGAGTCGTGAAATCAATGAGTGCAGTTCGGAAAGGGTGCGCCGA
>JAQBZO010000046.1 GCA_027622195.1 Planctomycetota bacterium
GGCTTCGTAAACAGACTTCTGTACTCGTTGGGTGTAGCCGAGCGCCATCTTTGCAAAGAGCCTTCGGCGCCGATCGCACGGGGTGTCATACGCCAAGATGATGCGATGCCGATCGATTGGGATCAGTACATCAAAGTCAAAGGTGAGTTGAAAGAGGTCTCGTGCCATGCAACTAGGACGCGTCGACCGGCACGTTTGTGACAGCCGATACGAATCGTTCGACCTGATCGACAATATGTGCTCGAAGGGGTCGTTTTGTTTCGGCTGCGGTGCGGATCCCGCTCGACATCACATCTGCGTAGTGTGTGAGAAAGGTGCGCCTTCCAGTTTCGTTGAGGAAGAAGCCGCCGTCTTTTTGTTCGAAGTCCGACCCAACGAGTTCGCGCCGATTGGCCATGCGGAGCACGAGGCGATCGATGATCGCGTGCCGGAACGGTTCAACAAGGTCCAGCGCGAGTGAGGGGCGCCCGGCCGTGGGAGGATGCAGAATGCCGAGTGCGGGATCGAGTCCAGCCGCAATGATCGCCGCAGTAAATTCACCGACCAGAAGCGCGTATCCAAACGAGAGTGCCGCGTTGATTTCATCACCAGGGGGCATTCGAGTGCGGCGGTCGGTGGTGAGTTCGCCGCGCAGAATCGCTGGCATGCACTGAAAGTACTGCGCTACTGCAGCTCCCTCGAATCCGCGAGCGATATCGACCGACGGTGCCAGCATGACTCGATCTTCAAGCATGGTGAGTTGAGATGTGGGGATCGATAGGTCAACATCGAGATGGGTGCGATGGTGCTGCTCGAGTATCTCACGCATCGCAGAAATCTTGGTGGCGATGATGTCGCGGACGAGGGCAATCGCACGCGGACCACAGGTCACTCGATCAGTTTCGAGCGCAGCTTGAGCAAGCCGCTTCTCGATGCCGCTGATTGAAGCGGCCATCGTCACGGCACGAACCCGTCCGCCACTGGTGATGAAGACCACAGGGATGCCACGATCGGCGAGACTCAAGAGCGACGCCGTTGTCCATTCCACGGCACCGACTGAGACAACTCCTCCAAGGAGACCGATTGGAAGGGTCGTCATCGGAGCATCTAGCGGCTGCACGACTAATGTCTCTCCGTCGATGCGAACAGTTGCACCGGTCGATCCAATGAAGGCGAGCGTCGGAGACGAGGGTTGTGAAGTGTGAGCCATTACTCCAACGAGAGGCCGGGGAAGAGTGCCTGACGCGTTGTCTTGATCGTGGCAGCGAGAAATGTCCGCAGAGCTTTCGGATCAGTGATGAGTTTCTTCACATCAGGGTGCGGATTATCTGCATGGGCAATCATGTTGCGAAGCTGCCGGAGTTTGTTGAGTGTCTTCCTATCAAGTGATGGCGCGATGGGTGAGTCGGCGAGTGCCTGAAGAGCATCGGCGAGTTTTATGGATGTCTCGTTTTCGTTTGGCGTGAGTTTGAGCTGTTCAACTGCGAAGTCCTTGATGGATTCGGCAAGCAGCAAAATAGCACGCATGTAGTCGTGGCGAACAAAACAGTTGTGCGCACGGCGAAACTGCATGGCGGCACTCAACTCATTGGGTGCGGGGGCGCTGTTCTTGCGGAGGAAGCCACTCACCAAAGAGTCGATTGGGTATTGAGCTGCCCAATGACCCGCGTCCGAAACCGCTTTGCTGCGGAGGAGATTGTCGGCACGACCCCCTTGCATGATGGATCGATACACATGCGCACTCTTGAGTCCCTCTCTCATTTCATCATCTCCGATCGAGAGGATTCGAGTGACCTCAGCAGCCGCCTCGAGATCAGAACTGAGGTGGACTGCGGCGAGGGAGGGGGTAGCTCTGGCGAGTTTCGAAGATCGCAGCAGCGAAACTGCGGGGATCGAATCATTCTGTAACTTCGGCCGGTCGAAAGCACCGTACAGGATGTCGGAAATGGTGACACCCTTCATCCAGCGAAGTGCGCCGAGCGCGATCAGGGCATGAATCGGCATAGAGCGAAAGCCGTGCGTGACGTCGAGAACAACAGAGTCTCCGTCGTGCAGGCATTCGTGCAAGCAGGTGAAGAGCGCATCGGCATCGTCATCGGCGATGCGGAGGAGTATCTCAACGCCATCAACATTGGGAAACAAGTTCTCAAACGCTTTCAATGTCGGTGCAGTTGCAGCGCCTTGATCGATTTCGCCCTTCACTGTCGCAGCCCATTCGGTGGCGAGGTCCATGCAGCTCTCATCACAATCGAACGCCACATCCGCGAGCATGTCCCACCCGCTCGTTGCGGTGCCGATGACGATCCATCGCGTTTGCTCGGGACGACTCGCCCTACCAGAGGCGCGTTTGCCCAAATGGTGTTGGAGTGCCGCGTGACCAAAGAACTGTGTCGTCGCCTGAAACCCATTCTCGAACTGATAGGTCACCTTGTCATACGTCGAGTTCACAGAACTTCCCGCGGTGGGAGCGGCCGAGCGAGAATCCCGTTGCTTTGGCTTCCCGATGAATGAAATGAGTGTGGTCACGCTGTCTCCAGACTACAAGCCCTTTCGGCCAGAGAGAAGAGGCGGAAGCCCGCGCATGCGAATCCACCGAGGAAGACGCAGCCAACCGCCCTTGGCGGGAAGCAGTTTCCAGGAGGCGGATCCAAGACCGAACGATGTGTGTTTCCCA
>JAQBZO010000007.1 GCA_027622195.1 Planctomycetota bacterium
GTCCTTCGCATCAATGTCAACGGCGATGACTTTCCTGCCGACGCGAATAAGAACTACTCGATTCCCCCGACGAATCCCTTCGTTGGCATCGCAGGTGAAGACGAGATCTTTGCTCGCGGAATGCGCAATCCGTTCCGTGCCAGTTTCGACTCTGGCACAGGAGTCCTCTGGATCGGAGATGTCGGAGGCACCCTGCGCGAAGAGATTGATACGCTTGACCCCGCACTTCATATGGCCGCCAATTTCGGGTGGAACTGCGCCGAAGGCACCTCATGCACCACGAATGCCAACTGCACATGCGGTGGAACTCTTCGCGCACCTGTGTACGACTACCTGCACTCGGTTGGACTGTGTATTACAGGTGGATCGGTCTACCGCGGCTGCGCCATGGCTGACTTCGTTGGAGATTATTTTTTCGCTGATTACCAGAACAACAAGATCTTTTCTGGAACAGTGACCGCATCCAACGGACTCACAGCGGTGATCGAACGCACGGCGCAATTCGCAGGAGGAAACACCTCCATCACTTCGATCTGCGAAGGGGGCGACGGAGAGTTGTATGTCACGAATCACACGGCAGGAACGGTGCGAAGACTTGTGCAGAGCCCGGCTCCTCCTGACACGAATGGTGATGGAATCCCCGATGTGTGTCAGTGTCCAAGTGACATCATTGAGAATCAGATTGTCGATGGCGCGGACTTGGGTGTGCTCCTTTCCGAGTGGGGACCCGCTCTGCCAACGACACTGAGCGACATCGACGGCAGCGGCATCGTCGACGGAGTGGACATCGGCATCATGCTGTCCAACTGGGGACCGTGCCCATAAACAAGAAGTTCGTATATTTCGTGAATGAGCAATCCAATTGAACCGATACGGCGCTGAAGGTCTATGATTCCCCACACTCGCATGGTCAGTTACCGAACGATCTCAAGATTATTGGCTGTTGTGTTGCTGATTTGTCAAGCGACCATCGGTACAGCACGCGGTCAAGTGGTGTGCCTTTCGACCATGGCGCATGATGAGGTGAACGATCACAAGTGTGTCCATGAGGATTGCACTCCGATCGATCAGCATGCGCATGAAGTGTCTGTTGTGGTCGATCCGCAACACGATCCTTGCGACCACTGCATCCATGTGGAGAGTGTTGATCATCCATCTCAGATTCGACAACGAGCCTGCGAGGGCGAGCTCAATGTTTTTGCGCCAGCGATGCCTTGTGGTTGGTTCGAAGTGTCCATGCCTTGGGCGCTCGAAGTCACTCCAATCCGCCACGCTCGGTTTCATCCACCCGATCCCGAAGAGTGCGCGCAGCAACTTTCACTGCGCGTCACTCGGCTCTTGATCTAAGACACGAATGGTGATGATCGCACGCTTTTTGCGTGTGTTGTTGCTTTTCTCGTGTTCGGTCAATTGAATCGGAAGGAATCACCCGTGAAATCTCACTTTCCCACGTCTCTGTGGATGACGGTCTCGATCGCTGCGATCCTGCATGGATGCGCTTCCTATGAACCGCAACCACTCGATCCTTCGGCGGCAATGCGGCAACTTGAAGATCGCACCACAGTGGTGACTGAACGCGACAACCCCACCAACTCAATCGGACTCACGCTCGCCGAAGGCGAGACGGTGGCACTGCTCTACAACCCAGCCCTGCGAATCGCACGACTTGAGGCTGGAGTCGCGAAAGCCACCGCTGAACACGCTGGACTCTGGAGCGATCCCGTCACGGGCATCAATTTCAACGACGTCTCGCAGGTCGCGAGTCCGGGCTCCACACTCGGTGGACAAATCGCGCTGACGATTCCGATCTCTGGGCGACTCGAAGCGGAAACCGATCGCGCCAATGCATCCCTCTTCGCCGCCCTCGCGACCGTCCAATCATCTGAATGGACAACGCGCATTGCATTGCGGCGTGCCTTTGCGGTGTGGACGAATACACGACTCCGCATCGACACTGTTGCACAGACCGTTGCGGTCATCACTCAGATCGCCGGAATCGTGCACCGAATGGAACAAGTCGGGGAAATGCCTCGTGTCGAAGCAAGACTCTTCCAACTTGAAGTCGCCATCGCCCAAGCACAATCGAACCAACTCACTGGGCAACTTTTTGAAAGAGAAGTCGAGATCAAAAGCATTCTCGGACTCGCTCCTTGGGCCGCCATTGCGCTCGCTCCGGCGATCATGCCTTCGTGGGAATCGCTCGACTTGGCAACGCTGCGGAAAGAGATGACGGCGAGAAGCCCGCTCATTGAAGCACTCCGCGCTGAATATGCAGTGGCCGAAGCATCACTCAATGTCGAAATCCGCAAGCAGTATCCAGACATTGAGGTTGGACCCGCCTACAACACCGATGGCACGAACGACTTCACAGTCGGCGTCACCCTTCCACTCCCACTCTGGAATCGCAACCGACAGGGAGTTGCAACGGCGAAGGCAGAGCGTGAACTGATGCGGGTTCGATTCGATGCGACGATTGAGTTGCAACTTGCCGATCTCGAATCTGCCTCGGCGGTGTGTCAAAGGACAGCAAAGCAGCGAACCGCACTCGAAAGAGACATCGCCCCACTCGCCGCGCAACAGTCCGAAGAAGTTCAGAACATTGCTCGGCTTGGCGAAGTGAACACATTGCTCTTGCTTGAATCATTGAAACGGACCCAAGAGGCGCAACTTTCCCTCATTGACGCACGCGAAGCAGAATGGATTGCGATGATCCATCTTGAGGGATTGATTGGACCTGCTCCACGAAACGAGGTTGCCCATGCACGCTAATGCCACCCTACATTCCTTCACCGCTCGACTCGCACTCGTTGCAACCGTAACCCTAAATGGCTGTACCGCCGAAGACGCACCATCTCCTTCAGCAGATGTGCACCAAGCTCCCCCCGCAGTCGCGAGTGAATCACCAACCAATCGTGTCGATATCCCCGCTTCGGTGCGGCTCAATCTCGGGATTACATTCGCGAAGGTCGAGTCTCGCGCCGTGGCGCAAACTCTTCGAGTTCCTGGTCGATTCGAAGTGTTGCCCACCGCTCGGAGACAGTATCGCGCTCCGCTTGAAGGCCAAGTGGACCTCCTCGTGAACCAGTATCAAAGGGTGAACGCGGGAGAAACACTCTTTCGCGTCCACTCGCCACAGTGGGGAGCGCTTCATGAGCAGATCACCGCCATGCAAGCGCGGGTTGAGTCCATGGTTCCCCTGCGAGAAGCGCATCGAATCCACGAGGCGAGCATCGCATCGCGTGTTTCCTTGTGGCAAGCGCGACTCGAGCAACTCGAAATACTTCGCATGGCCGGCGGAGGAAGTGCTTCTGAAACAACGAGCACGCGCGAGTCGATCATCTCAGCCACCGCAGAACTTGCTGAAGTGAAGGAGCAAGAGGCTGAGCTCCACGCACAACAGAAATTGTTCGAGTCCGAACTTCGGTCACTCACCGCTCGGCGCGCACTCGTGTTGCAGTCTTTGGATTCGACGGCATCATCGTCTGGCGCAGACTGGACCAACCGCTACGACATGGCGGCGCAAGCTCCAGGAGTCATTGAGTCGCTTGACGTCGTGAGCGGAGGACTCGTTGCTGACTCTGGACTTGTACTCGTCATCGTTCAACCCGAACTGATTCGGTTTCGAGCTCGCGCATTGCAATCCGACCTCGGGCGGCTCCACGATGGACTTGCTTCAATCATTGTGCCGCCTCAGGGAGGATCCATTCCGCTTCAAGATTCAATGAGTGGTTCGCTTCAAATCGGGCTCTCTGCTGATCCAGACGAGCGCACGATAGACCTCATCGTTCAACCATCGTCCATCGCCAGTTGGGCGCGCGCTGGAGTCTCGGCGCACCTCGAGATCACCCTCGAGGGTGGCGAAACCGAACTCGCTATTCCCCTTTCTTCGGTCGTGCGCGATGGGGTCACCCCCATCATTTTCCGCCGCGATCCTGCGAATCCTGACAAGGTGATTCGCCTCGAGGCCGATCTTGGAATCACGGATGGACGATGGATTGTCATCAAGAGCGGCGTGAAGGAAGGTGACGAGATTGTGCTCGACGGGAACTATCAACTCATGCTCGCCACCGCTGGAAATGCTCCACAAGGCGGACACTTTCACTCAGACGGAACATTTCATGAAGGGAAGGACTGATGCTCGCCCGCCTCATCGCTTTCTCTCTTCGCAATAGTTCTCTCGTGATGCTGACTGCTGGAATGTTGGTGGTCTTGGTTGGCGTGAAACTCAACGACATCCCCGTTGATGTCTTTCCAGAACTGAATGCGCCCACCGTCGTGGTGATGACCGAAGCGGGAGGACTCGCAGCAGACGAAGTTGAATTGAATGTCACCTTCCCAATCGAAACGGCAGTGAATGGCCTTCCGGGCACCCGTCGCGTTCGATCGGCGAGCGCAACGAGCCTGTCGATTGTGTGGGTTGAGTTCGACTGGGGCACTGATATTTTTCGCGCGAGACAACTCGTCGCCGAGCGACTCGCCGCAGTGCGAGAGTCGCTTCCTCCAGAGACGCATGCGGAAATCACTCCCGTCACGAGCATCACGGGCGAAATCATGCTGCTGGCTCTCTCTTCGCCTGATGGGAGTGTCGATCCGCTTGAACTTCGCGCCTTCGCCGAGTTCGAGTTGCGCAACAAGATTCTCGCCGTGTCGGGTGTTGCGCAGGTCGTCGCGATTGGTGGATCACTTCCGCAGTTTCAGGTCAACGTGCGTCCCGATCAACTCGCCCTCTACGGACTCACCATCAGCGAGGTCGTCGATGCCGCGCGCGGCTCGCACAGCACCGCGAGTGCTGGATACCTCTCGAACTTCGACCATCAAGAACTTCCGATTCGACAGATGGCTCGCGTGCGGAGTGTCGACGATGTCAAGAGCACTCTCGTCAAGATCCATCACGGCGCACCGATCACGATCGGGCAGGTCGCCGATGTCGTTCTGGGATCGGCACCACGCCGAGGCACCGCCGCGGATCAAGGCCTTTCGGCAGTCGTGGTGAGTGTCCAGAAATCACCTGGAGCCAACACGCTCGGGCTGACCGACAAGGTTGATGCCGTTCTTGATCAAGTTGAAGCGTCCATGCCCAAGGGGATGATCCTCAACCGTGATCCATTCCGCGCGTCGAGGTTCATTGATCGATCGATCAGCAATGTGGTTCGCGTGCTCGTTGAGGCGAGCGTGATCGTCGGCATCATCCTCATTCTGTTTCTACTCAATGTACGAACGACCATCATTACCCTCACTGCTCTTCCGCTCTCGCTTGCGGTGTCACTCCCTCTTCTTTGGGTTTGGGGACTCTCGATCAATGTCATGACACTCGGCGGACTTGCCGTCGCCATCGGCGCACTCGTCGATGATGCCATCATCGATGTCGAGAATGTCTTTCGTCGGCTCAAACTCAATGAAGCACTTCCCCCCCACGAGCGCAAGGGGTTCGTGGACGTCATCTATTCGGCGAGCAATGAAATCCGTTCGTCCATGGTTTTTGCAACGGTCATCATCTGCATGGTCTTCATTCCATTGCTCTTTCTCGACGGGATGGAGGGACGATTCTTCCGACCTCTGGGCATCGCCTACATCCTTTCGATCATGGCATCACTCGTTGTGGCGCTCACCGTCACACCCGCGCTCTGCAAGTTGCTCTTGCGTGGCACTCTTTCGCGAGGCGGTGCTGATGACCATGACGGATTCCTCGTGCGATGGCTCAAGGATGGATACGAGCCGCTCCTTCGAGTGTGCCTTCGCCACCGCGCGATGGTGTTGTCGGGAGCGGGCGCGTTGACCGTTTTCTCTCTCTTCCTCGCGACCACTTTCGGCACCTCATTTCTTCCTGCATTCAAAGAGGGAACATTCACCGTCTTTCTGATGGCTCCTCCAGGAACTTCACTCATCGAGAGCGATCGCTTGGCTGGAGGAATCGAATCACAACTCATCGAGATCGCAGGCGTCAAGAGTGTGACACGGCGCACTGGACGGGCAGAGCGTGACGAGCATGCAGAACCCGCATCGAGTTCTGAAGTGGAGGTCACTGTCGAAGAGGATGCTGACCAAGAAGCTGTTCGCCAGTCGATTGAGCGGATCATCGCCAATGTCCCTGGGGTGACGACGATGATCGGGCAACCCATCGAACACCGTCTTTCGCATGTTCTCTCGGGAACCCCTGCGGCAATCGCCATCAATGTGTACGGCGATGACCTCGATGTACTGCGCCAACTTGCCGCCAAGATCGAAGTCGAATTGAAGTCAATCCCTGGAACACGCGATGTTGCCGCGAACCGCGAGGTGATGATCAACTCGTTGCCGATTCGATATCGACCACACGATCTCGCCGCCGCTGGGCTCACTCCTGCTGGTGCCGCGATGCAAGTTCGGCAAGCTCTCTTTGGAGAAACAGTCGCAGAGGTCAATCAAGGTGTTCGTCGATACGACCTCGTCGTTCGGTTGGATGAGAGTGAGCGAGAGCGCATTGATCAAATCGCTGACCTTCAGTTGCACGGATCGAGTGCCGATGGACGGGGAGCGATCGTTCGACTTCGAGACGTTGCTGACATCGGACCCGAGCGCACAAGCAACCTTATCGCTCGCGAAAATACACAGCGCAAGGCGGTCATCTCGACCAACATTGCCGACGGATACAACCTCGGAGACCTCGTCGCGGCGGTTCGCAGTCGGGTGGATCCCATCGTGAATGATGTTGGGTATTCGGTCCACTACGGTGGTCAGTTTGAGGCGCAACAGTCCGCAAGCCACACCATTTCCGTCATGGGCATTGGAGTGGCTCTCGTCATGTTTCTCTTGCTCCAGTACTCAACTGGAAAGTCACGCACGGCCCTCTTGGTCATGCTCAACCTTCCCCTCGCCCTCATCGGAGGCATCGTGGCGATTTACATCAGCGAGTCTCCATCGATACTCTCAAACACGCTGTCTCTGATCGGACTCAGCACAGATCGTTACATCGCGCCGGTTATCTCAATCGCAAGTATGGTTGGATTCGTGACCCTCTTCGGAATCGCGGTGCGCAACGGCATCCTGCTCGTGAATCACTTCGACCATTTGCAAAAGGCGGAAGGGAAGTCCATCAGCACTTCGATCATCCAAGGATCGATGGAGCGGCTCGTGCCCATCGTGATGACCGCGCTGACCGCCGCACTCGGTCTGGTCCCTCTCGCACTCGCCAAAGGCAAACCTGGAAGCGAACTCCTCGCTCCACTCGCTATCGTCGTGCTCGGTGGATTGTTGTCGTCCACCATTCTGAATCTTTTCGTTGTTCCCGCTGGTTATGCCCTGATGTTCGGGGCTCACAAGAAAGAAAGTTCCCCATCATGAAGTCATTGAATGCCATCGTCTGCTCATCGTTTGTCACCACGCTCTCGGTCTTGATTGGCTGTGGAGACAAAACACCCGCCCCGCAGCCGGCGACCACCGCACCCACTGCGGCTGCCGATGATCACGGACACGATGATCACGGACACGATGATCACGGAGGACACGTCCCCGCGCCGGTCGTCGACCTCGGCTCTACCACGATCGGACCATTTCAAATCATCGCGCAGCGCGATGCCGGCGCCGTTGTGGCTGGTGGAGAGATCGCAGTCGATGTCGACGTGACGAGCACCACCACAAAGGCAATCGCTGTTCGGTTTTGGGTAGGAACCGAGGATGCGAAGGGATCGATGAAGGCGAAGGCTGACATTGAGAATCCAACGAGTCCGAACCGCTGGCACACCCATGTTGAACTTCCAAGTCCAATGACGAGCGATGCTCGCCTGTGGATTGAAATCGAAACGGCGAGCGGCGAGCGGTCGACGGGATCTGTGGTGATTAGTTCGTAGCACACCTGCACCGTTTCAGATATTCCTGATCCGATGGAGCCGGTAAAGCAACCGATGCCTGCAGGCGAACGAGAGGTCGTGGTGTCCACAAGGACCATTCGGAACGGCGCGACAAGTCGCTGATTTTCTGGTGACACGCGCGAATGAAATCACGAATTCTGCTCTCGAGCGTGCGCGAAACGCTGCTGAATCCAACCTCGTCGCGATCGATGCATCCATTCAATTCGAAAGCGAAGTCCTTCCAACTCAGCTCGCAGTGCATACAAATGTGAATGCCTACGCGCTGCTCCAGCATGTCTCCGACCTTCGGAAGGAACGTGTGAGAGTCGCTGCAGAAGTCGCTGGAATGGAAGGCGTTTCCATCATCTCCCAAAGTGCCACGAGTGCATCCTTCTCGCTCCAATTGGCATTGGTCGGGGCGGCTGCGGCGGGTCTCTTCGCAGCGGCGGCGACCGCTTGGCTTCTGCACTTTGTACGCAGTGTCAGATCGGCGATCAGGGCCACGCACTGATCGTGGGCGATGGCTCAACGTGAAGCGAAGTGAGATGTCTCAAGTACTGATGGAAGTGCGGCAATGACATCGATCGTGGACAATGGATTGGCAACCGTCTTCACAATCTCTAGTGGACTGACGCGGTGGACCACGCCAGACTTCATGTCGATCGAGACGAACGCATATCCAGCATTCAATAGAAGATCGAGCACCTCTTGCGGTGTCGATCCTGAGCGTTGAGCCATTCCTGTGGAGAGTTCAATACAGATCGTGGGATGCCACCGAGCAATCGTCTGCGCCGCACCGCGCAGCACAGCGTGTTCGTGTCCTTCGACATCGATCTTGATGAAATCGACGCGAGAGAGATTCTGTTCTTCAACAATTCGATCAAGCGTGCTCTTCTCAAGAGTAATTGTTCGGCACTGTGCAATCCGGCCGTAATTCATACTGGTGTCCTGACGACCGATGAAACCAATCAGGGTGAATGGGCGACCGTTGGCCGCAATGGGAATCTCAAACGAGGCAGTGCCGCAGGAATCAGAGACGGCACGATGAACGATCGTGGCGTTTGCGTGCTGCGCCATCGTCCAGCGCGCGACCTTCGCGTTCCGTGAAAATGCTTCGCAGAGCACGATATTGGAGAGGGGACGTCGAGCGACTTCGAGTCCAAAGCGACCCTCATGCGCTCCGACATCGATGACTACTCCGCCACGAGGCAGAAGAGGATCGAGAGCGCGAACGGCATTCTTGAACTTACGGTGAAATCGGATCCTCAACTTCTGCCGAAACTCGTTCAGAAAACCAAGACCTTCATCACACTGTTCGTCAGATCGAAGATTGGAATGTTCGTTCGTTGTCATTGCAGTACCCTTCAACCGACGCATGTCCGCCGTCCTTGCGCAATCTTCGACCTCGATTGAGCCTACTGTTTCGGTAGCGCTGCGCGCTGGACTGGGCAATCAACTCTTCCAGTGGGCCGCTGGACACGCGATCGCTCTCGACTGGGATGCGGCTCCACCACACCTCGACACGCGGATGTTCGATCGGCCCCTGTGGCGGCGAATGTTTTTATCGGCGCGATCCGCGGTACGGCAATTCGTCTCGAGTTCGGATCAACGGTACTTGTATCGAATGTACGACCGCAAGCCGGAACTCGCCGAACTTGGAGTCGAATTCCCAGCATCGTGCGGAGCCACGATGGGATGTGCCGATCTCCGGCGCGCGTGGAAGGATCTCGGAGGGAGCCATCTTTCGGGTCGCCGCATTATTCGATCTTTCGCCGATGCGAAGTCTGTGATGGTTGAGCCTGTGCTCATCGCCGGATGGCTTCAGTCCGAACAGCTCTTCCTCCATCGACGGCGCGAGATACTTGCGGCTCTTTCGGTCGAGCCGACGACCGAGTTCTTTCAACGATGGAAGCCGCTACTTCAGCAAGCTGGATCAGTCGCTGTTCATGTGCGCCGGGGCGATCGCCTCAAGTGGGGCAATCGCCAATTCACCGTGCAATCGCGCGAGTACTTCAATGAGGCTGCCTCCTTCATCCGCAGCAAGGTGGCGAATGCTCAGTTTTTTGTCTTCACCGACGACCCCAAGTGGGTGCGCGATTCGCTGGAGTTGCCCGGGGGATTCGCTCTCGTGAGTGGAGAGGAGAACAGCTCCGCCATCGACGATTTCTCACTCATGCGGCTCGCGCGTCATTCGTGCATCACGAGCACGTTCAGTTGGTGGACCGCTTGGCTTGGCGAACAGCCTAATTCAATCATCATCGCGCCGAAGTGGTGGCTTCACGAGGACATCCAACCCATCGATTTTATTCCAAGTCGGTGGACCGTGATCGATGTCCCGCCGATTCCTCAGCGTGCCGAGTTCGTTGGATTTCGTGCGCGGTGAGATACTTGATCATCGTGGCCATTGAGAGCACGCACGACAACTCAAATCCTCGCCACCCGTCAAGGAAGGCGCCCTGGAAAAAGTAGTAACGGAGAAACGTCCACGGTGGGTGGAAGATGACGCGCCACGCCGAGCCTGATTTCGCTTGACTGCGACCTGCGAACTGCGCGTACTTCAGGTTTCTCGCGAAGCAGTCGTTGACATCGGTCCAACTTTCGTGTCGGCACACACCACCAATCCGAACGATTGTCCCGTCGATGTCGAGCCTTTCATGCACAACGCGCGAGATCATTCGACCCCGACCGCGGCGGAAAAGGCGCGCAACCGTGTGCCCCCACTCGATGTGAACATATCCACCCTTGTACCAATGGCGGCGGCGGAATCGAGCCCCAGAAATCTCTTCGGGCGCATCGTCGAGGAGGCGTTGGATCGAACGCACGAGGTCGGGCTCAAGGATTTCGTCGCTATCCAGAAGCAGAATCCAGTCTTCGCTCTGAATCTGGTCGATCGCGAATTGTTTTTGCGCAGCAAATCCGCGCCAAGGTTCGCGAATGACTTCCGCTCCGAGTGATTCGCAGATTTCGCAAGTGCGATCTTTGCTTCCGGAATCGACGACGACGACGCGGTTGGCGACTGCTCGAACAGAGTCGACGCACGCACGAATTGTCCGTTCGTTATCGCAAGTCGTGATCGTCACCGCGAGTGATGCCATGCAGAGCGACCACTCTACCTCCCGACGCCCTGTAGCATCGTCGTCGACATGGTGAACATCATCTGTATGAAATGGGGCACACTCTTTGGACCAGAGACTGTGAACCGACTTGGCTCGATGGTGCGCCGCCACATCAAGAGACCTCATCGATTTGTCTGCTTCACTGACAACCCCGCGGGGATCGACTCCGAGGTCGAGATTCGACCGATTCCGGCGTTCCCAGTCGTATCGGGACCAGATCGATGTTGGAGAAAAATTGCAACATTTGGTTCTCCTCTCTCAGACCTCAAGGGACCAACCTTGTTTCTTGACCTCGACATCGTGATCGTCGACAGCCTCGATCCATTCTTCGATTATCCCGGCGAGGTGTGCATCATCAAGGAGTGGGCTCGACCCAACGAACCCACAGGTAATTCATCGGTGTATCGCTTCGAGGCGGGCGCTCATCCCTACGTGCTCGAACGATTTGTTCGTGACCACGACTCGATTCGACATCAAGTGAGCAATGAACAGGAATACATTTCGCGCGAGATTGCAGGGCGCGGAACTCTGACCTACTGGCCTGACGCGTGGTGTCCGAGTTTCAAACATCACTGTCTTCCGCGGTTTCCCATGAATTGGTTGCGCGAGGCTCCCCTCCCAGCGGGCGCACGGGTGGTCATTTTTCACGGACATCCAAAGCCCGATGAGGCCGCCGCTGGGTGTTGCCACAAACTATGGCGCAAAGTGCGCCCGACCCAGTGGGTCGCACGACATTATGTCTAGCGCGGCGGGCGAGAATCGACTTCGAGACATTGGCATTCGGTGTCATGTGGTGCTTTCGTGTCTGTTGTGTTTCATGCTTCCGTTTTCGAAGCCGGGCGAGTCCATTCTTCTTGCTGCGACGTCTGTCTCAGCACTCATTCACTGGCATGACTTCCTTCCGAGTTGGAAGGTCCTCTGTCGCCACTGGGGCATTCGATTGCTGATCGGGTGGGTGGTCTGGTCCTCACTCAGTTTGACATGGAGCACGAACACTGAACAGGGGCTGCACGATCTTCGTGGACATCGGATGATTCTTGTGCCGTTCTTGATCTGGCCAGCCTTGTCCTACTGGCGGGCTCTCGTAGCAGCCATCGTGGTCGGATCAATCGGGCAGGTCGCCATTCAGTTCGCACAAGTGGTTGGATGGCTCGGCGACAATGCCCACGGATTGAACACGCGATTCGGCGGCGCGCTCGGCCTCTTCGCGACAGGCACATGGTGCGCAGCCTCCGCGACATTCGTCTTCGCCGCCGCGCTTACACGCCGTATTCAACCGCGAGCTTGGAACCTCTTCGTCGCCGCGCCCCTCTTCGTCCTGCTCGTCTACGGGGTTCTCAAGACGGGTGGACGAGGTTCTCTCATCGCACTCACCTGCGGAATCATTGCCACCGTCATCGCATCACTCGGATTCGTCCGCCTTCGCACGATCGCGTTCACGATTGGAGTTGTTGGACTCGTTGCGTCGGCGATTGTCTTCTCCAGTTCACAAGTCGCCACGTTGCGCACGCTGTCACTCGGAGACACATCGCGTGTGCTGCTCGCTCGCGTGGCGATGGATGGGTGGTCCCAAGCACCCATTCAGGGACTCGGACGAGGCTCCTATCCGACCTATAAGAGAGAAGCACTCACGAACAACGCCGAAGCGTTCGAAGTGTCCGACCCCCTTCTGGTCGAGGGTGTGCTGGCGCTCGAACGGACCCACAGCGTGTACACGCAAACCCTCGCGGACACGGGAATCGTGGGATTCGCACTCCTCATTGGCTCGGTTTTCGTCGCGCTCAAGGAGGGTTGGACGAAACGGAGAACCTCCCCCCTCTTTCTCGGGCTTTTCAGCGTCGCGATAGTGTGGCTTGCGATGGGCGCCACGGACTCGATTGAACTCAATAGTTCGCTCTTTGCCCTTGTCTGCATCCTGATATCGTGGGGCGCGGCGCCCGCCGAAGAGGTGCTAAACTGTCCATCCCCCGCGTGAGTGCGCGGGGCTTCAATCGGAACCCACTATGCGCCTTCTTACTCTGCTCGCATCGTCGATCCTTCTCCTCTCCGCCTGTGCCAGTCAGCCAACCGCCGGTGAGGCGAGTGGCAAGGTGGATGTGCCCTCGGACTGGTTCGCTGTCCCTGCGAAAGATTGGCGTTACCAAGCGCTCTCTCCTGAGACGAAGTCGATGCTTGCGACCACGCAGGCAACGATGCTCGCCGAGCAGTCGAGCAGCGCCTACCAGTTTTTTCTGGAGTATTCGACTGCGACGAAGAGCCTTATCTCCAAGACGAACGAGTCGGCAACGCGCAATTTCTTGAGCAGTTGGATAGTCGTCTCACGAAATCTCACTCCAGAGATGGATGGCCTCGAGCAGGACTGGAACGACTACACACGAAACGACAACGCCATCAACAACGCCAACGGCCGCGCGCTTCGCGACGACTGGGCGCGCATGTGGATGATGGACAAGCCAACGACGTTGACTCC
Organism: Planctomycetota bacterium; assembly: GCA_027622195.1. Classification (GTDB taxonomy): domain Bacteria; phylum Planctomycetota; class Phycisphaerae; order Phycisphaerales; family SM1A02; genus SXOD01. The sequence continues at coordinate 13,413 of JAQBZO010000007.1, forward strand.
ACTTCCGTTGTCGAATGCGACCGGCAATCCGTAATCGACGCGGACGTTAGTGGGCGAGTCTCGCTGAAACGGCGAACATCGCGCACTCCACGACAATCAACTGCGCATTAAGCGCGATGAATGACGGCGCGGGCTCCCGCGATCGCACCCGCACCCGCCGCACGCATTGCATTGCGCGTATCGACCACGAGTGGTGCGTGGCGCGCGATGAGTGTGTAATCCACCGCATCGTGGTCGGTCACGATGAGGACACAGTCGCAACTCGACAGTCCCTCGGATGAGAGCGACACACTCGCGAGTTCAATCGAGTGATCGCGCATGCAAGGGAACTTCGCGATGTGCGGATCGTGATAGGTCACCTCGGCGCCACGACCCATGAGCAGTTCAATGATTTCTGCGGCGGGAGTTTCGCGGCCATCGTCGATGTTTTTCTTGTACGCCACTCCGACCACGAGGACACGAGAGCCGCGCATCGACTTCGACTGACCATTGAGTGCCTGCTGCACTTGATCCACAACATAATGAGGCATCGAGGTATTCACTTCGCCAGCGAGTTCAATGAATCTTGTTGAGAGTCCAAGTTCTTTCGCTTTCCAAGTGAGGTAAAAGGGATCGATCGGAATGCAATGTCCGCCGAGTCCAGGTCCTGGGTAGAAGGGCATGAATCCAAACGGCTTCGTGCTCGCCGCAGAGATGACTTCCCACACATCGATGTTCATGCGATCGAGAACGATCTTCATTTCATTGACCAGTGCAATGTTGACGCATCGAAAAATGTTCTCGAGCAACTTCGCGGTCTCTGCGACCTCGGCGGTCGACACAAGGTGCGCCTGCTGAACGATGTGGCTATAAAAAGCGAGGGCAAGACGGCCGCTGACTTGATCCGTACCGCCGACCAGTTTGGGAATCACCGCAGCACTTCGCCCAGCACTGCCGGGATCCTCTCGCTCAGGGCTATAGGCGAGGAAATAATCCTCGTTCCGACGAAGTCCAGTCGCGTCCAGAATCGGTCCCATCTCGTCGCGCGTTGTGCCTGGGTAGGTCGTGCTCTCGAGGATCACCAATTGACCAAGTCGAAGAGTGCCCGCCACGAGTCGTGTCGAATCGAGCACATAGGTGAGGTCTGGCTCGCGATGCGCTCCAAGCGGCGTAGGTACGCAAAGCAAAATGATGTCCGCACGAACGAGCGCACTTCCATCGGTGGTCGCCTCGAACGCAGAATCGGCCTGCAGTGCCTTGAAAAAATCAGCGCCGAGGTGCTGGATGTAGGGACGACCGATTCGAAGGGCGTCGATTTTCTTCTGATCGACATCGACCCCGATGACCGAAAATCCGCCATCTCGAATGGCTCGAACAAGTGGAAGACCGACATAACCGAGCCCAACGACTCCGATGATCGCCGTTTTCGACTCAATCCGCCCCATTAGTGACTCTGCTGCGCTTGGCATAGTCGAAGAATGGTACAGGCACAACTGACTGAAGTCGTCGACGCCACTCACGGCGCACTCGGCTATATAGTGGTCTCACCACTATGAAGAAATCCACGATCGTCGCTTCGCCGCTCGCGTTCCTCTTGGTTGGAAGCCTTGCGATACCCGCCGTTGGCGGTGATCTCGTTGGCACACTCAAAATTGTCTCGAGCCTTCCTCGAACGGGAAGCGCGAATGCCCAGACGACCAGCATCGTCAACGGGATTCGCATGGCGATCGACGAAGTCAACGGAATGGTCGATGGTTACACGATTGCTTATGAAGACTGGGACGATGCGAGCCCGCAGCGTGGTAATTGGGATCCGGCGGTCGAGGGAGAGAATGCGAAGAAGGCGGCTCGCGACGACGAAATCATCGGCTACATCGGGACTTTCAATTCGGGTGCTGCGAAGATCGCGATGCCAATCCTGAACAAGGCAGGACTCGTGATGATTAGCCCAGCGAATACGTACCCAGGACTCACCAAGCCAGGACTCGGCGAGGCGAATGAGCCACGCGTCTACCGTCCATCGGGAACGATCAACTACTTCAGGATCGTTCCAACCGACGATTTGCAGGGGGCGGTGGCCGCCGACTGGGCAAAGGAGTTAGGCGCCACTCGCGTCTTTGTCTTGCACGACCGCGAGCTCTATGGCAAAGGCATTGCCGATGTGTTTGTCCATCACTCCAAGGAAATCGGCACAGAGATTGTTGGTGCAGAAGGCATTGACACGAAGGCTTCGAACTACCGATCGCTCTGTACCAAGATTCGCGCGACGAATCCTCAGCTCGTCTTCTTCGGAGGCACCACACAGACCAATGCTGGGCAAATCGTGAAGGACCTTCGCGGCGCGGGCATCACCGTTCCGTTTATGGTTCCCGATGGATGCTTTGAGAATGCCTTCATTGAGGCAGCGGGCGCCGACAATGTCAACGGCAGCGCGTATATCACCTTCGGCGGACTTCCTGCAGAAGAGATGACGGGACGCGGAGCTGAATTCGTCAAGGCGTATGTGGTGAAGTATGGAATCAAACCCGAGGCGTACTCTGCGTACGGATATGAGTGCTGCAAGGTGCTCCTCGAAGCGATTCGACGCGCACCCGTCAAAGATCGGGCTGGAATCCTGAAGGCTGTCAGCGAAACGAAAGACTTCGACGGTGCTCTTGGCGTTTGGAGTTTTGATGCGAACGGCGATACATCCAACCGAACGTTGAGCGGACAGACCGTCAAGGATGGCAAGTTCGCATTCGTAAAGGTACTTGGTCGATCGGACGCGCCCGCAGTGAGTCCCGCTGCAACGGATGCGGCAAAGTAGTCCGCTCGAAGGACAATCGACCCCGCCATGACTGATACTGAGGTTTTGCTCCAACAGGTCATCACCGGCCTTTCGAACGGAATGATCATTGCGCTGATCGCCATCGGTTACACGATGGTGTACGGCATCATTGAACTCATCAACTTCGCGCATGGAGATCTCTTCATGCTCGGTTCATTCCTCGCGCTCACGCTCTTGGGGGCGCTAGGACTCGAAGCGGTCGAGGGAGTTGGCACATGGGCGACGATTGGACTCCTCCTCGTCACCTCTGCCGGATTCTGCGGCACACTCAATGTCGTCATTGATCGATTCGCCTACAGACCGCTGCGGAAGTCACCAAAACTCTCACTGCTTGTTGCGGCGATCGGATGCTCCTTCATTCTCGTCAACATCGGATTGTTCTGGGGAGGCATCCCGATGGATGTCTTCTCGATGGGACGCGCCGCGGCGGCTCCGAAGAATTTTCCAAACCTCCTTGGACATGACAACCTGCTCGGTGATTCCGCGATCCTCCTGACGCGCGGCGACCTTCTTGTCGTGGTCGTCACGGTTCCGTTGATGATTGGATTGACCATGCTTGTGCGACTCACCCGTCTCGGCAAGGCGATGCGCGCCGTCGCGCAGAATCCATCCGCCGCCGCGCTGATGGGCATCGATGTCAATCGCGTCATCAGTTCGACATTCTTCATCGGCGGCGCACTCGGCGGATTCGCGAGCGTCGTTTACGCTCTCTACAACAACACCATCTCATTCCAGATGGGCTATCGCTCAGGCATGGATGCATTCACTGCCGCAGTGCTCGGCGGGATTGGTTCTCTGCCCGGCGCCGTACTTGGCGGCCTGCTCATCGGGCTTATGCGTGCGATGAGTGACCAGTACATCGCCGCGCATTGGACCAACACGATTGTCTTCAGCGTGTTGATACTCATCCTGATTTTCCGGCCGAGCGGACTCCTCGGCTTCAAGTTGAGAGAGAAGGTCTAACGATGCACTTATCGTCTCTTCGCTCTCGGTGGATTCGTCCTACTCCACTTTTGCTCGGAGCCGCAGCGCTTTGGCCCCTTGCCGATGCATTTCTTCCCGCTGGGATGCAAGTCATCGAGCCGCTTCGCACCGTTTTCATTTATGCAATCCTCGCATTGGGTCTGAACGTAGTCACTGGATTCACTGGACTGCTCAACCTCGGCGTCGCGGCATTCATGGCGATCGGCGCGTATGCGTTTGGCATTTTGACTTGCGAAATCTATCCCTTCCAAATTGGGTTCTGGCCCGCGCTCTTCGCCACACTCGGCATCGGTGCCTTCGCAGGGTTTTTGCTTGGCGCACCGCTCCTTCGATTACGCGGCGATTACCTCGCCATCGTCACATTGGGATTCGGCGAGATCGTGCAAGATGTCTTGAAAAACCTCGACGGCATCACCAAGGGAACGCAGGGTATCAATCCACTTCCAGGGCCGACCTTTCTTGCGAGTGCGTCCGAAGAGAGTGGATCATCCTTCTTCGGACTCACTTGGCGCGAACTTGGTGTCGAAGACAGCACGGCCTGGTACTACACATTGTGGACGCTGCTCGTGTTGTGCATCATTGCGGTTCGACATCTCGAGCGTTCTCGAACAGGACGCGCATGGCTGAGTGTTCGCGAAGACGAACTCGCTTCGCGCGCGATGGGGATTCGAGTCGACCGAGTCAAGTTGATCGCGTTTTCAACGGGGGCCTCACTCGCTGCCTTCGCTGGAGCACTCGCCGCGAGCGGTCTGAGCTCGACAGGAGAACCAGCGAACTACGATTTTCAGATATCGATCTTGGCGGTCTGCATCGTGATCGTCGGCGGAGTGGGCAGCGTGTCGGGCATACTCGTGGGCGCGCTCGTGATGATCGGCATCAATTCGATCGTCCTCTCAAAGGCTGCGGATTGGATCGCGGCTTCTGGACTCTCGTCGAGCGACAACGTCCTCCTCTCACCATCGAACTGGAAGTTTCTTCTCTTTGGATTGGCGCTTGTGCTCATGGTGCACCTTCGACCCCAGGGCATCCTGCCTCCGAGCCTTGAAGATGAACCGGGAGGCGACGAGGCATGACGATCGCTCCGCCACACTCAACCTTCACGCCGCCGGCACTTGAAGTGCGCGAGGTAACCGTTCGATTTGGCGGTGTGGTGGCCAACGAACGAGTCTCGTTCTCTGTGAATCGAGGCGAGGTTTTTGCGGTGATCGGTCCCAATGGAGCTGGAAAGACAACGCTCTTCAATGCCATCACGGGTGTCCATCAACCATCGAGTGGGCAGGTGTTGATTCATGGGAATGATGTGTGCTCTCCCATGAACATCAATATGGCTGTGCAGTTTGGACTCATCGCCGCGGCGAGTGCCATCGGCGCGGTCCTCGCAGTCAATGCTGATTCGCTCTGGGAAGCTTCGATCTCGAATGTATTCATCTACGACGAACCGTTCGATTGGACTGCTTCACTCCGCGCGTTGTGGGATGCGACGGGGAATCTGTCGATTCTGCATGGACCTGTGACTGCGGCGATCGGTGCCATGGTTGGATGTTCAGCGCGGGTCGTACTCTGGTGGCAATCACGCCGAGCAAGCGACGTCGTCGCGCGTGAAGGAGTCGCACGCACATTCCAAAACATTCGGCTGTTCACCGAGATGAGCCTCATTGAGAATGTGCTCGTCGGCATGGACTATCGACTTCGCACAGGATTCTTCTCGGCACTCTTTCGCCTGCCTCGATTCTGGAGCGAGCGGAGAACTGCGCGCGCGAAGGCGGTCGAACTCTTGAAGTTCGTCGAACTGGCCGATCGAAAGGGTGACGCTGCTGGCGGCTTGTCGTATGGTCACCGCCGCCGCCTCGAAATCGCGAGAGCACTCGCCTCTGATCCATCCCTCTTGCTGCTGGATGAACCAGCCGCTGGGATGAACCCTGCGGAAATCGCCTCGCTCATGCAACTCATCAGGCGCATTCGAGATCGAGGAGTGACTGTCGTCCTCATCGAACATCACATGCAACTGGTGATGGGAATCAGTGATCGCATCGCCGTCCTTCAATACGGCAAGAAAATCGCTGAAGGTACTCCTGAAGAGGTGCGGAACGATCCGAAGTGCATCGAGGCCTACCTCGGTGCAGAGGAGGCGGCGTGAGCGGACAAGCGCCTTTGTTGATCGTCGATGAACTGCGCGCCAATTACGGCGCTGTCGAAGCACTCCACAATGTTTCGCTTGAGGTACGCGAAGGAGAGATCGTTTCGGTCGTCGGCGCGAACGGTGCGGGCAAGTCCACCGCACTTCGCTGCATTTCGCGCCTCATGGACTCTCGCTCGAAGCGAATCGAATTCAAGGGTCGCGACCTTCGCAGTCTGAGTCCATCGGATGTCGTTGCGGCTGGGCTGGCTCATGTTCCCGAAGGACGACAAGTCTTTTCTCGACTCACTGTGCGCGAGAATCTCGAACTCGGCGCGTATCTCCGACGAGACTCCTCTGGCATCGCCAACGATCTTCGCTCAGTCGAGACGCTCTTTCCCATACTCGCCGAACGACGGACGCAGCACGCAGGCACCCTCTCCGGAGGAGAACAGCAGATGCTCGCCATCGGCCGTGCGATGATGAGTCGTCCATCTCTTTTGATGATGGATGAACCATCGATGGGTATCGCGCCGATTCTGGTGGCGCGCATCTTCGCAGCAGTACGCGAACTTGCATCGCGTGGACTCACCGTGCTGCTCGTTGAACAGAACGCACGCGCAGCGCTCAAGATGAGTCGGCGTGGTTACGTCCTCGAGACGGGACGCACCACGATTACAGGAACAGGCGAAGAACTCCTCGCCGATGTTCGAGTTCGAAATGCGTACCTCGGTGAAGGGGTCTAGGCAGCCTCGGGAGACTCGGATGATTTCGCTTGTTTGCCCGCGAACCTCTCTCGCAGATTCTCGATCATCACAAACAACACGGGGACAACCAGCTGATCAATGATCGCTGATCCCAGCATGCCGCCGATGATCACGGTGCCGATGGACTGGCGACTGTTCGCTCCAGCACCGGTGGCGATGACGAGGGGAACAATGCCCAAAATGAAGGCGAACGATGTCATCAAGATCGGACGCAATCGAATGTGCGACGCATTCACCGCAGCATCGAGAATCGACTCGCCACCCTCACGTCGCTTCTTCGCAAACTCGGTAATGAGGATTGCGTTTTTCGCCGCAAGCCCCACGAGCATGACGAGACCAATTTGCGCGTAGGTGTCGAGGGCGCGACCGCGCATCCACAGCGCGATCAGTGCTCCCAGTACCGCGAACGCCACGGCCAGAAGGACATTGAATGGAAGCGCCCAACTCTCGTACTGCGCAGCGAGGAAGAGGAAGACAGCGACGAGAGAGAGCATGAAGATGATCGCTGCGTATCCCTGCGATTCGATCTCTTGCAATGTCGTGCCTGTCCACTCGTACCCGATGCCGTCTGGCAGCGTGGCCTTCGCCACTTCTTCCACTGCGGCGATCGCATCGCCAGACGAGTAGCCGGGTGCTGAGGATCCGTTGACTTGCACCGTGTTGTAGGCGTTGTAATGGGTCGCGTTGTTGGTGCCAGAACCGATTGCAATCGTGCAGAATGCAGAGAGCGGTACAGGATCTCCATCCTTGTTCCTGACATACATCTTGATCGCGTCGCGCGCGATCATGCGGTCGCTCGAATCCGCTTGAATCATCACGTTGTAGACCTGGCCGAATTCGTTGAAGTTGTTCACGAACGACTGGCCGAGCGTCTGCCCGAGCAACGAAAACACATCCGAGATAGCCACGCCGAGCAGTTGGGCCTTGGTGCGATCCACGCGCAATTGAAGAACAGGTGCCTCATTCGCGAACGGAGTCATCACGCGCATGACCTCTGGACGCTTCTCGAGCTGTGCGATGAAATCTCCAGCAGCATCAGAGAGAGGACCAAATCCAACGCTGTTGATGTCCTCTAATTGCAACTGGAATCCAGCCACATTGCCAAGACCTGGAATCGGAGGCGGCGCGAATGGGAAGACCATCGCCTCAGGAATCGCCATGAGTTTCGGATACGCACGCTCGAGAATGGCGCGGATCGACCCGTCGCGCCCGAGTCGTTCGTCCCAAGGCTTGAGGACCGCAATGATGAACGCTGAATCGGTTTGCGACACCGAGGTCATCAGGTTGTACCCGTTGATCTCGATGACATTGGCCACATTCGGATCTTGCGTGATGATTGCACGCGCCTGCTCAGAGACAGCCTTAGTTCGATCGAGCGATGATCCAAGCGGTAACTGAGCCCCCACCATGAACCACCCTTGGTCCTCGTTGGGAATAAATCCCGTTGGTGTGTGTGCGAGAAGCACGGCAATGAGGACGACGGCTCCTGCAAAACCACCCGCGATGTACCCCCATCGAATGCCGAACCATCGCACCATCGCGGCGTACACGGCGGTGAACCGTTCAAACTTCTCATTGAAGATGACGAACGGACGCCAACTCGGCTTATGCACTTTCTTTAGGAAGATGCCGCAGAGCGCCGGTGTCAGCGTCAGTGAATTGATGGCGCTGAGCGTGATGCTGAATGCAATCGTGAGGGCGAATTGGTTGTAGAGCTGCCCTGTGATGCCTGGGACAAAGGCTGCGGGAATGAAGACCGCGAGCAGAACGAGACTCGTCGCGATGATTGGACCCGCGACTTCCTTCATCGCGCGCTCTGCAGCAGTGCGCGAGTCGGGAGCGCCGAGTTCAAGTTGGCGGTACACGTTTTCGACCACCACGATCGAGTCGTCCACGACGAGTCCGATCGCGAGCACGAGCCCGAGCAATGTGAGTGTGTTGATCGAGAATCCGAACACCTCCATAAAGGCGAATGTTCCGACGATGGCGACGGGTATCGCGATCATCGGAATCAAAGTGGCTCGCCAATCCTGAAGGAAGATGAAGATAACGAGAAGGACGAGAATCGCCGCCTCAATCAGTGTCTTCACGAGTTCATCAAGTGATGAACGCACGAAAGCAGTCGTGTCGTACACCACTTCGTAATCAATTCCAGGCGGAAAATAGGACTTCAGCCGCTCCATCTCGGCGCGCACACCATCGACGACCGCGAATGCATTCGCGTCAGGCAACTGATACACGCCAATTGTCGCTGTCGCACCACCGTTGAGGGTGGAATCAGTGAAGTACTGGTATGAACCGAGTTCGACTCGCGCGACATCCTTGAGACGCACCATCGCTCCATCGGCTCCAGCACGAACGATGATGTCTTCAAACTCCTTCGTCGACTCCAGTCGTCCCTTCGTCACCAGGTTGAGCGTGTACACAGGCTGTCCATCGGCAGGCATTCCACCAACACTGCCGACCGCGGCTTGATAATTCTGCAGTTTGACTGCATTCACCACATCGTTGCTCGAAAGTCCAAGCACCGTCAGCTTGTTGGGATCGATCCAAATGCGCATCGCATACTGCAGCAATCCGAACACGGTGACTTGTCCAACGCCTTCGATGCGCTGGATCGGTTGCTGCAAGACGATATTGGCATAGTTGGTGAGGAACTCGCTGTCGTATGTCCCATTCGGCGAGACCAGCGACACGAACACCGTCTGGTTCATGGACTGCTTCCTCACCGAGACACCGACCTCTTGCACTGCCTGGGGCAACTGCGCCATCGCCTGCTGCACACGATTCATCACATCGACGGATGCGAGATCTTCGTTTGTGCCCACGGCGAATGTGATGGTGATCTGCGAAAGCCCCGTCCCCGTGCTACTCGAGGACATGTACAGCATGTTCTCGGCACCGTTGATCTGCTGCTCAAGCGGAAGTGTTGTGGTTCCAGCAACGGTGAGTGCATCAGCTCCGTTGTAGGTGGCCTGCACCTGAACGGTGGGAGGAACAATCTGAGGAAACTGGGCCACGGGCAACGTGACGATCGCAATGATGCCCACGAAAAATATGACGAGTGAGATGACCGTTGAGAAGATCGGTCGGTGAATGAAGAATCGAAGCATGGATCAGTGCGCTCCGCCTGTGGTCGAACTCGATGCAGGATTGGGAGTCGTCGTTGGCGCATCACCTGGCTTGTCCACGTACGTCGCTGGTGCTTCAGTCACCTTAGTTCCCTCGCGCAACTTTTGAAATCCAGCAGACACGATGCGGTCTCCTGCATTGATTCCTGCGGCGATGACCACCACGGTGCCGTCGCGCATCGTGGACGTCACAGCCACTGATTCCACCGAATCATCGCTCTTGATCCGCCACACGAAGAGTTGTGTTTCACGCGCCCACACCGCCTGAAGAGGAACAGTGATTGCGTTCTCAAGTTCAGTGAGCGTCACGCGCACTTCGGCCAGCGCGCCGGGAATAAAGACCCCCGTCGCATCTGGAAACTCGACACGCATCAACAGCGTGCCCGTGGATTGTCCGACCACGTTGTTATGGAAAACCACCTTGCCATGAGCGATCGGACCATCCATGCCGTACTGCACCGTCGCAGAAAGTTCTCCCTTTTGAAGAACGGACATGAAGACCGGCCACTCGGTGCTCGAAGGACTGAACTGAGCCCACATGGGACTCGTTTGGACCACGAGATTCAGGTCGGTCGCGTACCCAGGACCAACCATCGATCCTTCATACACATTGCTCTTCCCGAGAACACCATCGAGCGGACTGGCAATTTCACAGTAATTCACATTCAGTTGTTGAATCTCGACCTGTGCCTGCGCGCTCTGCACTTGTCCTGCTGCTTGGACGGCACTCGTCACGAGTTTGTCAAAGTTCTGCTGCGAAATCGCCCCTGCTACGACGAGTGGCTGACTCCGAACCACTTCGTCATCTGCAAACATCTTGGAAGCAAGAGCCTCGATCAGTGATGCCTCAGCCGACTGCAGTTGCGCGACATACTGCGCCGAGTCGATTCGATACACCACATCGCCCATGTGCACCGCGGCGCCGTCTGGAATCTCTTGCCGAAGCAAGTATCCCGCAACGCGCGCCGTCAGTTGAACTGGACGAGGCGATGCGAGAACAGATGGATATCGATGCACGACTGGAATCGTTGATCTCTGCGCCACCGCGATACGCACAGGAATCACCGTCATCGTGGGAGCCACGAACGGCTTCTGTCCGCACGCCGCCGTTGCGGCAAGTGTCACGAAACCCAACATCCGCAGGGGGGACTTCCACTTGGACCAATGGAACAAGCGACGATTGCGATTGGTCGATTCATTCATCATGCATCTCTCGGTTTCTTTTGAAGGACCGCCTCGGCATCGGCGTCGGGCGCACTCGCTTCCCAACCTCCCCCGAGCGACTTGTACAGCGCAACAATGTCTTGTGCGAGCAATCCCCTCGCTTGGGCGACACCATCAGCCAGTGAAGCCTCAAGGTTGGCGATCTCAAGAACAGTCGTGAGATCGACGAGACCTTGTTGGTACTGCAACTCGGCAAGGTGAAGTGCGCTGAGCCCATCGGCAAGCGCGCCCTCTTGGAGCGTGAGCGCCGCACGCGACTGAACAACGTTCGCGGAGGCCGACTCAACATCGGCGATGGCGACGAGTACGGCGTTTCGATAATCAGCAAGCGCTGCATCGGCTCGAGCTTTCGCCTGCGCCACCTGTGCATCGACGCGCCAACCCGAGAAGACATTCCAAGCGAGTGTTGGACCGAAGGAATACGCCTGATTCGACAAATCTCCCAGCCCGTTGAATGTGTTGGAAGAAATGTAAAAATTTCCAGAGAGGGTCAGTTGCGGAAAGTGCAGCGCCTCATTCGAGCCGATGGTCGCGATCGCGGCCGCGAGGTCTCTCTCCTTGCGGCGCACATCGGCACGCCGTTGCAGCAAACTCGCGGGAATCCCCACATCCAAGACGATTGGACCAGTCGGAGTGGGGACGATCCCACCGAGCGTTTCTTGCAACGGACCAACGGTCGTGCCGCACAGAACGGCGAGTGTGGATGTCGCACTCGCGAGTGCGCCCCGAAGCTGTGGAATCACTGCAGATTGTTTTTGGAGTTCAGCCTCAATGTGATCGACTGATATCTGCGATGTCGTGCCGTTCTTGAGTTGAAGCAGGGTGAGATCGCGAATGATGGTGAGATTGCCGACGACATCTTCCGCGACGAGAAGTCGCTGCTGAATCGTGCGGTATTGCATATAGGTTGATGCGATTTGAGCGCGCACTGAAACGAGTGTGCCACGAAAGAGATCCAGCGTGGCGGACGCCGATGCTGAAGAGGCTTCCACCTGACGAGCGATTCGACCCCACAGGTCGATCTCCCATGCGGACATCCCGACTCCGTAGGCATACACGTTGTACGGATCAAGGTCGACCCCTTGCGCAGCGACTTGAGTGAGATTCACTTTGGTGCGGTCATACTGCGCGCCAAGTCCAATCGATGGCCAGAATTGACTTTCAGTAATCCCAACCGATGCCCATGCAGCGCGCACATGCGCCAACGATGCGGCGAGCGACTGATTCGATTCATCTCCCTGCGCGATCAATTCAGTCAACGTTGGATCATTGAATCGCTCCCACCAGAGTGTCAATTCAGGATCGCGCGGCGGAGTGAGGGTCTCGTTTGATCCAACGAAACCCGCGGGAAGATTCTCTTTCGGAGGCTCGTAGTTCGGACCCTGCTTGCACGAGACAAGGATTGAGGTCGCGAGAAGAATGCGAAGAGGCACTCTCGTTCCCAAGGGTTGGTTCACGACAACAAATCTCATGCGGTCGAAGCATATCGACAAGCAACAGTAACGAACACGAGATGATGTGTGTCCATGGTTTGGCTTGGGCTTTTTTGCCAAAATCCAGTAAGATGAATACCTTGTCATTTCAGCCCCGCCAGGATTTTCTGCCGTTCTGCCGCCCCGCCGTTTCCGAAGAGGACATCGCCGCGGTGGTCGCTGTTCTTCGCTCAGGTTGGATCACCTCCGGACCGCAGGTTGTGGCGCTTGAAGATGCGATTCGCGCGCGCACGGGCGCACCCGAGTGCATCCTCTTTACTTCAGGAACGGCGGCAATGCACCTGCTGTTTCTGGCACTTGGAATCGGTCCTGGCGACGAGGTCATAACCCCTTCCATGACATGGGTAAGCACGTGCAACTTGGTTGAGTTGTGTGGCGCACGCAGTGTTTTTGTGGATGTTGACCGCAACACATTGCTCGCCTCTGCTGAGTCGATTGAGCGAGCGATCACCCCGAAGACGAAGGCGATTATTCCAGTCCACTTTGCAGGTGCGCCTTGCGACATGGATTCGATCCGAGCGATCGCGAAGCAACGTGGAATCATGGTGATTGATGATGCGGCGCATGCGATTGGCACGAAGTACAAGGGACAGGAGATCGGTGCCGCGGGCACGTGTATTTTCTCGTTCCATCCCATCAAGAACATCACCACCGGTGAGGGTGGAGCGATCACGACCGATGACTCACAACTCGCTGCGCGGCTTCGCCGGCTGCGATTTCACGGACTCGCCGCTGATGCGTTCGAGCGCGGGCAGCAAGGGCGAAGTCCTCAAGTGGAAGTGCAGGATCCGGGCTTCAAGCAGAACCTCCCCGACATGAACGCTGCCCTAGGAGTCAGCCAAATGCGGCGGTTGGATCAGTTCATTGAACGACGCGCCCAGATCTCAACGCTCTATCGATCGTTGCTCTCGAGTGTGGACGGCATCGAGCCGCTGGATGTACCCACTTGGAACCACTCTCACGCGCGACACATTTTCATTGTGCGTGTCTTGCCTGAGATCACGGGATTGACGCGCGATGAGTTCATGGCGAAACTCAAAGAGGTCAACATCGGTACGGGGTTGCATTTCAAGTCGGCGCACATGCACCGCTGGTATCGAGAGAATCGTCCTGTCGCGGCTGGATCTCTCGAGAACTCGGAGTGGAACTCCAATCGAATGTGCACGATTCCAATGTTTCCAGACATGACCGATGAGGATGTGCGCGGCGTTGTGGCTGCGATCCGATATGTCCTCTCAAAAACGCGTACGTGCGTTGGAGCGGAGAGGCAATGACCATGCGAAGTGGCGTTTCCATCATCATTCCTGTTTACAACGAGTGCGACAACATCGCCGAACTCGTGCGTCGCGTCGTTGCCGTCGGGAACACACTCGATCGTCCTTGGGAACTCGTGCTCGTCGATGACGGAAGCCGCGATGGTTCGTCCGAGATGGTGACCGAGTTGGCGGCGCAGAATCAGGGGCATATCAAGGCACTGCTGCTCAATCGCAACTACGGTCAACACAATGCGATTCTCTGCGGATTCGCGCATGCGCAGGGGGACATCATGATCACTCTCGATGCCGACTTGCAGAATCCACCCGAAGAGATTCCGCGCCTCGTCGCCAAGATTGACGAGGGGCACGATGTCGTCGGCACGGTGCGCATGGATCGGCAGGACCCACTCTTCCGCCGATGGCCGAGTCTCTTCATCAACCACCTCGTGCGTGCGACGACTGGGGTGATGATGCACGATTACGGTTGCATGCTGCGCGCCTACCGTCGGCGTGTTGTGCAGGCCATGTTGTCGTGCCGAGAGCGGAGCACCTTCATTCCAATCCTCGCGAATATGTTCGCAAAGCGCACCGCTGAGATCGAAGTGCGCCATGCAGAGCGGGAGCATGGGGAGAGCAAGTACTCGTTCGTCAAGTTGATCAATTTGCAGTTCGATCTGTTGACCTGCATGACGACGACTCCACTTCGCATCTTGAGCTACGCCGGAGTGATAATCGCCGCTGCGGCGCTGTTTTTTGCCGCCACATTGCTCGTGCTGCGCCTCGCATTCGGCGCGGAATGGGCAGGAGACGGAGTCTTCACACTCTTCGCCGTTCTCTTCTTCTTCGTCGGAGCACAATTCCTCGCGATGGGATTGCTCGGCGAATACATCGGGCGCATCCATGCTGATGTGCGCGAGCGTCCCCGTTACATTCTGGACCGCATCGTCGGAGAGACGATGGGAGAAGTCCACACGAGTCCAATGCAGGAGATCCAGCAATGAAGGTAGTTGTATTCGCGTATCACGAAATCGGTGCAGCAGGACTTCGCGCCACCATCGCTAGCGGCATTGAAGTTGTTGCTGTCTTGACGCACCGCGATGATCCAAGTGAAGGACAGTGGTTCACATCCGTGGCACGCGAGGCGGCCGCGGCGGGGATTCCCGTTTTTGCGCCAGAGGATCCGAATCATCCACTTTGGCTCGACAAGATCCGCGCACTCCAACCCGACCTTCTTCTCTCATTCCACTACCGAGCCATGGTCGGTGCCGATCTGAGAGCCCTTTTTCCCAAGGGTTGCCTCAACTTACATGCATCCCTTCTTCCGAAGTATCGCGGCCGCGCTCCGATCAACTGGGTGTTGGTGCGAGGTGAAACAGAAACGGGTGTGACACTGCATCACATGACTGATGCTGCTGATGCGGGTGACATCGTCGCGCAGAAGCGCGTCACCATCACGCGATTGGACAACGCACTTTCGCTCACGCGCAAACTCGCGCAGAGCGCCGCCGCCCTGCTCGCTGAAACTTTGCCGAAGTTGGCCAATGGAACTGCGACGCGCACGCCGCAAGATGAGTCCGATGCCACAACCGTTGGACGGCGCCGCCCCGAAGATGGTCGAGTCGATTGGAATCAACCAGCAGAAGCGATTCGCAACCTCACGCGCGCCGTGGCTCATCCATGGCCTGGTGCTTTTACACATGTCGCCGATCGAAAAGTATTTCTTTGGGCGGCGAACACCGTGGATGGAGTGGGTATGGCTGGAGAAGTGCTCTCCGTCGATCCACTCGTCGTCGCGTGTGGAACAGGTGCGCTCGAAATCACCGAAGGACAAGTGGCGGATGGAGTGTGGTCCACCGGAACCCAACTCGCCGCCGAGCTCAATCTCGTTCCTAGTATGCGCCTTGTTCGGCGCACTGCACCTACTGCGAAGAGCCGCACCAGCGTGCTCGTTCTCGGCGTCAACGGCTTCATCGGAAGCCATCTGTGTGAACGATTGCTCGCCGACGGTTTGCACGAGGTGTATGGACTCGACCTTCGATCCGACAATCTTGGCACCATCGCTTCGCATCCTGACTTCCACTTCATCGAAGGAGACATCTCAATCAATCGCGAATGGATCGAATACCACGTTCGCAAGTGCGACGTCATCCTTCCCCTTGTGGCGATCGCGACTCCGATGGAGTATGTCCGCAACCCACTCCGCGTCTTTGAACTCGACTTTGAAGAAAACTTGCGTGTCATCCGCGACTGCGTGAAATACGGCAAGCGACTCCTCTTCCCATCGACGAGCGAGGTGTACGGGATGTGCACCGATTCGGCGTTCGACGAAGATTCGTCCAATCTCATTACTGGACCGATCAATCGACAACGGTGGATCTACTCGAGTTCGAAGCAACTTCTTGACCGCGTCATCTGGGCCTACGGAGCGCAGCGCAATCTGCGATTCTCGCTCTTCCGTCCGTTCAATTGGATCGGACCTCGCCTCGATTCACTCGACAGCGCGCGCGTCGGGTCGAGCCGCGCAATCACTCAGCTCATTCTCAATCTCGTCGAGGGCACTCCCATCCTGCTCGTCGATGGAGGCTCTCAGAAGCGTTGCTTCACCGATGTCGATGAAGGAGTGGACTGCCTGTATCGAATGATCCGCAATGAGGGCAACCGATGCGATGGCCAGATCGTCAACATCGGTAATCCTGAGAATGAAGCGAGCATTCGACAACTCGCCGAGATGCTCGTCGCCGCGTTTGACGCGCATCCTCTGCGACATCACTTCCCTCCGTTTGCTGGATACCGCGTCATCGAGAGCGGTCGCTACTACGGCAAGGGTTATGAGGATGTGCAGCACAGAAGTCCGTCCATTCGCAACGCACGACGACTCACTGGGTGGAATCCTGTGATTACCACCGAAGAATCCGTTGTGCGAACACTCGATTGGTTCGTCAGACAGCACGCGCAGTCACACGGATTGACTACTGCTCCTGTCTGCGAGAGCGCGCGCTAGGCGATGTCCATCGGACTTCGCATCGATGTCGATACGTGGAGGGGAACGCGAGACGGCGTCCCTGCACTCCTTCGAACACTCGACGCCCACGGCATTCGTGCCACGTGGTATTTCACCCTCGGCCCCGACAACATGGGACGTCACATTCGTCGGATGTTGCGTCCTTCCTTCGCGTTGAAAATGATGCGGTCGAAGGCGGCGAGTCTGTACGGATGGGACATTCTGCTGCGCGGCACACTCTGGCCAGGTCCTCGCATTGGCGAAGGTCTCCGCTCCACGATCAGAATGCCCATTTCGGCCGGACATGAATTCGGCGTGCATGCGTGGGACCATCACTGGTGGCAGATGAATGCTGGGCGTGCCTCTGTCGCTCAGATGATGGAGCAACTCGACCGCGCGCACGATGCACTCGCCGAGATTGCTGGCAGCGCACCACAGAGTGCGGCGAGTCCAGGTTGGCGTTGTACCGATGCGATTCTCGCGGCGAAGTCGACGCGGCCCTATTCATTTCATTCGGACACGCGTGGCGCGGCGTTGCCCTACCGTGTTCGTGTGAATGGAACGCTTCTCACTCCTGCGCAGATTCCAGTCGATTTGCCAACCTACGACGAACTCGTTGGACACAACGGCGTCGACGATTCTAATTTCAATGATCGCATGGTCGCACTGCTTGCCGATGGGAATCCTCATGTCCTCACCATTCATGCAGAGAGCGAAGGTGGACGCAAAGCCGCCCTCTTCTCGGATTTTCTCGCGCGCGCGAAGGCGAATGGACATTCCTTTGTTCCGCTCGGCGAGTATCTCGCCACCGAAGGGTGCAACCGTGAGGGATCCATCGCACGAGGCGTGATCGCAGGTCGCGATGATTGGCTTGCCGTACCAGCAGGAGTCACCCAGTGACCTGGACACGCGCCGCGCTCATTGTGATTGCCGTGTGGATCGTGGCTGATGTGTTGACACTCGGCGTACGCCCACTGATCGCACCCGATGAAACTCGGTACGCCCTCATCGGTTGGGAGATGATCTCATCTGGCGATTGGTTCTCGCTGCGGATGGATGGATTTCGTTACTACGAAAAACCACCGATGGGATACTGGCTCACCGCTGCGAGTTTCAACACCTTCGGTGTCAACGCATTCGCGCTGCGGCTTCCAATGTCACTCTCAGCACTCGGCACCGCAGCACTCACCGCGCTTCTCGTCTATCGATGGAAACGCAACATCACACTCGCGTGCATCGGCGCACTCGTCTCACTCACGATGCTCCTGCCCATCATTCTCGCTGGCACTGCCGTACTCGATGGACCGTTTTCATTCTTCCTCACCGGTTGCCTCGTCTGCTACCTCGCTGGCATGCAATCCACCACGCGCTCACGCATCGGGTGGATGCTCGCGTGCGGCGTCTTTGCGGGACTCGCCTTTCTCACCAAGGGATTCCTCGCGTTCGCCGTCCCTGCACTCGCCGTCATCCCGTGGCTCGTCTGGACAAAGCGGTGGCGCGCCCTCTTTTCTTCTCCATGGATTCCACTCGTTGCCGTCGCCATCACCGCTGCGCCTGCTGCTTGGATTCTGCACCAACACGAGCCTCGTTTCTGGCACGAGTTTTTCTGGACTGAACATGTCCGCCGTTTCCTCCAGCCCGACGAGAATCAACACGCTAAGCCATGGTGGTTGTATTTCGCAATGCTGCCACTGGCGATCATTCCATGGACTCTCAACATTCCATTCGCACTTCGTGGACTCTCTCGCACAGCACTGAGCGACGACACCGTGCGATTCCTGTTGAGTTGGATCGTCGCACCGCTTCTCTTCTTTTCGGCGGCGAGTGGAAAACTGCCAACCTACATTCTTCCACTCTTCCCCCCCATCGCCGCACTGCTCGCAGTAGGACTCTTTGACTACTTCGCATCGCCCGCAGGGAAGATCACCCTCGCTCGCAAGAACAAAACAGGATTCTTCGCACTCGTGGCAATCGCCTCCATCATCGGCGCCGCGCTCGCGACAGGAGTCGGCGGATTCGGTGCTTCCACCCTGTGGAGCGACGGGCCGTTCGTGCGCACTCTTCTCTTCGTCACGATGCTCGTTGCCTGGGGACTCGCTGACCTCGCAGCCCAATACTCGCATGAACGAGGACGACGACTCCTCCTCATGGGGTGTGTACCTGCTCTTCTCGCGTTATCGATTCCAATTCTGTTCCCGACGGGGCGACTCCTTCCCTACAAGGCTCCCGAACCATTTCTCAACCAAGCGAAAACGCAGTTGAGGAGTGCTTCTGCTGTCTTCTCTGATGTCTCATTCGCCAATGCGGCCGCCTTCGTTGGACGTCGTGCCGATGTCGTCATCGTTGGACCTCCAAGTGAATTTGACAATGAACTCAATGATCCGCATGAAGCAACGCGGCGAATCTCGTGGAACGATCTTCCCACTCGAATCAGTGAAGCTAGAACGCACGGCGATGTGATTCTGGTGGCAGGCCACGACACACTTCCAGCGTCGCTCCCCGCCGGCGCAACCATGCTCGTGTCATTGAATGGTTGCCAGATCGCGCTGTGGTCTGCGACTGCACCGTAGAAAATCAGTTGGCGCTTCCACCCTTGGGCTCATCCTTCGGAGGCGTCACATCCGCGGGCTTGTCCGATGCGTCAACGGGTTTCCCATCTGGCTTGTCCGCTGGCGTTTCTGCACTTTTTGCCACCTTCCTGACGGCCTTCGCGAAACCAGCGTCCATTGGAGAACCGATGTATGCGAGGATGCCCTTCGCATCCACAACGAATGCAACAGGAATGAATCGCTGCGCCGCCGCTTCCATCCACTCCTTGCTCATGGATCGATCTGAATCGGCAGCAACTCGATAGCTCATCTTGTCGCCTTGACCTGCAACAAAACTGTCCAACACCGCTGGGTCAGGATTGCGCTCAGAAGCAGCGACACCGATCATGACGACGCCGGGATACTTCTTTTGCAGTTCGCTGAGATGAGGGATGCTCTTCACACACGGCGGGCACCACGTTGCCCAAAACTCGACCACATACGAAGTTCCCTCGTCGAGTGTTTTCACTTCATCACCCTTGATCCAACGCTCCACTGAAAGTGGTGGCGCCTTGCTTCCGACCGTGAGTCCTTTGGCGGGAGTTGCACCGAGACAAACGATCGATCCGAGTGCGAGACCTACGAGTGCGATGAATCGTGAGTTCTTCATGACGGAAATCGTAGTCCGACCACTGTCGACCGCGAAACAGCACCTCCCACTCTCTAATTGGCTCTGGTAGCGTAAATGCTTCGCCATTCCCAACTGTCTGAACACTTGAAGGAGTCGATTTGTCACACGAACTTGCGCACGACTTGCTCTCCGTTACCGAACAACCAGTTCCGCTCACCACGAAACAAATCCACCTCGCGATGTTGTCGGCGGTTGTATTTCCTCCTCTGGGAGTCATTGCAGCAATGGTGATGTTGTGGGGAGGATTGTTCTACTGGACCGACTTGTTCTTGTTGCTCGGGATGTATGCGATCACGGGACTCGGCATCACCATTGGATACCACAGGCTCGTCACGCACAAGGCATTTACGACACCCACTCCACTCGCGATGTTTTTCATCGTGTGCGGAGCAATGGCTGCGCAAGGTCCAGTGATCTGGTGGGCCGCGACCCATCGACGGCACCATCAACACTCAGACTGCGAGCGCGATCCACATTCACCGCACGTGCGCCGAACTCCTGGATTCGTAGGATGGATCGCAGGATTCATGCACGCTCATTTCGGATGGTTGTTTCGAGACTCGAACGACAACAACTATTCCTATGTTCCTGACCTGTTGAACTCTCCGTCCATCAGGCGAGTGAATCGATTGTTCCCGCTGTGCGTTGCATTTGGACTCATTCTCCCTGGGATCATCGGCGGCCTCGTCACGATGACATGGACAGGCGCACTCCTCGGCACGGTGTGGGGCGGATTCGCGCGCATGTTTCTTCTACACCACGTGACATGGAGCATCAACTCGGTTTGCCATGTGTGGGGTATGCGTGACTACCAATGCAACGACGAGAGTCGGAACAATCCCATCATGGGCATCTTGGCCTTCGGCGAGGGCTGGCACAACAATCACCACGCCTTTCCGACCAGTGCGCGACACGGGTTGAAGTGGTGGCAAATCGATATGAGTTGGATGATCATCCGATCGCTTCAGGTGATCGGACTTGCACAGCGTGTTCGACTGCCTACGCGCGAGCGCATGGCGGCTCGAGAGCGCGCACCTTCTCAATCATTGGACACAGATCATGCAAGAGTCCATCTGCAATGTCATAAATCCATCCGTGCACAGTGACGCCGCGCGCGGCTGGATGCTGCAGGATCGGTGATTCTCGAACATGCACCACTTGTACTGCGACATTGAGTTCGCACAACTTGCGAGCTTGGCCTGCTGCGGTCGGCTCACTCTCTATATCACTGCGATAAAACTTGGCGATATCGCGAACATGTCGAATCCAATGATCGAAGAATCGACCCGCGCTCGGAGCGAGTGCTGAGTTCACTCCCCCACACCCGTAGTGACCACAGACGATGATGTCCTTGATCTTGAGTTCATTCACCGCGTAGTCGATCACCGAGAGGCAATTCAAATCGCTATGAACAACAAGATTGGCGACGTTGCGGTGCACAAAGACTTCGCCAGGCATGAGCCCGATGATCTCGTTGGCAGGCACGCGACTGTCTGAGCAGCCAATCCAAAGAAACTTTGGCCGCTGTTGGGCAGTGAGACTCCCAAAAAACACTGGGTGAGTGCGATGAATGCCCTCAGCCCACACTCGATTGTTCGTAAGCAGGTGGCTGAGATCCGACATGGGATGAATCGTATCCGACCGCAACCGAGTCGCGCATTCGCCTTGCAAACTAGCCGTCGTTCCCATCGATCCTCGGTCGCACCAACCATGGCGCGAAGATCCACAGGTACAACGCGAACGCGACACTCCACGCCGTCGCCGCGACCAACAGCGAGAGGTGCACTTCACTCGGCGCGATGAGATACTTGTGATCGACCGCGCCTGTCACTGCATCACGAGGACACCCCGCTTGAATCCAACTTCGAAACCCGGATCGAGCCATCGGCTTTCGGATGCGTCGGTCTCCGTAGAAGCGTCGAACGAGTTCGAGTCCGTTCTGACAACGACGGGGATCCCAGCGCGCCGTCGACTCATTGCCAAGAAGATCAGTCGCCTTGCCGTATCCATATGTTGGTGAGACGCGCGTGACGACTCCATTCTTGACGTGAGCCCAAAGCAAACAGTTGTGCGTGTCGTTGATGAACTTCAATCCGCCGACGACTTGGTCGATGGCAGTTGGCACGAGTGCTGCCGCAGCCATGTGCGAAATGAAGGTGCGGCGAGTGGGCGGACGGATCGAGTCTTGCGCATCTGGCGTCGGAATCTCCAAGGAGTGACGGGCGCGACAGAGTGCAGGGTAGAACCAATTCCAAGAAACATCAGGATATGTGGATCGAGTTGCTGGCTTGTCGTTTTTGGTTTGCTGCTCGTCATCAACTTGGTTCGTGGCAACTCAGGCAGTGAAGGCTGCCGAGTCCAACGACGAGATGTCTTGCCCGAATGGGAACGACTCGAACATTCGACATCGATGATTCAATCACTCGACACGCAATGTCATCACTTGCGCCACCAAAGACGGGAACAAACACCGTCCCATTCGCGATAAGAAAATTCGCGTGGCTTGCAGGGATCATGCTGCGCCCTCCGGGGCCGAATCGATCTGCCGGAAAGTCGTAGTAGATCGGATCTGGAACGGGAAGCGCGATGAGATCGAACGGATCTTGGTTCTCGTCACGGGCGTTCGCCAGCGCATTCCAGTTCGCTTCAAGCACCGAGTGATCGACATGATCCGCGGGTGCTCTGAGTGCGACGATTGCATCCCGTCTCACGAATCGGGCGATGTCGTCAATGTGCCCGTCGGTGTCATCTCCTCGAATGCCACCGGGGAGCCACACCACATTCGATGTTCCAAGCGCGTCGTGCAATGTTTGCACCATTGATTCACGCGTTCGATCTCCGCGATTCGCGTTGTCGAGGCATTGTGTGGTGGTCAATACCGTCCCCGTGCCATTGACATCAATTGATCCTCCCTCAAGCACCACGTCATGCTTCCACATGGGGATCGACCACCTCTCGCGAATGTGTGTCGGCACACCATCATCTTGATCGCGCACCTCGTATTTATCACCCCAACCATTGAAACGGAAATCGTGCCCCGCGATGCGTCCATCAGGGTGTCGCACAAAGATGGGACCAAAATCACGAATCCATGAATCGTTCGTCTCAATCCCTGCCTCTTGACAATCGACGACCTCGACAACCTTCGACAGCGCATCGCGCCACGCATCCCACTCGCTCTGCGCTTGCGCAAGACACCCCGGCCATGTTTCTTCATTGTGCGGGCGGACAAGCCACACGCGTCGAAGTGGACTCCACTCGGCGGGCATTGAAAGCCCGCACGCGCTCGCCGTCGAGGACAACAACAAGTTCGCATCCTCTCTCGCAACACTCATGCCGTGCCATCCAACATTCGACTCTGCAATCCTGAATAGGCATCGACGCGCCGATCGCGAAGGAATGGCCATCCTCGGCGCATCTCTTCGATGCGCGCCCGATCGCACTCGTGAACGATGACCGCTTGTTCCGTCTGCGATGCCTCGGCGACGACGACTCCTCCGGGATCGATGACCATGCTCGTGCCCCAGAAGGTGAGATCGGCCTCGGTACCAATTCGATTGACTGCGGCCACCCAGACTCCATTCGCAATCGCGTGCGCGCGGTGCATCGTGATCCACGCATCGCGTTGTTGCGCGCGGTCGGCAAGAGTCTCTTGGTGATACCAACCAATCGCCGTTGGATACACAATCAGTTCCGCTCCACGCAGCGCGGTCAATCGCGCCGCCTCTGGATACCACTGGTCCCAGCAGACGAGGAGTCCTGTTTCTGCGACTCCAGAAACCACTTGAAATCCTCGGTCTCCAGGGGTGAAATAGAACTTCTCGAAGAATCGAGGATCGTCTGGAATGTGCATCTTGCGATACATCCCGATGATCTCACCCGAGGCATCGAGGTACACACTCGTGTTATGGAAAAGTCCAGGGGCGCGGCGCTCATACAAACTCACAGTGATCTCGACACGCAGTTCGCGAGCGAGTGACGATGCGAAGGTCGTCGTCGGACCCGGAATCGACTCGGCGAGATCCATCCACTTTGGATCTTCGACCTGACAGAAATAATGTCCGCCAAAGAGTTCTTGGCTGACAATCAACTGCGCGCCCTTCCCCGCGGCCTCGCGTGCGAGTGTCGCGAATGTGGCGTGCACTTCGTCACGCGTTGCGCCAATGGGACTCGCATGCTGCAGGAGTCCAATTCGAAATGAAGAAGTGCGATTAGTCGTCATCGAACGAGCAATGTTACGCCTAAAAAGTGACCGTCGTACGAAGGCCGACGACGAACACATCATCCAATGTCGGTGCGTTGATTGGCTTCGGGATGAATTGGAAATCGACAGTGAATTGAATGCTCGGAGTGAGTTGAGTGCGCACAAACAACTCGATCAAGTCCTGCGACCCCCCTGTGGCAGCCCAACTCGTACCGCCTCCAAGTCCGACGGCGACCGCGCCTTTAGACCCAAAGAGATTTGTGAAGTACACACCCGCCATGGCTTCGTTTTGAATCGTGGTCACGAGTGGATCGGCGTAGGACCACTGTGCGAACGCCGCGAAGTCTGGCCGGAGTTCTGCGTGCGCGAGGACCCACGCACCAGGGCGAATCTCGCTGAGCACATCGCCGACCGCATTCACATTGGTCAGACATCCGCCTGCTGCGATTCGGCTTGGGCCTCCGCCAGGATAATCGAGCACGAATCCAAACTCTGATCCCACAAAGAATCCGCCTGTCGGAATATCTGAGAATCCTGTTGAGTCTGACAATCCACCGACGGGAGAGGTGATGATGGTGTTGATGTACGACCACTCGGTGCATTGAATCTGCAGCGCTGCTCCAGGTGCGTAGTTTTGAAAACCGAGTGGAAGGGCATCGGATCCATCGAGCGGAGCCGCGAGGAACAAAGTGGTTTCATCGTTAGCGTATGGATTCCCATCGATGTAATCATTCGGATCGATCCTTCCGATCGTGGCCAAGACATCGGGTGATCCGAGTTCTTGGACGAGCATGAGTCGAAGCCACTTTTCTGATGCCACAGAAAAATCAGCGTCGAGCGTCACGAGCGATCCGATCTGTTCTCCGAGTGGTGGCGAACCGTCCAAGACCGAATTCACTCGACCTTGCGCAACGAAACTTGTATGGCCGAGCCCATCAATCTTGCCCAAAGCAACGGTCAATCCAACCTGAAACCGATTGATTCCTGATCCTCCGTCGTATCCAGGCAGGTACTTGTTCGCCCACTGATACACAGTCGTGTCATAGATCGCCCACTTGATCCCGTGGTCTGCCGAATACTGCATCAAGTTTCGTACAGGAGAGAAGGCCAGTTCTGGCCAAAAGGGATCGATCAGGGCGATGTCGGTAGGTTGACCGAGCGTTCCTGGCTGCTCTTTGAGGAGTTCCAGAGCGTGCGCCGCTGATTCTTTCGAACCGACCTGCGCGACGCCTTCCAAGTTTCGAAACCCTGCGAAATCGCGGAGTGCTCGACACATCACTGGATCGTCGCGGTCGGGCGGATCAGCATGCGCAACCCTCACGCAGCCGAGCAAGAGCACGAGACAGGACCACGCGCCAATGAGCGTCATGAACTTTCGTTCGGTCATGGGATGCTGCGATCAAGGTTCTCGAGCACAAGAAACACAATGGGGCAATCGGCGCGATCGGTCGTGATTCGCGCAACAATGCGAGTCCAGTATCCGTCTGCGTCGAAACTGAAGTTGGGCAGGTGTCCACTGTCCGAATCCTCGGCCATGTCTGGATCACTGCAATGTTGCGCCGCGTACGCATCGATCGCAGTCCAGTCCCAACTGAGCGTTTGTTGAAACGATGGAGCGGCTTCTTCCGATGCGATACACGGGGGATCGCTCGCGAGAATCGAAAACGGCTCATTGTCTTCTGAGACCAAGATCATCCGCCCGCAATCAGTCTCCTCTCCCGTCACGCGCCGAACCAGGCCTGGCGCAGGATGCATCGATCCACCCACTTCAAACTTCAATTCAAGTGGAGGACCAGGCCGCGCACTCTTTCCCTCTTCCTCAACAATGAACTGAATCGTCTGGGTTTTTCCACCCCAGCTGACCCACGGCTCAATCGTGGCGGTGAAGGCGCGTCGTTCACCGGGCGCGATGTCGAATGATGGTGGCAGATCGCTTGAGGTGCATCCGCATGTGGCACTCCAGTGAATCACCCTCAGAAGCGTCTCTCCATCATTGACCAATTCGGCGCGCGTCGAAAGGATGCGCGGAACCTCGCATGGAGTCCACAATCCCAAATCAACTTCGGGCGGTTGAATCGACATTCGAGGAGGAGGTTCGACTGGACCGGGCACTCTCGGACTCGGCGCACCGAGTGTCATGAGGAGCAAGGTGTCGGACGACAGCACCACGATGGCGACGACCATCACGACTGTCGCACAAGCAAGGGTGAGCTTCACCACAGGACTCAACGAACTGCGTCGTGGTGTTGTTTCTGAATCACCCAACTCCTTCAACCTTCCACCCACCTCTGTAGTTGGCGCGGACAAGTGACTGCGCTGCGGGATTGTTGAAAGTCATCTCTTTTGCATTCCAAGCCAGCGTTGGCCCCGGATTCAATCCACCCACCACTCCGCAAAGCACAATCTCGGTCATCGGTCCGCTGAATGAGAATGGAGTTCGCGTCGTGCCACTTCCCATGCACGCATCAACCCATTCATGCCAGTGATCGATGGGGGCGAGTTCGGGCGGAGTGAATGCAGGCTTCTCTCCGGGGCAGAACACATGCACATCACCAGGATGACACACCACCAATGTTCCGCGCTCGCACACAAAAATGGTGGCTCCATCACTCGAACGCTTGGGCATATCGAAGTCCGCTGGCACATGTGGAATCGCAGCTGGCGCAGGAACTCGACCTCCGTCGTACCAATAAATCGAGAACGGCTTCCCACCCGATGCGGCATTCCCCTCAAATCCAATTTCCACTGTTTCGCTCAGTGGGAACTGATCGCTTGTGAGATCTGAGACATCCCCGCGCACCGTGATGGGCGCGGTCAACTTGAGTGCCTTCGCGGGCGCATCGAAGAAGTGGCACGCCATGTCTCCGAGTGCTCCCGTTCCAAAATCGCGGAATCCACGCCACTTGAAGGGTGCATAGGTGGCCTCCTTGAACGGTCGCATCGCAGCAACATTGATCCAACTCTCCCAGTCGAGATTGGCTGGCACAGGATCGGATCCCACTGGACGCGGTTCTCCTTGCGGCCACCAACCCGCAGGACGATTCGTCCAGATATGCACGGCAGAGACAGGACCAAGAACGCCCGACTCAATCCACGCCATCGCGAGTCGTCGTCCAACATTCGCGTGGTTTTGAATTCCCATCTGCGTGACCACGCGACTCTTGTCAGCCACTTCGCGCATCATGCGCGCCTCGTGCAGATTGTGCGTGAGCGGTTTTTGACAATACACATGCTTGCCAAGTCGCATCGCTTGCACCGCCACGGGAGCGTGCGCGTGGTCTGGAGTTGAGACCACCACGGCATCAACCGATCCACCCATCGCCGCGAGGAATGCGCGGTAATCGGTGAAGCATGATGCGTCGTCGACCTGATACGCGATTGCCGTCTTCTTGAGAGTGTCGCGGTTCACATCGCAGAGCGCAGTGACCTTGACCCCAGGATGCGAAGCAATGCTGCGCAGATCGGTCGCGCCCATTCCGCCGCATCCAACACATCCCACTTGCAACCTGCCATTCAACCCGCGAGATGAAGCGAATCGTTGTGGCAGCAGGAGCGTTGTGGCACCAATCGCACCAACGGTCAGGATGAATCGTCGGCGAGTGAATTCCGAAAGAGTTGGTTGGATATGGTGGATCTTCGACATGGCTTAATCTCCTAGAGGGTGGAGCGTAGTCCTGCTTTCGTAGACAGGGAGCAGTGCGATGCGGTCAAGAAGTCAAAAATCTCTTTGGCGACAAGAAACCAAGAGGCAGCGTGGTCGTCCCCATGGTCACGAAGTCAGCCATCGCCTCGCCGACCACGGGCATGAACTTGAATCCGTGTCCAGAAAAACCTGATGCCACAAAAATGCGCGCGCGCTCGCCGCGAGCGCCAATCATGAAGTGTGAATCGGGAGAGTTGGAATACAAACATGTTGCCGTTGCGCCAACGGGACCGGCACATCCTGGCACACGTCGCTTCACGGATTGGGCAATCTCGAGACACTCACTCTCGGTCGCGTCGATGCGTGGCGCGTTGGGGTCCACGATGGTCCCGATGACATGCCTCGCCACTTTGAGTCCTGCGGGGAGTGTTTGATCATCGCCGACGGGGCATCCATATAAAAAACCTTCTGGAGCATCAAGACAAAATGTCGGAAGAGTCCCCTCGCGCGCCGCGTGAGCGTCATCGGAGTCGATCCATGCGATCACCTGTCGCGTGACGCGAATCGGTGCGCGGGGCCACGGCGCAAGTCGATCGCTCCACGCCCCAGCAGTCACGACAACTCGATCGGCATGAAGCTCTGCACTCTCTGTGGTGACCACCACGCCGTCAACTCGCTCCTCTATAGAACGCACGGCAACAGACTCACGCACGGTGGCGCCGTTTTGCTCTGCAATCTCGAGCGCAGCGAAGACTGCTTGTTCAGGTCTTGCGAATCCTGCCGTCGGTTCGAAATAGCCGACCCAATTGGATTCCATCGCAAACATCGGAAACCGTGCGGTGACTTCCGCAGCAGTCCAGTCGGAGTGGTCAATGCGAAATCGTTTCGCAGAGTCAGAGGTGCGAGAGACGACTTCGGACCCACGGGGTCCTCCGATGAGAAGTCCCGTCTCGTGAACAATTCGTCTCCCCGACAACTGTTCGAGTGCCATCCAGCCCGCCCTCGCACGCAGCAACAACGGCACATAGTCATCGTGCTCGAAGTACGCGGTTCGAATGACGCGCGATTGTCCGTGCGAAGACCCCCGATCATGGCCGCGCGAGAACTGCTCGAGTCCAAGGGGGCGGACTCCACGCAGCGCAAGGTGACAGAGCGTCGACGAACCCATCGTGCCAAGTCCAATAACTATGCAGGGCCACCGCTCCATGAGGGCAGACTATCCCGAGCCTGATCGAACATGCACTCCGAGGTACCATAGACCGTTCGCGATGTCGCACGAAATCGCCGATTCATCCCACTCCAACGCCCGCTCTAGGATCGGCACGATCAAGCCGGGATTGGTCATCGCCGCGGTCGGAGTGGTCTTCGGCGACATCGGAACGAGCCCCCTTTACGCGCTTGAAGAGTGCTTTGACTCGGTGCACGGCGTCGCGCCAGACACCGCGAATGTGCTCGGCGTTCTCGGACTCGTCTTCTGGTCACTCGTCCTCGTGATCGGCGTCAAGTATTGCCTCTTCTTGCTCAAAGCTCACAACAAAGGTGAGGGCGGCATTTTCGCACTCTTGGGACTGCTCATTCCAAAGGGCAGAGGATTCGCATCGGCAGGACGATGGATCGTCCTCGGTGCAATCGCGGGAAGCGCCCTCCTCTACGCAGACGGCGTCATCACTCCAGCCATCTCAGTTTTGTCGGCCGTGGAAGGACTCCAACAACTTTCGCCGAAACTCAACCCGTTCATCGTCCCCATCACCATCGCCATCATCATCCTGATTTTTTCGATGCAGCAATTGGGGACGGGACGAATCGGAAGACTCTTCGGTCCCATCATGCTCCTTTGGTTCATCGCCATCGGCGTATGCGGCGTCTTGGGAATCATGCGAGCACCGATCGTGTTGGAGGGAATCAATCCGATCCACGCGCTCCACCTCGCGCAGACGAATCCACTCGGAACATTCTTGATCTTGGGAAGCGTCATGCTCTGCGTGACTGGTGGCGAAGCGCTTTACGCAGACCTCGGGCACTTTGGACGCAAGCCGATGATCGCATCGTGGTACGCGATTGTCCTCCCGTCGCTCCTTCTCAACTACTTCGGACAGGGAGCGGTCATTCACCTTAATCCAGCGGCAGCAGCTGATCCCTTCTTCGCCCTTGTACCGAAGGATTTCATGCTCCCGATGATCATTCTCGCGGCAAGCGCGGCAGTCATCGCGTCCCAGTCGATCATCACGGGGGTGTTTTCCCTCACTCAAGGAGCCGTTGCTCTGGGAATACTTCCTCGCCTTCGGATCATCCATACAAGCGAACATGGCGGACAAGTCTTCGTGCCATCAGCCAATGTTCTTTGCGGCATCGCCTGCGTGCTACTCGTCATCACCTTTCGCACTTCAGATTCTCTCGCCCATGCGTACGGACTCTCAGTCGCTGCGGGCATGGTCACTGTGACGCTTCTCTATGCGATCTATAAGGCAAGAACGTCCTGGTCACCGCTGCAAGTCTGGCTCTTCCTCGGTTGTTTCTTGACGATTGACTTGCTCTTCTTGAGTGCGAGCATGCTCAAGATTCCTGCGGGTGGATGGGTCACCATCTTGATGGCGATCACTCTCTTCACCATCATGCGCGTGTGGACGGCAGGTCGAATGGTGCTCGCAAGCAGGTTCGCAAACCAATCGATTCCTCTCGATCAACTGATCAACAGCCTTCAGAATCATCCGCCCGTTCGTGTTTCAGGTACCGCCATCTTCCTGACACCCATCTCGAACGGGGTGCCTCCCACATTGCTGCACCACCTCAAGCACATGAAGGTGCTGCATGCCCAAGTCGCCATTCTCAGCATTGTGCCGAGCGAAGAGCCCTATGTTGAAGATGATTCCCGACTCGAGGTTGAACCGCTGCGCGAAGGATTCTGGAAAATCAAAGCCCACATGGGATTCCTTGACCAGCTCGATGTTCCAGCGCTCGTGCGACAAGCGGCAGACAGCGGGTTCATCACCGCCGAAGGAAACACAACTTACTTCTTGGGTCGAACCATCGTGACGGCACGCGGAACCTGCAAACTTTCTCGCCTCTCGAAACGATTGTTCTGCGCACTCGCGAGCATGTCGAGTTCGAATCCTCTCTACTTCGCGATTCCGCCAGGCCGCATGGTTGAACTCGGCATCCAAGTCGACTTGTAACCTCTCACCGAGCCATGGACATCGCCCATTTCAATCTTTGGATCGGATTCCTCGCCGTCGCGGCGCTGCTCATCGCCATCGACATGATTTCGTCAAGGCGACTTCACGAAGTTTCAATTCGCATGGCGGCGTTGCATTTGGCTGGATGGATCGCGGCGGCAACGGGTATTGGAATCGCCACCTACTTCTTGATGACCCCTCTCGCAGCGGCACAGTATGCCACTGCGTACTTGGTCGAGATCGCCCTCTCGGTCGACAATGTCTTCGTCTTCGCCGTGATTTTTGCTGCCTTCAAGACCACTGCCTCGGCTCAGCGCCGCGCCCTCTTGTGGGGCGTTGTCGGCGCGATCGTCCTTCGAGCACTCTGCATCCTCGGAGGGATCGCACTCCTGAATGAATTCGATTGGTTGAAGTTCCTCTTCGGAGCAATCCTCGTTCTTACCGCGATCAAACTGCTCGTCCAATCGGCCGAGCCCGCCCACGTCGCGGACAACGGGATGGTCCGTTTTTTCAAGCGGGTGATCCCACTTTCAGATGACTACGACGGCGATAAGTTCTTTACCAGACTCGCGGGATCATCCAAGCGCGTTGCAACACCGTTGCTTCTCGTCGTGTTGGTCATCGAGTTCAGCGATCTTGTCTTTGCCATCGATTCGATCCCAGCGGTCATCGGCATCACGAACGAACCATTGATCGCCTTCAGTTCGAACATCATGGCGATTCTTGGACTTCGCGCCCTGTACTTCGTCGTGGCTGGAGTGCTCCATTCATTCGAGTCGCTGAAGTATGGGCTCTCGTTGGTCCTCCTGCTCATCGGCATCAAACTCTTTGTAGAGCCGATGGGATTCCATGTCGAACCAATGTGGATGCTCGCTGGTATCGGATCGATTCTCGGGGCGAATGCGTTGATCGCCCTCCTCCCCGCGCGTCCAAGTGGCTCGCACCAATAACTTGTTCGCTGTTTTGGGGAGGTTCGTTGCTACACTGACCTCGATGATCCGCTTGAGCAACCATTCCGGCATCACATGGGCTGCGGCTCTGGTTGGATTGCTCTTCTTGGCGTCATGCGATGACGGATCGTCGACGGCAACGAACGGTTCGCCGGACTCGGTCGACGGATCGCCCCTCGGCAGCGGTGCGCAAGCGACCTCTCTTCTCAAGCAAATGAGTCAACGAGAACCCCTCGCGATTTCGGCCGCCGAAGTCATCCGAATCTTGGTTCCTGCAGCACGGGCGGGGAACGACGATGCCGCCCTCGCCGCCGCGCACATTCTGCTTCACGGCGAAGGAGTGCCCGTCGATCGCTCACTCGGACAGACAATGCTCGAAATCGCCGCGACTCGTGGCTCTGGCGAAGCGGCCTATCGTCTCTCAGCGTCGATCGCAGAGTTGAGTCCAGAGGGATGGAAGGATGCAGCATCGCGCCAATGGGAATCTCGCGCTGCCGAATTGAATCATCCTGCCGCACTTCGAACTCTGGCGAATCACACCTTCGAAGAGACTGATCCGAAAACGCAAAGTGATGCGGCGATCGCACTTCTTGTGAGAGCTGCCGATGCTGGAGATTCCATCGCTCAGTTCCAGCTCGCAGCGCGACTCTTGCGTGGTGATGGCATCGCACACGACGCGCCTCGAGCAATCTCTTTACTTGAACTGGCATCGCGCGAGGATGTCCTTGAAGCGCAAATCCTTCTCGCGGTCACACTCGATGAGGGCGTCTTCACGGATCGTGATCCCACGAGTGCCGTGGGTTGGTACTTGCTTGCAGGTGCAGCGGGCAACCCGATGGCTCAGTTGCGTGTGGCGCAGATGTATCGCGATGGAGATGGACTGACACCTGATGCGGTTCAAGCCGCTGAATGGTTCGCGAAGGCCGCTGCACAGGGTGCTCCACGCGCGGAAGCTGCTCTGGGCGCGCTCTACTCAACGGGAACTGGAGTGCAGCGCGATGGTGCTGTAGCAGAGAAATATCTTCGCTCCGCCGCCGAAAAAGGCGACCGCGAATCACAACTCATGCTCGGTCGCCTCTATCAAACGGGCGATGTATTCGCCGCCAACATGCGCGATAGTGCGTATTGGTTCAGCCAAGCAGTGCGTGACGGAGACCAAGATGCGCAGTATGAACTCGCACGCATGTTCGTTCACGGATCAGGCGTTGAAAGAGATCCTGTCGAGGCCGCGCGACTCTTTGGACTTTCATCAGCACAAGGAAATCCAGAGGCTTGTTTCGCGATGGGCACGATGCACGAGTTCGGAGAAGTGCTCCCCCGTTCGGATGCTGAAGCACTCAAGATGTACGAAATCGCTTGCGCTGATGAGATTCCCGATGCGCACTATGGCATCGCTCGAGTCATTCTGCGCAGCGCTCGCTCCACGGCGATGGAACGAGAAGCGGCTCCGCATCTGCTCTTCGCAGCAGAGCGCGGACTCGACGGCGCGCAACTTGATCTTGGACGCATGTGCCGCGACGGACGCGGTGTCGGATACGACCGCGTTGCTGCGTACGCCTGGATGAATCTCGCCGCAGGCATCGGCAACGGGCAGGCCGCTCGCGAACGGGATGTCCTGGCGCCATTGATGAGCCAATCCGAGATTGGTGCTGCTCAGCAAGTCAGTCTCACGCTGCTCAAGGTCACACCCGACGAAGCGCAAGCCAATCGATTGCGATTCCGTCCACCTGGACAAAACCGCGCGGGCGGAGACAAGCAGTTGACTGCTCCTTATGGCCGCGGTTCGTCGCGCTCTCGCAACCATTCCAAATGAATGCAACGCAGTGCTCCCTCTTCGGGGATGACGACCTATCGAAACATCGTCCCGTCGCACTTGCACCCATTGATCCCGAAGTCACACGACTCGCTTCCGCGTTGCCTCGGTTCATTCGTCTGGGAACAAGTTCGTGGTCCTTCCCAGGTTGGCGAGGGATGATTTGGGATCGATCCACTTCAGAGTCAACACTCGCCCGCGCTGGTCTTGGTGTGTATGCGAGTCATCCACTCCTTCGCACCGTTGGCATCGACAAAACTTTTTACCGCCCACCGATCGAGCGCGATCTTCGGCAGATGGCGGAGCAGGTGCCAGACGACTTTCGCTTCTTGATGAAGGTTCCAGAAGTCATCGTCTCGAAGCGACCCATGCATGGAGAGGCGCAGTTCCTCGATGTCCGTTTTGCCTGTGAACACGTAGTGGATCCATTCATCAATGGACTCGGCTCGAAGGGAGGACCACTCCTCTTTCAGTTTCCACCGCTTGGACTTCGCACGCTCGATACTGCAAAGCAGATGACCGACGACATCGGCGCATTCTTGCGGCAACTTCCGCGCGGACCGCTGTATGCCGTTGAAGTGCGCGATGCGATTCTCTTGGGTACTCCGTGGAGTGATATGTTGCGGAGTGCCGGCGCCGTGCATTGCTACAACGTCCATCCGACGATGCCGACTCCCATTGAACAGATGCGCCAATCCCCTCCTGAGCCATCTGCACCCATCGTGTGTCGATGGATGCTGCATGGAACCCTCACCTACGACGAAGCGGTCACGCGCTACGAACCGTTCGATCGGATGGTCGACCCAGACCCAGTGTCTCGAGATGCCTTCGCAGCAATACTCGCTCGTGCATCGCAACAAGGGCGCGAGACCTTCCTCATTATCAACAACAAGGCTGAGGGGAGCGCGCCGCTCTCGATCGCACTGCTCGCCAAAGCCATTCTCGCGCGTGGGGGTACGCTGCGCTCATGATTGGAAGAACCCATGTGCATCAGACGACCGTTCGTTTTGGACGAACCGATGCGGCGGGTGTTATTTATTTTGCGCACGCTCTCGATCTCGCGCACGAGGCGTACGAATCGCTTCTTGAAGAGGCTGGATTCCCACTCGAAGTGTTCTTGCGTCCTCAATCGGTGAGACTTCCCATCATTCGGAGCGAGGCGGACTTTCGACTTCCGATGCGAACAGGAGACCGACTGCGCATCGAGATCACCGTCAGTCACATCGGAGCGAAAAGTTTTACGACATCGAGTCGGATTTTGCTCGCGAAAGAAGGAGTGGTCGCCGCGCAGGTCACCCTGTATCACTGCTGCGTCTACCCTGATGGACATGCGGCAACCGACATTCCAGAGTGGCTTCGCGACGCGCTGAGTTGATTGAGTTCATCGAACCGAGTGGGGCCATGCTCGCTGCAGTTGTTGTGCAGCCGCTTGTTTCGAGAGCCCTGCCCTCTTGATCTTGCCGCTGAGTTCGATCCCCTCTGGCATTCGAAACACCTCTCGCGGCACGCAGTGCGGAGGAAGTGACGCGCGCGCTGCATCGATGAGTGCCTCCCAATCCGCAGCCGCATCGTGTGGAACAAGAGCAGTGGTCTGCGTTCCCCATTCCATGTGGGGAATGCCCACGATCACTGTTCCCACTGGCCATCCGAGTGGAGTAATCAGCTGCTCGACCTCTTCGGGCTGAACATTTTCTCCACCCGAAAGAAACGCCAAGTCTGCGCGACCTGTGATGAATACCGATCCATCCAGGATGTACCCACGATCGCGTGTCGAGAACCATCCATCGGCATCGATGAGGGGCACGATGCTCTCATGGCGCACGATCCAAGGGGCGATGCAAGCGCAGCGCACACGAAGAGATCCCGAATGATCGGCGACGACCTCCACGTGGTCGAGCGGTTGTCCTGCGAACGATTCGTCCTCTGTTCCAGTCGATCGTCCTGTCGAGATTTGCGATGCAGTCTCTGTCATTCCCCATGTCATCGAAATGGGAATCCCCTGCCCGACCGCAGCGTCGCGCACGGCGCGGGGACATGGAGCACCGCCCACGAGAACGGTACGAAGTTCTCCGAGTCGCTTCGCACTCGGCTCATGCAACAACCTCGAGAGTTGTGTTGGGACAACCGACAGATGGGTAATGGACTCGTGCGCGAGGAGATCATCGCTCATCGCACTCGGACCAGCGCCGACGATGATTCGCGCGTTCGATATCCAACAACGGCAGGCGAGCGCGACCGCACCAACATGCCACAGTGGAAGGGACAAGAGCCACCCATCATTCGAAGAGAGTGGAGTACGCATGCATGCTGCGCGCGCGGCCAGCTCGATGGATTCCCACGGCATCGCAACCCACGACCGTTCGTTGGTCGACCCACTCGTGCCGATGAATACTCCCGATCCCGCCAACGATGTCGCGCGCTCCATCGCGTTGAGGAGTCTCGTTGCAGTCGATGCCCCGTCGTGCGGAGATAGGAGAGCGATCCAACCCGATCTCTCATCAAAGGCTCGGCGAAGTGCAACGAGCGTCTCCTGCGTCTTCGCGCCGTCGAGCGGCACGATCGCATTCACAAGAGCGACTCCAATGGCACGAACACAAGTTGCGGAGATGGAAGTGGTCGATCGAAGATCATCCGCCCGCCCTGAATAATCGGATGACGGCAAAACTCACTCGTGAACAAGTCGGATGTGGCGAGTCCGTGATCACGGTCTTGAGTGCCCATTATCGCCGCGACGCGACCGAGGAGTTCGAGGGTGAACGATGTTTCAAAGAGATTCGAAAACACCGTATCGCAACCCTGAATCCTGCCTTGCGTAATGACCGACTCGAGTTCTTGCAGCGGACCCACCAGACTCGGCTTGACCACTTGAACAACAATCCCTTCAGCACCCCGCACTTCGTCGACGCACTCCCGCTCGAGCAGCGTTTCGTCAATCGCCATGGGGAGTCCAGTCTTCCGAGCCAGTTCAGGAAGTTCTGTCGGCTCACTCAGTGGATCTTCGACATACTCAATCTGGCTTGGACCGATCGTATGCAAGAGTCGATACGCATCTTCAAACGTCATGGACCGATTCCCATCGAGGCGAATACGTCCCTCAGGTCCGAGATGCGATCGGAAACATTCCACAAGTGCTGTTTCTTCGCTGACGGAGCGCCGACCGAACTTGAGTTTGATCGTGCGAAACCCTGTAAAGCGACCGGTTTTCCAAGCGGCTTCGGCTGCGTCAACTGTTCCTTCAAACAGCGCATTGACTCCGACTGATCGAGCCTGTGGCGTGAATGCGAGGTTGAATTCCGCAGCGAGTTCAGCATCGCACATGACCATCGCACAGCTGAGTCCGAAACTTGCGCTCGGACACGCAGGACAACCACCTGATGAGATAGCTTCTGCAGCGCTTCGAAGCGCGTCGATCGGTGATTCGCGATGGAATCCCACGAGCGGAGCGATCTCTCCGAAACCGACGAGTCCATTGTGTTCCATTCGCAGGATGAAGCCAGTGCGCTCCCTCACTTCGACTCGCGAAGTGCGAAAAGGAGTACCCAGCGTGTGCGAAAACGGTGCGGCGAAACACTGCGCAAGGGTGACTCGTTGTGTGATCGCTACCTCTTTCATAAGGCCAGTCCTGCACCAAAGAGAATGCCATAGGCAATGAGCGCCACGCCGATTTGTCCGAGGACACGATTGAGGGCGACGCCATCGAGTCCGCAGACGATGCGATAAAGCGCGGGGACCAATGCTGCGCATGGAATACAAGCGAGCACCACGCCGGTGTGTGATTCATTGGTGCCGTAGAGGAAGGCAACCACACCAGCACCCACGACACAGAGCACCACTTGAGAGCGGGCGAAACAAGTTCCGCATCGAACAGCAAGCGTGCGCTTATTCGCGAGGCGGTCTGTCTCGACATCACGGAGATTGTTGACCGCGAGCAACGCGGTGGACAATAATCCCGCGCCAACACCCGCGCCTGCGGCTTCGATCGACCACTCTCCTGTTTGTGCTGCGACCGTTCCTGCCGTCGCGAGTGCTCCGAAAAAGAGGATGACCACAAGGTCGCCGGTGCCTGTGTATGAGAGCGGAATCGGACCTGCCGAATAGGCGAATGCAAAGAGCAGACTCGCCGCGGCGAGTGGTGCAAACCAGAAACTTCGTTCGGTGATGAGCCAGAACGCGCACGCCGCGGCCACCAAGACCAGTGCTCCGACCGCGAACCCAATCGCTCGCGGAGCAATCCATCCGCTCGAGACAACACGAGTGGGACCAACGCGATCGGGAGTGTCTGTCCCTCGCGCTGCATCCACCAGATCGTTCACAAGATTGGTCACGATTTGAATCGCGATTCCACCCGCGAGCGCGACCGAGAATCCAATGCCATCGAACTGCCCCGCGCCGAGCGTCCATCCCGCACCGATGGCGCATGGAGCAAGAACGGCGGCGAGTGTCTTCGGACGAATCGCCGTTATCCAACGAACCGCGAACGAGGGATGATCGGCATCCGTCATGGACGCCTCGTGAACTTCGAGAAGTCCGGCGGACGTTTCTCGAGCCATGCATTGCGTCCTTCTTGCCCCTCTTCACTCATATAGAAGAGCATCGTCGCATTGCCAGCGAGTTCTTGGAGTCCTGCTTGTCCATCGCAATCGGCATTGAGGGCAGCCTTGAGACATCGAAGTGCGATAGGCGAATTGGCCAAGATCTCTCGGCACCATCCGACCGTGGTGGATTCAAGATCAGCGAGTGGCACCACTGCATTGACGAGTCCCATTTCGAGTGCTTGCGCGGCGTCATAGCTGCGGCACAGGAACCACATCTCACGCGCCCGCTTCTGCCCGATGATGCGCGCCATGTAACTCGCGCCATAGCCACCATCGAATGATCCAACTTTGGGACCCACTTGGCCGAAGCGTGCGTTCTCGGCCGCGATGGTGAGATCACACATCATGTGAAGGACGTGTCCGCCGCCAATGGCCCATCCCGCCACCGAGGCAATGATCGGCTTCGAACAGGTGCGTATCTCGCGCTGAAAGTCCAACACATTGAGGTGCTGCACGCCGACATCATCGTTGTAGCCCGCTTCACCACGGACGCGTTGATCTCCACCCGAGCAAAACGCATCGTCACCAACACCAGTCAGAATCACAACACCGATGAGCGGATCCATGCGCGCATCTTGAAGCGCTGCACGCATCTCTTCCACCGTTTTTGGACGAAACGCATTGCGCACTTCGGGGCGATTGATTGAGATCTTGGCGATCCCCTCACCCTTTTGAAAGAGGATGTCTTCAAAGTGTCCGCACGATTGCCAGGAGGGAATGCTCATTCGATGTGGCTCATAGGGGTGGATGCAACGGCGACCTGATGATGAGTCGCCTGTGCGCGAAGGATGGCGCGCGCACAAGCCGCTGGTTGTTCGAGATGCACGGCGTGTCCTGCCGATTCAATGAGGTCAGCGGCAGCAACTCCTGCCTCTTCCATTTCTTTGGCAATGGCGATGTACTTGTGATCCATCGAACCAACGATTGTACGAATTGCGGCCGCGCTGCGGCGAATCGCCTGCTCATTCGTCGAACCGCGCCCTGGGCTGCACCCCTCCACGATCGCAGCCCATTGATTCGCATCTCCCTCTTGGCGACGAGCAAGGACTGCGTCAAACGATTCGCTCATTCGAAGCGAATCAAAGAGTGGCTGCGCATACCACCCACGCAAGAATGGTCCGAGTCCGCCTTCACGAATGTCCGAAGCGCGAGCCTGATCTTGCCCGAGTCGAGCAGCGCGAGCGATGGGATCGGTGAGGGCTGGACCTCCAGAGATGAGTATGACTTGACGGACGCGCTGGGGTGAGTGCTCCAATGCAGAGAGGGCGATGCGTGCACCGAGGCTGTATCCCACGAGAGTGACTAGGCCAACAGGCGCGCTCTGAAGAATTGCCTCGGCCAATGCGTCGATGCCTCTTGATTGGATGGATTCAGATGATGCGAGTTGCGCCACTTCAACGGCATGCCACCCTCGCGCGGCCTCACCACAATGCGTGCGAACAGCATCCCAATCCTGCGCGGCACCCAAGAAGCCATGGATCAAGATCGTGTGACTCATACAGTCGTGCGAAGCGCATCCCCCACGGTGTCCATCAGCACGCGCCTTCGTGCCACACTCGAGGCGCGATCAATCTTGACTTCAGTCAGTGTGCTTTGTGGCGACGCGAATGCATCTGCGAGAGCCTTGTTCAGGACAGCGGTCGTTTCTGCCTTCCGATAGTCCAAAGAGCACTGCCGCGCCATTCCCTCAAAGTTTGTCCCATGCGGAGTGGCGAAGAGTTTTTCGAACAGGGATCGGTCCGCAGCGACGGGGAGTGCCTCGAAGATGCCTCCTCCATCATTGTTCACGATCACGACATGCACCGGACCCTTCACACGGCGAATCAACTCGAAAGACGATGCGTCATGCCACGCAGCGAGATCACCAAGAAGAACAATCACGGGCGAAGCAGTCGCGATCGCGTGTCCCGCGGCCGTCGCGAGAATCCCGTCAATGCCACTCGCGCCTCGGTTCGCAGCGACGCGAAGGACTCGATCCGATGCGCCGCCAAAGGCATCGGCGTCTCGCACAGGCATGCTCGAACTCAACATCACCGTGCACTCTTCTGGTGCATTGAAGAAGACAGCACGCGCGACACTCGGCTCATCCAACGACTTGGATCCCTTCATCGTCAGCTGAGACTGCAACACCGATTGAACGGTCGCGTCAGCTCGTTGCCAACCGATGAGCGCGCCACTGTTGTTGCAATCTTTCCATCCATCCAATCCCGCCAACTCGGCGAGTGAAATGGAAGCATGATCCATCGCAGCGTGGGCGGGATCGCAACGCATTCCTTGTCCAACCACAATGAGTTGCGGAGCCTTCGCACACCATTCATCCACCTGTTTCCACGCACATGGTCCACCGATGCGAAGGACGACATCGGGCGCGCAGGCAGCGATCATCTCTGGAACACTTCGGAGGATGAGGGATCCATGCACACACACTCGGTTCGACACATGGGGGAATCGAAGTCCGCTCGCAATGTCAGCGATGACCGGCCACGGCACGCGCTGTGCCAAGGCGCGTGCGTGATACACGGAATCTGGATCATCGAGTCCACCAACGACCAAAACGCCTCGGCGCGCCGCCGAGAACTTCGCTTCCAATTCACTTGCATCGCGCAACCCAACATGCTGAGAGTGCGTCTTTCGCCACGGTTCATTGCTGGACTTCCAACGACGAATTGATGCGCCCGTCGCGAATGACCACGGTTTTGATTCGAGCGATAACGGCTCAGCAAAAGCGCAGTTGATGTGAACGGGGCCAGCATTTGGACCCGTCGCATGGGCGATCGCTTGATCGATGGTCGAAAGGAAGAGACGCGGATCGCATCCACTCAATGGCGCGGGAAGATCGATCGACCAGCGCACGAACGAACCGAAGAGTTGTGATTGGCGAATCGTCTGATTCGCGCCACAATCCAGGAGTTCCACAGGACGATCCGCGGTGAGGATGATCATCGGAGTTCCGCGCTGCGATGCCTCGACCACGGCGGGATAGAGATTCACCGCCGCTGTCCCACTCGTGGTCATGACGACCGCTGCAGTCCCAGTGGCGCGCGCCATTCCGAGTGCGCAAAATCCT
The DNA here is from genome assembly GCA_027622195.1 of Planctomycetota bacterium. Classification (GTDB taxonomy): domain Bacteria; phylum Planctomycetota; class Phycisphaerae; order Phycisphaerales; family SM1A02; genus SXOD01. Next base: position 54,855 of record JAQBZO010000007.1, read on the forward strand.
GCCGACCGCTCGTCGATCACCATCGTGAGCTGCATCGTCGCGCATCGCTCAGCAGCGATGACGAGGAGCGCACTGCGCGAGCCGGGGCTGGCCACAGCGTGTCGAATCCCCTGCCGAGCACATTCCTCCAAGAGAAGGGACGCGCATGCAGCATTGATGTTCGGCCAGTCGCTCATTGTGCAGAAGAACTCGGTCGTAACAGTGCGTCAAATGTCTCGAGTTTTCTCGCTGTTTCGAGCCACTCTGCATCGGCATCGGATCCCTCGACGATTCCCGCTCCTGCGAACGCCATCACACGCGAATCTCGAATCAACGCTGACCGAATCCCCACTGCGAAATCGCTTGCCGCGCCACACGCGACGCCGACCACTCCTGCATAGAGCCCGCGCGGAGTCGATTCGCAAAGACGAATCGCTTCCATCGCCTTCGAGGCAGGAACGCCGCACACTGCTGGAGTCGGATGCAACGCCTCAATGATGGCTTCGTCATCCACCCCCTCGAACAACGCTCCGCGCACTTCAGTCACGAGGTGCTGCACATGCGTGAGACGCACCACGCGAGGTTGTGATTGCCAACTCAGTTCCGTCGAGAGAGGACGAAGCGCATCATCGATGTGACGAACGGTGATCTCGTGCTCTCGGCGATTTTTTTCGCTTCGCAACAGGCGCGCCGCCAATTGTTCATCCGCCTCTGGAGTGGGGCCTCGTCCGCAGGTGCCCGCAACGGCGTGGCTCTCGATGATGCGTCCACGCCGACGAACGAGTCGCTCGGGAGTGGCCATGACGAATGCGGTTCCCGCGCGCGGTTCAACAACACTGAGGTAGGCCGTTGGCTCTTCGGTTCGCAGTCGAACCAAGACAGAGAATGGATCAACGGGCGTCGGTTGTTCATAGCACCGCGTCCGCGCGAGCACGATTTTTTGCGCCACGCCCGTCTCGATCAGTCCAAGCACTCGCTCCATTGAATCAGCCCATACGGCGGGATTGTCATCGCCTGCAAGAGCGAATCGTTCCGCGGTCGCGATGGTTGTTGTTGCACGAACAGCCGCGAGCGCGCGAAGTGCACCCTTCACATCACCGCACACCGTCAATCCAACGCTGCACCGTCCACCTTCGCGACGAATGTCGATCCGCGGAATCACGACACGCCGCGCACCAAAGTCGCTCCATTCACCGACCGCGGTCGTGCCGAGGTCGAACATGGACCAGGCAAATCCGACAGGACCGGTGCATGTGGCCGAGCGCGTGCTCAAAGACAAAAGGTCGGCCACGGCCTCATCTCTCAGAGAGTCTCCGAAGCACGCGATACCGATGCCAGCGACTTCATACTCAGAACCAGCTCCAACGCCGCCGCATGATCTGAAATACCAGCGCCGTCCCGCCACTTGGCTTGCGCACCATGAAAGTGGATCAGTCAACCCAACCGAAGCGCGAATATGAAGATGCGCACACTCGTCGGTGACGTGCTCGAGTCGGTCGGCGATCGCGTCGAATCCCTCGGCAAGGTCAGCACATTCCGAGATCCACTCCAACACCGCTTTTTGATGGTGAATCACCGACATAAGGGGTTGGGGATGATATGAACAACGTCGGCTCGTCCAAAGGAGAGACCACTAATTGTGTTATCGGACTTCGTTCTGCATCATCTCCCCCGTCCGCTCCACTCGACCTTGGTTTCTTGCCAGAACACCCGTTCCCGCTTGGCGGTTGCCGTAGCCATTACGATCCATCCTCCCATGAATTTTCGCCGTCGAAAACGAGCCATCCATCACGCTGAAGCGCACGCTGACGGAACTCCTCCTGCGGCGATCGTTTCGCGCGAAGGGATTCCTCAGGGTGAGGCTGAACTCCTTCACGACGAGAATGCGATCAACGAATTCGCGAACCACATTCGAGTGATGGGGAGTTTTGCGTTCGACACCGAGTTCATTGGTGAAGAGTCTTTCTATCCTCAGATCTGTCTCGTGCAAGTGGCGACCTTCGATCGCATTGCGCTGATTGATCCGCTCGAAGTGGCCGACCTCGGTTTGATTTGGGATCTTGTCACCGGACACGAAGTCGAGTGCATCGTCCATGCGGGTGGACAAGACATCGTCTCGGCGCAACGATTCGCTAATCGCACCGCGCAGAACATCATCGACACCCAAGTTGCTGCGGGATTACTCTCGATGCCTTGGCCAACATCGCTGTCGAACACGATTCATGCGATCATCGACCATCGCATCGCGAAGGGACATACCTTCACCGAGTGGGCGGAGCGTCCTCTCTCTCCGAGCCAGTTGTCGTATGCGGCGGATGACGTGCGCTACCTTCCATTGATCTGGAAGACTATGAAAACCCGCCTCGAAGAGGCTGGTCGATTGGACTGGGTTCGACGCGAGTGCGCAGCATGCATGGTGTCGAACGATGCATTTGATCCAGATGGACAAGTGCGCCGAGCGTGCAGGGGGCTCACGCTGCGTCCACGCACGATGACGATTTTGCGCGAATTGGTCATTGCACGACATGACATTGCGAAACTTGCCGACGCGCCGCCACGAGCGTTAATTCCAGATTCAGTACTGCTTGACACAGCACGCACCAAGCCAACTACCGCCGCGGAACTTGATGAACTGCGAGGCATGCCGCGACCTGTGGTGTCGTCGTATGGTGATCGATTGCTCGCGGCGATCGCCCACGGTGTGGCGCAACCGACCGAGCGCGACGCAGATTGGATTCCACAGAAAGAAGACGCAGGAGATCGCATGTCGGTCGATGCGCTCTGGTCCATCATCACGATGCGCTGCATCGCCACAGGGATGGCTCCATCGATGCTCCTTTCACGCAGCGAACTCGCTCAGTGGTATTTGCGACGCCGCCGCGGTTCTCACGCGCCGCTCTTTGCCAGCGATGATTGGCGCGATGAGGCACTTGGACGTTGGCTCACAGGATTCCTCGCCGGGGAAGAGCGTTTTGAGATTGGTTGGAGCGGTAACGGTCCTTCAGCCTGACGACCTCAGAACCTAGAATGGCGACTGCCGTGAATCACTGGAACTTCACCCCTCCACCACCATCCGACTTGGGCGACCATGAAGTCCGACAAGAGACATCGCATCTCGAAGGACGCTCGATCGCACTTCTGGTTTCTGGCGGCATCGCAGCGATGAAGGCACCGATGGTCGCTCGCGCCCTTCGTCGCCAGGGCGCGCAAGTCACTGCCTTTCTTTCAGCGGATGCGCTGCGCTATGTCACCGCCGACACCATGGCGTGGAGTACGAACCGACCCGTCATCACCTCGCTTTCTCCGCGGGCCGAGCATCTTTCGGACGCCGAGCATTTTGACCTCTATCTCGTGGCTCCCGCCACCTACAACACCATTGGCAAGTGTGCGCAAGGCATCGCTGACGGATTGCTCAGCGCGACACTTGCGAGCGCGATCGGTCGCATGGAGCGCGGTGGTTGCCGACTCCTCTTCGCCCCCACCATGCACGGCTCGATGCACAATTCCATTCTCACTCGCAACATGATGACGCTGCGTGAACTGGGTGTTGAATTCATCGCGCCACGCGAGGATGCTGGAAAACACAATCTTCCTGACGAAGAACGCATCGTCTGGGCCGTCTGCTCATCCCTCTCAACGAGTTCGCTGAGTCAACAGTCCATCCTGATCACAGGTGGACCGATTCCAGTTCCACTCGATAGTGTGCGAACGATTTCGAATCGCTTCACGGGTCGACTCAGCATCGAGATCGCACGCGAATTGACACTGCGCGGAGCGAAGGCACATCTCATTCTGGGAAGTGGAAGCGCTCCTGCACCAGCGTGGATTTCGCACGAGATCGTCTCGAGTCTGGATCACTACAGCGAGGCGGTGCTCTCTCGATTGGATGCCACTCCACACGCCGCATGTGTTCTCTCTGCCGCGGCGGCGGACTTTGTGCCAGAGAGCGTGCGTGTCGGCAAGGTCTCGAGTCACACACCGTGGACGATCTCTCTCTCAGCCGCTCCAAAGGTGATCGATCGCGTGCGTGGTCGCCATCCGTCACTCTTCCTTTGTGGATTCAAGTACGAAGAAGGCATCTCGGTCGACCAACTCCTCGCGATTGGACAAGATCGCGCGGCACGCGACGGCGCATGCGTCGCAAGTCTCGGTAATGATTTCCCCGTGCAACAGGACGGTCACTCTTCTCACAGTCAAGTGAGTTGGATTTGCACACGACATGCTGAACCGAAGCGCGTCGAAGGCAAGCGATCGATCGCCGTGGCGATTGCCGATCTCCTTGAAATCGCCACTACTTCGACCGTTGGTGCAAGAGCGAGAGACGCGCAGATCCGTTGATCTCTCCAGCGCGGCGCAGCGCCTCGACTCCGATTCCGAAGTAAAGATCACACCGCGACGATCCTCGAATGGCTCCGCCCCGATCGGTGCAGACCACGAGCAGCGTGCGATGGATTCCATCAATCGTCATCTCAAGAATCGCTGGCGCTCCTGGTGGTGCAATGGATGGATCGACCGCCACGCTGTGCATCGGAATGAGTTTCGGCCCAGTCTGTGATGGGGGAAACGCTTCAGCAGAAACCTCTCGCCAATACACATGCCTCGCATTCTCATTCATGCGTGCGCGCACCGCATTGGGATCACGATCCCAGATCGCGCGAATCCCTTCGAGCGAAACTTCGCTCTGCGCAATCACTCCATCACGGACCAACAAACGCGCAAGACTCGAATACGGAAGTTCATTCGTGCCATCGTGTGCAAGATGAAGACTCTCACCGTTGCCAAGGCGAATGACAACCGTGCCGTTCACTTCGGCAAGGTAACCCTCGAGCGTATGAGTCGCCCACGCCAGCACATCGCTCGGATTCGACATCGCCTCCGCGCGCGCGATGCCAGGCTCTCGATGCGCCAATGTGACCGGACGACTCAGCAGTGGCCACCACGTTTTCTCAGCGGGCGGAATCTCACTGCCACGATGCCCATTGATTTCAGGTGTCGCATATCCCGTGAGTTGGAGTGTCTCTCCCTCTGTCGTCGGGGACATCACCAATTGCGACTCGATGACCCCGCGTTGGCTGGGGGACGCAATCCACTCACCGACCAGATGGAGCGTCTTCTCGGTGATGGACGAATCAAACCCATGCTCAACACACGCTCGTTCTCCCGCAGAAGAATCAACCAGAGCGGTTGCTCCACCGATCGCCTCCTTCATCGCGGCCATCGACTCGGCACCAATGTCAAGGCACTTCCAAGGCACTTCCAGCACAGGCCAATGCGCTGAAGAAGTTGAGACAGGAGCCGCGACCGAGTCAATCACTCGGTTGCAGTACACCTCGCCCTTCGCGTCGACAAATCGCACGCGCAGTTCTGCCCCGTGCGCATCATCGCGCGCCGAGAGCAACGCCATCATGTTCGCGTGTCCGAAACTCGCTTCAACCCAAGTGCTCGGAGTCCACAGCGACGCATCGTGCACTTTGGCATGCATTGGACTCGACACGATTTCAATCAAGTCATATCCAACCGTAGCAGCGGTGGGATGGCGAAGGATGCGACTGTTATGAACATCTCCACTTGCGAGCACAACGCCTGTGACTTGTTCCTTCCCCAGGAATTGCGTCATGCGCGCATACTCTTCCGGATACATCCCCCAGAAATCTGTCTTGAGTGGGCGCACAGCACTGTTCCATACCAATCCACACGCCAACAGCTTCCACCGTTTGGTGCTCGCCTTGAGTCCTTTCTCAAGCCATGACCACTGCTCTGCACCAAGGAGTCCCCACTTCTCGGAGTCTTGCTCAGATCGCTCGGTGCGCGAAAACCAACGCGTATCGAGAACGAACACTTCGACGGGTCCGCACTCAAACTTGAAATAGATCCCTTGATCTCGAGCCCCCGCGGTTGGATTGTGATGCCAAGCGAGAAATGCTCGACGCGATTTCTCTTTCCCTTCGAGCCGTCCATCGGTGTCATTCTTGCCGAAGTCGTGATCGTCCCATGTTGCGTAGAGAGGACGATCACGCAGCAAACTTTGCATGGAACCCATTCCCAAAAACTCTCCGTAGCGCTTCAGCTGCGTTGCCAAGTCAGTCGTGTCGATGTACGGCGTGTCACCGAGAAGGAGCACTGCGTCGGGATGCCATCTTTCGATCTCGGCGCAGATCGCTTGACTTCCAACATCTTCAGCTGAGCAAGAACCAATCGCAATGGTCGATCGCGTGTCACTCAGCGGGCGCGTGTTGATGAACCCTCCGACATGCCCGCCAATGGGAGTGCCATCGGCCATCGCCACCTCGTACCGATACCGCTTCGCTGGCTCGAGTCCTTTTACATCCCAGTGAATGATCAACGGGTCCGGCTCAGCCCGAGTACCCAATGCGGCAGCAACGACGGCATCGGTCGTCCCGTCATGAATCACGAGAGTCGGCGCAACGGTTGCCCCCTCGACTCGCGCCCACACCGCTGCCGACGACGTGGTGACGGCGCCGACGAACGGACCATGTGTGGTTGACAGAGAATCCGCGATTGGCCCGCCCTTCAAGGACGCTGCGGCGATGACCATCACGACAATTTTTTGAGTGAGCACGAACGAGTTATACCGAACCGAATACGATGGTCTGCGATGATCGACCAGGGCGCGACAATTGATTCCGCAGCGATGCCGCCTGATCCGCGGCGTCCGAAACGACCTGCCTCGCACGACGAGGAGGCGACGATGCCTCTTGAGAAAGAGTCCACCCGAATGCTCGCAGGAACAGGCACGGGCACCTACCGCCTGATGCGCATTCTCGGCGAGGGTGGTTTCGGCTCCGTGTGGCTCGCCGAACAAACGGCACCGCTGCGACGCGAGGTCGCGCTCAAAATTCTCAAGCATGGAATGGACTCCGAAGCGATCGTCGCTCGGTTCGAGACAGAACGGCGAGTTCTTGCTCTCCTTGACCATCCTTCTCTTTCGCGCGTCCTCGATGCGGGCAAGACTCCTGATGGACTTCCATTCTTCGCAATGGAGTATGTCCGCGGAGACCCGCTCGACACCTACGCCGATTCACAGAGTCTCGACCTCCGAACTCGCGTCGAACTCCTCATTCAAGTGTGCGAGGCGGTTCAGCACGCGCACTCTAAGGGTCTCGTTCACCGAGATCTCAAGCCAGGCAACATTCTTGTCGGACCCGAAGGAAAGTCACACCGAGCAAAAGTCATCGACTTCGGTATCGCGAAGGTGCTGCACAGCGCGGCGTCCGACGACTCGGCCACGATGGTGGGACAGATTCTCGGCACACCCGCCTACATGGCTCCCGAACAAGCATCACCTGGCGCGGTCGATGTGGACACGCGCGCCGATGTCTATGCACTCGGTGTGGTGTTGTACGAAACGCTCACAGGATCCCTTCCGTTCCCACGAGACCTGCTTCGCACGGCGGGAATGCAAGAGTGGCAGAGACAGCTCTCTGACATCATTCCGATGCGTCCAAGCGCACGCGTCAAAACTCGAATCGGATCATCGACTCCCGAAGACACCGCCGCATTCATCCAACAAAGACGCGACACGCTCAACGGACTCTTCTCCACGATGCACCGCGACCTGGACTGGATCGTCATGCGCTGCCTCGAGAAGAATCGCGACCGACGATACGCCAGCGCTGCAGCTCTCGCCGATGATCTGCGCCGTTACCTGCGCGGAGACCCCGTTGAAGCGGGTCCTCCCACGCTCCGCTATCGCTCAAGTAAGTTTGTCAAGCGTTACAAGGTCGCCGTGGTCACTGCAGTCACTGCTGTGGGATTGCTCATCACGGCAACCGTGTTCTCGACCCTGATGTGGACTCGAAGCGAGACGGCGCTCCGCCGAGCGCAGGCAACACTTGGCACTTTTGTTGGATCGCTCTCGACCGCGAGTCCCGATTCGGGTGGAACCACATCAATGGCGTTCGGCGAGTTCATGAACTCCGTCGAAAAAAATGCCGCGCAGTCGCTCGCTGAAGAGCCATCGGTTGCAGCCACACTGCTTCACCTCATTGGAACACTTCGACTCTCGGCGTTCGACCATGTTGGCGCTGAGCGAGCACTCTCTCAGGCAGTCTCGCTTCGGAGGAACGATTCTTCAAACAGCGTTTCTCAAGCGACGCTCGGCCAGTCTCTTCATGACTATGGACGATCACTCTATTTTCTGAAGAGATACGAGCACTCGCGCCTCGCCTACGAAGAAGCCCTGTCCATTTGGATCATAAATGTTGATCCAAGCCACGAGGCTGAGACACTGCTCCATCTTGGTTCGGTGTATGCCGCGCTCGTCCAGCCAGACGCTTCCGGGAAGTCGTTTGACGCTGCGATTGCGAGATTGACCGAGCATCATGGCGAAATCCACGTGGACGTCGCCGGTGCCTACTTCTCACGCGGACAACAAGCGCTTCGAACAGGACAATTGGAGGACGCTCTTGCCGACTATACGAACACCGTTGAGATTCTCCAGCGCGCTGTGAAAGAGCCAGAATATCGGCTTGGACGGGCACTCGGCGGTCTCGCAGGACTGCAAGCCAAGTTGAACCAAGTCGGAGCATCAACCGCAAACTACAAGCGGAGCATTCAGAATCTTGAAGCCACTCTCGGCGCAGAGCACCCTTCTCTTCTCAACACCAAGGAAGACTTTGCACGCCTTCTTCTCGACTGGGGCGATGCAGCCCAAGCATCAACCGTCCTCGACACCGTCGTGCCTCCAAGGCGCCGCCAGGGCGATAAGCCAACCGCACTTCTCAGAACTCTCGAACTCAATGCGATCGCGCATCTTCGAAACAGCGACTTCAATGGAGCCGTTGCCATTGCGAACCGCGCTCTCGACCTTCAGCGCGAGTTGTCCCCTGCCGGAGGACTCGTGACAGCACGAATCTTGTTGCTGGTCGCGAATGCCATGATGAAACTCAACGATCCACAAGCCACGATCATGCGATTCATAGACGAGGCGATTACTGAGTGTGAGCGTGCGGGAGAACCTGGCGCCGAGCTCCTCAAAACTGCGCACGCTGACCGAGAAATACTCCTCGCAATGTCCAACACTAGCCCGCCTATTTCAAAGTGACGAGTCGACCGACCTGCGTGAACGCGAGGCGGATTTCAACCTTCGACACATCCAACTTCAGCCATTTGGCCGCGACTTCGCGGTAGACGCCCAGTTGCGACCGATGACCTTCTGCCTTGGCGACAAGATCTGCCTCGGTCCACCCTTCGCTAAAGCGATCCGACTTGAAGTCGAGGACGACCGCGCTCTTCCATTGCCCTTCGGTTCCCACGGCGGTCAACCTGTCAATGCTCCCCTCGCGCAATCCATCATCCGTCATTTCGACAAACGCGCACTCGCGGCAGACCTTTCCAAGAAGACCATCCGCCGATGGACTAGTCAGCGCACCGACAAGACCTACAGCGCGAAGTTGCTCAACCGACTTCAACACCGTGCGCTCGATCCACAAACGATTTTGAAGTGGAAGTTCCGCCTGACACATCTCAATCAGCGACGCCGTAGATGGATTCCACTTCCTTGCACACTCGATCGACTCGGCCACCTTGTGCATCACCGTTCCATAGTCCAATGCATCGCGCTGCTCCACACCCGACGACTGCGTTCGCGTGGCAGGTGCTTCATGACCCAACGCACTCGCACTCTTCGCTTTCTTCACCACACGCAGTGGAAGCGGAGCGGACGACGGCATGGGCACAACCTCTCGCTCGACACTCGCGCCATTGGTCGAGTGTTCATCGGGCCATGCTCCTTCACTCTCGACACGATGGCTCTTCGGATCATTCAACTTAATGTCGAACCCGCGCGCAATGACGCCGCCTGTGGTCATCGGATCTTCGGATTTGGCGCTGATTCCATCGAGCACGATGTGAAGCGCTCGCTTCGCACGAGTGAGCGCCACGTACAGACAGCACATCGCTTCATTCGCAACAAACTGATGGGATGCCGAAATCGTCTTCTGGAAGCACGCACTCACCGCGCCCTTTGGAACCCCCCAGATGACTCGCTCGGGCCCGGTCCCGGAAGCAGATCGGCTCACGCGCAGCGTTGACTTGTCCTGAAAATGATGGCTCTGATCGATAAGTACCACGGCATCCCACTCAAGACCCTTCGCCTTGTGGATGTTGAGTACATCCACCGAATGTCCTGAAGCATCTTGCACTTGCTTGCACTCCATCTCGCGCACAAATGACGGGAGGCAGACTGGCCCCTTCAACTCAGCCGCATCAGCGAGGGTGATCAGTTGTCGAAGTCGAGTTCGATCTCCCTTCGAGAGCAGCGATTTCTTCTCGAGCGAATTCATCCACCCCGAGATCGTTTCCGAGAGCCCATGAGAATCGATGAGTCTTCGAACAGAGAGCGACGCGTTGGCGTGATCGTCTTTCTCGCCGTTCAACTGATCGAACCCCACGAGCACCGAGAGTGGACTCTTCACCACATGAAAGAATGCTGCCGTATCCGTCGGCACACAAGCGAAGCGCAGCAAGTCCACGACACAAGACGCCGCTGGAGAGGTCAGCAAGTTCCCACCAGCCAACGCACTCGACGGGATGCCCTTCTTCCGCAGTGCATGAACGACTTGGTCCACCGACTTGTTTCGTCGGGCAATGACTCCAATACTCGCCGTCGGCGATCGTTCGCGGAGTTCGCGAATCACATCCACCGCCTTCGTACACCACTCAGGGGTGCCGCCGCCACTCGATGAGGCGTGTGGCACGACATGAACGACGACTTCCCCGCTCATCAACTTCGCAGCGGTGTGCGGCCGATACTTTTCACTCCACGCTTGCGCAGCCAACTGCACAGCCCCGTCACACCTCATGATCACCGTGTTGCTCGTGAGTGTTCCCATCACTCGATCCACCGCGCGAAGCACCGCGGGGCTACTTCGGAAATTCCTCGCGATGGAGTCCGTCTCGACAACATCCACACCGCTCATCGCAATGATGGATGGAAGATTGTCGAGGAGTTGTGGATCTCCAGCGCGCCAACCATAAATCGACTGTTTGAGATCTCCCACGACCAAGAGGTGACGGCCGGCGGATGCGCACACTTCTGCAACAAGCGGATGAAGCGCGCGCCACTGTGCCACGCTCGTGTCCTGGAACTCATCCAACAGCACGTGCTCGATTCGTTCATCGAGTCTCCACAAGAGATCGAGTCCATTCTCGGCGCGGAGTGCATCACCGACTGCTCTCGTCACGCCGTCAAAGTCAGTCACGCCCGACTCGCGAAGGAGAGTGTTTCGTTCGCGATCGATGATCGCAAGCACGGCCGCCGCCGCGTGAGTCGATTCGATCGCCTGCCGCCCCATGAATCCCTTTGCCATCGCGATGAGTTGCCGAGTGACTTTGAGTTGTGCCTCAGAAAAATCGGTGCGCGAACTGAACTTGATGACTCCACTCCCGATGTTCTTCGCGAAGGAGGATCCAAGGAATGCAGACCATTCATTCTTCCTCGGCAACCCTTCCTTGGGCAAGTGCTTCACCATCGATTTCCAAGGACTGGACTTCGTATCGACTTCGTTCCATTCAATCACCTGATGGATGAGTCCCTCAAACTCTTCTCGATCAACCGCTGGAAGCTTGCTCAGTTCGTCGTCCCATCTCCATGACGAGGGAATGCCGTCGCCGCGCACACACTCCTGGTCCATGTCACTCGTCGCGGCACTGCGCCAATCCTTGAGCGATGCGATGACTTGGCGCTCGATCGTTCCGATGAGGCCGGAGCGCAGCTCTCCAGAACTCAACACATTCAGCAGGCGAACGGTTCTCCCGCTGGAGTCCGCGTCAATCGCCCTCTCAATCGCTTCGCGTGTGAGAAGCCTCTCTGCCTCTGCCTCGAGGACGCTCGACCCAATCGATTGCCCCGTTTCAGATGGACACGCCTGAGTGACCGCGGCAAACCATCCATCCAAGGTCGTGATACAGAGTCGGTCCATCGCATCGACAAGAGTGGACAACGTTCGCCTCGCCGCAGCTTCATCGAATCCGACGAGTCCACTCTCCACGAACGATTCCCGCTCCGCATCACTGACCACTGCCGCTGCAGCAAAGCCCATCACGCGCTCTCGCAGTTCGCCTGCTGCCTTGCGTGTGAATGTGCTCACCAGAATGGATGATGGATTCACTCCCGAAGAAACAAGTCCCAAGACCTTCAGCGCCATGAGATATGTCTTTCCGCTTCCCGCGCTTGCAAGGACGCGCAAGTGTTCAATGTGCAGCGGAAGCGTTTTCTCTTGGTCACTCATCGAGTGCGTCCTCCACGCCGCCATCGCTCGCTATTTGACTCGCCCTCGCGATGCGTGCGAATAATTGATCCTTCTTGCTGATCTCGGATGCATCGCCGAGTTCTCCACGCCGAATCGCACGCACAATCTCTCGCGCTCGCTCGATTGCCTCAACGAAGTGCGCTTCGGTCCATTGATCCGCTGCATCCGCCATCACGATCGTTGGACAATTCCGAGCAGGCGGCGAGATGAGGTATCCAACCTGAGGCAGCGAAGTGGCATCCCGCGATTCCTTCATCCGCGAGACGAGCAGTCGATACAGTGGAAGTTGCAGATCGAACCACTGATTTCCACCGTGCTTCTTGTCTGGTTTGAAATGGGATTCACTCGGACTCTCTCCATCCTGACCTGACTTCAAATCAAGAACACGAATCTCGCCCGTCGATTCGTGCTGGTCCACTCGATCAATTCGCGCCTCGAGCATGATGGGCGTTTCAGTGACATCGAGGACGAGCGCCTCGTTGTCCTCCATCTTGTGCTCAGCCAAGAGCGGATACCAACCCTTGGCACGTTCAGTCGCCTCGAGTTCAGCGAGTAGTGGAATCCGTTCGCGCATTCGGTCGAGCTGAAGGCGATGGAGCGGTGACGGCAGGCGATGAAGTTGTCGCGTTGCTGCGGCTTCAAACGAATCCCGCATGGATGACTCAAGTTGATCGCGATTCCTCTCTCTCGCGAGTTCTCCGATCGAAACGGATTTCCATGCGAGGTGCAAGAACGCGCCAAGGGTTACACCATGGAACTCTCGTTCGTCGATTTCCGGCTGTCTCAGTTTCTCGATCTGCTTGAGCCAATAGGTGTAGGGCGACTCGAGATACTCTTTGAATGCGGTCACGCTGATGCGAGAGAGTTCAACCGTTTTGGGCAACGACGGCGCGGCGTCAAATCCATTGCCATCCCCCGAGGATTCAACTCGAACGCGCAAAGAAGGACGCTGATCCGACTTCGAATCAAAGTGCTGCACCCGCCTCGCGAGTTGCTGCGCTCCATCCCTCGTCAATTCACCGACCGCCCCGAGAAGGATTCGAGGAAGAGGCAATGAATCTCCTTCGCCGCTCGAACGGGCAGCGACGACCATGAGTTTGTCGCCGAACCTGTGTCTCAGACCTGCGAGACGAAACGCATCTCGCGCCATTCTCTTCGCGGCGGTGGGAAGTCCAATGGCATCTCTGACCGACTCGGTGAGCCATCCGTCTCTCGCCACGACCGAGGGCAGTGAATCTCCATGAACACCGCCGATCACCATCGTCTGCGCGGGCAAATGCGGTGCTTCGAGCCATCCGTAGACCTCGAGCGCATTCTCGTCTTGCTTTGTGTGGATGACCTTCTTCGCAACCATGTCCCTGGCCACTCCCATGAGCGCAGGAATCGAATCGCGATCGATCTTCTCGTCAGCGAAGGCGATGGCGCACTCTTCAAGAATCTTGCTGACGGCGGTCAAACCTCGATGTTCGATGTCACTCGACACCGCATCCAACGAGCAGAGCGGAACCACTAGCGTCCCGATGATCTCATTCAACTTCGAAAAGAGGTCTCGTCCCGTCGTCACTCCTGCGGCACATCGATCGAGGTTGAGGCAGTCGAGGAGCCAACTCACTCCTGGCACATGAACTTTCGAAAGAGCGTCGAGTTGCTCGTCGACCGACTGTCGCAACTCATCCTCTCGACACTTCAGCAAGGTCGAGAGGAGTTCTTGCTGTTGATCACAACTCGCCGCCGAAACTGCTTGATCGGCGACCAACGCATGCAGTGCATCGGTCGTGCGCTCCATCGAGCACGCCGCGAGGCGGGTGAGCAACCGACCAGCGTGCGTTCTCCATGCCGGCGTCCCCTTCGCGCCATTCACTTGCACTCCACGACTCGAGAATGTGCGGCGAATCGCGGGGACAATCGATTCGTCGGCAACCACAATGGCGACCGCCGACTGCGCATGACGAGCCCACTGCGCGAGAATCGCTTCCGCCTGATCATCAGGCTCAGACGCTGCGATGATCTGTTCGAGCGGCACCGCGGCCTCGGCAGAAAAGGCGCCAGGTTTCGGAACGCCGCTCGAGTCAAACGACGCTGAATACTCTTGCGGAGCATGCACGAGGATGTCCACATGGACTCCCCGACTTCGCAATGCCTCGACCGTGCGCGCGAGCATCGGTGTGGCATCATCGATCCCACTCAAAACGACTCGATTCCAGCGGGGGGAACCAGACTCGATTGCAAAGAGGCGGCGATGCATCGGTCCCTGTGCACCAACACGCGCGAGCGACTCTTCGATCATGGCACGCCATTGACCTAGCGCCATCCATCGCTGGGAATCCAACTCATTCGCTCGCACCGAGGTGGTCTGCGCGACGTGCTCTGGAAGTATCGCCGCTGAGGCGAGAGCATCGAGCACTTGCTGAAGCGCGATCGCAGACCGCACCAGGACAAGCGGAGAACGTCCTATGACTCCCAGCGCGAGTGCACTCTCTTGATCCAGCAATCGCAGCGCATCGATCGCTCCCTTGAGTAACTCAATCGCAGTCGCCGAGCGGTTTTCCTGAATGCCAAGTTCCAGTGCCTGATCAAGGAACGATTCGATGAGGATGACCTCGGGTGGGTGGACAAGGATTCCATCCTCGACGCACAATGCGGCGAGGAACTCCAATCTCGCCCGTGCGGACGGGACCACGACCACAGTGGCTGACTGTTCATCCTGGTCAGTCGACTCGCCGCGCATCTGGCGGCACCAACCCGCCGCGGCCGTCGATTGCATCTCATTCCATCCCAGAAAGTGGACCATTGATGAGAGGCTAAGTGGTTCCGCTACCCGACACCAACTACGAGTGTTTTCTTGGACAGGTCCTATAACTCTAACAATTCGTCAGATTCAAGAAGTTCTTTACGAATACTCCATTTCGTTTGCAATTCGGCGACATGGTTCTATCTATTGAATTGGCACAGTTTGCCTATTGGTTTGACCGCCGCTAGAGAAAATGTCAGTCTCTGCAGATTCTGACTTCACTCGCCAAGAAGATCGGCCGATCTTCTACGACGGTCTCGCTCACTAGGCGCTGTAGCCCTTCGTTCGTTTATCTTCCTATAGGAGTTTTCACACGTGAAGCAGTTCAATACATTGATCCTCGCCTGTTCGACCCTTGCCCTCACCGGCACGGCGTTTTCGCAGGTAGCCGGCGACGAGTGTTCCAACGCCCTCGCAGCC